>NZ_ARQK01000001.1 GCF_000385215.1 Thioalkalivibrio thiocyanoxidans ARh2
GCCCGGTTCCGGTATCGCATCGGGCCGCGTTATTACTCGCTCTACCGCCTGGCCTCGGTCGAGCCTTCGCGCTGGAACGACTACGTGATCGACAATGAAGACTATCGGGACCACTTCCGTGCCCGGAGTGCGGAGAGGGATCGAACCACCATTAGTCGCAAGTCGCTGTTCTTTGCCCACTGTCAGCGGCATGGTCTCCCCACCCCGACACTTCAGGCGATCATTCCGTCGGATGAGGTTCCTCTCGGTGGAGACGGTTTTTCGAAGCCAGCGCCGGTTGTGCTGGACGCCCGGCGCTGGCTGGAGTTGCTTGGCGATTGCGCGGATGACCTGTTTATCAAATCCGATGATGGATCGTATGGTGACGGGGCATTCTCCGCTATCTGGCGTCAGGGTCGATGGCTTTGCTGTGGCAGAACGACGACGCCCAGCGGTTTGTTTTACTTCATCCGGGAGCGCGCCAACCAGAGCCACAGGCCCTACATCGCCCAGTCGCGTATCCATGTCCATCACGACCTCCGGAACCTGATGTCGCCTGCGGCCGTGGGTTGTGTGCGGATCGTGACCTACATGCGCGGCGGCGAGGCCCATCTGTTTCGTGCGGAGATCAAGCTGACCGCAGGAGATGGGGAAACCGATAATTTCGTGCTGGGTGTTACCGGTAATGTCGTGGCCGCAGTGGACATGGGTACTGGCCGCCTGGCGGTGGGTTATGCCTCGCGTAGCCCGGCGTGGCCGGTCATTCAGCCGGTCGCCGAGCATCCGGATACGGGCAAACGGATTGAGGGTACCCGGTTGCCGTTGTGGGAGGAGGTCAAGTCGCTTGCGCTCCAGGCGCAGCGCAGTCTGCCCGAGGTCAAGACGATCGGCTGGGATATCGCGATTACCCCCGAGGGCCCGCTGATCCTCGAGGGCAATACGACCTATGGGCTGGCCAGCCTGCAGATCGCGCACCAGCGCGGGTTCAAGCGGGAGATGGAGCACATCTTTCGCGGGTAACGCATTGTTGCCCGCGCTGGGTTCGGACGCCGTCTCCGCGGCTCTGACCCGGATCGGACTCAAGCAATCGCTGAAGCGTTTCCTGCGCCGCGGCGGTTCCGGCCGGCCCATGGAACGCAATCGGGAGGTGATCAAGAAATGATC
>NZ_ARQK01000002.1 GCF_000385215.1 Thioalkalivibrio thiocyanoxidans ARh2
CCCCCGAAGGTGTCGCCCTCCGGGCGACCTGGTCGGCATAGCGGCGCTACGCGCCGCCAGGGCCGGAAACGGTCGGGGCCGCTGGGCGCGGGAACGTCCCAGGAAATTCGGGCGCCCAAACTGCGGTCATCGGGTGCAACGTCTGCGCTGCCCCGGCATCCGGGGGCGCTCCCGCGCGTCCGCGTGCTGCCCTTCTCCTGCAAAGAAAAAAGCCCCCTGTTCCAGAGGAACGGGGGGCTGTGGGTCTAACGGTCGATCATCGCAGATACGTCGAGCTGACCCAGCGACCACGGCCATCGCCGTGCCCGAGATCGCCGGAGGCCAGCGCTCGGGACTCGCCTTGGGTGTAGCCCTCGCCCTGGTACCGATCGACGCCGGTACGCGTGTACGCGTACCGGAGGGCGTGGGGCGCTTCCTTGCCCCGCAACCCGGCTACGCGGTGCATCGTGTTGTGCCAGCGGTCCATCGCGCTGGCGAGCGTCGGGGATGCACTGCGTATCAGATACCCGCGCCCCGCGAGGCTGCGCGCCTCACGGACAGCCGCGAGCGTCCGCTCGCGGTCATGCACGCGTACATCACGTGGTCGGCCGCCCTTGGTTCCGTGGATCACCCGCACCTGGTCACGCCCCTCTTCGAGGCGGCGTTCCCAGGTTGCGAGCGAACGGTGGCTCTGGACGACCTCTTCGGCACGCAGGCCGAGGCTCGCCGCGAGCGCGAGGCCCGCGGCCTCACGCTCATACCCACGCGACAGCAGGGCCTCTCGGGCCTGCTCGTAGCGCTCCGGAGACATCGCGGTCTTGGTCCCGATTCGGGACCGCCCATCGATGCCCAGCTCGCTGTTCGTGAGCTTGTCGGCCGCGATGCGGCCGTACTCGCTCCCGGTGCCGCGCAGCGCCGCTCGGAGCGACGCTGCGCGGTTTTGCAGGGTGCCTTTCGACAGCCCCTGTTCGCTCCGGGCCTGAAAATAGGCCCGGATGTGCTTTTCCTTGATCCGCGACACGTCGCGGATCTGGATATTCGCCTCCTGGTGCGCCCAGGCGGCGAAATCGCGGTAGTGACTCTCACGGTCACTCCGCGTGGCGCGCGCCCCGCCCGCATCGCGGGCGGCGGCGCTCATGCTGTCGACGATTTTTCCCATGTCGGACCTCCTGTCCTGTCTTGCTGATGCCGAGTCCGCCCCGCGCGGCTCACTGCGTCCGGGGGCGCGATTCGCGCCCCCGGACTGCC
>NZ_ARQK01000003.1 GCF_000385215.1 Thioalkalivibrio thiocyanoxidans ARh2
GGCAAGGCGCTGGGCTTTGCCCTGTTCAACCTGCAGGATCGCGGCAAGCTGTTCATCGGCCCCGGCGACGAGGTCTACGAGGGTATGGTGATCGGCCTGCACTCGCGCGAGAACGACCTGGTCGTCAACGCACTCAAGGCCAAGCAGCTGACCAACATCCGCGCCGCCGGCACGGACGAAAACATCCAGCTGACCCCGCCGATCCGCATGACGCTGGAGCAGGCCATCGAGTTCATCGACGACGACGAACTGGTCGAGGTCACCCCGGAAAACATCCGCATCCGCAAGAAGTTCCTGCTCGAGCACGAACGCAAGAAGGCCGCCCGCGCCGCTTCGGCGTAACGGCGGACGCCAACGCCCCGCAAGTGGGGCAGGCAAAAAAAGCGCCCGGTCGGATCATCCGCCGGGCGCTTTTTCGTGTCATGTCCGCTGGAACCAGGTTCTTTGCCACCCCGGGAATTGCAAAGCGTTTATCCGGGACCTGTATGTGGTGCTCCGCCGAGGGGCAAAACAGGCAAGGTTTCCCAAACAGCTAGCAGCCCAACGTGACGGCCGCTATTGCGGGCCTCACTCATCCAGTTGCCGCAGTAAACTGTCCAGTTCGCGCGCCATAACCGGGACGTCGGTCGTGGCAGTGCTCCAGACAATACGGCTATCGATCTTGGCATAACCATGGATCAACAGGTTTCGCAGATCCACGGCCGCCCTCAACTGTGGAATCTGTCGGGCCAGATCGGGATCCGCCTTTTCCAGCTGCCCCAGCGCCTCGCCCAGAATCTCCAGCTGCCGCTCAACGGCGGAGCGCATCAGGTCGCTGGCCATGTAGCCATCTTCGTTTGCGTCCTCCACGAATTCCGCCACGCGTCTCGCGGCTTCACGTGCATCCCAAACGTAAGCACGCGGATCACGCCGCATGGACCGCTTCCCGGGTTCGCTCGATATCCGCGAGGACATACGGATTGCTCACGCTTTCCGGCGTCACCAGGTCCACGGGCCGTCCAAGAATGTCGCTCAACTCTCTGCGCAGACCGAGGAATTTGTCTAGGGACAATCTGGTCTGATCCGGCCCGAATTCTACGAGGAAATCCACGTCCGAACGTTCAGGGTCGAAATCTTCGCCGCGAGCTGCAGATCCGAAAACGTCGAGCCGCGAGACGCCGAAGTCACGGCATACCGATTCGAGGGCGCTGCGATGTTGTTCAATCAATGGATGCATGCCCGAGCCTCCTTCCGGAATACGATACGACAGTCACGCCCCAAGCGCAGCCGTCGAACAATTTGAGAGCTCTGGGGGCGACCAATCCGGGGGCAAAAGGCGAGCTCTGACCCCACGCGCGCGCATCCGCATCCGCAAGAAGTTCCTGCTCGAGCACGAACGCAAGAAGGCCGCCCGCGCCGCCTCGGCATAAGGCCTACGCCAGCGCCCCGTCAGTGGGCAAGGCAAAAAAGAAGCGCCCGGTCGGATCATCCGCCGGGCGCTTTGTCGTGTATAGCTAGCTCGTCTTCTTGCAGCGCCTTGGGCAAAAGGCAAGCTCTGACCCCCTGACCCTTGATCGCCAACGCCGCTGGCAAGGCGCTGGGCTTTGCCCTGTTCAACCTGCAGGATCGCGGCAAGCTGTTCATCGGCCCCGGCGACGAGGTCTACGAGGG
>NZ_ARQK01000004.1 GCF_000385215.1 Thioalkalivibrio thiocyanoxidans ARh2
CCCTGTAGGAGCGCAGCCCCCTGCGCGATGGGGTGCTGGTGATACCCCAATCGGCCAGAGGGCTGGCCTCCTACAGAAGGCGAAACGACAACGGATGATGGAATGGAATTGATTACGCCGTATGGCGGCACGCTCTGCGAGCGGTATGTGGACGAGGCGACTGCGCGCGAATTGAATGAAGCGGCGCGGGATATGCCCTCCTGGGATCTGACCCTGCGCCAGCAGTGCGATGCGGAGCTGCTGCTGAATGGCGGCTTCTCCCCGCTGACGGGCTTCATGGGCCCGGCGGACTATGACGGCGTGCTCGAGAACATGCGCCTGGCCGATGGCACGCTGTGGCCTATGCCGATCACGCTGGACGTGACCGAAGCCTTCGCCGCGCAGGTGGAGGAGGGCAGCCGCATCGCCCTGCGCGATGCCGAGGGCATGCTCATCGCGGTGATGGACGTGGAGCATCGCTGGACGCCCGATCGCACTCGCGAGGCGGAACAGGTGTTCGGCACCACCGATACCGCCCACCCGGGCGTCAACGAGCTGCTGCATCGCACAGGCCCAGTCTATCTGGGCGGCACGCTGCATGGCCTCGAGGCCCCGGTCCACCACGACTTTCGTAACTACCGCTACAGCCCGAGAGAGCTACGCGAATACTTCCAGAAGCTTGGCTGGAACCGCGTGGTCGCCTTCCAGACGCGCAACCCGATGCACCGCGCCCAGGTGGAGCTCACCCGCCGCGCCGTGCGCCAGACGGAGGCCAACCTGCTGATCCACCCGGTCGTGGGCGTGACTGCCCCGGGCGATGTGGACCATTACGCCCGCGTGCGCTGCTACGAGCATGTGCTGCGTCAGGCCCCGGAGCAGACCACCCAGCTGAGCCTTTTGCCGCTGGCGATGCGCATGGCCGGCCCGCGCGAGGCCCTGTGGCACGCGATCATCCGTCGCAACTACGGCTGCACGCACATGATCGTCGGCCGCGACCATGCCAGCCCCGATGCAGGCCCGGACGAGCAGGCCTTCTACGGCCCCTATGAGGCACAGGAACTGATCCAGCGCCATGCCGAAGAGATCGGCATCGAAATGGTCCCGTTCCAGGCCATGACCTACGTGCAGGATCGGGCAGATTTCGTACCGGCCGACGAGGTGCGCGAGGGCGAACACACCCTCAGCCTCCCCAGTTCGGAATTTCGCCGCCGCCTGCGCGAAGGTCTGGAGATCCCGGAATGGTTCTCCTACCCGGAGGTAGTGCAGGAGCTTCGCCGCAGCTTCCCGCCGCGCGACCGCCAGGGCTTCACCGTTTTCTTCACCGGCCTGTCCGGTTCAGGCAAGTCCACCATGGCCAACGCCCTGCGGGTCAAGCTGATGGAGCTGGGTGGGCGCGCCGTCACGCTGCTGGATGGCGATATCGTGCGCAAGGAGCTCTCCAGCGAGCTCGGCTTCTCCAGGGAGCACCGCGACATCAACGTCCAGCGCATCGGCTATGTGGCCAGCGAGATTACCAAGAACGGCGGCTGCGCCATCTGCGCCCCCATCGCGCCGTACACCGACATGCGCCGCCGCGTGCGCGAACGCATCGAGCGGGTAGGGGGCTTTATCGAGGTCCACGTCGCTACGCCGCTGGAAACCTGCGAGGCCCGCGACCGCAAGGGCCTCTACGCCAAGGCCCGCGCCGGCATCATCAAGGAATTCACCGGCATCGACGACCCCTACCAGGAGCCGCAAAACCCCGAGCTGCGCCTCGACACCCGCGAGATGACCCCGGACGAAGCCGCCCACCGCATCCTGCTCAAACTCGAAGCCATGGGCTTCATCCGCAACCCATGACCCCCCGCCCCCGTAGGAGCCCAGCCCCCTGGGCGATCGCCCTCACCAGGCGCCCGAACCCCCGGGCAAGCAACACCCCAACGCCGCCCGCAACACCCCCCACTGTAGGAGGCCAGCCCCTGGCCGATCGGACCCATCCAAC
>NZ_ARQK01000005.1 GCF_000385215.1 Thioalkalivibrio thiocyanoxidans ARh2
CCGATCACCATACCCTCGTAGACCTCGTCGCCGGGGCCGATGAACAGCTTGCCGCGATCCTGCAGGTTGAACAGGGCAAAGCCCAGCGCCTTGCCGGCGGCGTTGGCGATCAGCACGCCGTTCTGGCGCGACGCGACCGCACCCGGCTGATAGGGGCCGTAGTGGTCAAAGATGTGGTGCAGGATGCCGGTGCCGGAGGTCGCGGTCATGAACTCGGTCTGGAAGCCGATCAGCCCGCGCGACGGGATGATGAAGTCCAGGCGCACACGGCCCTTGCCGTCCGGCACCATGTTGGTCATGTCGCCGCGGCGTTCGCCGAGCTTCTCCATGATCGTGCCCTGGTGCTGCTCCTCGACGTCGACGGTGACGGCCTCGTAGGGCTCCTGCTTCACGCCGTCCACTTCCTTGATGACCACTTCCGGGCGCGAGACGCCCAGCTCGTAGCCCTCGCGGCGCATGTTCTCGATCAGGATGCCCAGGTGCAGTTCGCCGCGCCCGGACACCTTGAACTTGTCGGCGTCGTCGGTCTCTTCCACGCGCAGGGCGACGTTGTGCTTGAGCTCTTCCAGCAGGCGGTCGCGCAGCACGCGCGAAGTCACGTACTTGCCCTCGCGCCCGGCGAACGGCGAGGTGTTGACCTGGAAGGTCATGGTCACCGTCGGCTCGTCCACGGTCAGCGGTTCCATCGCCTCGACATGGTTCGGGTCGCACAGGGTGTCGGAGATGTACAGCTCGTCCATGCCGGTGAAGGTAATGATGTCGCCGGCGCGGGCCTCCGCGACCTCGACACGCTCCAGGCCATGGAAGCCCATGATCTGCAGCATGCGGCCGTTACGTACCTTGCCCTCACGGTCCACCACCTTGACCGGGGTGTTCGGCTTGATGCGTCCGCGCTTCACGCGGCCGATGCCGATCAGACCCTGGTAGGAGTTGTAGTCCAGCGAGGAGACCTGCATCTGGAACGGGCCGTCGGCGTCCACGTTCGGCGCCGAGACATGCTCGACGATGGTCTCGAACAGGCAGGTCATGTCGCCTTCGGTGACACTGGAATCCATGCCGGCAAAGCCGTTCAGCGCGGAGGCGAACACGATGGGGAAATCCAGCTGCTCGTCGGTCGCGCCGAGGCGGTCGAACAGGTCGAACACCTGGTCCACGGCCCAGTCCGGGCGGGCGCCGGGGCGGTCGACCTTGTTGACCACCACGATCGGCTTGAAGCCCATCGCGAAGGCCTTCTGAGTCACGAAGCGGGTCTGCGGCATTGGGCCGTCGACCGCGTCCACCAGCAGCAGCACGGAGTCGACCATGGACAGCACCCGCTCGACCTCGCCACCGAAGTCGGCGTGTCCGGGGGTGTCGACGATGTTGATGCGGTAGTCCTGCCATTTGATGGCGGTGTTCTTGGCGAGGATGGTGATCCCGCGTTCCTGCTCGATCGCGTTGGAGTCCATGACCCGCTCGCCGTGATCACCACGTTCGTCGAGGGTGCCGGACTGGCGCAGGAGCTGGTCCACCAGCGTGGTCTTGCCATGGTCGACGTGAGCGATGATGGCGATGTTGCGAAGCTTTTCGGTCATGAACGCGAGAACTCTGATACTGAGGAAAAAGGGCGGCTACTATACAGGACTCTGACCGCGCGCGTTGCTTCTTCCGCGTCGCGGGTGCAGGCAAAGCCCTTCGGGCCGCGCGATGGCCGATTCATTTTCCCGTCACCGCGAGAAGGCGCTGCCGCCACGCCGGTCGGGTGGGATACCCCGGGTTGGGGCAGCGCCCGGCGAATGGTGCCCGGTCCTGCGTCGTGATCGGCCAGGGGGCTGGCCTCCTGCACGGCAGGTCGAGGCCCCGGAAACGGGACGAGCTGCCCCCAAGGCCTTGGTCACCCCGGCGTACGGGCAACCCCGAACTGTAGGAGGCCGGCCCTCCGGCCGATGCGACGGCGTGCATCGCTCCGGCGCCCGGACCCGCCCCGGCGTTGGGACAGCG
>NZ_ARQK01000006.1 GCF_000385215.1 Thioalkalivibrio thiocyanoxidans ARh2
CTCCTGCACATCGCCTTCGGCGTCCTCAAGTCGCAAACCCCGTATCAACCCCGAAATGACACGCCTTGCCCCTCATAGGGCAAGACGGTATCTACAGCGCGCCACCAACCTCGTAGGATGGGATGAGCGAAGCGAATCCCATCAACAGGCATCACCACGGCGAGCCGACTACTGCACGAAGAACTGCTGGAACAGCGCCGCGAGGATCACCAGCGCGAACCCGGCATAGAGGCCGGCGACCACGTCATCCATCATGATCCCGTGGCCATCCTTCCACTTGGCGTCGAAGTAGTTGGCCGGCCACGGCTTGAGGATGTCGAACAGCCGGAACAGCAGGAACCCGATCACGATCCAGACCAGCCCCGCGGGTGCGAAGGCCAGGGTAATCAGCATCCCCGCCCATTCGTCCCAGACAATCCCGGGATGGTCGTGCACGCCCAGCCGGCGCGCGCTCTCCCCGCAGATGTGGAACCCCGCCATGACCACGAGCACGGTGACGGCCAGATACGCCCACTCCGGGAAGTTCATGATCGCGAAGTAGAGCACCAGCGCGCCGAGCGACCCGGTCGTCCCCGGTGCCCAGCGCGACAGGCCACTCCCGAACCCGAAGGCCAGCAGGTGGATCGGGTCGGTAAACACCGTCTTCGCCGACGGCATCTTCGGCTTTGAGCTGTGAGCGGGCGCCGCACCGGCGCCGGTCTTCTTCCTGGCCATGACGTCCCTTGGCTTGGATAGGCTTGTGTCTATGCAGGCTAACCCGCGAAATGATCGTGGCCCCGGCGCGCGACGTCCAGCCGCGCGCCTTCGGCATCCACCACCTCGATCTCGCTGCCGCTGGTGAACTCGCCGATCACGGTCAGCGAGGTGCGCACGCTCAGGCTCAGCAGCTCCAGCGGCTCGGTCGGCGGCAGGGCAAACAGCAGTTCGTAGTCCTCGCCACCGGCCAGCGCCCAATCGCGAACCACTTCCTCGGGCTGCCCTTCCAGCAGCGGGTCGACCGGCACCTGCGACCAGTCGACCCGGGCACCACAGCCGGATGCCGCACACAAGTGCCCAAGATCGGCCAGCAGGCCGTCCGAGATATCGATCACGGCGCGCGCCCGATTGCGCAGGCCGCGCCCCAGTGCCAGGCGCGCATTCGGCCAGAACAGGCGGGCGCAATCCGGGGACTGCTCATCCGTCGGCTGGCCCTGCTCGCGGCGCTGCTGCTCGAAGGCCAGCCCGCCGGCCGCCCCGCCCAGCGCGCCGCTGACCACCAGTCGGTCGCCGGGGCGGGCACCGGCACGCCGCAGGGCCTGTCCGGCCGGGACCTGTCCCAGCACGGTCACGCTGATCGCCCCGGGACCACGGGTCGTATCACCACCGACCAGCGGAACCGAGGCCTGTTCGGCCAGCGCCAGAAACCCGCGGCTGAAGGCCGCCAGCCAGTCATGGTCGACGGAAGGCAGGGTCAGGGACAGGACCGCCCCCAGTGGATCGGCCCCCATCGCGGCGAGATCGCTCAGGTTGGCGGCCAGGGCCTTGTGCCCGAGGCTGGCCGGCGGGTGGTCGGGGAAGTAATGCGTGCCCTCGACCAGGGTGTCGACCGTGACAACCAGCTCCTGACCGGCCTGTACTCCAAGCAGCGCCGCGTCATCGCCAATGCCCAGAAGCACGTCCGGGCTGGTCCTGGCCGGCTCGGCAAAGTAGCGCCGGATCAGATCGAATTCGGAGTCGGGACCGGTCATGGCGAGAGGCGGCCCACGGGAATCAGCGCTGGGTGGAACGCTCGGGGCCACGCAGGTCGGCAGAGAGCCGATCCAGCACCCCGTTGATGTAGCGGTGCGACTGCTCGGCGCCGAAACGCTTGGCCAGATCCACCGCCTCGTTGATCACGACGCGGTAGGGCACATCGATGCGCTCGGCGAGCTCCCACTGGCCGAGCCACAGCAGGGCCCGTTCGACCGGATCCAGCTGGTCCAGCGGGCGGCCCAGGTACGGCTCCATGCGGGCATCGAGCGCCTCGCGGTTGCGGGTCACGCCGATCAGGATCTCGCGGAAGTACTCGGCATCCGCCTTGGCGTGCTCCTCGTCGTCGCGAAACTCGGCCAGGATGTCCTTGGGCTCGGCCGCCGTCATCTGCCAGGAATAAAGCGCCTGCATGGCACGGCGCCGCGCGACCGAGCGTGCGTGGCGGGCACGCTGCTCGGGCGTGCTGCGCGGGCGCTTGCCACGCCCGCCCTTGCCCGTGGGCTGCGAAGGATTCCGGGATTCACTCACGGCGTGCAGGGGACCCACCCGCTTAGGGAAACACTGATCCATGGACACGCTCGCGCTCGAGTCGCTTTTGCGTGCGAACAAGGCGCGGTGACTGCCGTGCAGTCATTCTGCACAAGGGAGCCGCAACGCCGTGCGCGCG
>NZ_ARQK01000007.1 GCF_000385215.1 Thioalkalivibrio thiocyanoxidans ARh2
CGGAGGCTGCATGACGGATTCAGCATACCCAGAGGTATCGACCCATGACCGAGGCGCCCTAGCGCGAATGGTGATGCAGGCATTCGATCACTGGGGCCTTGAAACAGACGAAGCACTCGCGATGCTGGGCCATGTGCCGGGCGACGTGGACGCGCTTTCGCACTATCGCGGAGGAAAGCCACTACCGGATGAGCACGATGCTTTGGATCGTGCGGGCCACATCCTGGGGATCCACAAGAACCTGCGCCTATTGTTTCCGCATGAGCGGGGCAGGGCCTATCGCTGGATGAAGACGCACAATCGTGCGTTCGATGGCTGCGCCCCGGTCGAAGTCGTCAGGCGTGAGGGATTGCAGGGCCTGCTATGCGTCAGGGGCTACCTGGAGCGCGCGGCCACATAGCGGCTCTCAGAAGGCTCATCACAGAACCCCGTCCGACGACACTGACGCTTCCGGCCGGTCATCTATTTGTGCGGGCCGCTCGTACGCCTTTTCCTGACGCCGGGGCACAAAGGGTCCCCTAGACACCGTAAACGGGGTTCCTTCAGCGAAACACCAGAGGCACGAAGGAACCCACATTCCCCGTAAACGGGGTTCCCTGGGGGTCAGCGTCGACCCTCTGTCAGGGTGAACTCTTCCAGCATTAGGCCGCGAGTCGATACCTGAGACCCATGCCCAATGACTAGGCATTGATAGTGATACCAGGTCTTGGCGCCGAAAGAGTTTTCCAGCTGCACGGTCCCCGAAATTTCGACAAGGTGATAAGAGCCATCCTCACCCGGTTCCAAACGTCCAATGTCAACTTCCGCAAACTGCGGTATATGCCGCGCGCTTTCCTCTACTCTGTCCTGGCACAGGTCAATGTAGCTCTCATACTGCCTCTGATCTGCCCAATCGCAGCCAGCCAGAACAAAAGCCAAAGCAGCTGCCCCAATGAAAGTCTTTCCCATTCCTCCCCCCTCCTGCTCTTCGGTCTCTCCGACCTGACACTACGCGATTCCTAGACTAGCCATAAGGTTTTCCATGGGCTGAACTAGAACGACAGGGTACGCACGTACTCCCCGAGGCGCTGTGCTTCGCGCTCAGTAAGATCTGCGGGAAGGCGAATCTCGATTGGGAGGTCGGGGCGAAGCATATATTCGTGCGTCACCATGTCTTCGGGGTCTTCAGAGTCTTCTTCGTCTGCGCTGTATGGCCGCAATTCCGCCTCTTCCCCCGCGGCAACCCTTCCAACCTGGGTCAGCTCCGACGCCCACTCGAAACGGGATGGTTTCCCTCGTCGTCCGACGATGAAAGCGCCCAAATTCATCTCTTCAAGCTTCTTGGAGAGGTCGATCACATCCTTGCGGGTCGCTTCTCCTTGGAGTTGCTGCACCACCCTATCCACCTTCATTACCGAGCGGTTTTGGGTGCGCCCCGCCAGATAGTCGAAGATCGCCTGATAAGCGCTGTTGCTGTCGTACAGGCTACGAAGCTGGGCAATGTTGTCGTTAGTCATAATAGGTCTCCTTTTTTCTTTTCGATCAAATTAGACACCATAATGCCACATTAGGGGCCTATTGTCAAGCATAAGGGTTTTTATAGGAAAAAAGGTCTTATAAAACAGAAAAGGCTGCTGGTTGCGACGCAACAGGTTGATGTTGCAGGATTTTTTTGGGCGTGATACGGTGCGCAGGCGGGTAGCATGGCCCCATGCTTCCCCCATCCCCCAAAAAATCTCCTCAAGTTCGACACCAAGCCCCCCGGTGGATATGGGGTGCTGTCGCAATCGCGCTGCTGACTCAAAGCGCATCCAAGCTCATCGAAGCCTTGGCACCAATCGTCATCGCTCTTATCGAAGCATCAGTCTGATACTCGATACCACGGGATGCGGGCGCCACGATCTATGGGGTGCAAGCCAATGGTGCAGATCAGCCTGCCTGGTCTATCATCCGCATTTCTGTTATTGCGATTTTGAAGTTTTCTGTATTTACGGAATTGCGGGGGCGTGCATGATCATCGGGGTACTAAACCAGAAGGGCGGGGTCGGGAAGACAACCCTCGCCATCAACATCGCTTCGAGCCTTTCGCATGGGGGAGCCAAGGTCCTTCTTATCGACGCAGACCCCCAGGGCAGCGCCCTGGACTGGGCCGCATCACGAGAGGGTGATCCCCTTTTTCCCGTCGTCGGTCTTCCAAGGGCCACCATCCATCGGGAAATCGACGGGATCGGTAGCGGCTACGACCACGTCGTCATCGACGGTCCCCCTCGCGTCACCGATCTCGCACGATCCGCCATCATGGCCTCGGACATAGTTGTCATCCCCGTTCAGCCGAGCCCATACGACGTCTGGTCCGCCCAGGAAGTGGTGGAGCTCATCGAAGAAGCCTCTGTATTTAAGGAAAAGCTGTTTTCTGTATTTGCGGTTAATCGCAAAATCGCCAAGACTGCGATTGGGCGAGACGTGAATGAGGCTCTGTCGAAATACCCGTTCCCCACCCTCTCAGCCAGCGTCACACAGCGGGTCGCGTTCGCTGAAAGCGCCGCGGCCGGCCAGTCCGTGCACGAGCTGGACGCGACAGGCCCGGCAGCAAGAGAGATCGACGCGCTCACAGCAGAAATCATCAACTACACGGAGATGCCCACGTATGAGTAAGCACGTGTCCATCGGCGGGAAGCCTTCCACGAAGAATGTCGATGAGTGGGTCGGGACCAGGGCAACGGTCGAGAAGCCAAAGCTCAAACGACTGACGATCGATATACCGGAAGAACTGCATCGGAAGATCAAAATGCAGTGCGCAGAGCGCGGAACGAAGATCGCCGAAGAAGTGCGGCAACTGCTGGAATCCAAGTACCAGTGATTCCGGTGACCCCGTGTTCCCTCCTAGTTAGGAGGGAACACGGGGCAGGCCCTCACCAAGCCCCTCGATGGGGCTTTGACCGACCACTGATGCGCACGCTACGGTGAGCTCTACTGAAGCCGACGCTGGGCTAACAAGCGGGCTAGATAGCCATCCCCGTCCTCCCAGGACGGAGCACCCGACACCATAGGTATCGGGTTCCCACCACCGGCCCCCCATGCCGGTCCATTAGCGGAGCCACCGC
>NZ_ARQK01000008.1 GCF_000385215.1 Thioalkalivibrio thiocyanoxidans ARh2
CTGGTACCGGTCCTGCAGGAGTCCGGGACCTCGGTCCAGCGACCCCCGCGGCTGGCGAAGGCCGGCCCGGGGCGGCTGCGCAAGACGCTCTACATGGCGGCTGTGGTGGCCACCCGCTACAACCCGGACGTGCGGCGCCAGTACCACCGCCTCCTGAGGCGGGGCAAGGCCAAGATGGCCGCCATCGGGGCGGCCATGCGCAAGCTCCTGCACATCGCCTTCGGCGTGCTCAAGTCGCAAACCCCGTATCAACCCCGAAATGACACGCCTTGCACCTCATAGGGCAAGACGGTATCTACGGCGCTGCGTCGGATTTACTCTCGTGGCAATCATTCTCGCTTGACGCCGAACACCGGTAGACGTAATCTTGCCGCCGTTCTGGGCGGTTAGCTCAGCGGTAGAGCACTGCCTTCACACGGCAGGGGTCACTAGTTCGAACCTAGTACCGCCCACCAGAAAATCACACAAAAAAGGCGACCCACGGATTCCGGGGTCGCCTTTTTTGTGTCCTCCAGACGGTCATACGTTTCGTATGGCCGAACGTGACCTTGCATGCTGAGGAAACGCTGCCAGATGCCGATAACCCGAATTCCCACGTGGTTCTGGGGCGCGACCTGCCCGATGGCCGCCGCCTGCTGAGTGATATCTTGGCAGGACGATTTCCCACGCGAGACCAGACGAATGACGCAGGTAGAAGCCGGCGAGAGTACGGGGCCCATGTCGTCTCTTGGGCGGACGCAACGGCCCGCGCGAGATCGAAGAGCGGCGCACTTTCGGTAATTGTCGCAGACATGACCACCCGGGCTTGAGCCCGGCTTTCACGGCATCAGAATGCCTTGTCTATGCCCGCTTGCTTGAGTACGCCGTTCGCTGTATGCCGTGACTTGATCCCATTGTCTACAACGAAGGTCTTGGCACTAATGGGGCTGAACCAGAGTTCGTGATCACCCTTACCCTGGCGTTTGAATGAGCATCCATGGCTCTGAAGAATCTTCTTGAGCTCGGGGGTGAAGTTGGCGGCCACGAGATCGCTAGCAAGCGATGCGCGCGGAATCGTGGCGTGAGGCGAAGACATCGAACGGGAGCTCGTGATTCTCCGTCTGAAGCGGAATGCCATTGGCCTCCAGCAGCTCAGGTACCAGTTGCCGCAGCTTGACGATCAGTTCCTCCATCGTCGCGGCCTCGGTGGCCAATCCCGGCACGTCATCGCTCTGGGCAACCCAGACAGACGCTTCCGGGTCCCATTCCGCTTGGATCTTGACGGCATGCTTGCTCATGGTTGGATCACCTTCGGTACTATCTCGTACCAGACTTTAGCTGATTAGGGATACCTGCCGTGAGTTGCCACTAATCGCAACTGGTTGCAGCCATATGTACATCGTTGGGATTGCCAGTTCCAGTGTCAACCTGCCGCTCTAGCACCTTGATGGCCCGAGATGGTGGGACCAGCGCCCTTCGTGCTGATCTGGTTTCCGCGGAGACCTCGATCGGGGGAGTGATGAGGGTCTGATTGAGCAGACGAGATGGGACGCAGGCGTTTTGGTCCCGAGTGCAAGCCTGCGAGTGGCCTTGATGGTGGACGAGGGCTGGGTGGGGTGTGTGTGCAGGTGGCCCTAGACTACCCAGAGCTTAACTTCTACGAGCGAGAATGGACTGCCGAAACATCCATCGAGGTGTCCGAAATCACTTGACCACTATATGTTGCCGCCTACGGGCCACCTTCGGTTCGCTGCGGCGTTCCGGTGTCGCTACGCGCCACCGGTCGAACCATCGTGTTGATCTCGTGGGCTCAAATCCTTGGGCACGGAGAGCGTCGTAGGATGTGATGAGCCAAGCGAATCACATCGGGGTTTCGCTCGGCTTGGGCAAAGGTGCGTTTCGCGGGGGTCAACCGCACCCTACGAGTGGCGGTGGCGGCCGATGCGTGAAAACCCTGGGAAATGGCGGAGAGGGAGGGATTACTCGGCGCGTTGCGCCTCGCCCTGCGGGTCGTCGCCTGAGGCGACGTTCGTGTGCCGCTTCGCGTCACCCGTCGAACCATCGTTGTCGATTCCTCGGGTTCGAATCCGGCTAGTCCAGGGGCTAGAAACGCAAAAGGGGCCATATAGGCCCCCATGCTGAATCTGGCGGAGAGGGAGGGATTACTCGGCGCAGCGCGCCTCGCCCTGCGGGCCGTCACCAGTGGTGACGTTCTGGCATTGCTGCGCGCTGCCAGTCGAACCATCGTGTCTAATTCCTCGGGTTCGAATCCCCGTACCTCAGGGATTATACATGCAAAAGGGGCCATACGAAGCCCCTTTGCGAAAATCTGGCGGAGAGGGAGGGATTCGAACCCTCGGTACTCGCGAGAGTACAACGGTTTTCGAGACCGCCCCGTTCGACCACTCCGGCACCTCTCCGAATTGCTGCACCGTGCGGGGTCGAGCCGCGACGGCGGAGCGAATCCTAGCAGATTCGGAGGCTTTAGCGGTAGCGGGTCAGGGCATCAGGCGGGTGATGTGCCAGCCATTGTCCGCCCGGTGGTACTGGAAGCGGTCGTGCAGGCGGCCGGCCCGGCCCTGCCAGAATTCGAACAGCTCGGGCTGCAGGCGGTAGCCGATCCAGGCGGGGTCGCGGGGGATCGCGCCTTCGGGGTATTGCTGTTCCAGGGCGTGGACGCGGCCTTCGAGGTCGGCGCGCGTGCCGATGGGCTGGCTCTGGATGGAGGCGGCAGCGGCCAGCTGACTGGCGCGCGGGCGCTGGGCAAAGTATTCGTCGGCCGCCTCGCCGGGGAGAGCGGTCACGCTGCCTTCCACGCGGATCTGGCGCTCGGTTTCGGGCCAGTAGAACAGGAGCGCGGCGCGCGGGTTCTCGGTGAGGTCCTGGCCTTTACGGCTGCGGGAGTCGGTATACCAGCAGAGATCTTCGCCCTCGACGTGCTTCAGCAGCACGGTGCGTGCGGAGGGCTGGCCATCGGCGTCGGCCGTGGCGAGGATCATTGCAGTGGGGTCCGGGTTGCCGGCGTCGCGCGCATCCTGCAGCCACTGGTCAAGGAGGGTCAGGGGGTTGTCGAGCAGGTCACGGCGATGGAGTTCGCTGTGCGTGTAGTCGCGGCGGGTGTGGCGGTGGTCGGAGGGGCTCATCGGGTCTCCCGGTGGCGTTTGTGCCCATGATAAAGGCTGCTGTCGCGAACGGCACGGGAAATTTCCGGCGGCACAATTGTCACAGGGACATTGCACCGACCTCCAGGGAAACACTGATCAATGTACACACTCGCGTTGGTACCCCAGGTTTTCCGAGACCAGGCGCGGTGCGCAGCCGGTAGTGGTTTTACCGGCAAGGGCCGCAACGCAGGACCGGGGAACCTGAGGTGCCAACCCCGAAGGGGCTCGGCCGCCCGTTGTTATCAAAAACGGGCGCGGGAACGGCGTTGCGGCTCCCTTGTGCAGAATGACTGCACGGCG
>NZ_ARQK01000009.1 GCF_000385215.1 Thioalkalivibrio thiocyanoxidans ARh2
CCCCGTGCTCGATCCGGTGCAGTACCGTTTCGACCATCTCCGCACCCTCATCCGAGTCCAGCAGATCGATCGGCACCGCCTCGAGCACCCGATTCCTCGTCCGCATCCAGCGTTCCGCTTTCTCCGGATCCTCAAAGATCACTGCTGCTTTTCCCCGGATACGGACTACGCGTGCCTCAACTTCGTTTTGGTGCGACACCTTTCCCCTCCTGACGGCGAAGGTCCCCTATGAAGCTAGCACTATCTGGAGTGCGTTCGCTCCAAAAGTGCGCGCGCGCACTTTTTCGTGGCTGCGGGCCGCACTTCGGGTGTTATGGCAAATCGGACCCCGCGTTTCACGTGAACACGCAAGACGATCTGCCATACTTCGTCGGACACGAAAACAAGATCGATGGGGCACGATGAGCGAAGCGAAGGGCATAACCGAGGCGACACTGCGTGAGCTGCTGGACTCCGGCGCGGTTCGCGCCGTCGCCATCGTCGCCCAGGGCGACGCATGGGCCGTCCAGGTGGAGGTCGGCACGCGCTGGCGCACCCTACGCTCCGCGCGCGAGCCGGTGCGCTGGTGGCGCTCACTGGATCGGCTGTCGCGCTGGCTGCGCGAAGACCTGGGCGTGGTCGAGTGGTCCGTGGATGCGCGGCAGTACGCACCCGCGCAGCGGTCTACGGCATAGCACTCGTTCGCATGGTTTATAGCCGATCCGGACAACTAGTAACGAGTAGAGCAAGCGATCACCACGGCAGCCCGCGATAAAAGGTCTCGACGCGATCAAAGGCGTCAGCGAAATCGGGTAGATCGCCGATCTCCAGCGCGAGGGTGTGCCATTCGGCTCCGGCACGTCGCCTGATATCCGGGTCCGCGAGCGATTCAGGGCCGGGCTCGATGTAGCGGGCCCGTGCTTTCGTGAGCAGAGCGCTTAGGATCTGGCGCTTCTCCGCCGGGCTTGGTGAAAGCTCTCGTACCAGGTAATCGATATCGTAGATATCCTGCCGCCGAGGGCGGTTGCGTACGCCTTGCTGGAGCAGGGCGCGGAGCTTTTCCGCGATGATGTCCTCCAGGCTGTAGGCGCGCATGCCCGCCGGCATTCCAGCATCAAAGCGGACGAACTGGATGGCGTGGACCGGCTCCCTGAAGCTAATGTCGATTTTCAGGACGGTGGGGCAGAGGCCCGCCTCTAGCCTTCTATGAGCGTTGGTTCCCCGCGTGGCGTACGCAATCGTCATGCGGAGGGCAGGGAATTCGGCATCCGTGAAGTGGTTCGGCCTCGGCTCACGCTCGATCCGCTGCACGCGTAGCACAAGATCCGGGTAGCCCAACCGGGTGCTCGCGCGCATGAGCTCGGGATCCAGAGCCTTTCGCAGTTTGTCCTCGATGTCATCGCTAGGCTGGAATTCGGCTGTGAAGTCGATATCTACCGTCTGCCGAGGACTCTGGTAGACGATCCCCATCAAAATTCCGCCCTTGAGATACAGCCTGTCGCCATAGGACTCGCTCTGGCCTACTGCGACGAGCAGGACTTCGGTGGCCTGGCGCTCGCGGTAGCGCTGCGGATCCGAGCGGGCGTGCTCAACCCACGCGCTGATATCGACGGTGAATGTGTTGTCCTCAGACATTGATCGAAAGCATCCATTTCTCGGAGTGGGTGGGTGCGAAGGGGCGCTCTGGGTCCAGTCGGCGCGAGCTGCCGCGTTGGGCATGACGTGTCCAATGCTGGACACGTTCATCGTGCACCCCCAGAAGCTCGTCAAGGATGTAGCCGGCGCGGATCTTGGCGATAGCGTGTGGCGTGTCTTCGACAGCCGGGATGATGTCTTTAAGGTACAAAGCAGCGTGCTCACGCCAGACTTCAAGGACGTGCGCCATCCCGCCGCACGCCCCAGGTTCTTCAAGCATGTCTGCGAAGGTCTGGCCGATGGTGGCGATTCGAGCGTAGGTGCCACGGATGGGTAGGGAGGCACCCGGATGTCGAGTACGGGTGAGGGCGAGGGGGCGATCGCGGACCGTTTTCGGGTGCGCAATGGTGTGGGGTCGGAGTATCTGGTGCTCCCCGAGTTCTCCTAGGACCTTCTCACCGTAG
Source organism: Thioalkalivibrio thiocyanoxidans ARh2 (assembly GCF_000385215.1). Lineage (GTDB taxonomy): Bacteria > Pseudomonadota > Gammaproteobacteria > Ectothiorhodospirales > Ectothiorhodospiraceae > Thioalkalivibrio > Thioalkalivibrio thiocyanoxidans. Next base: position 2,079 of record NZ_ARQK01000009.1, read on the forward strand.
TCCTGGATCATGGCGTCGGCCAGCAGTTGGCGCTCGAGTTGGCGAGTAGGAGCGCGTATGTGCAGGGCCTCGGGGCGGCGATCTGTGAGCCCGTAGCGCGCCATGGCTGAGAGATGGGCTACGTAGCAATAACGGTCCACCAGGCAGCAAATCTCTTCGGCTGCGCAATCGCTGTTGGTCACGATGCGATAGGCGCGGTGCCTATAATCCGGGTCGGGGGTAAGCACGCTGGCGCGCACGAGATTTCGGCGCCGTTGCGCGAGCTCGAATGTATCTGGGAGGGGTTTGCGTAGCCGGAGGCGGCGGCCACTCATATAGAGTGCGCGCAGCTCGTGGAAAAGCCCGTATGGCGTGATGAGAGGCCACCCGTGCTTCCGAAGCTCCTTGGCGAGAGCCTTCTCGAGCTGAGTAAGAGGTCTTCTTGTGTCGGTCCGGATTGTCTCGGCCATTGAGTTCTTCTTTGTTTCGTGCTACACTATATCTACTATGTCCTAAGGACATAGTAGATATAGTGTAGCAGATTAGATCTGAAAATAATGACGGGCTTGTCGAGCAACAGATCAAGACGGCTTCTGCTGGAGTTCCAACAGAACTCTCTGCTTTGCCTCCTCATAGGATTCACCAGGCTTGGCTTTCTCATTAATGAGCTGCTCGAGCTGATCCTTCGTCAAACGGCGCTGCCGCTTCCCATCTTTGGGCGAGAACTGGAACTGGAACGCCACAACCCTACGGCCGGCTTTCCTTTGGCCGTATCGCACCAACAAGTCGGAATGTTCGTTCACGTCCCTGACGGCTGGCTCGATGACGCGACGGCGCAAATCTTTGACCGCTGGATACTGGCCCTCGATGCCAAACATCCGCCGCAAGTCGTCCAGCTCGATTTCGCGCTCTCCGGTTTGCCTCCACTGCGCCAGGAGCTCGTAGAGCCGGATCCCGTGCGTGCTGCGCATCAAAGCGACGTAGCGCAGCTGATAGGAGGTGAATTGCTCTCTTAGGGTCGAGAGGTACGGAAGGATCGCTCGCGCGAAGCGCAGTTCGACGCGCCCTTCGTCCCGGATGTAGGTGATCTCCTGAACCCATCGGGTCATCGTGACGCGACGACCCTCAGCATCCCCACCCTCTCCATTGGTCCCGCCAACGATGCGGACCTCTCGGCGGTATAGCCGCTCCGCAGCCTCCGCGAGTTCCTGGTACGCCCGTCGGGCCGACGTGCCTGATACATCGGCTAGTGCGTTGGCCTCTACTGAATAGACCTTCTCGTCGGTGGCGGGCTCATCGCGTCTTATCTGAGTGATCGCCGAGAGCATCACACGCTGTTCCGCCAGAGTCAGGCGGTAACCCGCCTGAATCAGCGCATTCGACTTCACCACCGTTTCAGTTCCTTTTCCCATCGCCACCGCTCCATGTGGATATTTGGAGGGACATCGTGAACTGATGTCCCGGGACATTCAATATTCGGTCCTTATATGCGAAGGATTCGTCCCCCCTTTCACGAAGGATTCGTCCCCCTTTCACGAAGGATTCGTCCCCCTTT
>NZ_ARQK01000010.1 GCF_000385215.1 Thioalkalivibrio thiocyanoxidans ARh2
TGGGGAATTGACGACCTCAATGGTGCTACGGAATCGGTGCCACTGACGGCGTCCACCAGCAATGGTGTGCTGTCGATTACCGGCTTCGAGAACAATGGTGATGGCACCTACACCGTCGACTATACCTACGAGTTGACCGCGCCCACCGACCATCCGGATGAGGGGCGGGACGAACTTCAGAAAGACGCGATCAACGTCATGGTCACCGACGGCGCCAATCGGACAGCCGAAGACACTATCGATATGACGGTGGTCGACGATGTTCCGGTGATAGAGAGCATCCAGAATCTGGCCATGGCAGTGACGCACACCGGTGTCGTTGAGGGAGCATTCGTTTTTGATGCTGGAGCTGACGGCCTGGCGCAGATCGGGCTGACGGGAGATGCACCGGATGGGTTTGTCTACGACACCTACACCGCGGGTGATGAAGTTCCTGAAGGTATAAACGCCCCAGACCTCCACGGGCATGACATTCTGCTCGTTGCACGCACGGATGACGCCGACGAGGATATCTTCTTCACCTTCCTCGTTAGAGAAGATGGGAACTATGAATTCGAAATAGTCGATCCATTTGCCGGACAGAGTTTCCAGGCTGACTTTGCTGAAGACGTACCTCGCGGTAACGGCGACTTTCTTTCGTTTAGCGAAGGAGAAGGGTGGACTTTCTCATCTGATGAACCTGCCAGCAAACAGGATGTCACGATCTCTGGTAATGGTGATATAAACACTTCCGGCCAGGGCATGGGTGTTGGCGGAAATAATTTCAGGACTCATCAGGGTGAGTCTGACGTTATAAATTTCGATTTTGCTGAGTCTCAGGCCAGCTTCACCGTAGGGGGTAGTCGCAGCGAAGGAACGGTTTCGTGGAAGGCGTTCGAAAAGGATGATCAGGGAGGGTTGATCCAGGTTGGTGCCGATGAACACGACTTTGCGGATGGTGACCTCGAGGTCTCCTTGGAAAATGGAATGACGTTCGACCGCATTGAAATTACTGCTGGAGACACGGGTTCTAATTTCCTGCTTAAGGACTTCTCTTTTGCAAGTGTCGTTGACCTCGATGGCAAGGAGCTGGATTTTGAGTTCTCCGTAAAAGATGGTGACGGTGATACGGCTTCCGAGTCGGTCCAGGTGTCGCTGCTGACAGAAGAGGCTGGTGACTACGAGTTCACGGGCACCAACGCGAATGATGTACTCGTTGGAACAGATGGAGACGACATCCTGATTGGCGGTGGAGGAGATGACATTCTTACCGGTGGCGCTGGGAACGACGTGTTCCTCTGGAACTCTGGTGACGAAGGGTCTGTCGATGAGCCGGCCAATGACGTCGTGACCGACTTCGGCAACGGGGATAATGTTCTTGATGTCTCCGATCTCTTGGATGGCGCCAGCGAGTCCAACGTCGCCGACTTCATTATTGCCGAAGAGGATGGGGACGACACAGTTCTGTACATCAGCTCCGAGGGCGAGCTTGGGGGCCATACGGACAATGCGGACCAGACCATCCGCCTCGAGGGCAAGTCGTTTAGTGATCTGGGCGGGAGCAACGCTAACGCTGAGGACGTGATCAATCAGCTCCTGAGCAACGACCAGCTCAAGATTGACCAATAAGTGGTCGGATGAGGGGCCCCGCCGGTCGGAATCGGCGGGGCTTTCTCGTGTCTGAGGGTGTAGGCTGGAAGCTGGATTACTGGATTACTGGATTACTGGATTACTGGATGGCCGGGGGCCGCGTATGTACGTGAGACGGGATGCAGAAGGCCGGATCGAGCTGGTGAGTCGCGACGCGAGTTCCGAGTGCACGGAGTTTGTCGCGGCCGATGCTCCAGAGTTGTTGGTTTTTCTCGGAGCGGATGAGGAAGAACCAGTCCCTGCGGCGCTGCAGGCCTCCGATCTGGAGTTGATTCGTGTGCTGGAGGATCTGGTCGAGGTGCTCACGGACAAGGGCGTCATTCGGTTTACGGACCTGCCAGATGCGGCGCAGAAGAAGTTGTTGGGGCGCAAGGATCTTCGAGCATCGGCTACGCGCCTTAATCTGGTTGAGGATGACGAGGGCCTACTTTGACGGGTCGCATGCGATCATGGCGAAGTAGGAGGGAGGTCGTGCGGTTTCACGGTGAGGGCCGTAAGCGGCACGAGTGATTCGTGTAGGCAAACGATTGCCTATTTTGGCCGGGCGAGTAGAGCCGGCTCCTGGAGGGTAGTTAGATGGCGGTGAATGTAGTCGTGGCGACTGTGCAGGCATTGACCGGGACGGTGATTGCGCGCGATGCCGAAGGTAACTCGCGCGTGTTAGCGGTAGGCGATCCGGTATATGCAGGGGAGGAAGTAATCCCGTTAAAGGGCGCGACTGTGCAACTGGAGGGCATGGATGGTGGATCGCTGTCGCTTGGGGAAGGTCAGCAGGCCCTGGTTGGCGAGGCGCTGGCCGAGAGCGGCCGTGCCGACAACCCCGACATCCCGACCGCAGAAGAGGTGATCGAGGCGCTGGAGCGAGGAGAGTCGCTGGATGCGCTGATTGCCCCGCCGGCTGCGGGTCTGGAAGGCGGCGACAGCGAGGGTGGCGGCTTCGTACGCGTGGCACGAATCAGCGAGCCCGTTGAACCGATCAATTACACCTTCCCGGTAAACGTCTTTGATCGCCCTGATGCGATGGGCGAGACCGTGGCGGTGCCAGGAGGCGAAACTGCTGACACGGCCGTACCACCCGGGCCGCCACCGGTAGAACCACCCCCTCCGGTGACGGCGAACCCGACGCTAACGGTTTCGGTGTCCTTGGCAGCGGGGTATGGCTATGAAGATGCCAGCGAAGCGCAGGCCGGCGACGTGATTTTCGACGTGTCGCACGTACTGGATCTGGATGGCCTGGACCCGGCGTTGGCGAGCGCCATTACCTACAGCATCGTGGGCGGTGATACGACCTATCTGGTGCTGGAACAGGACGGTTCCGGCAACTGGGTGGTGGTGCTGACCGAGGAAGGGGCGGAGGCTGTCCGCAGCGGGACGGTCGAGGGCAACCAGCTCAGCGTCACGGTGGAAGGGACGGTTGTGCTGACCGGCATGGAGGATCTGGTGGCCACGGACGGTGCATTCGCACCTGTTCCGGAGCTGATTGTCGAGCCGCCGCCGGATGCGGACCCGTCTCTGACGGTGACGGTGGTGGTCGCTGCGGATTACGGCTATGAGGAGGCGAGCCAGGCTGCGGCTGGCGACGTGGTTTTCGACGTGTCGCACGCACTGGATCTGGATGGTCTGGACCCGGCGTTGGCGAGCGCCATTACCTACAGCATCGTGGGCGGTGATACCAGCTACCTCGCGCTGGAACAGGACGGTTTCGGCAACTGGGTGGTGGTGCTGACCGAGGAAGGGGCGGAGGCTGTCCGCAACGGGACGGTCGAGGGCAACCAGCTCAGCGTCACGGTGGAAGGGACGGTTGTGCTGACCGGCATGGACGACCTGGTGGCTTCGGACGGTGCATTCGCACCGGTTCCGGAGCTGATTGTCGAGCCGCCGCCGGAGCCGGACTTGTATGCGTGGGCGCACACAGTCGGGATTGGCTCAGAGCAAGGCACGATGGCTAATGCCAATAACCTGAAGGAAACCGATTCCAACAGCGCTGTTGTGTCTTATCGGGATGGTTTTTTCGCGGTTGACCATCAAGGCAATAACGAGCCGGACGCGATCGATCCGCGCGAGGCACTGCTTTTCGGTTTTGCCGAGCCCACATCTTCTGCGTTGTTCCAGATCGAGGGAACGCTGGGCGGTGGGACCTATATCCTCTATGGGGAAGATGGTGCTCCGTTGGGTGAAAGCCGCTCTCTGGCGGATGATGTCAATGCAGAAGGATTTCTGGAGATCACGGGGGAGCCCTTTTCGTATGTGGCCTTTCTCGGTGGCCGAGTTGGGACAGGGCAGGACCGCGTAGACAGTGAATTCAGTGTCAAACCGGTTGGACTGTCCGTGCAGGTGGGCGAAGACGAAGATGCCGAGTTCTACCCCGCCACGGGTGGCGAGGAAGGTCTCGCTACTGCGGGTATCGGGGAAATGGCCGAGGCGGATGACTACGGGGCCAACTTCCTGACGGTGGATACGGATCAGGACATCTTCGTGATCTCCGAAGGTGGCCAGGGCACCACGGATGATCCCGCCCGCTTTGTGATTCAGGGGTTCAGCCTGGACACGGATGCTTCCGGCGCCAAGATCACCCTGGGG
>NZ_ARQK01000011.1 GCF_000385215.1 Thioalkalivibrio thiocyanoxidans ARh2
AGCGGGTAGTGGTTCTACCCGCAAGCGGCGCAACGCAGGATCGGGGAACCTGGGGTGCCAACCCCACAACTTAATGAACGAAGGGGCTCGGCCGCCAGTTGTTACAGAGAACGGGCGTGCGCACTGCGTTGCGGCTCCCTTGTGCAGAATGACTGCACGGCGGTCACCGCGCCTTGTTCGCACGCAAAAGCGACTCGAGCGCGAGCGTGTACATGGATTAGTGTTTCCTTAACGGGATCTCTTATGCCTACAGATTCGCAATGCGACATCCTGTGCGTGGTGGGCGCGCGCCCCAACTTCATGAAGATCGGTCCGGTGATGCGGTCCCTGCAGCGAGCCGATATACCGGCGCAGCTCGTGCATACGGGGCAGCATTACGACCCGGCGATGAACGAGCGCTTCTTTACCGATCTGCAAATCCCGTATCCCGATATCAACCTCGAGGTCGGTTCCTGCTCGCATGCCGTGCAAACGGCCGAGGTGATGATGCGCTTCGAGGGCGTGCTGGACCGCGTGCAGCCCCGGGCCATCCTCGTGGTGGGCGATGTGAACTCCACGATCGCCTGTGCCCTGGTGGCGGCCAAGAAAGGGGTCGGGGTCATCCATGTGGAGGCGGGGTTGCGCAGCTTTGATCGCAGCATGCCGGAGGAGGTGAACCGGGTACTGACCGACCAGATCTCGGATCTGCTGTTCATCACCGAACGCCATGCCCGCGACAACCTGGTGCGCGAGGGTATTGACCCCGACCGGGTCCACTTTGTCGGCAATGTGATGATCGACACGCAGCTCTACAACCTGGGGCGCGCGGTGCCATGGGAGGAGACCCTGCGGGCCGCCGAGGTCGAGACCGATGCATTCTCCGGGGGCGGTGCCTATGGAGTGCTGACCCTGCACCGCCCGTCCAATGTCGATCATGCGCCGGTGATGGAGCGCCTGGTCGACAGCCTGGTGGCCATTGCCCGGGAGCTTCCCCTGGTATTCCCTTTGCACCCCCGAACCCAGGCCCGTTTGCAGGGCTTCGGACTGGAGTCTGCCCTGCGCGAGGCGCCGATCGCCGTGCTGCCACCGGCCGGTTATCTGGAGATGCTGGGGCTGATGAAGGATGCCCGTGTCGTGCTCACCGATTCCGGCGGCATGCAGGAGGAGACCACCGCCCTGGGGGTGCCTTGCATCACCCTGCGCGAGAACACGGAACGGCCAATCACGATCGATGAAGGTACCAATATTTTAGTAGGCAATGACCCGCAACGACTGATGGAGTCTTTCCGCGAGGTCATGGACCATGGGGGCAAACAGGGGCGCATCCCGCAGTACTGGGACGGCAACGCGGCAGAACGCATCGTGGCCGTGGTGGCGGACTGGCTGAAGCACGCAAGAAAATCCTGACCGGTACGTTCGCGCCCCCCGACCGACGCCCCGAGCGGGTTCAGGAGATCGTGCGCATGCTGCGAGTACCGCTGTCCATGCTGTCGCCGCAAGGCCGGCGCGCACGCCTGACGATCCTCGCCTATCACCGCGTGCTGGCGGACCCCGACCCCCTGCGGCCCGAAGACCCGGTGGCGGAGACCTTTCGCTGGCAGATGCGCCTGCTGGCGAGGGAGATGAACCCGTTGCCACTGGACGAGGCCATCGAGTGCCTGCAGCAAGGCCGGCTCCCCGCCCGGGCCGTTGCGGTCACCTTTGACGACGGCTATGCCGACAATGCGGAGATCGCGTTGCCGATCCTGCGCGAGGAGGGGGTGCCGGCAACGTTCTTCATCGCCACCGGCTATCTGAATGGCGGCTGCATGTTTAACGACATGCTGATCGAAACGGTCCGCCAGATTCCCTCCATGGCAGTGGACCTGACCCCGGAGGGGCTGGGCACGCGTTCGCTGGATTCCGTGGCGCAGCGCCGCACCACGATCCACGCCCTGATCGGGGCCCTCAAGTACCGGCCGCTGGCCGAGCGCAGTCGGTGCGCCGAGGCGCTGGGCGCACGGTTCGGTATTGCGCCTCCCGGCGATCTGATGATGACCGATGCCCAGGTTCGCGAGCTGGCCGATGCCGGCATGGGGATCGGCGGGCACACCGTCCTGCATCCGATCCTGGTCGAGACCGATGCCGCGACCGCACAGCAGGAGATCGCGGAGGGCAAGGCCGAACTCGAGGCCCTGGTGGGACGCCCCGTACGGCTGTTTGCCTACCCCAACGGTCGCCCCGGCAAGGACTATGCGCCGGAGCATGTCGAGATGGTGCGCGCCAGTGGGTTCGACGCCGCCGTATCCACCATGGCCGGTGCCGCCGGTCGCGATACGGATCCGCTCCAACTTCCGCGCTTTACCCCCTGGGACCGAACGCCCCTGCGCTTTGGTCTGCGGCTGGCGCGCAATCTGGCCTCTGCCCATTGAAGGTGCGAACACAATGACGACCCGCGTCCATTTGACCGTTGATACCGAGTTCAGCATCGCGGGGGCCTTTCGCGAGCCGCAAACTCACCAACCGGTCGGGCCGCCGTCGGTCTACTGCCATCGCAACGGGCGCTCGGAGGGTCTTGGCTATCTGCTGGACACCCTCGACCGGTATGCGATTCGCGCCACCTTCTTTGTCGAGACGCTGAACACGATTTATTTCGGCGACGAGCCGATGGGCGAGATCGCCCACGAGATCGCCGGCCGCGCGCACGATATCCAGCTCCATCTGCACCCCTGCTGGACGTACTTCGGGCACCCGGACTGGGTTCAGCGGCTGCAGAGTGACCCGCCGAACGACAATGTCACCCGGCGCAGCGTCGAGGAACTGGCCGACCTGATCGACCAGGGAAGGGCGACGTTCCGCCGTTGGGGGCTGGATGCCCCCAGTGTGCTGCGTACCGGCGGGCTCAAGGTCGACCTGAAGGTCTACGCCGCCATGCGCCAGGCCGGGCTCCCCCGGGCCTCCAACATCGGGCTCGCGATCTATCCGCCGGCCGAGCCGGAGCTGCAGTTGCGGGGTGGCTGCCATGTGATCGACGGGGTCCTGGAGTTCCCGGTGACCACCTACACCGATTTCCGGTGGGGGCCGCGGGCCCATCTGAAGTCACTCACCATTACCGGAACCTCCTGGCCGGAGATGCGCAGGCTGCTGTTCCAGGCCCGGCGCCAGGGGCTTAGCGACGTGGTCGTGCTGACGCACCCGTTCGAGTTCGTGCGCTATCGGGACGAACAGCAGGCGCCCAGCATCAATCCGCTGACCCGCCGCCGCCTGGAGCGACTGTGCCGGTTCCTGCGGTCGGAACCGGGATTCACCCCGGCCTGCATGGCCGACGTGCTGGCCACGCCCGCGCCTCGGGAGGTGACGCCCACGCTGACCGTCCCCGCCGCCCAGGCGGCCCTGCGTGCCCTGGAGAACTGGACCAGTCAGCGGGTGTTCTGGGGATGAAAGCCGACCACCCAATGGCCGGACATTCGGTGGCCCGCTATCCGGTCGAGCGGGTCCGTCTCGCCCTGCGCATCGGCGAGATCACACTGGGCGACATCTCGCTGCGAATGTCGGTCGACAACCGCCATTTTCTGCAGCGTCCGGCGGCCCAGGCCCCGTACGCCGGGGATGCGGTCGCCGATGGCCATCTTGCCCGCTCGCAGCCTGTCGAGGCGCCCTTGCCGCGGCTGTCGTGGGTGGCGGGCTATCTGCGCTACGTCCCCAGCCAGTACATGCGCCACTACATCGATCTCGACATGGGCTGGGAGGGTTATCAGGCGAAGTTCTCCTCCAAGTCCCGCCAGACGATGCGGCGCAAGGTACGCAAGTTCGCCGATGCCTCCGGGGGCACGATCGACTGGCGTACCTATCGCACACCGGAGGAGCTCGAGACCTTTCGCAGCCTGGCGCGCGAGGTCTCGCTGCTGACCTACCAGGAGCGCCTGTTGAACGCCGGCCTCCCGGACGATGACGCGTTCGCCGAGCGTGCCGCGCGGCTGGCGGCCGCCGACCAGGTGCGGGCCTACCTCCTGTTCCTGGACGGCGAGCCGGTGGCCTATCTCTATTGCCCGGCCCGCGACTCGGCCCTCCTCTATGCCTACCTGGGCTACCACCCGAAGGCGGCTGCCCTGTCGCCGGGCACGGTACTGCAATGGCTGGTGCTGGAATCCCTGTTCCAGGAGGGTCGGTTTCGCTATTTCGATTTCGCCCCGGGCGACAGCCCGCACAAGGCCCTGTTTGGTTCGGACCACCAACTCTGTGCGGATGTCTATTACCTGCGGCGTCGCCCGCGCCCGCTCTCCCTGGGTCTTTCCCATGCCGCCGCCACGCTGGGTTCGGACGCCGTCTCCGCGGCCCTCTCCCGGATCGGTCTCAAGCAATCGCTGAAGCGTTTCCTGCGCCGCGGCGGTTCCGGCCGGCCCATGGAACGCAATCGGGAGGTGATCAAGAAATGATC
>NZ_ARQK01000012.1 GCF_000385215.1 Thioalkalivibrio thiocyanoxidans ARh2
GGATCGGGGAACCTGGGGTGCCAACCCCACAACTTAATGAACGAAGGGGCTCGGCCGCTTTTGCGCGGGAACGGCGTTGCGGTTCCCGCGCAAAAGCGACTCGAGCGCGAGCGTATACATGAATCAGTGTTTCCCTAGCGCGGACCGGAATCCTCACGCTCGAGCATTTCCGGAACGGGTGCCACGCGCTCGATATCTGGTTCGGGGAAATCGCTCGGGGCCAGGACCCCCAGCAACCTGGGGCCTTCGTGCGCGGGCTCAAAGACCGCCAGTTCGGCCTCCTGAATCTCCAGATCCACCGCGTGGCGCAGGTTCAGGTCGTGCCCCACCACGACGATGTTGGAGGCGGGGTCCGCCGGCGGCGTCTGGAGATGACGTCGCAGACCATCGATCAGATGGGCGCGGCGCTCCTCGTCCTGCACCCAGGGGAGATTGAACAGGTCATAGCGGATTTCGTAATCCTCGAAGGCCAGCGAGGCGGTCTCCCAGTTGCGGCAGAACGGGCTGGTCAGCACCTGTTCCACCGGGATATCCAGCGCCCGAAAGCCATCGCCGACCCGTCGCGCATGGTTGCGGCCGAGGGTGCTGAGGTTGCGCTGTCCCGCACAGTCATCCATGTCGCTGAGGTCGTAGTCATCGCGCACGCGGTCGGTCTCCGCATGGCGCCAGAACACGACCAGCCCGCCACCCTGAAGGCGCTCGATCAATTGTTCCGCGGTCAGCGCCTCGGCCCCAAGCCCTGCCGGCATGAGGCCAAGGAGCAGCGCCCCCACTACCCCACACGTTCGCCCCGGCATCGTCTCTACTCCCCGCTCGTCTACCTACTGCGTAGACGAAAAATGCCGAGGACGCCGGCTTGCGATGGATCAGAAGTCGTCGGGTGTCAGTACGCCCAGCAGTCGCGAGCGCTCGTCTCCGGGCTCAAAGACGGCCATCTCGCCCTCGTCGATCCTTACCCGGGCCGCCCGCTGCAGATTGATGTTGTGCCCCACGATCACCACGTTCTGGCTGGCATCCTCGGGGGGCGTGTTCAGGTAACGCTGCAAGGCTCGAACCAGCTCTTCCTGCCGCTCGCGCCCGCGCACCGGCGGGACGTTGAACAGGTCGTCGCGGATCTCGTAGGAGTCCTCGCCAAAGGCGATGCGGGCCGTATCCACGTTGCGGCAGAACGCCGAACTCAGGATGGACTCCACGGGGATCGCATGGCGCTCGAAGCCCTCGCCTACCTTGCGCGCCTCTTCCTTCCCTTCATCATTCAGGTTGCGCTGCAGATCGCAGCGGGACATGTCCGACAGGTCGCGATCACGCTGGCTGCGGTCGGTCGCCGCATGACGCCAGTAGATCACCAGCCCGCCCTCCTGCATGCGCTCGATCAGGGCCTCCGTGGACAGTTCCGCCTTGGCGTGACCCAGTAACGAGATGAGCAGGACTGAAGCCACAACGACCAGCATGCGCCACATACTTTTTTCCTCTTGTGTTTCGGCGTGCCAACGCCAGGATGTGACCCCCTCTCTACGAAGGGGTTCGCGGCCCGGCAGCGTTGACGCCCCCCTACCCCGGCCCTAGTATGCCGTTCTCCCCAGCCCGGAATCCCGCTCCCGCATGACCTACTGTGTCGCCATCGATCTGGACGACGGCCTCGTGTTCGCCTCGGACTCGCGCACCAATGCGGGCGTCGACCAGGTCAGCACCTACAGCAAGATGCACACCTTCGAGGTCGAGGGGCAGCGCATGTTCGTTGTGCTGACCGCCGGGAACCTGGCCACCACCCAGGCGGTGGTGCACCGGCTCAAGCGCGACATGGAGGACAACGCCGAGGAGAGCCTGGCGACCGTGGAACGCCTGCCGGATGCCGCCGAGTACCTGGGGCGCCTGAATCGCGAGGAGACCGAGAAGCATTCCGAGGCCCTGTCCCGGTCCGGCATGCAGGCCGAGGCAACGATGATCATCGGGGGCCAGATCGCAGGGGATGCCCCGGGCATCTACCTGATCTACCCCCAGGGCAACTACATCACCACCTCGCAGCAGACGCGGTTCCTGCAGATCGGCGAGAGCAAGTACGGCAAACCGATCCTTGATCGCATCATCGAGCACGACACCGCGCTGGGCGATGCGGCCCGCTGTGCGCTGGTCTCGATCGACTCCACCATCCGCTCCAACCTGACCGTCGGGCCCCCGATCGAGGTACTGGTCTACGAACGCGGCACCATCGCCTTCGACCACTATCTGTGCATGGAGGCCGACGACGAATACCTGCGTTCCCTGACACAGGCCTGGGACACGAACATCAAGCGCGCCTTTACCGACCTGCCCCGCTTCGACTGGGAAGGCACCCACGGGCGCAAGCAGCGGGGCACACGGGTCAGTCGGGGCTCCAGCAAATCCGGCGGCAAGGCCGCCTCGACCAAGGCGAGCACCAGCAAGGCCAAGAAGCCCCGCCGCTAACCACGACGCTGGTAGGAGCCGGCTTGCCGGCGAAGCCCCTGCCGAACACTGGCAGGGGCATTCGCTTGCAAGCAAGCCCCCACAGGCGCGGGTTACGCGGCTTGTGCGGGGGCAGCCAGGAACCAGGTCTCGGCGTTGGCGCCGTGGATATCCGCGATGTCCTGCTGGAGCCGGTCGACAAAGTCGTGCAGACCGTCTTCGGCCAGCAGTTCGTCCACGCTGGCGTTCATCGCGTGGCGCCGGGCCTGGATCACCAGCCGCAGCGGGACTTCGTTGTTCGGCAGGCTCTCCAGCGCGTCCTGCACCTGGGTCAGGGCATGTGTCACCGACCGCGGGAACGCCTTGTCCTGCAGCAGGAAACGCACCACGTCCACACCGTTGATCCGCCGCTTCACGTGCTGGCGGTACATCTGAAAGCCGCTCTCGGAGCGCAGTATGCTGGTCCACAGCAGGCCCTCGTAGGGCTCCGGGTCGTCGTTGTTCTTCTTCAGGAGCTTCAGCGCACCCACATCCACCTGGCGCGTGCCCATATCCGCGCGCTCCAGATTCCGCCCGAGACGGATGAAGTCATAGGCTGCATCGTGGCTCATCGTCCCCGCCAGCAGGCCGGTCAGGGTCTGACAGCGCTGGATGATGCTCGACAGGAATTCAAAGCGTCCGCGCTTGCCAATGCCCTGGTCGATCTCGTCACGGGCGAACAGGTAGAGCTCGTTCATCACCTCCCAGGCCTCGGATGGCACCAGATCGCGGGTGGTACGCACGTTCTCGCGCGCCGCACGCAGGGAGTTGAGCACCGAGCTGGGGTTGTCGGCGTCGGCCAGCAGGAACTTCACGCAGTTGCGCTCGTCCTCGCGCTGGTAGTGGTTGTCGAACAGCTCGTCGTTCCCGGTCACCTCGACCAGGCCCTTCCACGAGAGCTGGACCAACTTCGGCATGTCCAGCGCCAGCAGATGGAAGGCCGTAACCATGCGCGCGGTGTTCTCCGCCCGCTCCACGTAGCGTGCCATCCAGTACACGCGTTCCGCGACTCTCGAGAGCATCTCAGTTCTCCTCGTCCACGATCCAGGTGTCCTTGCTGCCCCCGCCCTGCGAGGAATTCACCACCAGCGAGCCCTTGCGCATCGCCACGCGGGTCAGCCCGCCCGCGGTCACGTCCGTGCGCACGCCCTGCAGGATGAAGGGGCGCAGGTCCAGGTGGCGCGGTTCGATATCGTCGCCACACAGCGTCGGGGCGACGGACAGGTCCAGGGTCGGCTGTGCGATGTAGTTGCGCGGGTCCTTCTGGATCAGCTGGGCAAACTCCGCGCGCTGCTTCTTGGTCGCGTGCGGGCCGACCAACATCCCGTAGCCCCCGGACTCGTTGGCCGGCTTCACCACCAGCTCGTCCAGGTGATCGAGCACGTACTCGCGGTCCTTGTCGTTCACGCACAGGTAGGTCGGCACGTTGGGCAGGACCGGCTCCTCGTCGAGGTAGTAGCGAATCACCTCGGGCACGTAGGCATACATCACCTTGTCGTCGGCGACCCCGGCCCCGGGGGCATTGGCGAGCCCGACATTGCCCTTACGCCAGGCCCGCATCAGGCCGGGCACGCCCAGCATCGAGTCCGGATTGAACACCTCCGGGTCGAGGAACTCGTCGTCGATCCGACGATAGATCACGTCCACCCGCTCCAGACCATCGATGGTGCGCATGTACACGCAGTCGTCATCACCGACCACCAGGTCCGCGCCTTCGACCAGCTCGGCCCCCATGCGCTGGGCCAGGAACGAGTGCTCGAAATAGGCCGAGTTGTAGATGCCCGGCGTCAGCACCGCGATCTCCGGATAGTCCTGCGGGCGCGGCGAGATCGAGGCCAGCATGTCGAACAGCTGGGTCGGGTACTCGTCCACCGGCAGGATGCTGGAGCTCTCGAACAGCTCCGGGAACACCCGCTTGGTCACCTGCCGGTTTTCCAGCATGTAGGAGACGCCGGACGGCACGCGCAGGTTGTCCTCCAGCACGTAGAAGTCGCCCTTGCCGTCGCGCACCAGGTCGGTCCCGCAGATATGCGCCCATACGCCGTGCGGCGGCGTGATCCCGACGCACTGCTCGCGGAAGTTCTTCGACTGCTTCAGCACGTAGCGCGGGATGATCTTGTCCTTGAAGATCTGCTGCTTGTTGTAGATGTCGTTGATGAACATGTTGAGCGCGGTCAGGCGCTGTTCGAGCCCCCTGGTCACGCGCTCCCACTCGGTTTTGGTGATTACCCTCGGGATGATGTCGAACGGCCAGGCGCGATCGATGTTCTCGCCCTCGGTGTACACCGTGAAGCTGATCCCCATTTCCAGGATCGCGCTGTCGGCCGCCGCCTTGCGGCTCTGGATCTCGGTGTCGTCGAGGCTGCTGAGGTAGTCGGTCAGGGGTTTGGCCGGCTTGCGCGGCTTGCCGGGCTTGGCAATCAGTTCGTCATAGAAGGGCTTGGGGTCGTACTGCTTCCAGTCAAACGCCATACGTCGGGTCCTCTGACGCGGGGAACGGTTTGTTCTACAGTACCGCCCTTTGCGGCACCCCGGCCCCTTACAAGAAGCGGGGCCCGTACGCTCTTCGTCCGCCCGACTCCGCAAGAGGTTCCCATGAGCGACACCCTCGAACGACGCCTGATCGCGCTTTATGAACACCCGAAGATCCAGGGATGCAACTGGCAGCCACGCCTGTTCTGGTACCCGGCCGCCGATGGCGGACCCTATGGCGAGCTGCGCGTGGACGGCCGGGAGCTGGAGGTGTTTCTCGCCACCATCCTGGGCGAGGAGTCGACCGAACGCGCCGGTCTGGACATCGACCAGGACGGGCGCGGGAGCTTCATCGCCGCCAATGCGCGGCGCCACGAACTCCCCCTCTTCACCCGGCGTTAGGGGTGATGGGATTCGCGTTGCTCATCCCATCCTTGTGTCTTGCGGTTCACGGATCGCTACCATGGACCGCACCGGACTCGGGGTAACCCGATCGCATCCTGAGGTCACGAACCTGTGCCGTA
>NZ_ARQK01000013.1 GCF_000385215.1 Thioalkalivibrio thiocyanoxidans ARh2
AAGAAAGTACCTCGCGGCGCGCTCGCGAGTGAGCGCACGGCAGTATGCGGACCGAAGGCACGTAAACCCCGGATGCCGAACCAGGCCCAGCCTCAACAAGGCAGGCGGAGGCACATGATCGCGCGGTTACGTATGGGAGGCGCTGCGATGCGCTGGATTAGCGCAGGAGCATCAGGATGCCGGCGAGGATCAGCACGCCGGCGAAGCCGCGTCGGAGGACGCCCACGGGCAGATAGTGCGCCAGCCAGACACCCGCACGTACGCTGATGGCCGTGCCGATGACCACGCCGAGGATGGCGGGCAGGTAGAGATACCCCAGTGCCCACTCCGGCGCCTGGTAGGCCGGATCGGTCCACTGCGGCAGGGTGAACACCAGGCTCGCGCCGATCGAGATCGGCACGCCGAGGGCCGCGGCCGAGCCGATCGCGCGGCGCAGTTCCAGCCCCTGGCTCACCAGGAACGGGGTGGTCAGCGTGCCGCCGCCGATGCCGATCAGCGAGGAGACGGCCCCGATCACGGTGCCGCCGCCCAGCCATACGCTGCGTCGGGGTATGGGCGCCTTCGGGGGCTGAACGTTCACCAGCATCCAGATCCCGATCGCGACCTCGAAGGCGCCGAAGATGCGCCCCAGGTGGTCGGAGTCGATGCGCGTGGCCAGCCAGGCCCCGAGCAGGGCCCCGACGATGATCCCCGGCAGCAGGCGGCGCACGGCCGTGCCGTCTACCCCGCCGCGGCGGTGGTGGGCGCGGGCCGACAGGATCGCGGTGGGGATGATCGCGCCCAGCGAGGAGCCGACCGCGAGCTGCACCAGGCTGGCCGAGTCGAACGCCAGCAGGCTGAAGATCGCGACGAACACCGGCACCAGAATCAGCCCGCCGCCGATGCCGAACATCCCGGCCGGGATGCCGGCGACCAGCCCCAGGGCCACGAACAGCAGGCCCAGGCTGATCAATGTACACACTCGCGTTGGTGCCCCAGGTTTTCCGAGACAAGGCGCGTCGCGCAGCGGGTAGTGGTTCTACCCGCAAGCGGCGCAACGCAGGATCGGGGAACCTGGGGTACCAACCCCAAGGGGCTCGGCCGCCCGTTGTTATCAAAAACGGGTGCGGGAACGGCGTTTCGGCTCCCTTGTGCAGAATGACTGCACGGCAGTCCCCGCGCCTTGTTCGCACGCAAAAGCGACAAAGCAGCGAGCGTGTACATTGATCAGTGTTCCCCTGGTGGTGACTGGGTCAGGGTCTCGAGCATGAGCCGGTTGGGAGGGTGGGGGCGTCAGGCAGGGGCCAGGCCGGCGGGTATGGCCCCGGCCGGCCCGGCGAGACGGGGCAGGCGCTCAGAGCGCCTTGAAGCACTTGCGGGCGGCCTCGATGGTGGCGTCGAGGTCTGCGTCCGAGTGGGCGTTGGACATGAAGCCGGCCTCGAAGGCACTGGGGGCCGGGTAGATGCCCTCGCCCAGCATCGCGTGGAAGAAGCGGCCGAAGGCGGCGGTGTCGCAGGCGGTGGCGCCGGCGAAGTCGGTGACCTTCTGGTCCGAGAAGAACAGGCCGAACATGCCCGGCACCTGGTTGGTGGTCAGGGCGACCCCGGCCTCGCGCGCGGCCTCCTCGAAGCCCGCGACGACCTTTTGCGTGCGCTGCTCCAGCTCGTCGTGGAAGCCCGGGCGGGACAGGATCTCCAGGGTCTTGAGCCCGGCGGTCATCGCAATCGGGTTCCCGGACAGGGTGCCGGCCTGGTAGACCGGACCCAGCGGCGAGAGGTGTTCCATGATCGCGCGCTTGCCGCCGAAGGCCCCCACCGGCATGCCGCCGCCGATGATCTTGCCCAGCGTGGTCAGGTCCGGGGTGACGCCGAGATAGCCCTGGGCGCAGTTCTTCGAGACGCGGAAGCCGGTCATCACCTCGTCGAAGATCAGCACTGCGCCGTGCTGGTCGCAGACCTCGCGCAGCGTCTCGAGAAAGCCGGGTTCCGGCGGGATGCAGTTCATGTTGCCGGCGATCGGCTCGACGATGATGCAGGCGACCTCGTCGCCCTTCTCGGCGAAGAAGGCACGCACGCCGTCCGGGTCGTTATAGGTGAGGGTGCTGGTCAGTGCGGCCAGCTCCTTCGGCACGCCGGGGGAACTCGGCTGGCCGAGGGTCAGGGCGCCGGAGCCGGCCTTCACCAGCAGCGAGTCGCCATGGCCGTGGTAGTTGCCCTCGAATTTCACGATGCGGTCGCGCCCGGTGTAGCCGCGCGCCAGCCGGATCGCGCTCATGGTCGCCTCGGAGCCCGAGTTGGTCATGCGCACCAGGTCCATTGACGGCACCAGTTCGCAGACCTTCGCGGCCATGTCGTTCTCCAGCCGCGTCGGGCAGCCGAAGGACAGGCCGTTGTTGCAGGCCTCGCGCACCGCCTCGATCACCTCGGGGTGGGCATGGCCGGCGACCATCGGGCCCCAGGAACCGATGTAGTCGATGTAGCGCTGGCCGTCGGCGTCCCACATGTAGGCACCGTTGGCGCGGTCCATGAAGATCGGGGTGCCGCCCACGCCCTTGAACGCGCGGACCGGGGAATTCACGCCCCCGGGGATATGCTGCTTGGCGGCCTCGAACAGACGCTCGGTTTCCTGCATGACGATGTCCTGTTTTTCGTTGAGTTCGGGATTCGGTGGGCCCGGCAACCATAGCGACGGCCGCGGGCGCGTGCAAAGTGGTCAGTCGAACAGTGTGCTGATGCGCCGGGCGGCGGCCTCCGGATCGGGCGCGGCGCTGATGCCCTGGATCACGGCGACCAGGTCCGCCCCGGCCGCGACCACCTCGGCCGCGTTGTCCGGGGTGATTCCACCGATGCCGCAGATCGGCAGGTCCAGGGCCGCGCGTGCCTGGCGGATCAGTTCCGGCCCGGCAAAGGCGGCCTCCGGCTTGGTCGGGGAGGCGAACATGGTGCCGAAGGCGACATAGCACGCGCCGGCCCGGGCGGCGGCTTCGGCGCGCGCCAGCTCGTTGTAGCAGGAGACCCCGATGACCGTGTCCGGCCCCAGGAGCGCGCGGGCCGCGGTCGGGTCCGGGTCGTCGCGGCCCAGATGCACGCCATCGGCCTGAATACGCGCGGCCAGCTCGGTGTCGTCGTTGATGATGCAGCGCGCACCGTGCGTGTGGGCGAGGGCGACTAGCTCGCGGGCGATCGCCTCGCGCGCGTCGCCCGCGAGCTCCTTGTCACGGAACTGGATCAGGCTGGCGCCGCCGCGCAGTGCAGCCGTGGCATGGGCGAGGTGGGTGGCGCGCGGGTCCGCGCCCTCCGGCACTGCGGGGGTAATGAAGTAAAGCCCGCGCAGGGGCGCTCGGCTGTCAGTCGTCATGCGGGCACAGGCGGTTGGGGATGTGCTGGCCGTGGCCGGGGGCATAGCCGCGGGCGATGGCATCGTTCATGAAGGACTGGGCCTCGATCACGGCCGGTTCGATGTCACGGCCACGGGCGAGGAAGGCGGCGATCGCCGCGGCCAGGGTGCAGCCGGAGCCGTGGAAGCCGGCCGGGTGGCGCGGCAGCTCGAACGGGCGCATGTGGTCGTCCTCGCGGTAGAGACGATTGATGATCGGGTCCTGCTCGGCGCCCTCGTGCCCGCCGGTGACCAGCACGTTGAGCGCGCCCAGTTGGCGCAGTTGGTGGCCCCACTGCGCGGGGTCTTCGCTGCGGGCCAGGCGCGCGGCCTCGGGTCCGTTCGGGGTGATCAGCGTGGCGCGCGGCAGCAGGGCCTCGCGCGTGGCGTCGACCACCGCCTCGGTGGCCAGTGCCCCGCCGCCGCCGGCGACCATCACCGGGTCCAGTACCACCGGGATGTGCGGGTGCGCGCTCAGCAGCGCGGAGACGATGGTGACGTTCTCCACCGAGCCGAGCATGCCGATCTTGACCGCCGCGAGCTCGAGATCCGCGAGGGTGACTTCGATCTGGGCGCGCAGCTGCTCCGGCGGCAGCACGGTGAAGTCCACTACGTTCCGGGTGTCCTGCACGGTGATTGCGGTCACCGCAGTGGCCCCGTGCACCCCGAGGCGTGTGAACGTGGTCAGGTCGGCCTGCAGGCCCGCGCCGCCACCGGGGTCGGAGCCGGCAATGGTCAGCGCGATCGGGGGATGATTCATGAATGGGGGCTCCCGTGCTAAGGTTGCGCGCGCCCCGGCACCCCCGGGGCGTTTCCAGTTATGAATCCCGGGAGTGTACGCAGCATGAGCCACGAGTTCGAAGTCGAGTCCCTCCGCCCCCTGGTCGCCGCCGCGAAGGCCGGCGGTACGCTGAATGCGGAGGTCGACCAGGCCCTGGCCGCGCTGGAGCAGGAGATCAACCGGATCGCCGCCGAGCTGCAGGTGGAGCACGTGGGCCCCGGGGTGGGCATGGCGGACATGAATGCCCAGCACGTCTATCGCCTGGTGATCCGCCAGCACGAGATCGATGTCACGCGGCACGAATGGAGCCTTTGGGTCTGTGATGCGCTGGACAACTGTGACTTCCGCGCGACCTGGCCGGTCACTGGCGCCGGGCGTCTGCGCCGCAAGCAGGTGACGGCCGTGGTGCCGGAGCTCGTGACCGGCTACCGCGATGCGGTTGTGGCCGCCGGCAAGGGGGATACTCCGGCCGGTCAGCGGCTGGAGCAGATGGCCGGTCTGTTCAGCTGACCGAGCCTTCCGGCTCGCGCAGCGAGATCACTGGCCAGCCCCGTTCGCGGGCATGCGCGGCCAGGGTCGGGTCGGGGTCCACGGCCACCGGGCGGCCGACCTGCTCCAGTAGCGGGATGTCGTTGCGCGAGTCACTGTAGAAGCTGGCCTGTGCGATGGTGCCCTCGGGGTCCGGGTGATCCGCGAGGTACTGGCGCAGACGCTCGATCTTGCCTTCCTGGAAGCAGGGCACGCCCGTCAGTTCACCGGTGAACTCCCCGTCCTCGCGCTCTTCCGCGAGGGTGGCGATCAGGTGATCCACGCCGAGGATCTCGGCGATCGGCTGGGTTACGAACTGGTTCGTCGCGGTGATGATTACCAGCTCGTCGCCGGCCATCCGGTGCTTTTCCAGCAGGTGCTGAGCCCCGGGGGCGATCATCGGGCGGATCAGTGTTTCGATGAACCGTTCCCGCCATTCTTCCAGCTGCGAGCGCGGGTGCTCGGCCAGCGGGCTGAACGCGAAGCGGCAGAACTCGTGGATGTCGAGGGTCCCCGCGACATACTCCTGGTAGAAGTGGTCATTGGTCTCGGCGTGACAGGTCGGGTGCACGGCGCCCACCTCGGCCAGGAACTGGTTCCAGGCGTGATCGCTGTCGCCGGCGAGCAGGGTGTTGTCGAGGTCGAACAGGGCCAGGTTCATGAATCGCTCCGCGGATTAGGGGTCGCGCTGGGAAGACGGCGGGAGTTTACCGGGGCATGACTTCGCACGCAGCTTTGCCCGTCCTGCCACGGGGGATGCGTGGGAAACGCTGATGGATGTACACGCTCGCGCTCGAGTCGCTTTTGCGTGCGAACAAGGCGCGGCGACTGCCGTGCAGTCATTCTGCACAAGGGAGCCGCAACGCCGTGCG
>NZ_ARQK01000014.1 GCF_000385215.1 Thioalkalivibrio thiocyanoxidans ARh2
GCCAACGCCGCTGGCAAGGCGCTGGGCTTTGCCCTGTTCAACCTGCAGGATCGCGGCAAGCTGTTCATCGGCCCCGGCGACGAGGTCTACGAGGGCATGGTGATCGGCCTGCACTCGCGCGAGAACGACCTGGTCGTCAACGCGCTCAAGGCCAAACAGCTGACCAACATCCGCGCCGCCGGCACGGACGAGAACATCCAGCTGACCCCGCCGATCCGCATGACGCTGGAGCAGGCGATCGAGTTCATCGACGACGACGAACTGGTAGAGGTTACCCCGGAAAACATCCGCATCCGCAAGAAGTTCCTGCTCGAGCACGAACGCAAGAAGGCCGCTCGCGCCGCCTCGGCGTAAGGCCTACGCCAGCGCCCCGTCAGTGGGCAAGGCAAAAAGAAGCGCCCAGTCGGATCATCCGCCGGGCGCTTTTCCGTATATGGCCAGCGCGCGCCTGGCTGGGCGTCAGGCAAAAGGCAAGCTCTGACACCAGCGCTCTCTCCCTTCCAAAGCAGACTGAGGCCGGGAGCTACGGGCAGTCTGCGTCTTCGTGCGCGACTGTAATTAAGTTAAATTCCAGCGCCTCGGTTTGGCTGATCTGGTCAAAGATGAGGACGTTGTCACCCGATTTTGTTACGGTGCCGCCGCCAAGTTCAGCTGTGCCCATGTCGCAGAGTTTCGTGTCTGGTCCCAGTGTCAGGATCATGTCGCTGGACCACGTCTCGCCCGTCCAGCCTTCCCAGTCGATAACACATTCGAAAGAAGTGATTGACTCGACCTCATTCCTTCCTTGCCCGAAGGACTCTCGGTTCGGGCCACAGCTGGCGTAAACGCTGTCGAAGGTCAGATCCTCCAGCACTGGGTATCTATTGCTGCCAGTGGGCGCGTTGATCTGCTCGACATTGCCGGCGACCAGAGTAGTTTCTTGGTCACCGGGTTGGGGCAAGGAATCTCCGTCGTCCGTGCCACAGCCCATGCCGCCTTCGTAAAGACAGACATGCCTGCCGGCGTTGCCTTCGAATGCACCCTGGCCATCTTCAAGTGCCTCGAAGCAATCCTTCGGGCGATTGTTCCCGCTCCGGAATTGGGTGAGCATGAAATCGTGTCCCGTAAGATTCTGGGCAACGTAGGTCGGGTTCTGGCTTTCGCCTTCGGCAGGAGTAATCCCGATACCGATGGCTCGGATGCCACCCGCGGTCTCGATGAACGAACGGTAGAAGCGGTTCGAGCTGGTGCGGGGCTCGCGGCTGTCCCAAGCGCTCGTTTGCTCCGCCAAGTGGTCGCCGACGCAGGAGCGGTCGTTCGGGTTGGCATTCTCCTGACGAACAATCCCGACGTTGCCGTACCAAGCCTCGCCAACATAGCACTGGTAGTAAAAGTAGGAGTACCCCGAGGCGCTGTCCACGAAGGGCTCCAAGGTGCCGCCCAGTGGCTCCTGGCCGCGGCGCGTGCAAAAACCTGCGTCGGAAGACAATACGCGAGTGACGACGGGATTCAGGCTGATAGTGTCTCCATAATACACTCGGCCGCTAATGGTGCTGAACAATTCCCCGGGATTGGTGGTGTCCATCGTCATAACTACTTCACCATCGCGCACAAGTTGAACCTCACCATCGCGCTGACGGGTCTCTGTGCCGTCTTCGATGGACGTGCCTTCGATGACGTTGGTAGCTGTGGTGACGTCGGTTCCCTCCAGCAGTTCCCCGCCCCCCATTCGTGCCCGGCCTGTCGGGGTATTGAGGAAATTTCCGCCTTCGGAGTCCGCGCGCGCCGCGGCGACGCTGAATCGAGGATTGCTCCAGGCGACCGCTGTACTGATGAGTACGCTCTGTTCATCACCCCGTCGGTCGGTCCAGGTGACACGCACCTCCGGTTCGAAAAATCCGAACTCTGAGGTGTCCGGCAGGCTCGTCCATTCGAGCGTGTAACTGGCGTTGCGCCCCTCAGCTTCTGTTCGAACATTGTCAAGCCGGCGGTTCAGGTCTGACAGTGTCGACGCGTTTCGCAGTTTCTCGATCTCGGTTTCCGCAATCTGCATTGCCTCTGCGCGCGCCTTGGAGTCCCCGGCACTCGAAAGCAGGTCGCCGTGGAGGCGCGCGATGGCCAGGAGCCCAAATGACACAACCGCGATCGCGATGAGTGCTTCGATCAGCGATATACCAAAGACGCGGGCTCTCGAGCGGTCTTGCATGGTCCGGCCTCCTGCAGTGCGGCGATACATTCGACGGGCACTCATCATTCGTTTACCCAGTGAGCCCAGTCTCGCCAGGCACCGGAGATGGCGCCTCGTGCGCCCAGTTCCCCCGCTCCTGATGCAGCGACGGGGTCGAAGACAAAGTACGGAGTGCCGCCAGCATCGGTGGTGTCGCCTTGGATAACGCTGGCACCGTAAACCGTTGGCGTGCCGTTCGCGCTGAGGTTGCCCCGGACATACAGGACACCGTGCAGCTCGAAATTTCCACCCAGCGTCGCGTCGCCTTCCACAACGAGGACGACGGGGTTGTCACGATTGCCTACCGTGTCGTTAAGGTCGGCATCACCGGTCATCCAGATAACTTCGTTGGTCATCCCGTCAATGCTGTCTGGGTCGAGCTCTGTTACGACGTTGTCCCGATAGCTATTCGGTTCCTGACCCATGAAGTTTCGGAAAAAGTCATCGTCGGAAAGGGAGCTGAGCTGAAGATCGCCGGTGATGACGTCGGGGCCTCGCATATTTGCATCCGTCGTGCATACATACACGGTTCCCACGCCGCACTGATCGGGTTCGCTGGGAAGTGGGTCGTTCTCGCTAAGCGGCGGGTGGTCCTGGTTGCGAACAAACGTGTTGCCGGGGTTCCCGGTGACATCCAGGTCCTGGCCGGACCAGATGGTCAGATTGTTGTAGGCATTGAATACGCGTGCTCGGCCATTGGTGTTCACGCCACCCCGGGTCGTAAGCGGGTTGGTGGGAGGGTCCGCCAGTGACGGCGCGCCGCGAATCGTTGTCGTCACGCCCCGTCGAGCGCTCTGGTCATCACTCCAACCGCAAGACCAGATGCCAGCGTTCCGCAGGCTTTCTGGCTGACCGAGCGAGACGGCCACGCTTTGAAAATCATCGGGGGAATCAGGGCAACCCGGAATCTCGTCCACCGCGTCTGGGCTTATGAAGGCAGACCGGTAAAAAACGGGCCGGTCCGTTGAGTAGTCGTGCTCGAATAGCCGGCCAATATCATCCTCGCCGTCTTGAGCAAAGGCCACCGCGCGCTCGAGTCCCGCTTGAGCGGCGTTGGTCGTCTGCTTCATGCGGGTCTCATTGGCTGCCATGCGCTCTTCGAGGATGCTTGTCTGCGCTGTAAACAAGACCGTCAGGGTCACGGCGACCATGATGATCAACGCGATCACCAGGGTCGCGAGTCCGCGTTGCCTTGCTGGGGGCGTGGTGAAGGGCGCGTGGTTCATTAATTAGCCTCCACCGTAAAGATTCGATTATTGCGGACCCGGATGCTCTCGTCGAAAGTTACCTGCGTGTTTCCGCTGGATCGGTCGGCTGCCTCGAGGGTGACTCGGACCTGCCGGCTTTCGATGAGTACGTTGTCTCGGTCGGATTCGAGGGCGCCGTTGTAAGCCCCTTCGCAGAAGGTGCGACTTTCTTCGTCGGCCTCCCAGAATGCGTCATCTTCTGTATTACCGCTGTCGCTACTGAGGTCCAGCGACGTGTTGAGGCAAGTCGAGCCTTCGGTGCTGAAAGTCAGCGAGTTGACTCGGATCGTTCCGCGGTCGGTTAGTGTTTCCCAGCTGCCAGTCTCACAGCTTTCGGTGTTGGACACATTAGATGACGCCAAGATTTGAATGACGCCTTCGGAGTTAAGGCGGTAGCCAAAGACAAATTGGCGAAAACCCGTCAGGTCCGAGAGATCGAACTCTAGAGAAGCGTCTTGAGGGTCGTACTGGAAGGTTGGGTCGTAGCTCACCAAGATGCAGTTCGCGCTTCCTCCGTCATGGTCATGGATGGTGATGTTGCGGGTTTCGTCCATGAAAGGGTTTTCTGGCGTCCCGGATTCCTCGGACACCTCTATGCGGCTTGGGTGTGAGTAGCCAGCTCGTCGGATGTCGCTAGCCATTAGGTCCATCGAGATGCGCGTATCTTGTGTAACGCGGGCTTCTGTAACGACGAAGGCGCTTCCGCGTATCACCGTGATGTACAGAGCAATGACCCCCGCAACTACGATGGTCCCGACAAGGATCCCGATCATCAGCTCGACCAAGGTGAAGCCCTTGCTGGAGCGTATGCGAGGGAGGTGGCCCGCTGGGCGGAGTTGGCGGGTCAGCATGCCGGGTACGCCCCCATGGCGCGATTCGTTCCGCAAGCGCTTGGTCGCCCGATCGGGTTGATTTGAACTTCCATCTGGAAGCCGCTGGGTGACGAGGTGAATGCGAGAGTTTCTCGTGTACCCGAGACCATGCTGCGCACGTGGTCGAACCTTAATTCTTGGTCGCCGCTCATGGTGATGTTTCGGTAGTCATTAGAGACAGTGGTTCTAAGGGTGGGGTCTTCCTGGCCTGCCAACGTGATCTCGCACGCGTTGCCCGCGCCAGCAGCTTCGAAGCAGTTACAATCTTCCGTCTGCGAGATTCCATGGCACCACTCGTCTCCATCAGTCTGGCTGACGAACCAGATGTCGCGCCCCTGCTTGATGGCCTCGGAGCGCGCAGTCTGAATCTGGTCGAGGGCGCTCTCGGTTGCGCCGATTACACGCCGTTGCTCGGCAAGGTTGAACGCAGGGACGGCCAGCGTGATCAGGATCACCAGGACGGCGATGGTGATCATCAGCTCGATCAGGGTGAATCCGGACTGTCGGGAGGTTGCAGCCATGCGCGGGTCCTGTTCGGAGTGCCGGAAGGTATCGACTCCCATTATACGGTTTGGGGTATGTTGGGCATGGCGCACGGCTACCGCTCACGGGGCGAAAGAGACCCTTCGTCGATCTGGAAGGGGGCGAGTGGCTCGGCTTGTGGTGGAATTGGGTGTAGCCGTATAGCTGTTCCTAGAGGGAGAGAGCGGGATGGACCAGACAAAACGCCGGATGGCCGGATTTACGCTGATCGAGGTGATGATCGTAGTGGTGGTGATCGGAATTCTCGCGGCGATCGCGTACCCCTCGTACCAGAACCACATCCTCAAGTCGCAGCGGGCCGATGCGCACGATGCGCTGCTCCGTATCCAGCTGGAGCAAGAGCGTTATCGTGCGAACAATCCCCGGTACGCGGATAACAGCCAGCTGACGCAGGATCGGCCCGATGGATTGGGTCTGGACGCGGTCTCGGCCGATGGTCACTACGAGCTTGCCATTACTGAGTCCTCACCTTCGGAGTTTACGGCCACGGCAACGCCCCAGAATCGCCAGGCTAACGACAGTGATTGTTCACCCATTATTCTGGAAGTGTCCGGCGGTTCCGCTGAGCGGACACCGCAAGATTGCTGGTAAGGCAAAGCCTATTAACAACGTTGAATGGGTTCGCTCCGCGGCCGCCCGATGCTGCTGACGATCACGCGCCGTCCGTCTGTGATATTGCCGCAAACGGTGAAGCTCCCCATCTGCAGGGCGCCGCTGAGGCGCTGGGTCGTGCCTCGGGGTACATAGGACACATAGTCCCGGACCGGAGTGTTGCCGGTCACCACCAGGCCCTCTAGCCCCGGCGCCTCATAGCCGATCAACGGATCATCCTGATCGCGCAGGCCGGTATTGCCGCGGTCTGCAAACCAGATCCAGCCATCCGCCCAGACACCGTCATCACGGCAGGTCTCTCCGTCGCTGGACGGGCACAGGGTGACGCGCTCGTTGCGCTTGAGCGCCTCGCTGCGCGCCAGGTGCATGGCGTTGAGCAGGCTGTTGGTGGCGCCGATGACGCGCTGGCGCTCGAGCATCTGGCTGAAGGCCGGGGCGGCCAGCATGGTCAGTATGGCGAGCACGCCGATGGTGACCATCAGTTCGATGGCCGTGAGGCCCTGGTGACGCATCGCTTCTCCTCCCTGAGATCGCGTGCAAGCCCTAGCCTAGACCACCTTGATGTCTCTCACCAGTGCTTACCGGGGAACGGCCCCAGGCGGATGTTGCCTATAGAATGGGCGCGCGCCCTATACGATTCAAGTACGGGTTGGAAGGAGCCAATGGCGAAGAGTGTTCAGGCGATGGAGCAGGCGGATCTTCTGGACCTGCAGCAGCAGGCGGCGCGCAAGGCGCGGCTGGATATTACGTTTCGGGACGAAGCGCGTTCGGGTGCGCTGACGCC
Source organism: Thioalkalivibrio thiocyanoxidans ARh2 (assembly GCF_000385215.1). Lineage (GTDB taxonomy): Bacteria > Pseudomonadota > Gammaproteobacteria > Ectothiorhodospirales > Ectothiorhodospiraceae > Thioalkalivibrio > Thioalkalivibrio thiocyanoxidans. Next base: position 6,265 of record NZ_ARQK01000014.1, read on the forward strand.
CGAGCTGCAGGTGATTCCGGCGGGCGAGTGCGAGATCGGTTCGGACGCCTCGGAGTACGGGCATAAGGAGCACGAGTCGCCGCGGCGCTATGTGGTGCTGGAGAAGCCCTTTGCCCTGGGTCGCTTTGCCGTTACGCGCGAGGAGTGGGATGCCTTTGCCGAGGCGACGGGCTGGGATACCTGGGGCTGGTTGGTGTGGCCAAGGACGCCGCGCACGCCAATCTTTAACATCAAGCCCGCGTCGATCCAGCAGTATCTCGAATGGCTGAGCGAGGAGACCGGCAAGCGCTATCGCCTGCCCACCGAAGCCGAGTGGGAATACGCCTGCCGGGCCGGCACGCGCACGCCTTTTGCCTTCGGCGAGGCGGTTGGCTGCCGCGATGTGCACTTCAACTCCCTGTTCCCCTACGAGGAGCGTCGCCAGCGCCGGAGGTGGTACGTCCCGGCCTGCTTCCCGCTGTCCCGTCCTCTGGACGTCGGCAGCTTCCAGCCAAACCTTTGGGGGCTGTACGACATGCACGGCAACGTGCAGGAATTCACCTCCACCCCCTGGCATGATGACCACGCCAGCCTGCCGCGCGATGGCGTATACCGTCGCGACCCGGACAACGAATGGGTCGTGGCCAAGGGTGGCTCGTGGTTCGACCCAGCCGTAAATACCCGAAGCGCCGCCCGGCGCCGCCGCAACATCGACGAGATGGATACCAATCTCGGCTTCCGCGTCCTGCGGGAGCTGGACGATTAGGCGCTGGTCGACCCTGGATGATGCGTTTCGCTGCGCTCAACGCATCCTTGTGTCTTGCGGTTCACGGATCGCTACCATGGACCGCACCGGACTCGGGGTAACCCGATCGCATCCTGAGGTCACGAACCTGTGCCGTA
>NZ_ARQK01000015.1 GCF_000385215.1 Thioalkalivibrio thiocyanoxidans ARh2
AAGGTGGCCAGGGCACCACGGATGATCCCGCCCGCTTTGTGATTCAGGGGTTCAGCCTGGACACGGATGCTTCCGGCGCCAAGATCACCCTGGGGGATCTGCTTTCGGCAGCGAGCCAGGAGACGCTGGATCAGTTCCTGTCGGCCGAGCCGCAGGGTGAGCACACCGTGCTGCATGTGAGCTCGTCGGGGACGATGGGCAGTGACAACGGTGGAGCCGACCATGCGATTACGCTGGAGGGAGTGAGCATGAACGGCTTTGACTCGTCCTGGGACTTCATCCAGACCCTGATCGAAAACGGCCATCTGACCATCGATCAATAACGCCGGCCAGGCTGGCTGGCTGTTTGAGGCCCCGCCTTGGCAGGCGGGGCCTTTTTGTGGGGAGTGCTCAGGCGTTCAGGGACTGTACGGCGCGGCCCGTGACGCCGTCGATCCCGAGTTCCATCAGGGACTTGATGTCGTCGGAGTTGTCGCAGCCTTCCGCGATGACCAGGATGCCGATGGAATGCGCGAGGGTGCACAGCCCACGGATCAGCGCCTGAGTCTCGGCGGAACGGTGGACACCCTGGATGAGCGAGGCCTGCAACTTCACGTAATGGAGTCCGTACGCGGTGAGGTCGTGCGAGCGGAAGGCCTCGGGGCCTGCGTGTTCCAGGCCGACCACAAAACCCGTTACACGGGCGACGCGACACAGGTCACGCAGCTCGGCCGGGTGGGCCAGTGCGCTTCGGGCCGGAAATTCCAGCCACAGGCGGCCGGCCACCTCGGGGTTTCCAGCCAGACGTGATTCGAGCCGTTGCCGAAAGTCGGTGTCGCGCAGACTGTCGACGGAGAGGTTGATGGCAAGACGCTCACCGGGGCTCTGCAGCTGTTCCAGGGCTTTGTCGAGTACGGCATCGTCCAGTTGACGAATCAGATCCAGGCGTACGGCCCAGGGCATGAAGTAGCCGGCCGGGCGCGATTCGCCATCGAGGATGAGACGCATCGGTGCTTCGTGATGCATTAATTCCTGATCGGCATCCATCACCGGGAACCGCGCTAGTTCCACGCCGTGGGTGGCCAGGGCGAGAGTGATTGCGGAGCGCCATTCGTTCTGGTTGGCGTGGGGCAGGACCGCGTGGGGCTCTTCGGCAATGGAGTCCCCCGGCTCCAGTTCCGCACGCGCAAGGGCCTGGTCCACGCGGCTCAGCACCTCTCCCGTGGTGTCGTCGGAGCGGTAGGGCGTCCCTGCCAGGTGGAGGGCCATGGCTCGCGGTGCCTGGCTGCCCAGTTCTGCGCGAATGGCCGTCAGCAGAGACTCGGCAAAGCGTCGGCTGTCGGTGATCCCGTCACCAAAGACTGCGATATCCGAACCCTTCAGCCGGCCGGCGGCTCCGTAGTCCGTGAGCGTGGCCTGTTGCTCGATGACCCCGGCAATACGCGCCAGTAGTTCGTCGAGGCTGGCATGTCCGAGTGCTTGATTGAGCTCGGGCAGGTCAGTGATACGCAAGAGAACAAAGCTTCCCGCGGATCCACTATGACGATTGTCGAGTGTCGCCTGGAAGCGATTCAGGAACGCCTCCCGGGTAAGAAGTCCCGTTACATCATCATGTTGCAGTCGGTTTTTGAGGCGTTCCAGTCGGCTTGACTCCTCCTGCAGCATCATCCGGACATGCTCGGTGAGCCGATTCATGGCCCGGACCAGTGCCCGGAACTCCCAGGTGCGGGGTTCGGGGGTGGTGACGAAGCGGCGTTCGCCGACCGCCTCGGCTTGCTCCACCACCTGGTTCAGCGGCCGTATCAGCCGGCCAAGCAGGAACGATCCAAGCAGACCGATAATCAGCAGACCGCCGGCAAAGATGGCGGTGAGGCGCAGCGTGCCTTCCCACAAAGCCTCGTAGGCGTAGTTCGTCTGGCTCTCCACGATCAGCGTCCCGAACGAAGACCAGCCATCGGACACGTGGGCCACGCCGGGGCGCACGTTGAAGGCGAGGCGCTTCACAAACCAGTCGGGTACGCCCTGGGGTGGTTCGGGATTTCGCCGTTCGATCATGAGCTCGCCGGTAGGGTCCACCAGCCGGATGTGCCGGTAATGGCCCGTGTCGAACTGCGAAGCGATCTGCAGTTCGACCGTGGTCTCGTCCTTGGGCAGCTGGGAGAGCGACAGGGCCAGGGATGCGGCGTTGTCGATGTTCTTGGTTAATAGCTGCTGTGCCAGATAGTTTCTTGCCGACAGGGTGCTGACCACGATGCTGACCAGTAACGCCAGCAGCATGATGATGGCGACGGCGATCCAGAGTTGTTTTCTCAGCGTCATGGCTGGGCCCTCATTCCGGGGTCAGTTAATGGGTCGGGCGAGATCAAGGCCGTATTCGTCCAGCTGTTCCAGGACGCGGCGCCAGCGTGACAGGCGGGCGGTGGGGTCGGCGGCCGACTGTTCCTGTCCGTCGGGCCAGAGTCCCTCGCTGTTGAACGAGAAGATCGGCGTCAGGTCGTCGCGCTGGGAGGCGGTTTCGATTCGGGTAACCAGGTTGTCCAGTACCTGCGGTTCGTCACGCGGGTCGGTGAAATATCCCAGGACCATATGGGCCTGGCTCAGGTTGCTGTCCGGTCCGCCCAGACGGGCGCGCACGTAGAAGAGCCGCAGGCGTTCGTCGGGGATGCCCAGTTTGCGCAGGCTGACGTACTTCGCGATGGAGTAGTCCTCGCAGTCCCCCGCACCCTTGTCGAGGGCCTCCAGGGGCGTGGCCCAGAAGTCTTCCTTACCCCAGGTGACCTGGTCATCCTGGTAGAGCAGCTTGCGATTAAAAAACTCGTTCACCCGCGTGATCTGGGTCTGTTCGTCTTCATCGGCGAGGTCCTCCAGGAGTTCTCGCCAGCGCCGGACGCGCTCCGCCGTATCCGGTCCGTAGCGTTCGGCGGCCACCTGCTCGAGCTGGACAAGGTCGTCGAGACCGGCATGGCCGGAGCCCAGCATCCACGCCCCGGCACACAGCAAGAGCACAAGGCTCGCGTGCCGAATAAATCGGGCGGGATTGCGGGGCCAGATGCCAAGCACTAAGGCGTGCCCTCCGGTGGCTGAAAAATGTGCTACTCACCGAATGATGGGCTACGCCTGTCTGGAATGCCAGATACATTTATTGCTAGCGTAGACCTGTGTACGGATTCTCGCTTTACAAGGCGTTTGCTGTCCGTTATGTGACACAATTGATATTGATTGCGCAGGCATAGGCTTAGGCCTATCGTTCTCAGGTGTGAGGCACGCATAAGCGGTTCGTCCGGGCGACAAGCGGATTCGACGAGTAACGGCGCAAGCGTCCAGGTTTCTTGGGAGGACAACAATGATGAACGGAATGAGGCCCGCGGGCGGGAGAAGTGCTCTGCTCGCCCTGACGGCGGCTGTGGCGATGGTGGTGGGGGGATCGGCACAGGCCGAGGCCCCGGAACCGCTGCGTGATGCAGCGATGGAAGCGGTACTCTCCAACCCGGAGGTCCAGTCGCGTTGGCACGCCTTTCGCGCATCCGGTGAGGAACAGTCGGGCGCGCGCGGGCGCTTCCTGCCCGAGGTGGATCTGAACGCTCGCGCCGGCTATCAGCGCCAGCGCTCCAGCGATGATGATTTCAATTCGTTTTCGCGTAACCCGCGCGGTGTCGACGTTACGCTGACGCAGATGCTGTACGACGGTTTCGAGACGGCGAGCGAGGTAAAACGCCTGGGCGAGATCGAGCGGGTTCGCTACTTCGAATTGCGCGAGGCCACCGAGGAGATTGCACTCGAAGCGGTGCGGGCTTTCGCCGACGTGCAGCGTCAGCGCGCTTTGGTGGACCTGGCGCAGGAAAACTACGATGCGCACAAAGAGGTCTACGACCAGATCGTGGACCAGACCGAGCGCGGGGTCGGCCGCGGTGTCGATCTTGAGCAGGCCTCCGGCCGTCTGGCGCTGGCCGAGTCCAATCTCCTGACCGAGCGACAGAATCTTCACGACGTGAATGCGCGGTACTACCGGGTCGTGGGGCAAATGCCCGGCGACGATCGCGTGGACCTGGTGGGTACGTTCTCCGACGAACCGATTCCTGGGACGGCTCAGGAGGCATTGACCGAAGCCATCACCAAGAATCCGGCGATGTTCGCCTCGCTGCGGAACATGGAGGCGGCGCAGGAGCAGCGTAACGTCGCGCGCTCGGCCTTCCACCCCCGGGTGGATCTACAGCTGCGTCATGCCTACGAGAACGACGTCCTGGAACGCGAGGACATCCGGATCCATGACACCTCGGCGATGGTGGTAATGACCTGGAATCTGTTCCGCGGCGGCACCGACCAGGCGCGGGTGCGCCAGTTTACCGAGGAGTTCAACCAGGCGCGCGACGAGCAGGAAGCGGTCTGCCGCAACGTGCGCCAGACGGTCTCGGTGGCCTACAACGACATTCGGTCGCTGGATAGCCAGCTGCGCTTCCTGCGCCAGCATCGCGACTCGTCCGACCGGGTGCGCACCGCGTATCGCCAGCAGTTCGGGATTGGCCAGCGCAGCCTCCTGGACCTGCTCGACACGGAAAACGAGCACTTCGAGGCGAGCCGGGCCTATGTGAATGCCCAGCACGACATGGAGATCGCCAAGGCGCGGGCGCTGAATGGGCTGGGTCGACTGCTTGAGTATCTCGAGATCTCGCGTGGCGACATGCCGACGGCTGCGGACCTCGGGCTAGTGGATGACGCAGCTCGGATCGACCCGGAAGCGGTGTGCCCCGCAGATGCCCCGGAGATGACTGAAGCACGGCACGACAGCATCTTCCGTTAATCGCTCCACGGGAATGCAGACAAGAAAAGGGCCAGCCACGTCGGCTGGCCCTTTTGCTGTGTACACAATATGGAGCCGGCGACAGGAGTCGAACCTGCGACCCTCTGATTACAAATCAGATGCTCTACCAGCTGAGCTACACCGGCCAGGTGCGCGGTTTCGGGCCCATCGCCAGGCCCGAACAAACAGGTGGTGCCGGGAGTGGGACTCGAACCCACAAGGCCGAAGCCAGCGCATTTTGAGTGCGCCGTGTATACCAATTCCACCATCCCGGCTTTCGAGGCGCTAGTGTAGCGCACGAGCGGGGTGTGGCAAGGGCGATCGCGTTTCGGCCGATCCGTATTCGCGGGGGCGGCGCGTGGTAGGATCGCGCTCCATGCGTGTTTCCGATTTCGACTACGAGCTCCCACAGGAGTTGATTGCCCAGTATCCGTTGCCCGAGCGGGCCGGTTCTCGTCTGCTCGTACTGGAGGAGGAGCAGCCGGAAGATGCCGCGTTTGGCGCGATCGAATCACTGCTGCGACCCGGTGACCTCCTGGTGCTGAATGACACCCGTGTGATCCCGGCGCGTGTGTTCGGGCAGAAGGAAAGCGGTGGTCAGGTCGAGGTGCTGGTGGAGCGCATCGAGTCCGCGTCACAGGCGTTGGCTCTGGTCCGTGCCAGTCGGGCGCCCAAACCCGGCACGCGTCTCCATCTGGCGGACGCTTTTTCCGTCGAGGTGGTGGATCGCCAAGGGCCGTTTTTTCGGCTGCGGCTGCTGGGCGAGTGCGACATGCTCCCGTTGCTTAAACAGCACGGGCACATCCCGCTGCCGCCCTACATCGAGCGGGCGGACGAAGGCAGCGATGCCGAGCGTTACCAGACGGTATTCGCGCGCAAGGAGGGTGCGGTGGCGGCACCGACGGCCGGTCTCCATTTCGATGACGCACTGTTACAGCGTCTGCGTGCCCACGGGGTCGAGACCGCCACGGTGACGCTGCACGTCGGGGCGGGAACGTTTCAGCCGGTCAAGGTGGACGATACGGCCCGTCACGAGATGCACGCCGAGTGGCTGGAGGTGGGCCCGGAGGCCTGCGCGGCCGTGGCGGCCTGCAAGGCGCGCGGCGGGCGTGTGGTGGCTGTGGGAACGACCTGCGTGCGATCGCTCGAGACGGCCGCGGTCGGGGGTGAGTTGCAACCGTTTCAGGGCGAAACCCGGCTGTTTATCCAGCCCGGATATCGCTTTCGCGTGGTGGACCGGATGGTGACGAACTTTCACCTGCCGCAGAGCACCCTCCTGATGCTGGTGGCGGCCTTTGCGGGGTACCGGCGCATCCTGGATGCCTATGCCCACGCGGTGGCGAATCGCTATCGCTTTTTCAGCTACGGCGACGCCATGTGGCTGGCACCGGGCGATCCAGGGGATCTGCCGCCGAGTGTTCGGGAGGAACGCAATGGAGTTTGAACACCTGGGCCAGGATGGCGCGGCCCGTAGAGGGCGATTGCGCTTCCCGCGCGGGGAGGTCGAGACGCCAGCCTTCATGCCCGTGGGGACCTACGGGACGGTGAAGGCGATGACGCCGGAGGAACTGCGCGCGCTGGGGGCGCAAATCATCCTGGGCAATACGTTCCACCTGATGCTCCGGCCGGGTACCGAGGTGATTCGGGCACACGGTGACCTGCATGATTTCATGCACTGGGACGGGCCGATCCTGACCGATTCAGGCGGGTTTCAGGTCTTCTCGCTGGCCGAGATGCGCAGGATCAGCGAGGAGGGCGTGCGCTTCCAGTCGCCGGTGGATGGATCGCGCGTGTTGATGACACCAGAGTCCTCGATGCAGATCCAGCGAGAACTAGGCTCCGACATCGTGATGATTTTCGACGAGTGCACGCCGTATCCTGCAACCGAGAGTGAGGCACGTGCGTCGATGGAACTATCACTGCGCTGGGCAGTCCGATCCCGTGAGGCGCATAGCGACAATCCAGCTGCATTGTTCGGGATTGTGCAGGGCGGGATGTATCCCGCCCTGCGCCGCGAATCCGCTGCGGAGCTATGCGCGATTGGCTTTGACGGCTATGCGATTGGCGGGCTGTCGGTAGGGGAGCCGGAGGACGAACGCCTCGCAACCCTGGACGTGACCTTGCCATTGTTGCCCGAGGACCGGCCGCGCTACCTGATGGGCGTGGGGCGACCCGAGGACATCGTCGAGGCCGTGCGCCGCGGTGTCGACATGTTCGACTGTGTGATGCCCACCCGCAATGCACGTAACGGCTTTCTGTATACGCGCGAGGGGGTCTTGCGGATCCGCAATGCCCGTTTTCGCGACGACACGGGCCCGATCGATCCCGAGTGCCGGTGTTATACGTGCCGAAATTATTCAAGGGCCTACCTGAAGCATCTCGACAAATGCAACGAGATCCTGGGCTCGCGGTTGGCGACGACCCACAACCTGCATTACTACCAGGACCTGATGCGCGGGCTGCGTGAAGCGATTGCAGCCGGGGTCCTTCAGGAGTTTGTCTCCGATTTCTATGGTCGACGCGGCATGCAAGTGCCGCCTGTGCCATAATCCGCGCGGCAATTTTCGCGAGCCCGGTCACGGGTCTCGCGGGGGACGAGCGCTTGGCTCGGGCCCCTGACTGACTAGTTATACACGGGAGTGTTTCGATGGATTTTCTGATTTCTGCAGCGCATGCCCAGGAAGGCGGTGCCGCCGGTGGTGGCATGATCGAGTTCCTGATCATGATCCTGATCTTCTTTGCGATCATGTACTTCCTGATCATTCGCCCGCAGAGCAAGCGCGCGAAAGAGCATCGGTCGATGGTGGAGTCGCTGTCCAGGGGTGACGAAGTTGTCACCAACGGTGGCGTCGCCGGCACGATTACCGAGGTGGGCGAGAACTTCATCAAGGTGGATATCGCCAATGGCGTGAATGTGGCCGTACAGAAGCAGTCGGTTCAACAGGTCATGCCCAAGGGCACCCTCAAGGACCTCTAAAGCCCAATAGGAAACACTGATCCATGTACACACTCGCGTTGGTACCCCAGGTTCTTCGAGACAAGGCGCGCCGTGCAGCGGGTAGTGGTTCTACCCGCAAGCGGCGCAACGCTGGATCGGGGAACTTGGGGTACCAACCCCACAAGCCACTCAATGCAGGGGCTCGGCCGCTTTTGCGCGCGCACGGCGTTGCGGCTCCCTTGTGCAGAATGACTGCACGGCAGTCGCCGCGCCTTGTTCGCACGCAAAAGCGACTCGAGCGCGAGCGTGTA
>NZ_ARQK01000016.1 GCF_000385215.1 Thioalkalivibrio thiocyanoxidans ARh2
TGGTTCTACCCGCAAGCGGCGCAACGCAGGATCGGGGAACCTGGGGTGCCAACCCCACAACTTAATGAACGAAGGGGCTCGGCCGCTTTTGCGCGCGTTCGGCGTTGCGGCTCCCTTGTGCAGAATGACTGCACGGCAGTCGCCGCGCCTTGTTCGCACGCAAAAGCGACTCGAGCGCGAGCGTGTACATTAATCAGTGTTTCCCTAGGATGCCGCGATGACCGACTTCGATCCCGACCCGTTCGACCCCGCGCCTTTCGACCGCGAGCCTTTCGACCCCCGGGACTACGACCCGCAGACCGTAGCCATCCGGCACGGCTACCAGCGCACGCCGGAGGGCGAGCACTCCGAGGCGATCTTCCCGACCTCCAGCTTCGTATTCGGCTCGGCCGCGGAGGCCGCCGCACGCTTCGGCGGGGAGGTCCCCGGCAACATTTACTCGCGCTTCACCAATCCGACCGTGCGCACCTTCCAGGACCGCCTGGCGGCGCTGGAGGGGGGCGAGGCCTGTGTGGCCACCGCCTCCGGCATGTCCGCGATCCTCGCGACCATGATGGGGCTGCTGAAGGCCGGCGATCACGTGGTCTGCTCGCGTTCGGTGTTCGGCACCACCACCGTGTTGTTCAACAACTACCTGGGTCGTTTCGGCGTCGAGGTCAGCTACGTCGAGCTGTCGAACCTCGAGGCCTGGGAGGCCGCCACCCAGCCGAATACCCGGCTGTACTTCTGCGAGACGCCCTCCAACCCGCTGGGCGAGGTGGTGGACATCGCCGCGCTGGCGGAGACCGCGCATCGCCATGACGCGCTGCTGGCGGTGGACAACTGCTTCTGCACGCCGATCCTGCAGCGTCCGCTGGATCTGGGCGCCGACATCATCATCCACTCGGCGACCAAGTTCCTCGACGGCCAGGGGCGCTGCCTGGGCGGCGCGGTGGTCGGCGATGCCGAGCGTGTCGGCAAGGACGTCTACGGCTTCCTGCGCACCGCCGGCCCGACCCTGTCGCCATTCAACGCCTGGGTGTTCCTGAAGGGGCTGGAGACCCTGGCCCTGCGCATGCGCGCCCACAGCGACAACGCCCTGGCCCTGGCGCAGTGGCTGCAGGCCCATCCGAAGGTCACCGCGGTGCATTACCCCGGGCTTGCGGACCATCCGCAGCATGCGATCGCGAAGCGCCAGCAAAGTGGCTTTGGCGGCGTGCTGAGCTTCGAGGTCGCCGGCGGGCGCGAGACCGCCTGGTCGGTGATCGACGCCACCAGGTTCCTGTCGATCACCGCGAATCTGGGCGATACCAAGACCACCATCACCCATCCGGCTACCACCACCCACGGTCGTGTGGACCCGGACAGGCGCGAGGCTCAGGGCATCACCGAGGCCCTGGTGCGGGTCGCGGTCGGGCTGGAGGCGGTCGCCGACATCCAGCGCGACCTGGCCCGCGGGCTCGACGCGCTCTGACGCGGTCGCCGGATCGACCGCACGGATATGTCCAGACCCGAGCCCGGTGATGTCCATCCGAAGCCGCGCCGGCGCCCGCGCTGGCGGATCCTGCTGACGGTTGTTATTGGCTTCCACCTTCTGGGGTTCCTGTCGTCGCTGGATGCGCTGATGTCCACCCGTACGCCGCAGGGCGCGGTGGCCTGGATCGTGTCGCTCAACACCGTCCCCTATGTGGCTGTGCCGGCCTACTGGGTATTCGGCGCCAGCGAGTTTCGTGGCTATGTGGTCGCGCGCCGCGACGAGGATTCCGCCCTGGCGCGGGCGTTGCAGCCGAAGACCGAGGAGCTGTGGTCGCACCAGTACATCGCCGAGGAACCCAGCAAGCACCTGGACGGGGTGCAGCGGCTGGCGCGCTGGCCGTTTCTCCATGGCAACGAGGTCGAGCTGCTGGTGGATGGCGAGGTGGCCTTCGACAGTATCTTCGAGGGGATCGAACAGGCCGAGCGCTACCTGCTGGTGCAGTTCTATATCGTGCGCGACGACGCGATCGGGCGCGAACTCCAGCGGCGGCTGGTGGAGCGGGCGCAGGACGGGGTCGAGGTCTACTTCCTGTATGACGAGATCGGCAGCTACCGTCTGCCCGGGAGTTATCTGGACACCCTGCGCGAGGCGGGGGTGCATGTGCAGCACTTCCACTCGACCCGCGGGCGGGGCAATCGCTTTCAGCTGAATTTTCGCAACCACCGCAAGATCATGGTGGCCGATGGCGAACAGGGTTGGGTCGGCGGCCTGAACGTGGGGGACGAGTATCTCGGGCGGGACCCGAAGATCGGGCCCTGGCGCGATACCCACCTGCGGATCGAGGGGCCGGCCGCCCTCGCCCTGCAGTCGGTGTTCCTGGAGGACTGGCACTGGGCCACCGAAGACATCCCGGAGCTGGAATGGCAGCCGGCGATGATGGCGGACGACGGCGTCCCGGTGCTGATCCTGCCCTCCGGCCCGGCCGACGAGTTCGAGACCGCCAGCCTGATGATGCAGCAGGCGATCCACGCGGCCGAGCGGCGCATCTGGATCGCCAGCCCGTACTTCGTGCCCGACGAGGGCGTGCAGGGCATGCTCAAGCTGGCGGCGCTCAGTGGCGTCGACGTGCGCGTGCTGATCCCCGAGGTCACCGACAACCCGCTGACCACGCATGCGGCCTACGCCTTCCTGGGCCCGCTGCTGGATGCCGGCGTGCGCGTCTACCGCTATCAGGAGGGCTTCCTGCACGGCAAAGCCTTCGTGGTGGACGACATGGGCGCGGCGGTGGGGACCGTGAACCTGGACAACCGCTCGTTCCGCCTGAACTTCGAGGTCACCGCGCTGGTGATGGATCCAAGGTTTGCCCGCGAGACGGCGCGCATGTTCGAGGCGGATTTCGCCCGCTCGCGCGAGATGACCCGGCAGGACGTGGACGATCTCCCACTGTGGCGCCGCGTGGCCGCGCGGGCCGCCTATCTGCTGGCGCCGGTGCTGTAGGCTTTTGGGCAGTGGTCGGTAGGTTTGATCTGTGTCATGTGCAGGCGCCGCGCCAGTGCTAGACTTGCACGGAATATGCCGCTTATAGGCCTGCCCGTGTCGCGAGCCCTGCACCATTTGCTGAACCTGCTGATCGTCGCCGCCCTGTTGCTGGCGCCGATCGCCGGTGCCGGGATGATGCACGGCAATGTCGCGGACAACATGACCGCGGCGGACCACTGCGCGGGTGAGGGTGCCGGATCGCTGTCGGAACCCGTGCCGCTGGACCTTTTCCCGGACTTCGTGATCCAGGCCGAGCCCTCGGCCTGCGAGATGCCCTGTGCGGTCTGTGGTGCCTGCGGGGTCCCGGCCCTGCCTTCACCTGCTGGCATGCCGGTCACCGCGGCTGCACCCGTTCTTGCCTCCCTTCCCGTCGCCATGGGCCCCGGTACCCCCGTGGCACCGGATCTGCGCCCACCCCTCTGAGTCCTCCCTGGTCGGGGTTCCGCCCGGCCACGGGTGATCGTGGATCACCCATGCGGTGAGCGGTGTCGCACATCGCAGTTGTCACTATGTCCTTGGGAGGACTACACCATGATGCATGGACAAGGTTTTGGCTGGATGACGGGGCTCGGCTTCGGCCACGCTCTGGCCCACTGGCTCTTCTGGATCGGGATCCTGTTGCTGCTGGTTCTTGGGGTCGCGGCCCTGATCAAGTATCTGTTCAGCAATCGTTAAAGGAATCGCACGATGACGACGGAAGCGAAGCCGGCGGATGCCCGCGAGGCGGTGGTGATCGTCCCCGGCATGGGGTCGGACCACTGTGCGGGGATCGTGCGCGCGGCGCTGGAGAAGACCCCGGGCGTGGCCTCGGTGGGGACCAATATCGCCCGCCACCGGGTGACGGTCGGATACGACCCCGAGCAGGTGGACCCGCAGGGGTTGCGGGCCGCCGTGGAGGGGGCCGGCTACGATGTTGCTCAGGTCGAGGGCGCGGCGGGCGGTGCCGGTGCGGTACGCCTGGTGGTGCCCGGCATGGGGTCGGATCACTGCGCGGGGATTGTGCGCGGTGCGATCGAGAAGCTGGACGGCATCCAGGCGGTGCGCACCAACATCGGCGATCACCGTGTGACCGTGGAACCCGGTCCCGGCGGTCCCGACGCCGAGGCCCTGCGTGCCGCGGTCGAGGGGGCCGGCTATGACGTGGCGGCGGTGGAGACCGAGGAGGCCGGCAGCGAGGCGGACGACGCCGAGATCGACGCCGCCTATCTGAAGCAGGCCTGGCGCCGGCTGTGGATCGCGATGATCCCGACCATCGCGATCATGGTGCTGATGATGCCGCACATGTTCTGGCAGGAGATCCCCGGCTATCTCCTGATCATCGCCGTGCTGGCCTTCCCGGTGGTGTTCATGGCCGGGGGTGCGGCCACCCACCGTTCGTCCTGGCGCGCGCTGAAAAGCGGCAGCCTGAACATGGACGTGCTGATTTCCATGGGCTCGCTCCCGCCCTATCTACTGGGGCTGATCGGCTTCGTCTACCCGATGACCTCGTTCATCGAGATGGCCGCGACCATCATGGCCTTTCACATGCTCGGGCGTTACCTGGAGTACCGCGCCAAGGGCGAGGCCTCCTCCGCGATCCGCAAGCTGCTGGATCTGGGCGCGAAGACCGCCCGGGTCGAACGCGACGGCGAGGAGGTCGAGGTGCCGGTGAAATCGCTGCAGGTGGGCGAGGTGATGATCGTGCGCCCCGGCGAGAAGATCCCTACCGATGGCGAGGTGGTCGCCGGCGAGAGCACGGTGGACGAATCCATCGCCACCGGCGAGTCGGTGCCGGTGGACAAGGGCGAGGGCGATACCGTGCTCGGCGCGACCCTGAACCAGCAGGGGCGGCTGAAGGTGCGCGCAACCCGCGTGGGGGCCGACACCTTCCTGTCGCAGGTGATCCGTCTGGTGAACGAGGCCCAGGGCTCGCGGGTGCCGGTGCAGGAGCTGGCAGACCGCATCACCGCGCGTTTCGTGCCGGCGGTGCTGGTCATCGCACTGGCCTCGTTCGCGGCCTGGCTGGCGTTCTCCGGGGCGCTGCAGCCGATCCTGATCTGGGGCGAGGGCTTCCTGCCCTGGGTCGACTCGGAGCGTCCCCCGATCGTGCTGGCGCTGCTGGCGGCGATTGCCGTGCTGGTCATTGCCTGCCCCTGTGCGCTGGGGCTGGCCACGCCCACCGCGCTGATGGTCGGCTCCGGCATGGGGGCCGAGCGCGGGGTGCTGATCCGCTCGGGCTCCGCGATCCAGACGCTGAAGGACATCCGCGTGATCGTGCTGGACAAGACTGGGACCATCACCCGCGGGCAGCCGGCATTGACCGACGTGATCGCGGCCGAGGGCTTCGATGACGCTCGCGTGCTGCAAGCGGCCGCGGCCGTGGAGGCCGGCTCCGCGCACCCGCTGGCCGAGGCCATCGTGCAGGGCGCGCGCGACCGGGAGCTGGCGATCGCCGAGGTCGACCGGTTCCAGTCGCACACCGCGCGCGGGGTAGAGGCTCGTCTCGACGGAGAGCGTGTCCTGGTCGGCAGCCAGCGGCTGCTGGAGGAGCAGGGCCTGGATCCGTCCGGCCTGCTGGAATCGCTGCGGCGGCTCGAGGATGCCGGCAAGACCGCCATGCTGGTGGCCATTGGCGATCGACCGGCCGGCATTGTCGCGGTCGCCGACACGCTCAAGGAAGAGTCGCAGGCCGCCATCGAACAGCTGCATGCCCTCGGCATCCGCTGCGTGATGGTCACCGGCGACAACGAGCGCACCGCCAACGCGGTGGCCGCGCAGGTCGGGATCGACGAGGTCCGCGCCGGCGTGCTGCCGGAGGGCAAGGTCGAGGCGATCCGCGAACTGCAGGCGGAGTACGGCGACCACGTGGCGATGGTGGGCGACGGCATCAACGATGCCCCGGCGCTGCAGCAGGCGAACGTGGGCATCGCGATTGGGGCCGGCGCGGACGTCGCCATCGAGGCCGCGGACGTCACCCTGGTGCGCGGCGAGCTGACCAAGGTGGTCGAGGCCGTGCAGCTCTCGCGCATGACCTTCCGCAAGATCGTGCAGAACCTGTTCTGGGCCTGGGGCTACAACTCCGCGGCGATCCCGATCGCCGCGGCCGGCCTGCTGCACCCGATGATCGGCGTGATCGCGATGACCGCCAGCTCGCTCTCGGTCATCGGCAACTCCATCCTGCTGCGCCGCACCATGCCCAAATCACAAGGAGAACAATCATGAAACGACGCCAGTTTCTCGGGCTGGCCGCGGCGCTGCCCGTGGTCACCACGTTTGGCGGCTGGACCCTGTTCAACCATGCGGTCTCCGCCCCGCGTTTCGACAACACGCTGTTCCTGCCCGGGGGTGACGGTGCGTTTGCGGTGCTCGCGCCCGATGCGCCGTTCACCCTGGTGGCCGAACAGGGGTGGTTGCCGGTACCGGGCCGCAGCGAGACGCCGTTCCTGTGGTATCGCACGCAGGTGAACGGTGCCGACTATCAGAATCCGATCCTGCTGCTGCGCACGGGCGACGAACTGGACGTGACCCTGGACAACCAGCTCGACGAGGGCACCATCATCCACTGGCACGGCCTGCATGTGCCGGGCCGGGAGGACGGGCACCCGATCCATACGGTCGACCCCGGGGAGCAGTACGAATACCGCTTCAAGGTGACCAACCGCGGCGGTACCTACTGGTATCACACCCATGCCCACCACCGGACCGCGCGCCAGGCCCACCAGGGACTGGCCAGCTTCCTGCTGGTCGGGGATGACGACAACGACGCCCTGAACGAGGCCCTGGACCTGGAGCTGGGCAGCACCGATCTGCCGCTGGTGCTGCAGGACAAGCGCTTCGACCGGCTCGGGCATCTGGTGTACCAGCCGAACCCGATGCAGGGGATGATGGGGTATCTCGGGGACGAGGTGCTGGTGAACATGACACCGTCCGCCAGCCACGAGGTCGAGCGTCGCATCCATCGCCTGCGCCTGCTGAACGGCTCCACCGCCCGGATCTATCGCCTCGCGCTGCGGGCCGATGGCGAGGCGGTCCCGTTCCAGGTCATCGGCACGGACGCGGGTCTGCTGGAGTCGGCCCGGGAGGTGGACGAGGCCTTCCTGTCACCGGGCGAGCGTCTGGAGGTGCTGGTCGACTTCGCGGCCTTTGCCGGGGGCGACCGGGTGGAACTGCACAGCCTCGAATTCGACCCGATGGCCGGCGGCGGCATGATGGGCCGCGGTGGCATGGGAGGAGGCATGGGCGGCGGTGGCATGGGCCGGATGATGGGCGGCGCAATGCACGACGGCGACCCGCTCGCGCTGCTCGAATTCGTGGTCCGCGAGGGCGAGGCCGTGACCGCTCGGGTGCCCGAGCGCCTGTCGCGGATCGAGCCCATCGACGTCACCGATGCCAGGGAGCGGGACATCCGCCTGGACATGGCCCCGATGCAGTGGCGCATCAACGGCGAGGTCTATGACCCGGACCGGGTGCCGATCGAGGTGGATGCCAACACGAAGGAGGTGTGGGTCATCCGCAATGCGGACCACAGCATGCCGCATCCGATGCACATCCATGGCTTCTCGTTCCAGGTCCTGTCGCGCTCCGGCGGCCCCGATTTCGTGCGCGAACAGGCGGTCAACGACGACGGGCTGACGGTCGCGGATCTCGGCTGGAAGGACACGGTCCTGCTGTGGCCGGGCGAGACCGTGCGCATCGCCATCGACTTCACACACGACTACGATGGCGACCAGCTCTACGTGTTCCACTGCCACAACCTGGAACACGAGGACAACGACATGATGGTGAACGTCCGCGTGCGTGCCTGATGGCACGCCTGCACGTACAGGGAGATCCATGAACGCGACACCGCGACCGGAGGCAAACCTCTACCGGGCGGCCGAGGCCGCCCTGCTGGAATCCGATCCGGAGGGCAAGTGCGAGCGCGTGCTGGGGCTGATGGACGCCTGGTGGTCCGGCGCGACGGCGCCGGCAGCGGCGCCACCCCCGCGGCGCCTGGAGGTGCCCGGGCGCCCCGAGCGTCCGGTGCTCGTGCATCCGCGCGAGTTGCCGCGGCGCGGGCTGCACAGCACGGCCGGGCGGGTGGCGCTGGTGCATGCCGTCGCGCATATCGAGTTCAACGCAATCAACCTGGCGCTGGACGCCGTCTATCGCTTTCGCGACATGCCGGCACCCTTTGTCAGCGACTGGTTGCAGGTGGCGGCCGAGGAGGCGCGCCATTTCCGGCTGTTGCGTGCGCGGCTCCACGAGTTGGGGGCGGACTATGGCGACCTGCCGGCCCACAACGGGCTGTGGGAGGCCGCACTCGCGACCGACCACGACGTGATGATCCGCATGGCCCTGGTGCCGCGCGTGCTCGAGGCGCGCGGGCTGGACGTGACCCCCGGCATGATCGAGCGCCTGACGGCGGCGGGCGATCATGTGACCGTGGCGCTTCTCGAGATCATCCAGCGCGAGGAGGTCGCCCACGTGGCAATCGGCTCGCGCTGGTTTCGCGAGCTGGCCCATGCACGCGGGCTCGATCCCGAGCCGCTGTTCCTCGAGCTGCTGGCCGAGTACATGCCGGGCCGCGTACGCCCGCCCTTCGCCCACGCCGCCCGCCGCGCCGCCGGCTTCACCGACTCCGAGATGGCGCAACTGGAGGCCCAGGCCGCCGCCGAGCCGTCGCCATAGCCCCGACCGCCTGCCTTGATGAGGCTGGTCCTGGTTCGGCATCCGGTGTTTACGGTGGTTTCGGCTAGCCGCCTGCCATGCGCTGTCTCGCCAGCGCACCGCGAGTTACTTCTTTGCTCGTGCAAAGAAGTAACCAAGAAACACGCCCGGGATTCGCCCAGGAACCTTGCTCCGGACGCGCCAGGCCGGCGGC
>NZ_ARQK01000017.1 GCF_000385215.1 Thioalkalivibrio thiocyanoxidans ARh2
CCAGAGCCAGAACCAGAGCCAGAACCAGAGCCAGAACCAGAACCAGAGCCAGAACCAGAGCCCGAGCCAGAGCCCGAGCCGGAACCGGAGACGACGACCGAGGCCCTGGCCGACGAGGATGGTGACAGCGAGCGCCTGCGCGGCGACCTGGAGTGGCTCGGCAACCAGTCCTCCGATGCGTTCACCATCCAGCTGATCGCGGCCCCGGACATGTCTACTGCCCGCGGCTATGCGGATCGCCACAACCTGGGCGGCATCCGCTACATCCCCACGCGGGTCAACGATCGCGACTTTGTGGTCGTGCTGGCCGGTTCGTTTAGCAATCGCGACGCCGCCGAAGGCGCAGCATCCGACCTGCCCGAGGCGGTCCGCAACGAGGGTCCCTGGATCCGCTCCATCGGCTCGGTTCAGGGGGTCGCCCGGGAGTAGGTCCCCACCCGGACGCACCCCAACCCGCGCCACCCCATGCTTATTTGACCGGGTCCGGTTTGCCGGGAGAATGACGGTTCGGCTATATTCCTGCGCCCTTTTTTCGTGTTCTTTCCCAGCCTGACGGCCCGCCCCTGGTGCGCCGTGACCGGAGTTCACCGATGCGACAGAACCAACTGAACGGCACCCTCTACCGTCCCGAATTCGAGCGCGACAACTGCGGCTTCGGCCTGATCGCGCACATGGACGGCGTCGCCAGCCACTGGGTGGTGGACACCGCAATCAAGGCCCTGGAACGCATGACCCACCGCGGCGCGATCGCCGCGGACGGCAAGACCGGCGACGGCTGCGGCCTGCTGATGAAGACCCCCGAGGCCTTTCTGCGCACCCTGGCCTCGGAGTCGAACATCGAGCTGGCCGAGCGCTTCGCCGCCGGCATCGTGTTCATCAATCCGGAAAAGATCGCGGAGACGCGTGCCGCCGTGGAGGGCGCCATCGAGCGCGGCCCGCTGAAACTTGCCGGCTGGCGCGAGGTACCGATCAACGCGGAAGACGCCTGCGGGGCCGAGGCCCTGAAGAGCCAGCCGCACATCCTGCAGGTGTTCATCAATGCCCCGGCCGACATGGACGGCGATGACTTCGAGCGCGCGCTGTTCGTGGTGCGCCGCCGCGCCGAGATCGCGATGGGCGACGACCCGGTGTTCTACGTGCCGAGCCTGTCCGCGCGCGTGGTCTCCTACAAGGGCCTGGTGATGCCGGAAAACCTGCCGGTGCTCTACCGCGACCTGCAGCGCCCGGAGCTCGAGACCTCGATCTGCGTGTTCCACCAGCGCTTCTCCACCAACACCTTCCCGCAGTGGGGCCTGGCGCAGCCGTTCCGCTTCCTCGCCCACAACGGCGAGATCAACACCGTACAGGGCAACCGCAACTGGGCGGTCGCGCGGCAGCACAAGTTTGCCACCGAGAAGCTGCCGGAGCTGGCCGAGCTGGAGCCGCTGGTCAACCTGGAAGGCTCCGACTCGCAGAGCCTGGACAACATGCTGGAGGTCCTGCTGGCCGGCGGCATGGACCTGTTCCGCGCGATGCGCCTGCTGGTTCCGCCGGCGTGGCAGAACGTCGCGCACATGGACTCCGACCTGCGCGCCTTCTACGAGTACAACTCCATGCACATGGAGCCCTGGGACGGCCCGGCGGGGATCGTGCTGACCGACGGCCGCTACGCCGCCTGCACCCTGGACCGCAACGGCCTGCGCCCGGCGCGCTACGTGATCACCAAGGACCGCCACATCACGCTGGCCTCCGAGATCGGCGTGTACGACTACGCCCCCGAGGACGTGGTCGCCAAGGGCCGGCTGAAGCCCGGGCAGATGCTGGCCGTGGATACCGAGTCCGGCGAGCTGCTGCACCCCGAGGACATCGACCAGATCAACCGCAAACGGCAGCCCTACCGCCAGTGGCTGCGGGCACAAGTGCACCCGCTGAAGAGCCAGCTGGACGACAACCAGCTGTTCTCCGGCGAGCCGATGCCGGCCGAGCGCCTGGAGACCTACGAGAAGCTGTTCGACGTGACCTTCGAGGAGCGCGACCAGATCCTGCGCGTGCTGGCCGAGGCCGGCCAGGAGGCCGTGGGTTCGATGGGCGACGACACCCCGTTCGCGGTGCTCTCCCGCCACACCCGCTCGCTGTACGACTACTTCCGCCAGCAGTTTGCCCAGGTCACCAACCCGGCGATCGACCCGCTGCGCGAGAGCATCGTGATGTCGCTGGAGACGTGCTTCGGCCGCGAACAGAACCTGTTCGAGGAGACCCCGGACCACGCCCACCGCCTGGTATCCGACTCCCCGGTACTGTCCGAGGCCAAATTCCGCGAGCTGTGCAACCAGACCGAAGACGCCTTCCGCGTCGAGCGCATGGACCTGAACTACGACGTCCATGCCGGCTCCCTGGAAGACGCCGTGAAAGCCCTGACCGCAAACGCGGTGGAGGCCGTGCGCGGCGGTGCCGTGGTGCTGGTGCTGTCGGACCGCGGCATCGACCCGGAACGCCGCCCGATCCCGGCCGCGCTGGCCGTGGGCGCGGTGCATCACGCGCTGATCCGCGCCAAGCTTCGCACCGACGCCAACATCGTCGCCGAGACCGCCACCGTGCGCGACCCGCACCACTTCGCGGTCCTGCTCGGCTATGGCGCCACCGCGATCTATCCGTACCTGGCCTACTCCGCGCTGCACGGCATGTGCCAGTCCGGCGAGATCCCGAACGCGGACCCGCTGACCCTGGCGCAGAACTACCGCAAGGGCATCAACAAGGGCCTGTTCAAGATCCTGTCGAAGATGGGCATTTCGACCATCGCCAGCTACCGCGGGGCGCAGCTGTTCGAGATTGTCGGCCTGGCCGACGAGGTCGTGGACACCTGCTTCACCGGCACCACCAGCCGTATCAAGGGCACCCGCTTCGCCGATATCGAGGCGGACCTGGAGACGCTGTCCAAGCGCGCCTGGAACCCGCGCAAGAGCGCCGGCCAGGGCGGCCTGCTGAAGTACGTCCACGGTGGTGAGTACCACGCCTACAACCCGGACGTGATCCAGACCCTGCACCGCGCCGTGCAGTCCGGCGACTACGGCGTATACAAGGAATATGCGGACCTGGTGAATGAACGCCCGGTGACCGTGCTGCGCGACCTGCTCAAGGTCCGCGACGACATCGAGCCGATCGCGCTAGACGAGGTCGAGTCCGAGGCCGAGATCCTGCCGCGCTTCGACTCCGCCGGCATGAGCCTGGGCGCGCTGTCGCCGGAGGCCCACGAGGCCCTCGCCACGGGGATGAACCGCCTGGGCGGGCGCTCCAACTCCGGCGAGGGCGGCGAGGCCGTCTCCCGCTACGGCACCGAGCGCATGTCCAAGATCAAGCAGGTGGCCTCGGGCCGCTTCGGCGTGACCCCGCACTACCTGGTCAACGCCGAGGTGCTACAGATCAAGGTCGCCCAGGGCGCGAAGCCCGGCGAGGGCGGCCAGCTGCCGGGCCACAAGGTCAACAAGATGATCGCGGAGCTGCGCTACTCGAATCCGGGCGTGGCCCTGATCTCGCCGCCGCCGCACCACGACATCTACTCCATCGAGGACCTGGCGCAGCTGATCTTCGACCTCAAGCAGGTCAACCCGGATGCGCTGGTCTCGGTGAAGCTGGTCTCCGAGGCCGGGGTCGGCACGATCGCTGCCGGCGTGGCCAAGGCCTACGCCGACCTGATCACCATCTCCGGCTATGACGGCGGCACCGGCGCCAGCCCGCTGACCTCGGTGAAGTACGCCGGCACCCCGTGGGAACTGGGCCTGACCGAGACCCACGCGACCCTGCGCGGCAACGACCTGCGCGACAAGGTTCGCCTACAGACCGACGGCGGCCTGAAGACCGGCCTCGACGTGATCAAGGCGGCGATCCTGGGCGCCGAGAGCTTCGGCTTCGGCACCGGCCCGATGGTCGCGCTGGGCTGCAAGTACCTGCGTATCTGTCACCTGAACAACTGCGCAACGGGTGTCGCCACGCAGGACAAGGTGCTGCGCATGAACCACTTCATCGGGCTGCCCGAAATGGTCATGCACTACTTCCAGTTCGTCGCCCGCGAGACCCGCGAGTGGATGGCGAAGCTGGGCGTGCGCAGCCTGACGGATCTGATCGGCCGTACCGATCTGCTGGAGATCCTGCCGGGCGAGACGCCGAAGCAGCAGCACCTGGACCTGAACGGCCTGCTGGCCAGCGGCGACCTCGCCGACAAGCCGCGCTTCTGCAAGGAGCCGAAGAACGAGCCGTTCGACAAGGGCGAGCTGGCGGAAAAGATGGTCGCCGAGATGCTCGAGGCGATCGAGAACAAGGCCGGTGGCGAGTACCGTTTCGACGTCGCCAATACCGACCGCTCGATCGGCGCGCGCCTGTCCGGCGAGATCGCCAAGCGCCACGGCAACCAGGGCATGTCCGATGCCCCGATCACCGTGCGCATGAGAGGCACGGCAGGGCAGAGCTTCGGTGTCTGGAACGCCGGCGGCCTGCACCTGTACCTGGAAGGCGATGCCAACGACTACGTCGGCAAGGGCATGACCGGCGGCAAGCTGGTCATCCGTCCGCCGGAGGGCTCCAGCTTCGCCAGCCAGGACACCACCATCATGGGCAACACCTGCCTGTACGGCGCGACCGGCGGCAAGCTGTTCGCGGCCGGCCAGGGGGGCGAACGCTTCGGCGTACGCAATTCCGGCGCAATCGCGGTGGTGGAAGGCATCGGCGACCACGGCTGCGAGTACATGACCGGCGGCGTGATGGTGGTGCTGGGCAACACAGGCGTCAATTTCGGCGCAGGCATGACCGGCGGCTTCGCGTTCGTGCTGGACCGGGAGAACGACTTCCCGGACCGCATCAACAACGAGCTGATCGACCTGCACCGCCTCGACACCGAGGACATGGAGGCGCACCGCAACTACCTCGAGGAACTCATCACCGAGTTCGTGCACGAGACGGACAGCGCCTGGGGCCGCGAGATCCTGGAACGTTTCGACGACTACCAGGGCTCGTTCTGGCTGGTGAAGCCCAAGGCCTCCGAACTCCGGGGCCTGCTGGCCAACCTGCGCCAGGCCGCCTGACCCGCCACAGCCGGCGGTACTGCGATTCGGGCCCCTCACGGGGCCCGTTTTGTTTGCAGTGCCGAGAACCCATCATTGCGAGCGCAGCGAAACAATCGCTTGATGCTGTGTTCTGGTGGCAGTTTCTGGAGATTGCTTCGCTGCGCTCGCAATGACATGGCAGCACCCTGACACCATCCCGCGATCGGAGGCTGACGGATACCGATTGCTTCGTCGCCCAAGGCTCCTCGCAATGACAGGGAGATAGAAAGCAGCGTCATCGCGAGGAGCGAAGCGACGTGGCGATCTCCATGGGCAACCCCGGCATCCGCCCCGGAGACCTCCGGGGCTCGCCGCGTCGGCTGCAACATCCCGCAATGACATGTTGCGGCCCGACGCTGGGCTATCATGCGAACCTGACGACGAGCACACCCCCGAGGAATACCCGGCGATACCATGGCAGGCCTCATTCCACAGGCATTCATCGACGAGTTGCTCGAACGCAGCGATATCGTCGAGGTGATCCAGCGCCGCGTGAGCCTGAAGAAGGCCGGGCGCGAGTTCGCTGCCTGCTGCCCGTTCCACGGCGAGAAGACGCCGTCGTTCTACGTCTCTCCGCAAAAGCAGTTCTACCACTGCTTCGGCTGCGGGGCGCACGGCACGGCCATCAGCTTCCTGATGGAGTACGAGAACCTGAGCTTTCCCGAGGCGGTCGAGCAACTGGCCGAGCAGGCCGGACTGGAGGTCCCGCGCGAGGCCGGGGGCGACGACAAGCGGGAGGCCCACGCGCCGCTGTACGAGGCCCTGAACGCGGCGGCCGACTACTACGTGCAGCAGCTGCGCCATACACCCAAGGCGGTCGAATACCTGAAAAACCGGGGCATCGACGGCACCACCGCCCGCGACTACCAGATCGGCTGGGCCCCGCCCTCGGGCCTGATCGAGGCACTCCAGCCACGCTTTACCCCGCAGCAGCTGGTGGATGCCGGCCTGGCCGCCCGGCGCGACGACGGCGGCATCCGCGAGCGCTTTCGCGCGCGCATCATGTTCCCGATCCGCGACCGGCGCGGGCGCATCACCGGCTTCGGCGGGCGCCTGATCGAAGATGGCGAGCCGAAGTACCTGAACAGCCCGGAGAGCGAGGTCTTCCACAAGGGACAGACCATCTACGGCCTGTTCGAGGCGCGCAAGGCCGGCACCCGGCTGGACGACATCGTGGTGGTCGAGGGCTACATGGACGTGGTCGGGCTGGCCCGCGCCGGTTTTCGTCGCGCGGTGGCCTGCATGGGCACCGCCCTGACCCGCGCCCACCTGGACAGCCTGTTCCGTCAGGTCTCGCGCATCACCCTGTGCTTCGACGGCGACGCCGCGGGCCGCCGCGCAGCCTGGCGCTCACTGGCCGAGGCACTGCCCGCGATCCAGGGCCTGCGCGAGGTGCGCGTGCTGTTCCTGCCCGAGGGCGACGACCCCGACAGCCTGGTCCTGCGCGACGGCCTCACGGGCTGGGAACAGCGCCTGGAGGGTGCCCTGCCGCTATCCGAGACGCTCGTCCGGTTGTTGCGCGAGGAACACCCGACCGATACCGCCGAGGGACGCACCCGCTTCGCGCACGCCGCGATGAAGCTGGTCGCCACCACCCGTGACCCCCTTTTCCGCGACCAGCTGGTCGAACGTGTCGCCCAGGAAACCCACCTGAGCCCGGAGCGGCTGAGCGAGCAACTGCGCGAGGCGGAAGACGGAAACGCCCGCGCGACGGGCCCAGCCTCCGCACCCACGGACATCCCCGAGACACCATCCGCCGAGCCGGCGGGCACCGCGCAGGAGACGCCCTCCGCCCTGTGGGGGGCGCTGCTTGCGCGAATCCTGCAGCACCCGGAGCTCGAATGGTCTCAGTCCGAGCTGGCCGAACTCACGGCGTTTCCGGGAACTGCCGCGCAAACCCTGGGCAAGCTGCTGGAGGCCCTGCACGAGCGTCCCGGCTGCAGCAGTGCCCATCTGCTGGAACGCTTCCGTGACGATCGCCACTTCAACCGCCTGCAGGCCCTGGCCGCGCGGGAGCTTGGGGATGGCGATCCGAAGGTCACCCAACAGGTGGCCATGGACTGTGCCCGCCAGCTCCTGCTCCAGCAGGCGCGCACACGAATTCGTGAACTTACTCGCGCAGGCCGAGAACTCGCCACGGAACAACGCGAGGAGCTCGCGCGTCTTAGTGAATTACTGCAGAAGAGAAACCCCGGTTAGATTCCCCCGAAATGCGCCCCTCGAAGGGCGTAACCCATTGAAATCGGCTAGCCTGCCCCCAGCTTTACTGTCGGGATTTCCGCGACCGGCAGAGGGTTTGGCGGGCGAATCCCGGCAATATAAGAATCTTCTGCTACAATGCAGGATTGATTTTTCTACGACCCATTCAGCGACCCAGGCACCTCGGAGTACGACGTCAATGAACCGTGAAGAGCAACAATCCCAGCTCAAGGAACTGATTGCCAAGGGCAAGGAGCAGGGATACCTCACGTATACCGAGGTTAACGACCACCTGCCCGACTCGATCATCGACTCCGACCAGGTCGAGGACATCATTGCGATGATCAACGACATGGGCATCGCGGTGCACGAGCAGGCCCCGGACGCCGACAGCCTGCTGCTGTCCGACGGCTCCGTCTCCGCCGACGAGGATGCCGAGGAGGCCGTGGCCGCCCTGGCCGCGGCCGACAGCGACTTCGGTCGCACCACCGACCCCGTGCGCATGTACATGCGCGAGATGGGCACGGTCGAGCTGCTGACCCGCGAGGGCGAGATCCGCATCGCCAAGCGCATCGAAGAGGGCCTGATGCAGGTGCTGTTCGCGCTCGCCCACCACCCGGGCGCGATCGAACACCTGATTCGCGAGTACGACCAGATCGTCGAGAACAACGGCCGCCTGACCGATCTCGTGGTCTCCTTCATCGACCCGCAGAACCCGCTGGACGGCGAAGCCGTGGCGCGCGGGCTGGTCTCCCCGGAAGACGCCCAGAAGGCGGAAGAGGCCCAGAAGGCCGCGGCCGCCGAGGCCTCGCCGGAACTGGACGCGATCGTGGAAGAGGTCGAGGACGCCGAGGAAGAAGACGCCGAACCGGTCGACACCGGTCCCGACCCGGAAGAGGCGCGCGAGCGCTTCAACAAGCTGCGCAAGCTGCACGCCAAGGCCCACAAGGCCTTCGAGAAGGGCGACCGCAAGGCCTATGCCACCGCGCGCGAGGCCACCGCCAAGTACTTCATGGAGTTCAAGCTGGTGCCGCGCATGGTGGACCAGCTGACCACCAAGCTGCACGGCACCATCGACCGCATCCGCAGCCATGAGCGTCGCATCATGGAGCTGGCCGTGAACCAGGCGCAGATGCCGCGCAAGGCGTTCATCGACAGCTTCCCGAAGAACGAGACCAATCCCGACTGGATCAAGGAAGCCTGCAAGGCCAAGGGCAAGTACACCACCGCCCTGGCCGAGCACGAGGAAGAGATCGTGCGCCTGCAGAAGAAGCTCGCCGAGATCGAACACGAGGCCAGCCTGAACATCTCCGAGATCAAGGAGATCAATCGCCGCATGTCCATCGGCGAGGCCAAGGCCCGCCGCGCGAAGAAGGAAATGGTCGAGGCCAACCTGCGCCTGGTGATCTCCATCGCCAAGAAGTACACCAACCGCGGGCTGCAGTTCCTCGACCTGATCCAGGAAGGCAACATCGGCCTGATGAAGGCGGTGGACAAGTTCGAATACCGTCGCGGCTACAAGTTCTCGACCTACGCCACCTGGTGGATCCGACAGGCCATCACCCGCTCCATCGCGGACCAGGCCCGGACCATCCGCATCCCGGTGCACATGATCGAGACCATCAACAAGCTCAACCGCGTCTCCCGCCAGATGCTGCAGGAGATGGGCCGCGAGGCCACGCCGGAAGAGCTGGCCGAACGCATGGAGATGCCCGAGGACAAGATCCGCAAGGTGCTGAAGATCTCCAAGGAACCGATCTCCATGGAGACTCCGATCGGCGACGACGAAGACTCCCACCTGGGCGACTTCATCGAAGACGAAAAGGTCGCCTCGCCGTCGGACTCCGCCGCGCGCGAGAGCCTGTCCGAGGCCACCCGCGAGATCCTGTCCACGCTGACCCCGCGCGAGGCCAAGGTCCTGCGCATGCGCTTCGGCATCGACATGAACACCGACCACACCCTCGAGGAAGTCGGCAAGCAGTTCGACGTCACCCGCGAGCGCATCCGCCAGATCGAGGCCAAGGCCCTGCGCAAGCTGCGCCACCCGACCCGCGCCGAACTGCTGCGCACCTACACCGACGCCGAGTAACCGGCGTCCCGGCCGAACGGCCGGAGCCTGACCTGCCGATGCGGCGCCATCTCTCCCTTTCCGGGTAGAATGGCGCCGCAGTCGTTTGTACCCTCCCCGATTACGGGCCTGTAGCTCAGTTGGTTAGAGCAGGGGACTCATAATCCCTTGGTCGTCGGTTCGAGTCCGACCGGGCCCACCACTCGCTTGCGCTCCTGTTGGACGGGTCGGACTATTCCAGCCGCGCGCCTGCCGGCGCACGCCGTTCCGGCCTCGCGAAGACA
>NZ_ARQK01000018.1 GCF_000385215.1 Thioalkalivibrio thiocyanoxidans ARh2
AACACCTTGCCTCCATCCACTGGCACGAACGTCAGGACAGCCGTTGTCTTGACCTTATCCCCCCGTATGAAGCCCCTTGCGGAAGGGTCCTCGGGACGGAAAAGAGGCGCTGACTGTCTGAGCGTAGCCGAAGGCGTAGCGAGTTTCAGCGCCGCCGGCCCGAGGGCCCTGGAGCAAGGTCCCCGGGCGGAATCCGGGTGCCCTTCTTTGGGTACTTTCTTGGGCAAGCAAGAAAGTACCTCGCGGCGCGCTCGCGAGTGAGCGCACGGCAGTATGCGGACCGAAGGCACGTAAACACCGGATGATGAACCGGGACCAGCCACAAGGCGGCTGGACTGAAAAGCCGCGCGAGGGCGCGTCAGACCGGGCGGTGGGGACAGGCGCTGTCGTCGCAGTCGCCGTACAGGACCAGGGCGTGGTCCTTGATGGAGAAGCCGTGCTGGCGCGCGATCTCGCGCTGGCGGGTCTCGATGGTCTCGTCGAAGAACTCTTCGACACGGCCGCACTGGTTGCAGACGATGTGATCGTGGTGCCCGCCGCGCTCCAGCTCGAACACGGCCTGATTGCCCTCCAGATGGAGCCGGCAGACCAGTCCCGCGGCCTCGAACTGGGTCAACACACGGTAGACCGTGGCCAACCCGATCTCCTCGCCGGAGTCGAGCAGTTCGCGGTAGATCGCCTCGGCCGTCAGATGACGCGTCTCGGAGTTTTCCAGGATCTCCAGAATCTTCATCCGCGGCAGCGTGACCTTGAGCCCCGCCTTCTTGAGATCGCTTGTTTCCATCCTTCGATTCCCGTCACCGGATTGCTTGAGAGCATCCGGACGCTTTGGTGTACCATGCGCGTTCAACGGCCCATCCGACTTCTGGGGACCCGCCGGCTCGATGATCAAGATTCTCATTTCTATTGCCGTGGCTGCAAGCCTGCTCAGCGCCTGCAGTGGCTTCAATCAGTTCCGCCTCGATGTACAGCAGGGCAACGTCATCGACGCGACACAGGTGGCCCAGATCCAGCCGGGCATGACCCAGCAGCAGGTCCGCTTCCTGATGGGCACGCCGCAGATCGACGGCGCGTTCAAGCGCGAGGACCGCTGGGACTACGTCTACTATCGCCGCCCGGGGATCGGCCCCACGGAGCAGCGCCGCGTCACGGTGTTCTTCGAGAATGGCGTGGTCAGCTACGTCGATTCCGACGTGCCGCAGCCGATCGCGCTGGACGAGTACCCGGTCGAGATCGACGACGACTGATCGCGTCCGGCCGGCTCAATCGTCGGACGAATCCTTCCCACTCCCGGCCCCGCCCTCCGGCTTCTGATCCGCCGGCTTCGCTGCCGCCTGACTGTCTCCCTTCTGGTCACCACCCTTGCCGGGCTTCTTCCGGTTCTTGCCGGCCCGCTGACGACGCACCTCTTTCGGGTCTGCGATCAGCGGGCGGTAGATCTCGATGCGATCCCTGGGGCGCAGGACCGTGTCACGGCGAGTGAGCTTGCCAAAGATCCCCACCTTGGCGTTGTCCAGGTCGATCTCGGGGAACTGCGCGTCGATCTCCGACTGGCGCAGGGCCGCATCCACGGTCGTGCCCTCGGGCACGACCAGCGGCAGGATGACCTGACGATCGGGGCGCGCATAGGCGACCTCGATGCGGATCGTGCCGTCCCCCGCCTCGGGGCTGACGGCGCCCGCCTGGTCATCGGCCACCGTAGACCTCGCGCGCGCGCCGCACGAAGGCGTCGACGAAGGAATTGGCCAGCTGGTGGAAGATCGGGCCGATCGCGAACGACATCAGCCGGCTGGCGAACTCGAATTCCAGCTCCAGCGAGATGCGCGTCTGGCCATTCTCCAGCTCGGTGAAACGCCAGGTGCCGTGCAGGCGACGAAACGGACCGTCAGCCAGGCGAATGTCGATGCTCTCGGGGCGCTGTACCCGGTTGCGGGTGGTAAACGACTTGTGCAGGGCCCCCTTGGCCATCTCGATGGTCCCCTCCACCTCGTCGTCGCTGCGCATGCGCGCGCGCGAGCTGCGGCAGCCCGGAAGAAACTCGGAGTAGGAATCCACGTCGTTGACGAGGTCGAACATCTGCTCGCGGGTGTACGGGACCTCCGCCGAGCGCCGGACTGTCGAGGACATCAAATAAGCTCCACCGCGCGCAGGAACACAAACAGAATGGCGATCGGGGCCAC
The DNA here is from genome assembly GCF_000385215.1 of Thioalkalivibrio thiocyanoxidans ARh2. GTDB lineage: Bacteria > Pseudomonadota > Gammaproteobacteria > Ectothiorhodospirales > Ectothiorhodospiraceae > Thioalkalivibrio > Thioalkalivibrio thiocyanoxidans. The sequence continues at coordinate 2,181 of NZ_ARQK01000018.1, forward strand.
AAAACGCACCAGGAAATACCAGATCTGGTACAGACCCCCGAGTTTCATGCGCAGCTCGGACTGGACCGAGCGCTCGGTCATGCGCCAGCCCACGAACACCGCGATCAGAAACCCGCCCAGCGGGAGCAGGATGTTAGCAGTCACATAGTCCAGCAGGTCCAGGATCCCCATGTTGAACAGGGTGTAATCGGACCAGACGTTCAGCGACAGCAGCGCGCCGATCCCCAGCAGCCAGGCGGCGATGCCGATGCTGGCGCTCGCGGCCACGCGCGTCATGCCGACATTCTCCACCAGATAGGCGACTGCCGGCTCGATGATGGAGATCGACGACGTCCAGGCCGCGAACACCAGCAGCACAAAGAACATCGTCCCGAAGTAGAGCCCGCCCGGCATCTCCGCGAACGACAGGGGCAGCGTGACGAAGATCAGCCCCGGGCCCTGCTCGGGCGAAAGGCCCGCCCCAAGCACGATCGGGAAGATCGCCAGCCCGGCCATGATCGCCACCAGGGTGTCGGCCCCCACCACGGCCGCCGAGGTCCGCGCGATCGAGGCGTCGCTCTGCAGGTAGCTGCCGTAGATCATGATCGCGCCCATGCCGAGGCTCAGCGTGAAGAACGCCTGCCCCATCGCCAGCAGCACCGCGTTGGCCGTCAGCGCCGAGAAATCCGGGTACAGCAGGAACTCCAGCCCTGCGATAAAGTGCCCTTCGATCATCGCGTAGCCGACCATCACCACCAGCATCACGAACAATAGCGGCATAAGGATGGTCACGGCCTTCTCCAGGCCGGACTGCACCCCGCGCGCGACCACCATCGCGGTCATCACCATGAAGATCGTATGCCAGGCCAGCAGAGCCTCGGGATTGGAGAGCAGGCCATCGAACATGGCCTCCGAGCCGTCCGCATCCAGGCCCATGAAACCGCCGGTGCCGGACTTGAACACGTAGGACAGTGACCAGCCGGCCACCACGCTATAGAACGACAGGATCAGGAACCCGGCGAGTACACCGATCCACCCGATCATGCCCCAGCCACGGCTCAGCCCCTCCTCGCGCGCCAGCGTCACCATCGTGTTGATCGGACTCTGGCGCCCGCGCCGCCCCAGCAGGATTTCCGCCATCATCACCGGCAGGCCGATCAGCAGGATGCAACCGAGGTAGACCAGCACAAAGGCCCCGCCACCGTTATCGCCCGCGATATAGGGAAAGCGCCAGATATTGCCGAGTCCGACAGCCGACCCGGTGGCCGCGAGGATAAAGGCCAGGCGGGTCGTCCACTGACCGTGGATGGAAGTCGTGGCAGGCATCAGCGGCTCCTTGTTGGTTGTACCCGTTCCAGCGATTGGCGCAACCACGTCCTGGTGTGGTTGTCGGCACAAGCGGGGTTTCGAGTCGCCCGGAATTGTGGGGCAGGCTTCCCGCAGGCTCAACTGTGCCCGGCCAGCGCTGACCCGCGGGCCTGTGTACGTTATGCGTGTTTCCCTCGGCTTTCGCCCTGTGCGTGCAGTACACTGCGCGAGCCATGGGAAAGCCAAAGAAGAAAAAGGACGCCGGTTCCAACACCATCGCGCTGAACCGCAAGGCGCGCCACGATTTCTTTATCGAGGACCGCCTGGAGGCGGGGCTGGAGTTGCAGGGCTGGGAGGTCAAGTCGATGCGCGCCGGCCGTGCCCAGCTGAGCGAGGCCTACGTGCTGCTGCGCAATGGCGAGGCATACCTGTTTGGTGCCCACATCACCCCGCTGCCCACCGCCTCCACCCATATCAACCCGGATCCGAGCCGCACGCGCAAGCTGCTACTGCACCGCTCGGAGATCAACCGCCTGATCGGCGCGGTGGAACGAAAGGGCTATACCCTGGTGCCCATGGCCCTGTACTGGAAACGCGGCCGCGCCAAGCTGGAGATCGGCCTGGCCAAGGGCAAGAAGGATTACGACAAGCGGGCGGCCAAAAAGGACAAGGACTGGCAGCGCGAGCGGGCGCGCATCCTGAAACAAGGCTAGGAGCCTGTCGGATTTGGGCGATCATGGCGAGCGTGGGGGAGAGCAGCCGTCAGTCCCGAGTCCGACAGGCCCCTAGAGAAACCCGGTCCTAGTCAGGCGGGTGCCCCCGTTCCCGCCACCACCAGCGCCGAGTCAGCCACCCCAGTTTCGTCGCCCCCAGCACGCCTGCCGTCAATGCCTTGGCGGGCCGCAGCAAGCGCATTCCTCGCAGCTGGTCCACCGCGAACCCCAGCAGGAACGCCCTGGGGATCGTCTCCGGGGAGCCCAGGCGCTGCAGCGCGCGCCACCAACCGGTGGCGCGCACATCGTCGCGCAGCACGTCGACCTCCCCGTGCAGCCGCCGCCGCAGAGCGCGGGCGTGGCGACGCAGGCCCAGCCAGGTGCGTGCCATGGCCTATTCCGTATCCCGCGTCTCGGGCCGTGCGACCAGGCCCCGCACCAGGGCACGGGTCTCCGGGTACGTCATGCCGTGCAGCAGCCGGCCGATCCCGCGTGCAACCAGCCAGGCGAGCGCGCCGGTCAGCACCGCCACGATCACCAGCGACAGCGCGGGCGACACCCCCGCATAGGCCTGCAGCAGCATCACCACGGCCGCGACCAGGGCCAGCCACACGGTGACCAGCAGCAGCCCCAGCACCACGGCAAACACGATCACCCCCACCGCATTGCGCACCAACTGCCGGGTCTCGGTCCCCAGCAGCTCGCGCGAATCTCCCAGGATGCGGCCGAGGTCCTGCATCACGGCCCCGGGGTCGGCGGTATCGGAATCCGGTCGCTCGCGCGCCGGGCCCTCGTCCTGCGTCGCCATCGGTTACTTGCGGCGGGTCAGCGCCGAGAACAAGGGCCCCGCCACAAAGGCCAGGCCGATCGCGGTCAGCGGATTGTCCCGAACATAGTTACCAACCACGCGCAAGACATCCTCGGAACTCTGGCGCGCCTTCTCCGCCCGCTCGCGGACCTCCTCGTCGGCATGCGACAGCCTCTCGCGGATATGCTCCTCCGCGGGGGCCGCGTGTTCCGCCGCCCGATCAACCGCCTCGTGGGCCTGAGCCGCCACGCGTTCGGTGGTGGAAGCGGCGTTCTCTGCTTCACCTCTTGTCTTCGTGTCTTTCGTCGCCATCAGCAGGTACTCCCTTCATCGGTGTGGATAATCATCCGACTGCTCACCCGCGGGATTGGTTGCAGCGTCGTCGTCGAAATCGCTCAGTCCCGACAGGATGTCCGGGTCTTCCTCCATCACTTCCGAGGTGTCCACCAAAGCCGAGCTCCATTTGGCCCGGAAGTGTTTCCACAGGCTGGCCACAAAGGCCGACAACGGCACGGCCAGAATCATGCCGATAATGCCGCCTAGCGCCGTGCCCCAGAAAAAGATCGAGATGACGACAATCGCCGGATGCAGTCCGGATCGATCCGCCATGATCTTCGGAGTCAGCAGCCAGCTTTCGATCAACTGCACCACGGTGAAGACGGCCAGCACCATTGCTACCAGCGCCAGCCCCCCACCATCAGGCTGCAAATAGGCTACAGGCAAGGCCAGCATCAAGCCGACGATGGTCCCCAGATACGGCACGATGTTGAGGAACCCCAGCATCAACCCGAACAGGATCGCCGCCTGCAGGCCGATCAGCGAGAAACCGGCCGCCAGCAAGACCCCCATGATCAGGGCGATCACCACCTGCCCCTGAAAGAATGCCGTCACGTACCCCACGAACAGGCGCCCGAGGAACATCAGCTCGTGCTGGGTCTGGGGCCGAAAGATCGACAGAACCTCGCGTCCGCCTTCCTTCAGGCGTTCTCCGGAGAGCAGCGCGAAGAACAGATACAGGGGTACGAAGGCCAGCCCGACGACCACAGCCACGTAGTGCATCAGCTGCGAGCCCATGCCCTCCAGGTTCGGCACGATGCTCTGGAGATCCAGGTCTTCCAGCATCGAGGCGACACGATCGGTCGCCTCCGGGAAGGTGCGCGAGAGCGACTCGTAGGCATTCTCCGCCAGACCCGGGGCGGCCTTGATGAACTCCTGCACCTGATGGCTCGCCGTGGGCACGACCAGCACCGCGGCGCCCACCAGCGCAACCACCACCACAGCGAACAGCGAACTCACCGCGCCCATGCGCGAGAGTCCCGCCACCCGCTGCAGCCAGCGCACCACCGGATAGAGGATCAGGCTCAGTACTCCGGCGACCGACAGCGGCAGCAGCAGCGCATAGAAAAACGAAACGATCTGCGCCAGCAGCCAGACCAGCAAGGCCACCAGCCCGGTCAGGACCATGAAGGCGGCCAGCACAGCAACATAGCGGAACAGGGTCCGCTCGAAGGCGCTGAATTCGATGCTCGATGAACGTTGTTCTTCCACGGAGAACTCGTGTAGGGCCACCATTCGACCCTAGCGGGCCAGCCCCGATCTGCCACGGCTCACGCCGCCGTTTCCGGCATCAGTTCACAGAATTCCCGCGGGGGCTGCGGGCGGCGAACGCGGGCACGCTGCCCGATTCAGAGCAAATCGGCCCATTCGGTCAGGGCGAACCAGATCACGTATCCCCCATAGAGGATCAGGAACACAATGCTGAGGATGGTGATCGGGCGAAAGCCCTTCACCCGCACCTCGTAGGAGACATCCTCCCCGCGTGCGCGCCGGCGCCGCACCTCCAGCCAGCGCGATACCCGCCACCAGACAAACAGCAGGATCAGGACAACGGTCAGGAACTTCAGCATCGCGGTTCGCTTCCTCGCACGGGACTTAGGGAAACACTGATCAATGTACACGCTCGCGCTCGAGTCGCTTTTGCGTGCGCACAAGGCGCGGTGACCGCCGTGCAGTCATTCTGCACAAGGGAGCCGCAACGCCGTGCGCGCCCGTTGTTATCCAAAACGGGCGGCCGAGCCCCTTCGGGGTTGGTATCCCAGGTTCCCCGATCCGGCGTTGCACCGCTTGCGCGGTAGAACCACTACCCGCTTGCACGACGCGCCTTGTCTCGGAAAACCTGGGGTACCAACGCGAGTGTGTACATTGATCAGTGTTTCCTAGGGGAGATGCTGAACGCGACACTACCCGAGAATGCTCCCCGCCGCATCGTCCCCACCACCCCCGCGCCCCGGGTGTCGCCTGTCGCCCGTCACCCCGTCGCCATCCCGGCCGCAGCGCAGCGAAGAGCCGGGATCTCCGAGGCCATGCATCACCCCGACGCCCGAGATCCCGGATAACCGCTCCGCGGTTTCCGGGATGACGACACAGACGGTTAATCATGGCGTCCCGTGCTGTCCTTGCCCCTGTGGGAGCCTGCTTGCAGGCGAAGCCCCTGCCAGGCCCGCCCGGCCTACCCACGCCGCTTGGTATGCCGCGTGGCCGGCGCATTCCACGGGTCCTCCGGCCAGGGGTGCTTCGGATAACGCCCCTTCAGCTCGCGGCGCACCTCCGGATAGCCGTTCTCCCAGAAGCTGGCCAGATCCTGCGTGACCTGCACCGGTCGCCGCGCCGGCGACAGCAGGTGCAGCACCAGTGCCACGCGGCCACCCGCCACCCGGGGCGTCTCGCCCAGGCCGAACAGCTCCTGCAGCTTCACCGCCAGCACCGGCGGGTCCTGCGTGTAATCAATGCGGTGGGCGGAGCCGGAGGGGACCTCGATCCGCGCCGGCGCCTCCCGTTCCAGTTGCTGCTGGTGGTGCCAGTCCAGCCCCGAGCGCAGGATCGCCGCCAGATCCAGCCGCTCCAGATCCCGGCGCCGCGTGACCCCGGCCAGATACGGCCCCAACCAGTCCTCGAGGGTCATCAGCAGCGCGTCGTCGCGCAGATCCGGAAAGCCAGCCTCCGGCAGTGTCTCGTGCAGCAACTGGATCCGCGCACGCAGTTGGGTCGCGGCGTCATCCCAGGGCAGCAGTGCAAGACCCTCGCGGCGCAGCCGCTCGCACCAACGCGGGATGGTGGCGGCGGGGTCGTCCAGCGCGACCATCTGCCGCTCCACCACCAGCGTGCCGATCCGCCGAACCCGCGCGTTCTCCAGCCGTGCCCCGTCCTCCACCCAATCGCAGCGCGTCTCTCGGTGAAAGAGCTCCGGGGCCTCCTGCTCCAGTGCCGTCAGTTCCAGCGCCACCGCACAGCGGATGCGCGCCTCGCGGTCGGCATCCGTGCAGTCCACCGCGACCAGGTAGTCGGCATGCGCCAGACGCTCGCGCTCCGGCAGCCACGCGCCGCGACCGTTCCCCATCACGAAGCGCCCGGCCGCCTCGCCGCGGCGGCGCGCGATGCGCTCCGGCCAGGCCAGCGCCGCCAGCACGCCCAGCGCCGTGCTTTCGTCCAGCACCGCATCCGTAACGGCGGGGCGGTCCCCGAGTCGTGCCAGTGCCTGTTCCAGACGGCGCAGCCCGGATTGCCAGACCCGGCCACCCGAGCGCCGCGCGCGCTCCAGGCGCGCGCCAAGCTCCAGCGGGGCCTCCGGCCCGGCCACGCCCGGCTCCTCTACCGCCACCGCCAGTTCGCAGGCCAGGCGCGCAAGCCCCCGCTCACGGCCCCGCAACAGCATATGGGCCAACCGCGGGTGGGTCGGCAGGCGCAGCAGGGCCTGCCCGTGCCCGGTCATCCGCCCGTCGGCATCCACCGCGCCCAGCTCCGCAAGCACCGCCTGCGCGGCGGCCAGGCCGTGCGCGGGCGGCGGCTCGAGCCAGTCCAGTTCGGCCACCGCCGCGCCCCAGCCGGCCAGTTCCAGGGCCAGCGGCAGCAGGTCCACCTGCTGCATCCCCGGCGTCGCGTAGTCCGGGCGCACGACCTCGTCGGCCCGCGACCACAGGCGGATCGCTACACCGGGCTCGGTGCGACCGGCACGCCCGGCCCGCTGCTCGGCGGCGGCCTTCGACGCCGGTAGCGTCACCAGCCGCGACAACCCGGTCGCCGCATCGAAGCGCGGCTCGCGGGCGAGCCCCGCGTCGATCACCACACGCACGCCCTCGATGGTCAGGCTGGTCTCGGCGATGTCGGTGGCCAGCACCACCTTGCGCTCGCCCTCCAGCGCCGGGCGCACGGCCCGAGCCTGCTCCTGCGCCGACAGCCGCCCGAACAGCGGCGCGATGCGCGCGGGGCCGGAGGGCGTGCCCAGTCCCTTGCCCATCCCGTCGCCCAGACGCGCGGCCACCTCGCGGATCTCGCGCTCGCCGGGCAGGAAGACCAGGATCGAGCCCGTCTCCGCCGCCAGCGCGTCGCGAACCGCCTGCGCCACGCCGTCAGCCAGCGGGGCATCCTTCGCCGTTGGGGCGTAACGGACCTCGACCGGGAACTGCCGCCCACGCGCTCGCAGCACCGGCACGGCATCCGCCTCCGGGCCGGCCAGCAGCCGGGCCACGGCCTCGTCGTCGAGGGTCGCCGACATCACCACGATGCGCAGCTCCGGGCGCAGCAGCCGACGCACCTGCAGCGCAAATGCCAGCGCCAGCTCGGCCTCCGGCCGGCGCAGATGGAATTCGTCGAAGACCACGGTGCCAACCCCTTCCAGCAGCGGGTCGTCCTGGATGCGTCGCAGGAACAGACCATCGGTCAACAGCTCCACCCGGGTGCGGTCCGAGACCTTCTGTTCGTCGCGCACGCGGTAGCCGACTGTCTGCCCGGCCGATTCGCCCAGCTGCTCGGCCATGTAGTTCGCCGCCATGCGCGCGGCCAGCCGGCGTGGCTGCAGCACGATCACGCGGTCATCGGGATGGGCATCGGCCAGATGCAGCGGGACGCGCGTGGTCTTGCCGGCGCCCGGCTCGGCCACCAGCACGGCGGCACCGCGCGTCTGCAGCGCGGCATCCAGGGGGTCCAGGAGGTCTTCCAGCGCCCGGGCCTGCGGCGCCTCATTCAACTCTTTCGCCATCTACAGCGGTCAGTTCGCGACCACGCGCGTACCGGCCTGCACGCGGTCCCCCGGGCGAGTGACCACACGCTCGCCCGCCTCCAGGCCCTCGAGGATCTGCGTGGCGAAGCCCGAGCGACGCCCCACCTCGACCTGGCGCGGCTCGGCACGGCCGTCCTCGACCACGAACACCGACCACTCGCCGCGGTCGCGGAACAGCGCGCTGGTCGGAACCTGCAGCACGTCATCCCCTTCCCACAGCAGGAACTCGGCCTCCACGCGGTAGCCCACTGCCAGCCCGGCCATGCGCGCCTCCACCGCGTCGAGGTCGAGGATCACCGGTACGCGCTGCTCGTCCACGCCCAGCGCGGAGATCCTGGTAAAACCGAACGGCTGCACCCGGCGTACGGTGCCCTCCAGTTCGGCATCGCGGCCCCAGTCGGTCAGGCGCACGCGCATGCCCGGCACCACGCGCACCGCGTCCATGGACAGCAGGTCCACCTGCACCTCAAGGTCGTCGAGATCGCCCACGACCAGCACCGGCTCGCCGGCCCCGATGGTGCCTTCACAGCAGCGGTAGCGCTCCAGGACCACGCCCGTGGCTGGCGAACGCACGGTCAGGGTGTCGGCCTCGGACTCCGGCATCTGGCCGCTGGCGATGTCCAGTACCACGCGCGCGCTCTCCACCTCGCTGCGCGCGACCTCCACCGCGGATTCGCCGGCGCGAACCGCCGAGCGTGCCCGGTCGCGTGCGGTCTCCATGCGCTCCACCTCGGTGGCGGAAACCGCACCCCGATCGAACAGCTCCTGGTAACGGCGATACTCGGATTCCGCGAAACGGGCCTCCGACTGCAGATTTTCCAGATTCGCCTCGGCACTCTGCAGCCGCGACCGCGCGGCGGCCAGGTTCTCGCGCGCCTGCTCGCGGGAGCGTGCATCCAGCGCCGGGGTTGGCAACGGTTCCATGCGGAACAGCGCGTCGCCGAGCTCGACCGCATCGCCCTCTTCCAGCCGGACGCGATGCAGGAAGCCGGCGATCGGTGCCGACACGGTAAAGGTGTCGCGCAGCCGCGTGCGGCCTTCCTCGCGCACGGTCTCCTCGAACGGGGCGGCCTCGACCGTGGTCAGCGAGACCGGCACCGGCTGCGGGCGCAGCGCCCATACCAGCGCGGCCACCCCCGCCAGCACGATCAACCCAACCGTGATTCGCTTTCTCATCGCCATAGGCTCAGTCTCGCAAATCCCGCCATCCGGCGCTCCCCCTCATCGCCCGGCACACCGGGGCGCCGATATACAAGCTGCCACCCTCGGTTATCACCTGAACTGTGGTGGGCGACCAGCCGCTGTGAGGCTAAGCATGGTTCGGCATCCGGTGTTTATGGTGCCTTCGTCTGGCCGCCTGCCTGCGCTGTCTCGGCAGCGCACCCCGAGGTACTTTCTTGCTTGCCCAAGAAAGTACCCAAAGAAGGGCACCCGGATTCCGCCCGGGAACCTTGCTCCAGGGCCCTCGGGCCGGCGGCGCTGAAACTCGCTTCGCTCAGACAGTCAGCGCCTCTCTTCCGTCCCGAGGACCCTTCCGCAAGGGGCTTCATACGGGGGATGAAGGTCAAAACAGAAGGTATCCCCACGCCTGCAGCCAATCTGGCCTCTGTAGGGTGCAGTTGAGCGCAGCGAAACGCACCGTTCCGACGTCGGGGCAACCCTGATGCGATTCGCTACGCTCATCTGCATCTACCC
>NZ_ARQK01000019.1 GCF_000385215.1 Thioalkalivibrio thiocyanoxidans ARh2
CAGGAACACCGCCTGTTTTGCCCTACCCTCCCGATATGAGCCCCTTGTGGAGGGCGTGACAGGCCGGGAGAAGGCGCTGACTGTCTGAGCGAAGCGACAGCGCAGCGAGTTTCAGCGCCGCCGGCCTGGCGCGTCCGGAGCAAGGTTCCCGGGCGAATCCCGGGCGTGTTTCTTGGGTACTTCTTTGCACGAGCAAAGAAGTACCTCGCGGCGCGCTGGCGAGACAGCGCATGGCAGGCGGCTGGCCGAAACCACCGTAAACTCCAGAGGACGAACTAGGCCCAGCCTCAGAAATCAGGGTTCAGCCGGCGAGGGCGTCGCGCAGGGCCGCGAGAAAAGCGTTGTTCTCGTCGGAGCGGCCGACGGTGACGCGCAGGCAGTCGGCGAGTAGCGGATGCGCGCGGCCAACATCCTTGATCAGGATGCCGGCGTCGCGCAGGGCCGCGAAGCTCGCATGCCCCTGTCCTTCGCGCACCCGAAAGAGGATGAAGTTCGCCTGGCTCGGGAACACGTGCTCGACGCCGTCGATCGCCGCGAGGGCCTCGGACAGTCGGCCGCGTTCCTCGATGATGCCGCGCGCCTGGTCATCCAGCGCCTCGCGGTGATCCAGGGCGAAGGCGACCGAGCGCTGGGTCAGGGTATTGATGTTGTACGGCAGGCGCAGCCGGTCCAGGGCGTCGATCCAGCCCGCGGAGGCGGCGAGATAGCCCAGCCGCGCCCCGGCCAGTCCCAGTTTCGAGACCGTGCGCATCACCATTAGCCCGTCGTGCTGGCCGACCTCCGGCAGGAAGCTGTGGGCGGCGAACGGGGCATAGGCCTCGTCGACCACCGTGACGCCGGGGTTGGCCTCGATGATCGCCTGCACGGCGGCCGGGTCGTCCAGGGTCCCGGTCGGGTTGTTCGGGTAGGCCAGGAACACGACCGCCGGGTCGTGTTCGGCCAGGGCCGCGTGCATCGCGTCGAGGTCCAGGGTGAAATCGCGGTTCAGCGGGACTCCGATGAACGGCACACCCATTGCCCGGGCCAGCACGCCGTACATCACGAAGGTCGGCTCCGGCGCCAGGACTGGGCGGCCGGATGCGGCGACCGCCATGCTCAGGATCTGGATCAGTTCGTCGGAACCGTTGCCGAACATCAGCCCGGCCGCCTCGGGCACACCGTGGGCGGCGCGCACCTGCTCGGCCAGGTCCCGCGCCTGGGCATCCGGGTAGCGGTTCAGCTGCGGGTCGCGCAGGGCCTCCAGCCAGGCGTCTTCCAGCGCGCCGGGCCAGGGGTGCGGGTTCTCCATCGCGTCCAGCTTGGTCAGGCCGGTCGCGTCCGCCACCTGATAGGCCGGCTGCGCCAGCACCTCCGGACGCATCAGGGCATCCGGGCTGCGGCTTTCGTGCGGCAGGCTCATTGCCCGCCGCGCAGTTCGGCGGAACGCGCGTGCGCGCTCAGTCCCTCGCCGTGCGCGAGGGCGGCGGCGGTCTTGCCGAGCTTCGCCGCGCCCTCGGCGGAGCAGTGGATGATGCTCGAGCGCTTCTGGAAGTCGTACACCCCCAGCGGCGAGGAGAAGCGCGCGGTGCGCGAGGTCGGCAGCACGTGGTTGGGCCCGGCGCAGTAGTCGCCCAGGGCCTCGGAGGTGTAGCGGCCCATGAAGATCGCGCCGGCGTGGCGCAGGCCGGCGTCCAGCATCGCCTGCGGGTCGGCCACCGACAGCTCCAGGTGTTCTGGGGCAATGCGATTGGCGACCTCGATGGCGTCGGCGGAGTCACGCACCTTCACCAGCGCCCCGCGCTTGTCGAGGCTGGTGCGGATGATCTCGGCGCGCGGCATCTCGGACAGCAGGCGGTCCATGGCCTCGGCCACGCGGTCGAGGAAGGCCTCGTCCCAGGACACCAGGATGGACTGGGCCTGCTCGTCATGCTCGGCCTGCGAGAACAGGTCGGCCGCGATCCAGTCCGGGTCCGTCTCTCCGTCGCAGACCACCAGGATCTCCGAGGGGCCGGCGATCATGTCGATCCCGACCGTACCGAACACCTCGCGCTTGGCCGCGGCCACAAAGATGTTGCCGGGGCCGACGATCTTGTCGACGGCGGGGATGGTCTGGGTGCCGTAGGCCAGCGCGGCCACCGCCTGGGCGCCGCCGATGGTGTAGACGCGATCGACACCCGCCACTGCCGCGGCGGCCAGCACCAGATCGTTCAGTTCGCCGTCCGGGGCGGGCACGACCATCACCAGCAGCTCCACGCCCGCGACCTTCGCCGGCACCGCGTTCATCAGCACCGAGGACGGGTAGGCGGCCTTGCCGCCGGGGACGTACAGGCCGACGGAATCCAGCGCGGTCACACGCTGGCCGAGCACCGTGCCGTCGGCATCGGTGAAGTCCCAGTCCTGCATCTTCTGGTGTTCGGCGTACTGACGGATGCGCGCAGCGGCGGTCTCCAGCGCCTGGCGCTGCTCCGCCGGGATCGATTCCAGCGCGGCCTGCAGGCGCTCTCGTGGGATCTCCAGGTCGGTGACCGCGCTGCGGTCGAGGCGATCGAACTTGGCGGTATAGCGCAGCACGGCCGCGTCGCCCTCGGCGCGCACCGCGCCGAGGATCTCGTCCACCGCATCGCGTACGCCGGTATCAGCGACGGACTCCCAGGACAGCAGGTGCTCCAGGGCCTGATCGAAGTCGGGCTGCTGGGTATCGAGTCGGGCAATGGCAGGCATGGCGGGTTCCTCGTTCAGGCCGGCTCGGCGATCTTGCGGCGCGCGCGCACGGCATCCGCCAGCAGGTTCAGGCTGGTCTCGGTCTCGTCCCAGCCCATGCAGGCATCGGTGATGCTCTGGCCGTAGGTCAGCGGCTTGCCGGGCAGGATGTCCTGGCGGCCACCGACCAGATGGCTCTCCAGCATCGCGCCCATGATGCGGCGATCGCCGCCGCTGATCTGCTCGGCCAGCGAGCGGGCCACGTCCACCTGGCGCTTCGGATCCTTGCGGCTGTTGGCATGGCTGCAGTCGACCATTACCAGTTCCGGCAGCTCGGCCATGCGCAGCTCCTTGCAGGCCTGCTCGATGCTCTCGGCGTCGTAATTTGGCTGCTTGCCGCCGCGCAGGATGATGTGACAGTCGTCGTTGCCGGTGGTGGAGAAGATCGCCGAGCGCCCGGCCTTGGTGACCGACAGGAAGTGGTGCGGGCGCGAGGCGGAGCGGATCGCGTCGATCGCCACCCGCAGGCTGCCATCGGTAGAATTCTTGAAGCCCACCGGGCAGGACAACCCGGAGGCCAGCTCGCGGTGCACCTGGCTCTCGGTGGTGCGCGCGCCGATGGCCCCCCAGGCGACCAGGTCCGCGATGTACTGCGGGCTGATCAGGTCGAGGTATTCGGTGGCGGCCGGCATGCCCTTGATCGCCAGATCGCGCAGCAGCCCGCGCGCGACGCGCAGGCCCTTGTTGATGTGGAAGCTGCCGTCCAGGTCCGGGTCGTTGATCAGGCCCTTCCAGCCGACCGTGGTGCGCGGCTTCTCGAAATACACCCGCATCACGATGTGCAGGGCATCGGACAGCTCCTCGCGCAGGCCCTTCAGGCGGTCGGCGTACTCGAGCGCGGCGTCTACGTCGTGAATCGAGCAGGGCCCGACAATCACCTGCAGGCGGTCGTCCTCGTCATGCAGGATGCGGTGGCAGGCCTGGCGTGCCTCGAACACGGTCTCGGAGGCCGCGTCGGTGATGGGCAGTTCCTCGCGCAGGGTGTCCGGGGCGGACACCTCCTGGATATCGCGAATTCTCAGGTCGTCGGTATCGGCGGTCATGATGCTCTCGTTACGTCGTCGCGGGCGTGACGGCCTCGCGCAGGCCCTCGATGAGGTTTTGAATGGTTCTATGTCGCATCTTCATGGCTGCCTGGTTCACGATCAACCGGGAACTGATGGGGGTAATCAGTTCCAGCGGCTCCAGGCCATTGGCCTTGAGCGTGTTGCCGGTGTCGACCAGGTCCACGATGTAGTCGGCCAGGCCGACCAGTGGCGCCAGTTCCATCGAGCCGTAGAGCTTGATGATCTCCACCTGGCGGCCCTGCTGGGCGAAGTAGTTCTGCGTGATGTTCACGAACTTGGTGGCGATGCGCAGGCGCTGCTGCGGATCCGGTTGCTGGCCCGGTCGCCCGGCCAGCATCAGCCGGCACGCGGCGATGTGCAGGTCCAGCGGTTCGTAGAGCCCGGCCGCGCCGTGCTCCATCAGCACATCCTTGCCGGCCACACCGATGGATGCCGCGCCATGCTGCACATAGGTGGGGACGTCGGTGGCGCGCACCACCACGATCTTCACGTCCTCGCGGTTGGTGTCGAGGATCAGCTTGCGCGTCTTGTCCGGGTCCTCCAGGAGTTCGATCCCGGCGCTGGCCAGCAGCGGCAGGGTGTCCTTGAGGATGCGACCCTTGGACAGGGCGATGGTCAGGGCGTTGGGATCCATCATGTCGGGTGTCGGTCTGTCTCGTGGTTGTGAGGGCAACACTGATTCATGTACACGCTCGCGCTCGAGTCGCTTTCGTGTGCGAACAAGGGCGGTTCCGTTGTGCAGCCATTCTGCACAACGGAACCGCAACGCCATGCGCGCGCCCGTCTTGGATAACAACGGGCGGCCGAGCCCCTTCGGGGTTGGTACCCCGGGTTCCCCGATCCTGCGTTGCGCCCCGAATCAATCAAAAACGGGCGGGTAGAACCACTACCCGCTGCACGACGCGCCTTGTCTCGGAAAACCTGGGGTACCAACGCGAGTGTGTACATTAATCAGTGTTTCCCTGGGCGTCAGGCCGGCTCGCGGCGGATGCCCGCGCCGATCTGGCTCAGTTTTTCCTCGATGCACTCGTAGCCGCGGTCGATATGGTAGATGCGGTCGACCGCGGTTTCGCCCTCGGCCACCAGGCCGGCGATGATCAGGCTCGCCGAGGCGCGCAGGTCGGTCGCCATCACCGGGGCGCCCACCAGCTGCTCCACACCCTTGACGATGGCCGTGTTGCCCTCGATGGTGATGTCCGCCCCCATGCGCTGCAGTTCCAGCGCATGCATGAAGCGGTTCTCGAACACCGTTTCCACCACCGACCCGGTGCCCTCGGCGACCGTGTTCAGGGTCATCATCTGGGCCTGCATGTCGGTGGGGAAGGCCGGGAAGGGCGCGGTCCGCAGGTTGACTGCCTTCGGGCGGCGTCCTTCCATGTCCAGTTCGATCCAGTCCGGGCCGGTCTCGATGCGCGCGCCGGCCTCGACCAGCTTGGCCAGCACCGCATCCAGCAGCTCCGGGCGGGTATTGCGGCAGCGCACGCGCCCGCGGGTAACTGCCGCCGCGACCAGGAAGGTCCCGGTTTCGATGCGGTCCGGCATTACGTCGTATTCGCAGGCCTGCAGATTTTCGACACCCTGCACGCGGATGGTGTCGGTCCCGGCGCCCTGGATCCTGGCCCCCATGGCCGTCAGGCAGTCCGCGAGGTCGACCACCTCCGGCTCGCGCGCGGCGTTCTCGATCAGGGTCTCGCCCTCGGCCAGGGTGGCGGCCATCAGCAGGTTTTCGGTGCCGGTGACCGTGACCTGGTCGAACACGACGCGCGCACCCTTCAGGCGCTTGGCGCGGGCGTGGATGTACCCACCGTCGACGTCGATCTCTGCGCCCAGCGCCTCCAGCCCCCGCAGGTGCAGGTTCACGGGGCGCGAACCGATCGCGCAGCCGCCCGGCAGCGAGACCTCTGCCTCGCCGAAGCGCGCGAGCAGGGGTCCCAGCACCAGGATCGAGGCGCGCATCGTCTTCACCAGGTCGTAGGGGGCGACACACTGGGTCAGGGTGGTCGGATCGACCTCGATGCGCATGCGCTCGTTGACCGTCAGGCTTACGCCCATGCGGCCGAGGAGTTCCATGGTGGTCGTCACGTCCTGCAGGTGCGGGACGTTGCCAATGGTCATCGGCCCGTCCGCCAGCAAGGTGGCGGACAGGATCGGCAGCACTGCATTCTTGGCCCCGGAGATCCAGACCTGCCCCTCCAGGCGGCGGCCTCCGGTGATGATCAGCTTGTCCATGGAAAGCCCGGGTCGGTCGCAGGGTCCAGCATGGCCCAGCGAAACACACCATGATAACGAATCTGCCCGCTCCGCGCGCGTTTCCGGGATCAGGCCGTGTGTGCGTGAGCCACGGGAACGGAATCGGCGATCACCGATTGCAGGTCGTAGAGCTCGACGAGGGGTATCAGGCCCTGCGGGATGGCGTGGAACCCCAGTTCACCACCCTGTTCGTGCACCCGGCGCCAGAGGGTGACCAGCAGCGCCACGCCCGCCGAGTCGATGCGGGTCACCTCGCCGAGATCCACCCGCGCGCGAGCGGGCAGCCCGGGGAGCAGGGCGCGAATGCGGGATTCGAGGCCCGGAACCGTGGCAAACGTCAGTGTGCCGGAGAGGGCGAGCCCCTCCGGCGTTGCGTGCAGGCGGGCGTCAGCCATCGCCGTTGTCGACCTCGTCGGCGATGCCGTCCATCGCGTCATCGACGAGTTCGCGGTCGCCGTCCTCAAGGCGTTCGATCAGGGTGTCAAGACCGTTGCGGTTGATCTCCTCGTTGAAGCGGTTGCGGAAGTTGCCGACAAAGCTGAGGCCCTCGGCCTCGACGTCGAAGACCTTCCACTCCCCGTTCACCGGGCGCAGGCGGTAATTGACCTGGAGATTCGACTGGCCGGAGCCCATGACAATCTCGGTGGCCACCACGGCCATGCGGTCGTCCTGACGCGAGCGGCGTTCGATCACGCGAATTTCCTTGTCCAGATGGTCCGCCAATTGCACGCCGTAGGCCTGCAGCAGCGTTTTCTTGAAGGCCTCGGTAAAGCGTTCCCGCTGCTCACTGGTGGCATCGCGCCAGTGGCGCGCCAGCACCAGTCGCGACATGCCCTCGACATCCACGCCCGGCAGGATCTTGTCCTCGATTACGCCGATCACGAAGTCGGGGTCCTCCTGGGCGCGGTCCTCGTTCGCCCGCAGCTTCTCGTAGACCTCGTCGATGGACTGCTTGATGATCTCGGTGGGGTTGTCCGCCTGCGCGGCACCCGGCAGGGCCAGCAGCAGGAGCAGCCAGAGTGGCGCCGGCAGCGCCAGAAATCGCAATGTCTTCATCGTGTCGTCCCCGGTTCGGGTTTAGTCACTACCCATGTTGGTCATGAAACGGCCAATCAGGTTCTCCAGAACCAGCGCGGATTGCGTGAACATCACCTCGTCGCCGTCCTGCAGGGTGTCATAGTCGCCGCCGGGCTCCAGGGCAATGTACTGCTCCCCCAGCAGCCCCGCGGTATGGATCGCGGCCTGCGTGTCCATGGGCAGATAGTCATGCTCGGAGCGGATTGCCAGTTTGACCTCGGCGCGGAACTGTTCCGGATCATAGCGAATCTCTGCGACGCGCCCGATGCGCACACCCGAGACCGTGACCGGCGCGCGCGTCTTGAGCCCGCCAATGTTGTCGAAATAGGCCGTCACCGTGTAGGTGTCGCGGTCGTGGTAGTCGGTCACGTTGCTCACCTGGATCGCCAGGTAGAACAGTGCCGCCACACCCAGCAGCACAAACACGCCGACCGCCAGTTCGAAGAAACGTACCTTCATCATGCCACCTGCATTGTTGGATCAGCCCGCGCCGAACATCAGCCCGGTCAGGATGAAATCGAGGCCCAGCACCGCCAGCGAGGAGACCACCACCGTCTGGGTCGTTGCGCGCGAGATGCCCTCGGAGGTCGGCATTGCATTGAAGCCCTGGAATACCGCGATCCAGGTCACCACGAAGCCGAACACAATGCTCTTGATCACGCCGGAGAGCACGTCTTCGTTCCAGTCGGTCACCGACTGCATCTGCGAGAAGTACGCGCCGCTGTCCACGCCCAGCATGCCTACGCCGACGATGTAGCCGCCCATCACGCCCACCGCGCTGAAGATCGCGGCCAGCAGCGGCATCGAGAGGAACCCGGCCACGAAGCGCGGGGCGAAGATGCGGCGATACGGGTTCACCGCCATCATCTCCATCGCCGAGAGCTGCTCGGTGGTCTTCATCAGGCCCAGCTCGGCCGTCAGCGCGGAGCCCGCGCGGCCGGCGAACAGCAGTGCGGTCACCACCGGGCCCAGCTCGCGTACCAGGGACAGGGCGACCACGCCGCCCAGGGCCTCTGCGGCCCCGAAGTTCACCAGGGTAATGTACCCCTGGTAGCCCAGCACCATGCCTACGAACAGCCCGGAGACGATGATGATCAGCAGCGAGCGCACGCCCACCGAATAGATCTGCACTACCGTCAGCCCGAACCGCCGGATCACGATATCGAGGCTGGCCAGTACCTGAATCAGAAAGATGAATGCGCGGCCGAACACCACCAGGGCATTCAGCGAGCTGCGGCCCAGCGAGGCAATTGCGTCAATCATCACGCTGCTCCCGCACTCCGAGCAGATCCTCGCGGTAGCTGTCGCCGGGGTAATGAAATGGCACCGGGCCATCGGGGCGGCCCTCGAGGAACTGTGCGCTCCAGTCGGAGGCGCGTGCGCGCAGGTCGTCGGGTGCTCCGGCGTCCACTGCCCGGCCATCGGCAATCAGCACCACGTGATCGGAGATGGCCATGGCCTCGTTCACATCGTGCGAGACCAGTACGCTGGTCAGGCCCAGGCTCTGGTTGGTGCGCCGGATCAGGGTCACGATCTGGCCCATGGTGATCGGGTCCAGGCCGGTAAACGGTTCGTCGTACATGATCAGATCCGGGTCCAGCGCGATCGCGCGCGCCAGCGCCACACGCCGCGCCATGCCGCCGGACAGCGAGGCCGGGTCCAGGTCGCGCGCGGCGCGCAGGCCCACCGCCTCGAGCTTGAGCAGCACCAGGGTGTGCAGCACGTCCTCGGGGAGGTCCGTGTGCTCGCGCAGAGGGAAGGCCACATTCTCGAACACCGAGAGATCGGTCAGCAGTGCCCCGGTCTGGAACAGCATGCCCATGCGTTTGCGCAGGGCATACAGGCGCCGGGTCGAGAGCCGTGCGACCTCCTGGCCGTCGACCCAGATACGGCCGCCGTCCGGGCGCAGCTGGCCACCGATCAGGCGCAGCAGGGTTGTCTTGCCGCTGCCGCTGGGGCCCATGACTGTGGTCACCTGCCCGCGCGGGATGCGCATGGACAGGTCCTCGAAGACCACCTTGCGCCCGCGTCGGAAGCGCAGGTTCTCGATCACGATGTGCGGACTGTCTTCGGCGACCGGCTCAGCCACGGGCACCTCTTGCCGTACGGCCAATGGGACTCGGGAGTCTGGCGCGGGACCGATGCCCGGTCAAACCAGTTTGGGTGGAGTTCATCCCACCCCCAGCAACTGGGCGATGGTGCGAAACTCGGAAAGTCGATCCGGTCGCGTCCGCAGGAACACGGGTGTCGGACCCTGGCCGCCGGTCGCGATCAGGGCCTCGACCAGGGCACGCCACCCCATCGGGTCCAGATCCGTCTCCGGTTCGATCTGCCAGAGGCCGGCGCCGTCTCGGCCCGGATACCACAGCGCCTCGCGGGTACCCGGAAGGTTGTGAGCCTCGGCGGATCCCGCCAGCAGTGCAGTCTTGGTGTTGCTGGCCTCCAGTGCCGCTTCCACGGCAGCGGCATGCTCGGCATCCATGACGCTGAGGGCCACACCCTGGAGATGCTCGCCCAGCTCTTTCTCGATTCGGGCGAGGGCGGCCACACCCGCCTCCGGCGACAGGTCACGGGACCACTCCAGGGTCAGGCGCAGCTTGGCGGGGACCGCCTCGGCCCATGGCCCGAACGGGTCTTCCTCCGGTGCCGCCCAGACAGAGGCGGGTAGCAGCAGGCGGCTGTGATAATGGGTGTAGTACTCCAGTTGCCAGTCGGCCGGGAGGTCGTCCGGGAAAAAGCTCTCCCACCAGGACTCACCGGGGGCCGCGACTCCCGCAGCCTGCAGCTCCAGCGCTTGTTGATCCTTCGACATCCGCGTCTCCCTTGTTCAACCACAGTCTGACGGGCTTGCTTGTATCCCCAACGCGCGCGCGGCACAGTTGATGCCATGCGCTTCGACCTCTTTCATGAACTCTCGGTCCCGGAGTTTCTGCAGACCTCCGAGACCGAGGTAATCGACCGGACCCTGGCCCTGTGGGAGCAGGCCGATCGCCTGGGCTACGGCACGGCCTGGCTGGTGGAACACCACCTGATGCCGGAATTCTCCCACAGCACCGCGCCGGATCTGGTCCTGGCCGCGGCCAGCCAGCGCACCGAACGCCTGCGCCTGGGCCTCGGCGTGGTCCCGCTGCCCTACCACCACCCGCTGCGGGTCGCGCAGCGGGTCGGCATGCTCGACCAGCTCTCGGGCGGGCGCCTGGACCTGGGCATCGGGCGCGGTTTTTCGCCGCGCGAATATGCCACATTCGGCGCCCAGATGAGCGAGTCCCGCGCACGGGTCGACGCCGGGCTGGATGCGCTGCGCCAGGCCTTCGCCACCGGTCGGATCACCCAGGACGGTCCGTTCCATCACCTGGACGACGTTCCCGTGATGCCGCGCCCGGTGCAGGACCCGCACCCGCCGATCTGGACCGCCGCGGTCAGCCCGGAGTCCTTCACCTGGGCTGCCGAGCAGGGCATCGGGGCACTGGCAGGTCCGTTCAAGCCCTGGCAGATGATCCGCGAGGACATCCGTCTGTATCACGAGGCCTGGGATGCCTCGCGCACCGATATCGCCCATCCGCCGCGCGTCGGGATGACCCTCGGGGTGCTGTGCCTGCCGGATGGCAAGCGCGCCCGGCGCGAGGCCAAGCCCGCGTTCGAGTGGTTCTACCGTCACATGTTCCAGCAGACCCTGCCGGTGCTGGAGCGCCTGATCGAGGGCTACGACTACTACCGTTCGCTGGGGCGCTTTCGCCACCTAGTCAAGGCCGGGATCAACCTGAAGATCCTCGACATGCTGGGCATGACGCTGGTCGGCACGCCCGCCGAGTGTCGCGAGCGCATCGAGGGTCTGCGCGAGGCGGGGGTCGATCAGGTCCTGCTGGCCTTTGGCGCAGGGGCCGTGCCCCACGAGCTCGCCCTGGAGTCCATGGACTGCTTTGCCGAGGAGGTCATGCCGGCCTTTGCCGAGCGCGCCCCGGGCGCCACCGGCACGGCTGGATAGCCATCCATGCGGGTCGCCGTGACCGGCGCCGCCGGGCGCCTCGGGCAGGTGCTCATTCCGGCCCTGGCCGCCGCCGAAGGTATCCAGTCGGTCACCGCGATCGACCGCCGCCCGGTTGCCGCGAATGCGCAGACGACCTCTTCGCAAATCGATCTCGCGGATCTCGGGGCGGAACACCTGGCCGGGCATGACAGCCTGATCCACCTCGCCTTCCAGCTGATGGGCGGGCAGGGCGGGCGCCGGCGCCGCGACCGCGACTGGGTGCGCGCGCAGAATGTCGAGCTGAGCCGCCACGTCTTTCAGGCAGCCGCTGGGGCCGGTGTACGCCAGATCGTCTTTCTTTCCAGTGCCGCGGTCTACGGTCCGTGGCCGGATTCGCCGCGCCCGCTGACCGAGCGCAGCCTGGCGCGGCCGCGCTTCCCGTACGCCGAGGATAAGGTCGCCACCGAGCAGGCCCTGCTGGCGGTTGGCGCGCAGTATCCCGATTTGACCACCTGCATCCTCCGACCCCCGGCAATCGTGGGGCCGAATGCCCACCCGCTGCTACGCCGGGTTGCGCGCAGTCGTGTGTACCCGGGTGGCGTCGAGGTGCCGGTGCAGATCCTGTGGGAGGACGACGCCGCGGACGCCGTGGTGCGAGCGGTCGAGCGCCAGGCGGAGGGCATCTTCAACCTCGGGGCCGAGCCCGTCTGGTCCATGCGCCGGATGGCGCTACACGGACGCCGCTGGGGCGTCCCGGTGCCCCCGGGCCTGATCCGGGCGCTGCACCCGCTGGCCTGGCGGTTCACCCGCCATGCCGGCGATCCCGGATGGGTCCAGGGCCTCGACGGCGCCCTCCAGATGGACTGCGCGCGCGCCCGCGAGCACCTCGCCTGGACACCCCAGGTCTCCACCCCCGAGTGCCTGGAGCGCCTTCGCCGGTAGCTCCGTCGTTCTCGGGCTGGGCCTGGTTCATCCGCTGCAGTTTGCGGTGACTTCGTCCGACCGCCTGCCTTGTTGAGGCTGGCCCTGGCTCGGCATCCGGTGTTTACGTGCCTTCGGTCTGCCGCCTGCCGTGCGCTCACTCGCGAGCGCGCCGCGAGTTACTTCTTTGCTCGTGCAAAGAAGTAACCAAGAAACACGCCCGGGATTCGCCCAGGAACCTTGCTCC
>NZ_ARQK01000020.1 GCF_000385215.1 Thioalkalivibrio thiocyanoxidans ARh2
CTTTCTTGGGCAAGCAAGAAAGTACCTCGCGGCGCGCTCGCGAGTGAGCGCACGGCAGTATGCGGACCGAAGGCACGTAAACCCCGGATGCCGAACCAGGCCCAGCCTCATCGGCGCTGGCAATTGACCACAGGCGGGGCTGCATAGTAAGGCACTGGTGCGGAAACCGGCCGGCAGGCGGAGGCTAGTAGAAACGGCCGAGGGCGCCGCGGACCTGCACCTCGGTCTCCGGCGTCAGGTGCGCCCCCAGCTCCAGCGGATGATCCGGCAGCAGCAGGACCACCGACGAGCCGAGGTTGAAGCGCCCCATCTCGGCCCCGCGCTCGAGCGTAATGTCGCGATCCGGGTATTCGCTGCAGCTGTAGGGCTGCCCGGCCGGGGGCGTCACCTCGCCCGCCCAGACCGTCTCGATCGAGCCGACGTTCTGGGCCCCGATCAGGGCGACGGCCATCGGCCCGAAATGTGTGTCGAAGCAGGCCACCACGCGCTCGTTGCGGGCATACAGGCGCGGGACATGGCGCACGATGCGCGGTGCGACCGAGAACAGCCGGCCGGGCACATGCAGCATGTGGGTCAGCGTGCCGGTCAGCGGCATGTGCAGCCGGTGGTAATGCCGCGGCGACAGATAGAGCGTCACGAAGTGGCCATGGCGAAACGGTTCGGCAAGGTCTTCCTCCCCGCCCAGAAGCTCCAGCACCGTGTAGTGGTGGCCCTTGGCCTGAAAGATCTGGCCGGCCTCGATGCGTCCGGCCGCGCTGACCCGGGAATCGGCGGGGCTGACGACCGTGTTGTCATCACCCGCCAGGGGGCGGGCGTCCTCGCGCAGCGCCCGCGTGAACAGGGCATTGAAACTGGGATAGGCAGCGATGTCGGGTTCCACCGCCTCGTCCATGTTCAGCCCGTAATGGCGCACGAACCAGCGCAGTAGCGGCTGGACGCGCGGGCTTTCGATCCGCGCCAGGCGGTGCACCACCCGGGACATCGCGTGCTGCGGCAGCAGGTGGGAAGCTCGGGCCAGCCAGGGATCAATGGCACTCATCGGGATACTCGGTTCGGGCGCACGGGATGATAGCGAGCCGGTATGATGACGGCCCCCACGCCAATGGGAAAGGCCCAGATGGAATCCACCACAGGACTGCGCACGCTGCGCGACTTCATCCGCTTTGGCGCGAGCCAGTTTCGCGCGGCCGGGCTGAGCTTCGGCCACGGGACGGACAACGCCTTCGACGAGGCCGCCTGGCTGGTGCTGCATGCGCTGCATCTGCCGCTGGATCTGCCCGAGAGTTGGTGGTCGTCGAACCTGAGCGAGGCCGAACGCACGCGGGTGATTGCGGTGCTGCGCACGCGCATCGAGACACGCAAGCCGGCGGCCTATCTGACCGGCGAGGCCTGGTTTGCCGGGCTGCCGTTCTTTGTCGACGAGCACGTGCTGGTGCCGCGTTCGCCCCTTGCGGAGTTGATCGCGGTCGGCTTCGAGCCGTGGATCGAGGCCGAGTCGGTCGAGCGCGTGCTGGATCTGTGCACGGGTGGCGGCTGCGTCGGCATCGCCACGGCGCTGGCCCTGCCGCAGGCACAGGTCGATCTGAGCGATGTCTCCGAACCGGCGCTGGCCGTCGCGGCGCGCAACATCGAGCGCCATGACGTCGGCGACCGCGTGCAGCTGCGGCACTCCGATGTCTTCGATGCGCTGGGGCCGGAGGATCGCTACGATCTGATCGTGAGCAATCCGCCCTATGTCGATGCCCGCGACATGGCCGAGCTGCCGCAAGAGTACCGCCACGAACCCGAACTGGGGCTGGCCGCCGGCGAGGACGGGCTCGACATCGTGCGCCGCATCCTGGCGGATGCGCGCCGCCACCTGACCGAGGACGGCGCGCTGATCGTCGAGGTCGGCAACAGCCAGCCCGCGGTGGAGGAGGCCTTCCCTGACCTGCCCCTGATCTGGCTGGAGTTCGAATCCGGCGGCCACGGGGTCTTCCTCGCGTATGCCCGGGATCTTCCGTAGTCTTCGCGGGCTGGGAATGAACAGAAACGAAGGGAACACGGCAATGATTCGAGTGGCAGTGGCAGGCGCCGCCGGGCGCATGGGGCAAAACCTGGTGCAGGCCGTCGAGGATCACCCCGAAGGTACGCTGGGGGCGGCGAGCGAGCGGCCGGGCAGCGAACGGCTCGGTACGTCCGTGGGATCGACGGCGCCGGTCCAGCTGGTCGAGGACCTGGCGACCGTGGCCGATGACTTCGACGTGCTGATCGACTTCACCAGCCCCGCGGCGACCATGCAGCACCTGGATCTGTGCCGCGCGCATGGCAAGGCGCTGGTGATCGGCACCACGGGCCTGGATGCCGCGCAGGAGCAGCGGCTGCGTGACGCGGCCGGGGCGATGCGCATCGTCTATGCGCCGAACATGAGCGTCGGCGTGAACCTGACCTTCAAGCTGGTGGAGCTGGCCGCCCGTGCACTGGGCGACAGCGTGGACGTCGAGATCCTCGAGGCGCACCACCGGCACAAGGTGGATGCCCCCTCGGGTACGGCCCTGAAGCTCGGCCGCGTGGTGGCAGAGGTCCTGGGGCGCGATCTGGAGCACGACGCCGTCTACGGCCGCGAGGGCCAGACCGGGGCGCGTGACCGGCGCACCATCGGGTTTGCGACCGTGCGCGCCGGCGACATCGTGGGCGAGCACACCGCGCTGTTCGCCGGCGAGGGGGAACGCATCGAGATCACCCACAAGGCCTCCAGCCGCGGGATCTTCGCCGCGGGTGCGGTGCGTGCGGCGGTATGGCTGGCCGGCGCCGAACACGGCCTGTACGACATGCAGGACGTGCTGGGGCTGCGGGAGCTCTAAGATCCAGCTGCTTCAGCTGCGCGGTTTGAAGCCCGGCGGGTGGCGCGCGATCCAGGCGACGAAGTCCTGCACGACCGGCTCGGCGAGCAGTGCCTCCGCGGTGTTCAGACGCTCGGCCAGGGTCTGCTCGTCGAAGTGCTTGTGGATGTGGTCGTGGCAGGGGCGACAAACCCAGAGGATCCGTTGTTCGCGCTCGCTGCGACTGAACAGGCGCCGGATGCGCTTGCGGCGGTGTTGCTTGCGCGGGATCAGGTGATGTCGTGTCAGGTCGTCCATCGACCGGCCGCATAGCCCGCAGGCTGGTGGCGGGCCGGGCACCCCGGGCATCATGGCTTCGCCCTGACTCACGGCATGTCGTGCGCGCCCCCGGCGGGAGGCGACGTGCGTCCATCCATGCGGCAGCGCGGGGGCGGCTCGGTGATCGCGTAGGCCGGATCGCCCAGGTCCATGATGCAGGGCGCACCCTCGGGATCGACGATCCGCTGCAGCATGCCGCCGAGGGCGTCGAGGCTGTCGCGCCGGGGCAGCTCGCCGATTGCACGCGAGGTAATCGGCTCCCAGTCGCCGTTGTGTTCCTCCGCGATCTCGAAGCCGAACGGGAAGAAGCCGGGGACCCCCAGGCGGATGTCGGTGACCACGAGCCGGTCGGGGCCCTCGTTATGCGTGGCGCGATGAAAGCGCAGGAAATCGCCGGAGAACCACTGCAGGCGCTGCCCGTCGTCCAGGTCCAGCGCGGCCTCGCGAAGCTCCTGGTCGCCGCGTTCGAAGCGTTCGAAGTCGGGCCGGATCGGCTCGTCGAAGATGCCGACCCAGGCATCCAGGAACTCGTCGTCGTTGATGACCGTGATCCGCCACAGCAGCAGGTTGAACGGCGTCGGCTGGATCAGTCGCGGCTGGTCGTCCAGCTCCATTGCGGCCAGCGCGGGCTGGATGCGGTGGTCGATCCAGGCCTTCAATGCCAGGCCGGAGCCGGCGTACACGGTCGAGAGTACGAGCCCGGCGACCAGCAGGCGCGGGGCGAAGTGGTAGAACAGCGCTCCGATCGCCGCGACCAGCAGCGGCAGGGTGTAGAACGGGTCGATCACGAAGATCGAGGCCGTGGACAGGGGGCCGACCGGCAGCGGCCAGAGCACCTGGGTGCCGTAGGTGGTCAGCAGGTCGTTCAGCGAGTGCGTGGCCCAGATCAGGAAGAAGAACAGCCACCAGCGGCCAAAGCCGATCTCCCGCGTCGCCGGGATCTTTGCGAGCAGCCCCGCGACGCCGGTAGCCACCAGCAACTGCACCAGCCAGGAGTGGGTAAAGCCCCGGTGGTGGATGAACTCGGATACCGCGTCCCCGTAAGCTATGAACGCGTCCAGGTCGGGCAGCAGCGCGACACCGGCCCCCAGCACTACGGCCTTGCGCCCCAGGCGGGAGCCGAGGGTGAGGCCGCCGATCACGGCGCCGAGACTGGCGTGGGTAATGGGGTCCATGCGCGATATTCCTTCGTTTAGGGAAACGTTGATCTATCAGCGCTTCCTTGGCGGCTCGACGATTACGGAGCCTGCGACCGGGCCGCGGGGCGCGAGTTCGGGCGATCAAACCAGAGCGGTGGACATGACTCAAGCCACAACGGCGAAAGACTGGCATTTCTGGGTGGATCGGGGCGGGACGTTCACCGACCTGGTCGCACGTGATCCGGCGGGGCGCCTGCACACCCGCAAACTGCTGTCGGAGAACCCGGAGGCCTACCGCGATGCGGCCGTGCAGGGTATTCGCGATCTGCTGGAGCTCCCGGCCGAAGCACCCATTCCGGAGGGCGTGGTACACGAGGTGCGCATGGGCACAACGGTGGCCACCAACGCCCTGCTCGAGCGCAAGGGGGAGCCCACGCTGCTGGTGATCACCGAGGGGCTGGAGGACGCGTTGGCGATCGGCCATCAGGCGCGCCCCGAGCTGTTCGCCCGCGAGATCCGCCTGCCGACACCGGTCTACGCGCGGGTGGAGCCGGTGCGCGAGCGGGTGAATGCGGCCGGCGAGGTCCTCAATCCGGTCGATCTGGACGCGCTGCGGCCGCGGCTGCAGGCGGCGCTGGCAGACGGCATCCGCTGCGTGGCCATTGTCTGTCTGCATGGCTATCGCTACCCGGCGCACGAGCAGGCGATCGCCTCGGTGGCGCGTGAACTGGGCTTTGCCGAGGTCGCGACCAGCCACGCGACCAGCCCACTGATCAAGCTCGTCCCGCGCGGCGAGACCACGGTGGTCGACGCCTATCTCTCGCCGGTGCTCCGCCGCTATGTCGAACAGGTCGCGGGCGAGCTGGGCCGCGTGCCCCTGCGCTTCATGCAGTCGCATGGCGGGCTGGTGGACGCGGCGCGGTTTCGCGGTCGCGACGCCATCCTGTCGGGGCCGGCCGGGGGCATCGTCGGGGCACTCAAGACCGCCCGCCCGCTCGGCTTCGAACGCCTGATCACCTTCGACATGGGTGGCACGTCCACCGATGTCGCGCACCTGGCGGGGGCGCTGGAGCGCCGCCAGGAGAGCGAGGTGGCGGGCGCGCGGCTGCGCGTGCCCATGCTCGATATCCATACGGTCGCGGCCGGCGGCGGATCGATCTGCCGCTTCGATGGCATCCGTCTGCGGGTGGGGCCGGAATCCGCCGGTGCCCAGCCCGGACCCGCCTGCTACGGCCAGGGCGGGCCGCTGACCGTGACCGACTGCAACCTGCTGCTGGGGCGGCTGCGCCCGGAGTATTTCCCGACGGTGTTCGGGCCGGATCGCGATCGGCCGCTGGATCCGGAACCGGTGCGGCGCCAGTTCGCGGAGCTGGCCGCCGCGGTGGCGGCCGCGACCGGAGAACCCGCCACCCCGGAGAGTCTGGCCGAGGGGGCGCTGCAGATCGCCGTGGAGCATATGGCCCAGGCGATCAAGACCATCTCGGTGCAGCGCGGGCATGACGTCTCGCGCTATGCGCTGGTCTGTTTCGGTGGCGCCGGTGGCCAGCACGCCTGCCGAGTGGCGGAGCAGCTGGGCATGCGGCATATCCTGTTTCATCCGCTCGGTGGCGTGCTGTCCGCCTACGGCATGGGGCTGGGCGAGTTGCGCGCCCTGCGCGAACGCAGTCTGGAGTGGCCGCTGGACGATCAGCACGCCGGGGCAATCGAGTCTGCCCTGGCGGAGCAGGCCGAGGCCGCCCGCGCCGCGCTGGTGGAGCAGGGCGTGGCGGTGGCGGACATGCGCATCGAGCGGCGGCTGCACCTGCGCCTGGCCGGATCGGACACCGCGCTGGAGGTGCCGGCGGGCGAGCCCGCGGCGTTGATGTCGGCCTTTGCCGAGGCCTACCGCGCGCGCTACGGCTTTGCCCCGCCGGATCGTGAGCTGGTGGTGGCGATCGCGACGGCCGAGGCGATCGCCGCCCCGAGGGAGACCGCACCGGAGCGCATGGCGGCAGCGGTGACCCGAGGGCCTGCGCCGGAGGCGGATACGGTCGCGATGGTCATCGACGGCGAACACCGCCATGTGCCGCTGTACCGGCGGGAATCCCTGCAGCCCGGCATGACCCTGGCCGGTCCGGCCATCGTGATCGAGCCGACCGCGACGCTGGTGCTGGAGCCCGGCTGGGCCGGGTGCATCGAGGCGGACGGGACCCTGCGGCTGGATCGCGAGCGGGGCAGCGCGCGGCGTCCGGGCGCGGCGGCAACAAGCCCCGAGGCCGTCCCGCGCGATCCGATCCTGCTGGAGGTGTTCAACAACCGCTTCATGGCGATCGCCGACCAGATGGGCTTCACCCTGCGCAACACTGCGCACTCGGTGAACATCAAGGAGCGCCTGGATTTCTCCTGTGCGCTGTTCGACGCCAAGGGCCGTCTGGTCGCCAATGCCCCGCACATGCCGGTCCATCTCGGCTCCATGGGGGCCAGCGTACGGGCGGTGGTGGAGGCGTTCGCCGGCGACCTGCGCCCGGGCGATGCCTTCGTGCTGAACGACCCCTACAACGGCGGCACCCACCTGCCGGACATCACCGTGGTGACGCCCGTGTTCCTGGATGGGGGTGAAGAGGTGACCGAAGACCCGTCTGCAGCGGCCGGTGCCCCCGCGTTCTTCGTCGCCTCGCGCGGGCATCACGCCGATGTCGGCGGCATTACCCCGGGCTCCATGCCCGCGTTCTCCACATGCCTTGAGGAGGAGGGCGTGCTGATCCCGCCCACCCGGCTGGTGCGCGACGGGGTGTTCGACAGCGACCGTCTGTGCGCACTGCTCGGCGAGGGCCGGTGGCCGGCGCGCAACCCCGATCAGAACCTTGCCGACCTCGAGGCCCAGGTCGCGGCCAACCGCAAGGGACTGGAGGAGTTGGGCCGGCTCCTGGATGAGTACGGCGCGGCCATGGTGACAGCCTATATGGGCCACGTGCTGGACAACGCGGCCGAGGCGGTGGAACGGCTGATCCCGCAGCTCGAGGCCGGCACGTTCGCGTATGCGATGGACAACGGCGCCGAGGTGCGGGTACAGGTCGCCCCCGATCCCGCCGACCGGCGCCTGCGCATCGACTTCACCGGTACCAGCGCGGTACGCGGGGACAACTTCAACGCGCCGAGCTCCATCGTGCGCGCGGCGGTGCTGTATGTACTGCGTACCCTGCTGGAGGATGCGATCCCGCTGAACGATGGCTGCCTGACGCCGGTCGACCTGGTCATTCCGGAGGACGGCCTGCTGAACCCGGCGCCGCCCGCCGCGGTGGTGGCCGGCAATGTCGAGACCTCGCAGGTGGTCACCGATGCCCTGTTCGGGGCGCTGGGGGTGCAGGCGGCGGCCCAGGGCACGATGAACAACCTGACCTTCGGCAATGCCGACTACCAGTACTACGAGACGATCGCCGGCGGGGCCGGCGCGGGGCCGGGTTACGCCGGGGCCAGCGCGGTGCAGACCCACATGACCAACTCGCGGCTGACCGACCCCGAGGTGCTGGAGAGCCGCTTCCCGGTGCGGGTGGAGCGCTTCGCCTACCGCCGCGGCTTAGGGGGGCAGGGGCATTATCCGGGCGGTGATGGGGTGATCCGCCGGCTCGGGTTCGACCAGGCGATGGAGGTCGTGCTGTTGTCCAACCGTCGCCGGGTGCCGCCGTTCGGGATCGCCGGTGGCGGGCCGGGTGCGCCGGGGGAGGATGCGATCCTGCGCGCCGACGGCACGCGCGAACCGATGTCCGCCTGCGATCGCCGCCATGTAGAGCCAGGGGATGCGATCGAGATACGCACACCCGGCGGCGGTGGCTACGGAGACCGTCGCAGCGATGCGTAGGCGTTGAATCGCGGGAACCGGTCACACTTCCCGGGGTCCATGTTGCACTCAAGGGGAGATGCGGCATGCAGCGGATGATGGAGTGGGCGGAGCAGGGACGCATGCCGGACATGCTGGTGCGCGCGGGGATCCGCCTGCTGCTGGCGGAGCGCCTGGCAGAGGTCTCCGGCACGGCCGAGGAGACCATGGAGCGGCGCTACGCCCTGATCGAATCCATGCGCGCTTCTCCCGTTGCCCTGTCCACCGATATTGCCAACGAGCAGCACTACGAGATCCCCACCGCTTACTTCGAGCATTGCCTGGGCCCGCGCCTCAAGTACTCCAGCGCCTGGTGGCCGGAGGGCGTCGACAGCCTCGATGCGGCCGAAGAGGCGATGCTGCACCTGACCTGCGAGCGCGCGGGGATTGCCGATGGCCAGCGGTTGCTGGAACTGGGCTGCGGCTGGGGGTCGCTGTCGCTGTGGATGGCCGAGCAGTACCCTGGCGCAGAGATTACGGCCGTCTCGAACTCCAATACCCAGCGGGCCTTTATCGAGGCCCGCCGCGATGACCTGGGGCTCGCCAATCTCGAGGTCCTGACCGCGGACATGAACACGTTCGCCCCGCCGGAGCCGGGCTTTGACCGGGCGGTCTCGATCGAGATGTTCGAGCACATGCGCAACTGGCCGGAACTGCTGCGGCGCATTGCCGGATGGCTCAATCCCGGCGGGCGCTTCTTCATGCATGTGTTCGCCCATCGCGAACACGCGTATGTGTTCGAGTCCGAGGGCGAGCATGACTGGATGGGGCGGTACTTCTTCCGCGACGGCCTGATGCCGTCGGACGACCTCGCGCGGCACTTCCAGGAGGACCTGCGGGTGATCCGTCAGTGGCGCGTCGGTGGGCAGCACTACGCCCGTACGCTCAATGCCTGGCTGGCCCGCCAGGATCGCGCCCGCGACACGCTGATGCCGCTCTTCGAACAGGCCTACGGCCGGCAGGATGCGGCAGTGTGGTTCCAGCGCTGGCGGATCTTCTACATGGCCTGCGCGGAGCTGTTCGACTACAGCGGCGGGGACGAGTGGTTCGTCTCCCATGTGCTGTTCGAGCGACCGGGGGGCTGATCGCGATGGAGGCACTGATGGCGTTTCTCTGGGGGCTTCTGGCCAGCATGGGCCTGATGACCCTGGTCTGGGCCGGCAGCGTCTGGCGCCACGACGCCAGCCTGGTCGACCGCTTCTGGGGCCTGGGCTTCGTGGTCGTGACGCTGGTCTGGTGGGGGCTGGCGGGCTGGCCGGCGCAGGGCCTCTGGATCGTGATCCCGGTGCTGGTGTGGGGGCTGCGGCTGTCGCTGTTCATCACCTGGCGCAACTGGGGCCATGGCGAGGACGGGCGCTATACCGACATGCGCGAGGGGCTGTCGGACCGGGCCTTTGCCGCGCGCAGCCTGGTCACGATCTTCTGGCTGCAGGGCGCGCTGGTCGCCGTAATCGGCCTGCCGATGCTGGCGGTGACGAATGCCGCGAGCATTTGGTGGCCGCTGGCGGCGCTGGGCGTGGCGGTCTGGGCACTGGGCACGCTGTATGAATCGGTCGCGGACGCGCAGATGGCGCGCTTCCGGGCCGATCCGGCGCGTCGGGGCGAGGTCATGGACCAGGGCTTGTGGCGCTACAGCCGCCACCCGAACTACTTCGGCGAGATCGTCGTCTGGGTGGGCTACGGCTTGCTCGCGCTAGCCGCCGGGGGCTGGTGGGCGGTGCCGTCGGCGGTCCTGATGATCGTGCTGATCCTGCGTGTGTCGGGCGTCACGTTACTGGAAAAACGTCTGCATGCCTCGCGGCCGGGCTATGCGGACTAC
The DNA here is from genome assembly GCF_000385215.1 of Thioalkalivibrio thiocyanoxidans ARh2. Classification (GTDB taxonomy): domain Bacteria; phylum Pseudomonadota; class Gammaproteobacteria; order Ectothiorhodospirales; family Ectothiorhodospiraceae; genus Thioalkalivibrio; species Thioalkalivibrio thiocyanoxidans. Next base: position 9,955 of record NZ_ARQK01000020.1, read on the forward strand.
GCGCGGCGCACCAATACGCTGATCCCGGGGCCGCCACGATCTTAAGGAAACACTGATCCGCCGCCGATTTTGGCGGTACTCCCTTGCTGTACTTTCCCCGTCCGCGCTATAAAGCGCGCATCTTTCCGGTCTTCCGACGCGCGTCGGAGGCCGTGTTTCCCGATTGCCGATCTCACAGCAGGGCCCTACGCACGCATGAGCGCTACGCCGAGTCCCGTCCAGACCATTGAACTGAAAGGGCGCATGATGCTGGTGTCGGTGCTGCGGGTGTTCCAGACCGACCCCCGGCAACTCGGCGAGCAGTTAGTCGCGCACCGCGAGCAGGCCCCGGATCTGATGCGCGACATGCCCATCGTGCTGGACCTCGAGCCGGTGGCCGAGGCCCCCGAGAGCGATCTGCAGGCGACCATCGAGCAGGTGCGTGCCGAGGGCTTCAAGCTGATCGGCTTGCATGCCGGCGAGGTCGCCGAGCGCCTGCAAAGCTATTCCGAGCTGTTCGACGTCCTGCCCGTGCTGCAGCTGGGCGGTCGCGGCGGCGCGCCCAGTGGCGAGGTGCCCCTGGATGAAGGCGAGCCCCCGGAGCCGCCGCCGAGCAAGAAGGGCAGAAAATCCGCGGACAAGGCGACCGAGACCGCTCCCGCGGTCCACAGCGCGACCCGTGTGGTGGATCGTCCGGTCCGTTCCGGGCAGCAGATCTACGCCCGTGGTGGCGACCTGCTGGTGACTGGGGCGGTATCCGCCGGGGCCGAACTGCTGGCGGATGGCCACATCCATGTGCTGGGACCGCTGCGCGGGCGCGCACTCGCCGGTGTGCGGGGCCTGGAGACGGCTCGGATCTTCTGCCGGCGACTGGATGCAGAGCTTTTGTCTATCGCGGGACATTACCGGGTGGCCGAGGATATCGCCGAGTCCGAGCGCGGCGAGAACCGGCTGGTGACACTCGCGGGCGAAAGCCTCAAGATCGCTGAAATCTGAGCGAGCGGCGTGAGGGCCACAGGGTCCGGTCCACGTCATCGCGCGACGACTAAGGGAAACGCTGATGAATGTACACACTCGCGTTGGTACCCCAGGTTTTCCGAGACAAGGCGCGTCGTGCGGCGGGTAGTGGTTCTACCCGCAACCGGCGCAACGCAGGATCGGGGAGCCTGGGGTACCAACCCCACGAACCATTCAAAGCAGGGGCTCGGCCGCCAGTTGTTATCGAAAACGGGCGCGCGAACGGCGTTGCGGCTCGCTTATGTAGCTCGGCTACACTGCGCTCACCGCGCCTTGTTCGCACGCAAAAGCGACTCGAGCGCGAGTGCGTACATTCATTAGCGTTTCCCTAAGGAGAAGCAGCCACCATGGCACGCATCGTAGTGATTACCTCGGGCAAGGGCGGGGTCGGCAAGACCACCACCTCTGCCGCGATCGCCACCGGTCTGGCCCTGCGCGGCCACAAGACGGCCGTGATCGATTTTGACGTCGGCCTGCGCAACCTGGATCTGATCATGGGCTGCGAGCGCCGCGTGGTGTATGACTTTGTCAACGTGATCAATGGCGACGCCAACCTGAAACAGGCGCTGATCCGCGACAAGCGCGCAGACAACCTGTACATCCTTCCGGCCTCGCAGACGCGCGACAAGGACGCCCTGACGCAGGACGGTGTGGAGCGCGTGCTGAACGAGCTGTCCGAGGACTTCGAGTACATCATCTGCGACAGCCCGGCGGGGATCGAGCGGGGCGCGCTGATGGCGGCCTATTTCGCCGACGAGGCTATCGTGGTCACTAACCCCGAGGTCTCCTCGGTGCGCGACTCCGACCGCATCCTCGGCATCCTCGCCAGCAAGACCCGGCAGGTGGAACAGGGCGGCGAGCCGATCCAGGGGCGTCTGCTGCTGACCCGCTATGCCGCGGAGCGCGCCGCGCGCGGCGAGATGCTCAGTATCGAGGATGTCGGGGAGATCCTGGCCATCGATCTGCTGGGTGTGATCCCCGAATCGCAGGCCGTGCTGAACGCCTCGAACGCCGGTCTTCCGGTGGTGCTGGACGAGGAATCCGACGCCGGGCAGGCCTACCAGGATGCAGTGGATCGATTCCTGGGCGAGGAGCGGCCCCTGCGCTTTGTCGATGTACCGAAGAAGGGCTTCTTCGGACGTCTGTTCGGGAGCTGATCATGGGTATCTTCGATTACTTCCGCCAGCCGCGGCAGAAAAGCGCCAGCGTTGCCAAGGAACGCCTGCAGATCATCGTGGCGCGGGAGCGCGCGGCCCGGGGCGGCCCGGATTATCTGCCCGCGATGCAGCAGGAGCTTTTGCAGGTGATCCGCAAGTACGTGAAGGTCAACGACGACGCCGTGCAGATGAACGTCGACCGCGAGGGCGACTGCGAGGTCCTGGAGTTGAATATCACGCTGCCCGACGATCGGGGCTAGCATATGTTCAGCCCGTCTCTCTCTGTAGGAGCTCAGCCCCCTGAGCGATGGGGAGCCAGTCCCGGCCCCCATCGGCCAGAGGGCTGGCCTCCTACGGTGGGTTGCCCTGGCCCCCATCGGCTTAACATCGGCATAAGGCACATGATCCGTCCATGAGAATCCTGGTCACCGGCAGCGCCGGTTTCATTGGCAGTGCCCTCTCCCTGCGCCTGCTGGAGCGCGGCGACGAGGTCATTGGCGTTGACAACCTCAACGACTATTACGATGTCTCGCTGAAAGAGGCGCGCCTGGCGCGCACGCAGGACCACCCGGGCTATACCGAGGTCCGCGAGGACATCGCCGACCGCGCCGCGATGGACCGGGTGTTTCGCGAGCACCGCCCGGAGCGGGTGGTGAACCTGGCGGCCCAGGCCGGGGTGCGCTATTCGCTGGAGAACCCGGCGGCCTATGTCGACACCAACCTGGTCGGCTTCGGCAACATCCTGGAGGGCTGCCGGCACAACGGCGTGGAGCACCTGGTCTACGCCAGCTCCAGCTCGGTCTACGGCGCGAACACCACGATGCCGTTCTCGGTGCACGACAACGTCGACCACCCGCTGAGCCTCTACGCCGCGAGCAAGAAGGCCAACGAGCTGATGGCGCATACCTATGCGCACCTGTACCAGCTCCCGGTGA
>NZ_ARQK01000021.1 GCF_000385215.1 Thioalkalivibrio thiocyanoxidans ARh2
CATCGCCGCCGTCAGCGTGGTCTTGCCATGGTCCACATGACCAATCGTCCCCACATTCACATGCGGCTTCTTACGCTCGAACTTTTCCTTGGACACAGCTCAAACCTCTTTCTACAGTTCTTTCGGATTACGCGATTCGGATCAGGAGGCCTTCGCGGCCACGGCCTCGGCGACCTGCGCCGGCGCCTCGGAGTACTTTTCGAACTCCATCGAATAGGTCGCGCGGCCCTGGCTCATCGAGCGCAGCTGGGTCGAATAACCAAACATTTCGGAAAGCGGGACCTCGGCCTTCAGCAGCTTCTGTCCCGCGATGTCTTCCATGCCCTTGACCAGGCCTCGGCGGCGATTGAGATCACCCATCACGTCGCCCATGTATTCTTCCGGCGTCTCGACCTCGACCTTCATCATCGGCTCGAGCAGCACCGCGCCGGCCTTCAGCGCGCCTTCCTTGAAGGCCATGGAGCCGGCGACCTTGAACGCCATCTCGTTCGAGTCAACGTCGTGGTAGGAGCCGTCGAACAGCGTGACCTTCACGTCCACCACCGGGTAGCCGGCAAGCACGCCGTTGGCCATCTGCTCTTCCACACCCTTGTTCACGGCCGGGATGTAGTCCTTCGGCACCACGCCACCGACAATGGAGTTGACGAACTCGTAACCGTCACCCGGCTCCTGCGGCTCGATGCGAAGCCAGACATGACCGTATTGACCGCGACCACCCGACTGGCGGACAAACTTGCCTTCGGTCTCCACGCTCTTCTTGATCGTCTCGCGGTAGGCGACCTGCGGCTGACCGACGTTCGCCTCCACCTTGAACTCGCGTTTCATGCGGTCCACCAGGACCTCCAGGTGAAGCTCGCCCATGCCGGAGATGATCGTCTGGCCCGACTCCTCATCGGTACGGACGCGGAACGACGGATCTTCCTGCGCCAGCTTGTTCAGCGCGATACCCATCTTTTCCTGGTCCGACTTGGTCTTCGGCTCGACGGCGATCGAGATCACCGGCTCCGGGAATTCCATGCGCTCGAGCTCGACCGGATCATTCGGGTCGCAGAGCGTACTACCGGTGTACAGATCCTTCAGACCGACGACCGCGCCGATATCGCCGGCTCGCAGCTCCTTGATCTCCTCACGGGAGTTGGAGTGCATCTGCAGGATACGGCCAATCCGCTCGCGGCGGTTGTTCTGTGTGTTCAGCACGGTATCCCCCGCACTCAGCACACCCGAGTAGACGCGCACGAACGTCAGGGAACCGACATAGGGGTCCGTCATGATCTTGAACGCGAGGGCGGCGAAGGGCTCGTCATCCGAGGCGTGCTTCGCGACCGGCTCTTCGGTCCCGGCCTTGACGCCCTTGATCGCCTTGACCTCTTCCGGCGACGGCAGGTATTCCACCACCGCGTCGAGCATGGCCTGCACGCCCTTGTTCTTGAACGCGGAGCCGCACAGCATCGGCACGATTTCCAGCTCGATGGTGCGGTGACGGATCGCCTGCTTGATCTCTTCTTCGCTGAGGGTGCCCTCATTGAGGTACTTGTCCATCAGCTCTTCGTTGGCCTCGGCGGCGGCCTCGAGCATGTTCTCGCGCCACTTCTCGGCCTCGGCCTGAAGCTCGTCGGGGATATCCTTGTATTCGAAGGAGATGCCGTAGTTATCTTCGTCCCAGAAGATGGCCTGCATCTTGACCAGGTCGATCACGCCGCGGAAGTTGTCCTCGGCACCGATCGGCAGCTGGATCGGGACCGGGTTCGCCTGCAGACGCTCTCTCATCTGCTCGTAGACACGCAGGAAGTCGGCGCCGGCGCGGTCCATCTTGTTGACGAACGCCATGCGGGGGACCGAGTACTTCGTGGCCTGACGCCAGACGGTCTCGGACTGCGGCTGCACACCACCCACGGCGCAGTACACCATCACCGCACCGTCGAGCACTCGCATGGAACGCTCCACCTCGATGGTGAAGTCCACGTGCCCCGGGGTATCGATGATGTTAACGCGGTGCTCATCGAACTGCTTGGCCATACCCTGCCAGAAGCAGGTGGTCGCCGCGGAAGTGATGGTGATCCCGCGCTCCTGTTCCTGCTCCATCCAGTCCATCGTGGCGGCGCCTTCATGGACCTCGCCGATCTTGTGCGACAGACCGGTGTAGAACAGGATGCGCTCGGTCGTCGTCGTCTTGCCGGCGTCGATGTGCGCGCTGATCCCGATGTTCCGGTAGCGCTTCAGTGGGGTCTTGCGTGCCACGTTGAGCCTCTCTAAATCGGTTTTACCAGCGGAAGTGGGCGAACGCCTTGTTCGCTTCCGCCATGCGGTGAGTGTCTTCGCGCTTCTTCACGGCGGTGCCCTTGGCGTCGGCGGCATCCATCAGTTCGCCTGCCAGCTTCAGCGCCATCGTGCGTTCGCCACGCTTGCGGGCCGCTTCCACCACCCAGCGCATCGCGAGGGCATCCTGGCGCACAGAACGAACTTCCACCGGCACCTGGTAGGTGGCACCACCCACACGGCGAGACTTCACCTCGACACGCGGACGGATGTTGTCCAGCGCGCGCTCCAGCGCACCCATGCCGTCGCCCTGCTTGGACTCGATCTGGTCCAGCGCGCCGTACACGACCTGCTCCGCAACGGACTTCTTGCCGTCGCGCATCACGGTGTTGATGAACTTGGCCAGGCGCTCGCTTCCGAATTTCGGATCAGGAAGGATGTGACGCTTGGGGGCAGCTGCTCTTCTCGACATGTTTCAGTTCCCGCTCTTGTACACGGTTAGGATTTCTTCGGGCGCTTGGTGCCGTACTTGGAACGACCCTGGGTGCGATTCTGCACACCCTGGGTGTCCAGGGAGCCACGCACCGTGTGGTAACGCACACCGGGAAGATCCTTCACACGACCGCCACGAATCAGGACCACCGAGTGCTCCTGCAGGTTGTGGCCCTCGCCGCCGATATAGCTACTCACTTCGTAGCCATTGGTCAGGCGCACGCGCGCAACCTTGCGCAGCGCGGAATTCGGCTTTTTCGGCGTGGTCGTGTAGACGCGGGTGCATACCCCGCGCTTCTGCGGCGAACCCTGCAGCGCCGGCACCGCACTCTTCTCGACGGGGCGCTTGCGGGGCTTGCGTACCAACTGATTGATCGTGGCCATGAAACCCTTTCTCCTAGCCTAAAAATAACGACAGGCCGGCGCCGTGACCGGCCTGTCGAGGGAGCGGAATTCTAATCGCCACCCCCTGAAGTGTCAACAGAAGGGGAGGCTATTCGGAGCCTTCCCCGGTAATTTCCGGACCCGAAGCGTCGGATTCGGTGTCAGCGGTCACCGCCGACTCCTCCTCGATGCTCTCGAACTCCGGCATTTCCAGCTCGCGCTTGCGTCGGCGTTCCTTGTGATACGCCAGCCCGGTCCCGGCCGGGATCAGGCGACCCACAATCACGTTCTCCTTCAGGCCACGCAGGTCGTCGCGGGCGCCACGGGTCGACGCCTCGGTCAGTACGCGGGTGGTCTCCTGGAAGGAGGCCGCGGAGATGAACGACTCCGTCACCAGCGAGGCCTTGGTGATCCCGAGCAGCACACGCTCGTAGGTCGCCGGCTGCTGGTCGTCGCCAAGCTTCTCGTTTTCCTCCAGGACACGGTTGCGATCGACCTGGTCGCCCGCGAGGAACTTGGTGTCGCCCGGATTGGCGATGTTCACCTTGCGCATCATCTGGCGAACAATGACTTCGATGTGCTTGTCATTGATCTTCACGCCCTGCAGGCGGTAGACGTCCTGGATCTCCTGGACCTGGTACTCGGCCAGGGTGGTAACGCCACGCAGCCGCAGGATGTCGTGCGGATCCAGCTCGCCATCGACCACGACCTCGCCCCGCTCCACGCGCTCGCCCTCGAACACGTTCACGGTGCGCAGTTTCGGGATCAGCATCTCGACCGGGTCACCCTGGTCCGGGGTAATCACCAGACGCTGCTTGCCCTTGGTCTCCTTGCCGAACGAGACGGTACCGGAGATCTCGGCCAGCACCGCCGGCTCCTTCGGACGGCGGGCCTCGAACAAATCGGCCACACGCGGCAGACCACCAGTGATATCGCGGGTCTTGGACGACTCCTGCGGCAGGCGGGCAATAACGTCACCAACCTCGACACGGGCGTTGTCCTCGAGATTGAAGATCGCGTTGGCCGGCAGCATGTACTGCGCGGGCATGTCGGTGCCCGGGATGTACACCTCGTTGCCGTCGTCGTCGACCAGCTTGACCGTCGGACGCAGGTCCTTGCCGGCGCTGGAGCGACTCTTCGGGTCCAGCACAACGTTCTGGGACAGGCCAGTGAACTCGTCCGTCTCCTTGGTAACGGTGACGTTCTCGACGAAGTCCGCCAGACGGATGTAGCCGCCCACCTCGGTGACGATCGGATGGGTATGCGGATCCCAGGTCGCGACCTCCTGGCCGGCCTCCACCGCATCGCCTTCCTTGACCGTGATGGTCGCCCCGTACGGGATCTTGTAGCGCTCGCGCTCGCGGCCCTGGTCGTCGATGACGCCCAGTTCCCCGGAGCGCGAGACCGCCACCAGGTTGTCCGCCTTGTTGGTGACGGTCTTCAGGTTGTGCAGGCGCACGGACCCGGCGTTCTTCACCTGGATCGCGCTGACAGTCACCGCACGGCTGGCCGCGCCGCCGATATGGAAGGTCCGCATGGTCAGCTGGGTGCCGGGCTCACCGATGGACTGCGCGGCGATCACACCCACCGCTTCGCCCTCGTTGACCTCGTGGCCACGGGCCAGATCGCGGCCGTAGCACTTGGCGCAGATGCCCTGGCGCGTCTCGCAGGTAATCGCGGAGCGCACCAGCACCTCGTCCACCGAGGCGGCGTCGAGCTTGTCGACCATCGCCTCGTCCAGCAGCGTCCCCGACGGGACCAGGACCTCGTCGGTCCCCGGGCGATGGACATCCACCGCCGTGGTACGGCCCAGCACGCGATCGCGCAGCGGCTCGACCACGTCGCCGCCCTCGATGATCGGCTTCATCATCAGGCCCTGCTGGGTGCCGCAGTCATGCTGCGTGACCACCACGTCCTGCGACACATCCACGAGACGGCGCGTCAGGTAACCGGAGTTCGCCGTCTTCAGCGCGGTATCGGCCAGACCCTTGCGCGCGCCGTGGGTGGAGATGAAGTACTGCAGGACGTTCAGGCCCTCGCGGAAGTTCGCGGTGATCGGCGTCTCGATGATGGAGCCGTCCGGCTTGGCCATCAGGCCACGCATCCCCGCCAGCTGACGGATCTGCGCGGCGGAACCACGCGCCCCGGAATCGGCCATCATGAAGATCGAGTTGAAGGAGTCCTGCTCCACCGCCTCGCCCTCGGCGTTGGTGACCTGCTCCTTGCCGAGCCGCTCCATCATCGCCTTCGCGACCTGGTCATTACAGTGCGACCAGATGTCGACAACCTTGTTGTAGCGCTCGCCCTTGGTGACCAGACCGGAGGCATACTGGTCCTCGATCTCCTTCACCTGCTCTTCGGCGCTTTGCAGGATCGGCTGCTTCTCGTCGGGGATGACCATGTCATCCGCGCAGAACGAGACACCGGCGCGAGTGGAATAGTAGAAGCCGGCGTACATCAGCTGGTCCGCGAACACCACCGTGTCCTTCAGGCCCAGGCGGCGGTAGCAGGAGTTGATCAGCGCGGAGATGGTCTTCTTGTTCAGCTCGCGGTCGATCAGCTCGAACGGCAGGCCCTTCGGCATGATGCGCGACAGGATCGCGCGACCGACCGTGGTCTCCACGCGCATGGACGGCAGCGGCTCGCCTTCGGCGACGTCCGCCATGGTGTCGGCGATGCGCACGGTGATACGCGCATGCAGATCGACCTGCTTGTGCTCGTAGGCGCGGTGCACCTCGTCCACGTCGGAGAAGGTCATCCCTTCGCCCTTGGCGTTGACCTTCTCGCGCGACAGGTAGTACAGCCCCAGCACGATATCCTGCGACGGCACGATGATCGGCTCGCCGTTCGCCGGCGACAGCACGTTGTTGGAGGAAAGCATCAGCGTGCGCGCCTCCAGCTGGGCCTCGAGCGACAGCGGCACGTGCACGGCCATCTGGTCACCGTCGAAGTCGGCGTTGAACGCGGCACAGACCAGCGGGTGCAGCTGGATCGCCTTGCCCTCGATCAGCACCGGCTCGAAGGCCTGGATACCCAGGCGGTGCAGGGTCGGGGCGCGGTTCAGCATCACCGGATGCTCGCGGATCACCTCTTCGAGGATATCCCAGACCTCCGGACCTTCCTTCTCCACGGCCTTCTTGGCGGCCTTGATGGTGGTGGCCAGGCCACGGCGCTGCAGCTTGCCGAAGATGAACGGCTTGAACAGTTCCAGCGCCATGCGCTTGGGCAGGCCGCACTGGTGCAGACGCAGGGTCGGGCCCACCACGATCACGGAACGACCGGAGTAGTCGACGCGCTTGCCCAGCAGGTTCTGACGGAAGCGGCCCTGCTTGCCCTTGATCATGTCGGCCAGGGACTTCAACGGGCGCTTGTTGGTGCCGGTGATCGCACGGCCGCGACGGCCGTTGTCCAGCAGCGCATCCACGGATTCCTGCAGCATGCGCTTTTCGTTACGCACGATGATGTCCGGGGCGTTCAGCTCCAGCAGGCGGCGCAGACGGTTGTTGCGGTTGATCACCCGGCGGTAGAGGTCGTTGAGATCGGAGGTCGCAAAACGGCCACCGTCCAGCGGCACCAGCGGACGCAGGTCCGGCGGCAGCACGGGCAACACGGACATGATCATCCACTCCGGCTTGTTGCCGGATTCCAGGAACGACTCGATCAGCTTGAGACGCTTGCCCAGACGCTTGATCTTGGTCTCGGAACCGGTCTCGGCCAGGTCCTGGCGCAGCTTGGCCGCCTCACCCTGCAGGTCCATCTCCTTGAGCAGGGACAGCACGGCCTCGGCACCCATCATCGCGGTGAAGTCGTCGCCGTGCTCCTCCATCGCCTCGAGGTACTCCTCGTCGGTCAGGAGCTGGCCCTTCTCCAGCGTGGTGAAGCCCGGGTCGATCACGATGAAGGACTCGAAGTAGAGCACCTTCTCGATGTCCTTCAGGGTCATGTCGAGCAGCAGCCCGATGCGCGACGGCAGGCTCTTCAGGTACCAGATGTGCGCGACCGGGGAGGCCAGGTCGATATGACCCATGCGCTCGCGGCGCACCTTGGTCTGGGTCACCTCGACGCCGCACTTCTCGCAGACCACACCCCGGTGCTTCAGGCGCTTGTACTTGCCGCACAGGCACTCGTAGTCCTTCACCGGGCCGAAGATCTTGGCGCAGAACAGGCCGTCGCGCTCCGGCTTGAAGGTCCGGTAGTTGATGGTCTCCGGCTTCTTCACCTCGCCGAACGACCACGAACGGATCTGGTCCGCGGAGGCCAGGCCGATACGGATCGCATCGAACTCTTCCGGCTGGGTCTGCTGCTTGAACAGATTGAGGAGGTCTTTCATTCGCTATGCCTCACAAAGCGTTGGGTCGAGGGGTGCCCTGCACCCCTTCGGATCACATTCGGATCGGAGGAGATCAGTCCTGCTCCAGCTCGATATTGATGCCGAGCGCCTTGATCTCCTTCATGAGCACGTTGAACGACTCGGGGACGTTGGCCTCCATGTGGTGCTCGCCGTCGACGATGTTCTTGTACATCTTGTTGCGGCCCTGCACGTCGTCCGCCTTCACCGTCAGCATTTCCTGCAGGGTGTAGGCGGCACCGTAGGCCTCCAGCGCCCAGACCTCCATCTCGCCGAAGCGCTGGCCACCGAACTGCGCCTTTCCGCCCAGCGGCTGCTGGGTGACCAGCGAGTACGGGCCGGTGGAACGCGCATGCATCTTGTCGTCGACCAGGTGGTTCAGCTTCAGCATGTGCATGTAGCCGACGGTCACCGGGCGATCGAAGGCATCGCCGGTCCGCCCGTCGAACAGTTCGGCCTGCCCGGTCTCGGGCAGATCGGCCAGACGCAGCATCTCCTTGATCTCGGCCTCCTCGGCACCATCGAACACCGGCGTGGCCATCGGCACGCCACCGCGCAGGTTGCGGCAAAGCGCAATGATCTCGGCGTCCGACATCGAGTCGAGGTCGACTTTCTTCTCGCGGTGGTTGTAGATCTGGCCCAGGAACTCGCGCAGCCTCGCGATCTCGGCCTGTGCCTCGAGCATGCGGTTGATCTTGTCGCCCAGCCCCTTCGCGGCCCAGCCCAGATGCACCTCCAGCACCTGCCCGACGTTCATCCGCGACGGCACGCCCAGCGGGTTCAGGACCACGTCGACCGGGGTCCCGTCGTCGAGGAACGGCATGTCCTCTTCCGGCACGATCATCGAGATCACGCCCTTGTTCCCGTGGCGGCCGGCCATCTTGTCGCCCGGCTGCAGACGGCGCTTCACGGCCACGTAGACCTTGACCATCTTCTGCACGCCCGGCGGCAGGTCGTCGCCCGCGGCGACCTTGGCCTTCTGGTGCTCGAATTTCTTGTCGAACAGCTCGTGCTGTTCCTGCAGCTGGCGACCGAGGTCCTCCAGCTGCGAGTTCACGGCGTCGTCCTTCAGGCGCACCTCGAACCACTGGTCGCGGGACAGGCCCTGCAGGTACTTCTTGGTGACCTTGGAGCCGTCACCCAGCCCTTCCGGGCCACCGGCCGCGGCCTTGTTGAGCAGCAGCTTCTCGACGCGGGCGTAGATATCGTCCTCGTAGATTCGCAGCTGGTCCTTCAGGTCCTTCTTGACCGCGGCGAGGTCGTCTTCCTCGATCGACTTGGCACGCGCATCCTTCTCCACGCCATCGCGGGTGAACACGCGCACGTCGATCACCGTGCCCTCGATGCCGGACGGCACACGCAGGGACGTGTCCTTCACGTCCGAGGCCTTCTCGCCAAAGATAGCCCTCAGCAGCTTCTCTTCCGGGGTCAGCTGGGTCTCGCCCTTCGGCGTGACCTTGCCAACCAGGATATCGCCCGGGTTCACCTCGGCGCCGACATAGACCACGCCGGATTCATCCAGCTTGTTCAGCAGCGATTCGGAGACGTTCGGGATATCCGCGGTGATCTCTTCCTGGCCCAGCTTGGTGTCGCGGGCGACACAGTTGAGTTCCTCGATATGGATCGTGGTGTAGCGGTCTTCCTGCACCACGCGCTCGGAGATCAGGATGGAATCCTCGAAGTTGTAGCCGTTCCAGGGCATGAACGCGACCATCATGTTTTGCCCCAGGGCCAGCTCGCCGAGATCGGTCGAGGAGCCATCGGCCAGCACATCGCCGCGGGCGATCTCGTCGCCTACCGCGACCAGCGGACGCTGGTTGATGCTGGTGTTCTGGTTGGAACGCGAGTACTTGGTCAGGTTGTAGATATCCACGCCCGGCTCGCCGGCGACGGTCTCGTCATCGTTCACGCGCACCACCACGCGGGCGGCATCCACGGAATCGACCGTACCGCCGCGCTTGGCGACGATCGCGGAACCGGAGTCGATGGCCACCGTGCGCTCGATACCGGTGCCCACCAGCGGCTTGTCCGCGCGCAGGCAGGGCACGGCCTGACGCTGCATGTTCGCGCCCATCAGGGCGCGGTTGGCATCGTCATGCTCCAGGAACGGCAGCAGCGCGGCGGCCACGGACACGATCTGCTTCGGCGAGATATCCATGTACTGGATCTTGTCCGTCGTCGAGATCGTGAACTCCTCCTGGAAACGGCAGGAGACCAGATCGTCAGTCAGACGTCCTTGCTCGTCCATCGCCGCGTTCGCCTGGGCGATCACGTACTGGCTCTCCTCGATCGCGGACAGGTACACGATCTCGTCGGTGACCTTGCCGTCCTCGACCTTGCGGTACGGCGTCTCGAGGAAACCGTAGCGGTTGGTGCGGGCGTACACGGCCAGCGAGTTGATCAGGCCGATGTTCGGGCCTTCCGGGGTCTCGATCGGGCAGACGCGACCGTAGTGGGTCGGGTGCACGTCGCGCACCTCGAACCCCGCGCGTTCGCGCGTCAGGCCGCCCGGGCCCAGCGCGGAGATACGGCGCTTGTGGGTCACCTCGGACAGCGGGTTGTTCTGGTCCATGAACTGCGACAGCTGGCTGGAGCCGAAAAACTCCTTGACCGCGGCGGCCACCGGCTTCGCGTTGATGAGTTCCTGCGGCATCAGGCCTTCGCTCTCGGCGACGGTCAGGCGCTCCTTGACCGCACGCTCGACGCGTACCAGCCCCAGACGGAACTGGTTCTCGGCCATCTCGCCCACGCTGCGGATGCGCCGGTTGCCGAGGTGGTCGATATCGTCGGTACGGCCGTTGCCGTTGCGCAGATCGATCAGGACCTTCAGCACGTCGAGGATGTCCTCGGGCGACAGCACGCCCGGGCCCTCGTCGGTATCGCGCCCGACACGGCGGTTGAACTTCATCCGGCCGACCGCCGACAGGTCGTAGCGGTCCTCGGAGAAGAACAGGTTGGAGAACAGGTTCTCGGCGGCGTCCTTGGTCGGCGGCTCGCCGGGGCGCATCACGCGGTAGATCTCGACCTGGGCCTCCAGCTGCGTCTTGGTCGGATCCAGACGCAGGGTGTCCGACATGAACGGGCCGTGGTCGTAGTCGTTGGTGTAGATGGTCTCCACCGACGTCACGCCCTCGGCGCGCAGCTTGTCCAGCAGCTCCTGGGTCAGCGGGTCATTGGCAGCCGCCATCAGCTCGCCGGTCGACTCGTCCACCACGCCCTTGGCCAGCACGCGGCCGAGCAGGTACTCGTCCGGCACGCGCAGGCGATTGATGCCGGCCTTTTCGATCTCGCGGATATGCCGCGGGGTGATCCGGCGCCCGGCCTCGACGATCACGTTCTTGCCGTCGGTGATGTCCACTACGGCGGTTTCGCCGCGCAGGCGCTCGGGGATCAGATCCAGCTCACCGCCGTCTTCATCGAGGGTGATCTGGTTGAATTCAAAGAAGGTGGACAGGATCTCTTCCGTATCCATGCCCAGCGCGCGCAGCAGGATCGAGGCCGGCAGCTTGCGGCGACGGTCGATACGCACGTAGACCCCGTCCTTGGCATCGAACTCGAAGTCCAGCCAGGAACCGCGGTACGGAATAATGCGCGCGTTGTAGAGCAGCTTCTGGGCGCTGCCCTGGGTCTTGCCACGGTCGCTGTCAAAGAACACGCCGGGCGAACGGTGGAGCTGGGACACGATCACGCGCTCGGTCCCGTTGATCACGAAGGTCCCGTTCTCGGTCATGAGCGGCATCTCGCCCATGTAGACCTCCTGCTCCTTGACCTCCTTGACCACGGTGGAGCCGGCGGGGGCCTCCTTGTCGTGGATCACCAGGCGCAGCAGGACACGCAGCGGGGCCGCGTAGGTCACGCCACGGATCTGGCATTCCTTCACATCGAACAGCGGCTCGCCCAGGCGGTAGCTCACGTACTCGAGCTGGACATGACCGGAATAACTGACGATCGGGAAGACCGACTGAAACGCCGCGTGCAGGCCCAGCGCGTCGCGCGCGTCCGGGCCCTTGTCGGACTGCAGGAAATCCCGGTAGGAGGTCAACTGGGTTTCCAGCAGATACGGGACGTCCAGGATCTGGGGACGCTTCCCGAAGTCCTTGCGGATACGTTTCTTTTCGGTATAACTGAGGGCCATGGCTTACCTCGGCGGCTAACTGAACAACGCGCGAAAAAACACGCGCCACCACGGGCTGAGGCTGACGACCAGAAGGCCGCCAGCCTCAGGGCTTCGTGATGTACACGAAAACAACAGGCGCAAGCGCCTTTTACTTCAGTTCGACGGTGGCGCCAGCCTCTTCCAGCTCCGCCTTCATCTTCTCGGCTTCTTCCTTCGCCGCGCCTTCCTTCACGGTCGCCGGCACGCCTTCGACCATTTCCTTGGCCTCCTTCAGGCCCAGACCGGTCAGGCCACGGACGACCTTGATCACGCCAACCTTGTTCTCGCCAAAGCTGGACATGACGACGTCGAACTCGTCCTTGGCTTCGGCGGCAGCGGCTTCACCACCACCGGCGGCGGCCGGGGCAGCCGCGACGGCGGCGGCGGCAGAAACGCCGAACTTCTCTTCCATCTCGCTGATCAGGTCCACGATTTCCAGGACCGTCATGTTGCCGATGGCTTCCAGGATGTCTTCTTTCGAAACGGCCATTTTTACTCTCCTAACGGGGGACACCCGTATTCATTCAGTACTTGCTCAGAAACGGCTTGATGAGGTTCAGGCTGCCTGCTTCTGGTCACGAATTGCTGCAACGGTACGCACGAGCTTGCCCGGGACTTCGTTCACCGTGCGGGCGAACTTGTCGAGCGGCGCCTTCATGGTGGCGAGAAGCTGCGCAAGGGCCTCTTCACGCGTCGGCAGGCTGGCGAGGCGATCGATGTCGTTCGCCCCCATCAGCTGCCCACCAAAGGACACCAGCCGGACCTTCAGCTGTTCGTTTTCCTTGGCGAAGGACTTCACCAGGCGCGCGGCGGAGCTCGGCTCCTCCTCGCTGAAGGCCAGGATCAGCGGGCCCTGCAGCTCGGGCTGCATGCACGCGAAATCCGTACCCTCGATGGCACGCTTGGCGAGGTTGTTCTTCACCACCCGCAGATAGACCCCGGAATTGCGGGCCTGCCGACGAAGGTCGGTCATCTGCGCGACCGAGAGACCCCGGTATTCCGCGGCGACCGCGGAATGCGCCGAGGCAGCAACCGTAGCCAGCTCCGAGACAATTGCCTTCTTGTCGTCGAGATTCAAAGCCACGTTGACTCTCCTCTAGTAAGACCCCCCGAAGGCGGTCGTGAAACCGGGCGAACCCGGCACTTCGGTGCTCCCGTCGCAGGTACTTCCTGAATCGGGTGACACCATCTGCGCAGGCTGGTGGATTAAGCCACCCCGCGAACGGGGCGGCACCTGCGGTCTTGGATGGCGTGCCGCTTGCGCGACAGCCGACCAAAAACCAAAAACCAAAAATCTTCTTACAGGGCCAGCGAGGCCTGATCGACCTTCACGCCCGGCCCCATCGTCGTGGAAACCGTGACGCCCTTGACGTACTGACCCTTGGAGGTCGCCGGTTTCATTTTGACCAGATCCGCCAGCAGCGCGTTCAGGTTGTCCGCCAGCGAGCTGGAGTCGAAGTCCGCCGCCCCGATGGTGCAATGGACGATCCCGCCCTTGTCGGTACGGTAGCGCACCTGGCCGCCCTTGGCGTTGGTTACCGCCGTGGCCACGTCCGGGGTCACGGTGCCGACCTTCGGGTTCGGCATCAGGCCTCGCGGACCGAGGATCTGGCCGAGCTGACCGACGACACGCATCGCGTCCGGGGATGCAATCACCACGTCAAAATCCATCTGGCCGGCCTTCACCTGCTCGGCGAGGTCATCCATGCCGACCACATCGGCACCGGCCTCCTTCGCGGCGTCGGCGTTCGCGCCCTGGGTGAACACGGCCACGCGCACGGTCTTGCCGTTGCCGTGCGGCAGCACGGTGGAGCCCCGCACGACCTGATCGGACTTGCGCGGGTCGACGCCAAGATTCACGGCCACATCAACCGACTCGCGGAACTTGGCCTTCGGCAGGTCACGCAGAAGTTCAAAGGCCTCGGTCACCGGATACAGACGGCCGGGCTCGACCTTCTCGCGGATGGCCTTCATTCGCTTGGTCATTTTCGCCATGTCAGAGACCCTCCACTTCGAGGCCCATGCTGCGGGCACTGCCGGCAATGGTGCGCACCGCCGCGTCGAGATCGGCGGCCGTCAGATCCGGCTCCTTGGTCTTCGCGATTTCCTCGAGCTGGGCCCGAGTCACGGTGCCGACCTTGCTGGTGTTCGGCTCGCCGGAACCCTTTTGCACACCCGCGGCCTTTTTCAGCAGGATCGCCGCAGGCGGCGTCTTGGTGATAAAGGTAAAGCTGCGATCCGAATAGACGGTGATCACAACCGGAATCGGCAGACCGGGCTCGATCTCCTGGGTCTGGGCGTTGAACGCCTTGCAGAACTCCATGATATTCACGCCGCGCTGACCCAGCGCCGGCCCGACGGGCGGACTCGGGTTGGCCTTGCCGGCGGGCACCTGAAGCTTGATATACGCTTCGATTTTCTTCGCCATGATGACTCCCTCGGGTGCAAGCGCCTTGCGGCTCCCCGATTAGCAGTGGTGACGTCGGTACGTCAGGTTTTCTCGACTTGGTGGAATTCCAGTTCCACGGGTGTCGAGCGACCAAAAATCTGGACGGCGACGAGGAGGCGACTCTTTTCGTAGTTCACTTCCTCGACCACGCCATTGAAATCGTTGAACGGGCCGTCGATGACGCGCACCATCTCGCCCACTTCGAAGAGCACCTTCGGCCGCGGCTTTTCGGCACCCTCCTGCATGCGCTGCAGGATGGCCTCGGCTTCCTTGTCACTGATGGGAGCCGGCCGGTCTGCCGTGCCACCAATAAAGCCCAGCACGCGCGGGACGGCCTTGACCAGGTGCCAGGCCTCGTCGTTCAGGTCCATCTGCACCAGGACGTAGCCCGGGAAAAATTTGCGCTCGCTCTTGCGCTTCTGGCCGTCCTTCATCTCGACGACCTCTTCGGTGGGCACGAGGATCTGACCGAAGTGGTCCTGCATGCCGAAACGCTCGATGCGCTCCTCCAGCGACCGCTTCACCTGGGCCTCGAACCCCGAGAATGCCTGTACGACGTACCAGCGTAGTGCCATGGAGAGAATCCTGTACCTATCCGATGAAACGACCGATGCCCCAGCCCAGGAACATATCCAGGAGCCAGAGGAAGATTCCCACCATGATCACGACGGCAATGACGATCAGCGTGGTCTGCGTGGTCTCGACCCGAGTCGGCCAGACCATCTTGCGTACCTCGGTACGCGCATTGCCCATGAAGGCCGCCAGCTGATGTCCCTTCGCCGTGGTCATACCAATCCCCACGGCCACGCCGACCACGGCCAGCAAGCCGAGCACACGAATCAGAGTGGACTCGTCCGAGAACCAATAGAAGCCCATGACGCCTGCAATCAGCAGCGCCACGACTACCGCGAGCTTGAATGTATCCAGCCCGCCGGTCTGTTCCGATTGTTCACTCATGAATACGTATCACCCGGTACTCGCCGCCATCGGTGAAGATGGCAGGCCAGGAGGGACTCGAACCCCCAACCTGCGGTTTTGGAGACCGCTGCTCTGCCAATTGAGCTACTGGCCTAAAAATCGAATCGACAAGAAACAAACGCGAGAGACGACGCACCGGGCGCCGCCTCTCGCGGTCGATCGTTCAACTTATCTACTGTATCACTCGATGATCTTGGATACGACGCCGGCGCCGACGGTGCGGCCGCCTTCGCGGATCGCAAAGCGCAG
>NZ_ARQK01000022.1 GCF_000385215.1 Thioalkalivibrio thiocyanoxidans ARh2
AGGTTCCCCGATCCTGCGTTGCGCCGCTTGCGGGTAGAACCACTACCCGCTGCACGACGCGCCTTGTCTCGGAAAACCTGGGGTACCAACGCGAGGGTGTACATTGACCAGTGTTTCCTTGAGCGGCGCAGTTTATAGCACAATGCTAAATTACGCTCAAAAATATCCCGAGCCCCGCACTCGGCCAAGGATGCCCCCCGCCCCATGGAACCCCGTTTTCGCGAGACCGCCTTTATCAAGGGCGTTGCCCAGGTCGAGCAGCTGCCGCCCGATGACGGCATCGAGATCGCCTTCGCCGGGCGCTCGAATGCCGGCAAATCCAGTGCCCTGAACGCCCTGTGCGGGCGCAAGGCCCTGGCCCGGGTAGGCCGCACGCCCGGGCGCACGCAGGAGATCAACCTGTTCGCCCTGCCGCCGGATGAGGCATGGCGGCTGGTGGATCTGCCCGGCTATGGCTACGCGAAGGTATCCGCTGGCCAGCGCCAGCACTGGGACCGGCTGCTGGGGGATTACCTGCAGTCGCGTGAGTGTCTGGCGGGGCTGGTGCTGATCATGGACATCCGCCGCCCCCTGACCGAACTCGACCGTCAGCTGCTGGAGTGGGTGCCACTGGAGCGCTGCCAGTTGCACTGCCTGCTGACCAAGGCCGACAAGCTCTCGCGGCAGGCGGCCGACAAGCAATTGCACGCCACTCGGCGTGAGCTGGAAGGGCTGGGGATCGAGGCGACGCTGCAGACCTTTTCTTCATTGAAGAGCCAGGGGGTCGACGATCTGCGCGGCCTGCTGACCGAGTGGCTCCAGCCGGTCGAGGAATAACGGGCACGGGCCACTCGGCCTTGGCGCCATGAACCCCAGACAAAAAAAATGCCCCGGCCTTGGGGTAGGACCGGGGCAAGATTTGGCCTCGACAGGGGGGAGCGAGGCCTGCCCGCTCAGGGAGAGAAGCGGGCTCGCGCTGGGCTAGAGCGCTTGTAGGATGAGAAAGCATTTGCGGCCTCAAGTTCCACGGGTGCGCGCAAATGAACGTGATTGGCTTCACACTCCTGAATGCAACGGTCCTGTGGCTGTTCCCGTCAGTCATCGTTTCCCTGGGACTGGGCATGCTGCCCCAGGGTCTCGACCAGTTCGGCCGCACTGGTCCCGTGAGGGTGAATCTCCAGCAAGTCGCCTTCGGGCCCGATGAGATAGGTCGATGAACTGTGGTCGATGATGTCGCCCATCGCCGAATCCGTTGCGCGGCGTTCGTAGAAGACACCATAGCGCTGAGCGGCGGGCTTCAAGTCTTCTTCGGACCCGGTGGCCGCGTGAATGTCGGCATGAAAATGGGCCACGTAATCGGCCAGGCGGTCCTCGGTATCTCGCTCCGGATCGACGCTGATAAACACACCGTTCACCTGGCCCTGCAACTCTTCCGGCAAGCGGTTCAGCGCCCCGCCAATCCACCCCAGGCTGGTCGGGCAGGCATCCGGGCAGCTGGTATAGCCGAAATACAGCCAGACGTACTGGTCCGCGTAATCGTCCAGGTCGAAGCGCTCCGCGTGCGTGGCGACCGGCAGCTCGATCGGTCCGCCCTGTACCTCGTCGGCGATGGGCAGTTGCGCATGACCTGCAAGATCGCGCGGCGGCGGCTCGCCCGGCTCCAGAGTGACATACACCAGCAGAGCACCTGCGGCGACCACCGCGAAGGCCCAGAAGAGACTGCTGACGGGAATACGGTTCATAAGGGGTTCATCAGTGATCGCGGGCAGTGACAAAGCGGAATTGTACGAAGGCGGCCTCGGATTTGCCTGCCGGCATCGCGGTGGCTGCCCAGGTCATGGATTCGGTGGTACAGATCGGCAGCGTGGTCGTGCCGCGGTAGTGGCCATCGCCGGTGTGTTCCAGGCGCGGGCGCTGGTAGCCCATATACATCTCGACTCCGGCCAGGTCCAGCTCCAGGGCCTCAGGGTTGTTCAGCGCGGTCTGCGCCGCGGTATCCAGCTGCAGGTCCAGCGTCAGCTCCCGCAGCATCGGGACCGGGCGCGGCGTGATCTCCAGGCGCACCTCGCCGCCCTGTGCCAGGGCGGTGCTGCAGGGACCGGCATTCAGGTCGCAGGCCTGCGGCTGGACGATCGGCACCTCGGCGGCGCCACTGTCCAGGTAGCGTTCGGCCAACATCCAGGCGCTCGCGAGCAGCAGCAGTGCGACCAGCCAGGCTGCGATCCGGTTGAAACGGTGGGTGAGCATTAACGAGTGTTTCCCTAGTGGGCGTCGTCCCAGTTGGCGCCGACGCCGACGTCCACGACCAGTTCCACGTCCAGGTCGGCGGCCCCGCTCATGGCCTTGCGTACCAGCGTGGTCAGGTCCTCCACCGCCGCGTCGGCTACCTCGAACACCAGTTCGTCGTGCACCTGCATGATCATGCGGGCGTCAATCCCGGTGTCCTCGAGGTCGTGCGCGACCCGTACCATCGCGCGCTTGATGATGTCGGCGGCCGTGCCCTGCATCGGGGCGTTGATGGCCACGCGCTCGGACTGCTGGCGCCGCGCCCCGTTGCGGCTGTTGATCTCCGGCAGGTACAGGCGGCGGCCGAACAGGGTCTCTACATAGCCGTTCTCGCGCCCGGAGGCGCGCGCGCGTTCCATATAGTCGTGCACGCCGGGGTAGCGATTGAAATAACGGTCGATGTATTCCCGCGCCTCGCCCTGTTCGATGCCGAGGTTGCGCGCCAGGCCCCAGGCGGACATGCCGTAGATCAGGCCGAAGTTGATCGCCTTGGCCGCCCGGCGCTGATCACCGGAGACCTGCTCCGGGTCCAGCCCGAAGACCTCGGCGGCGGTCGCGCGGTGGATGTCCTGGCCCTCGGAAAAGGCCTTCAGCAGGCCTGCGTCCTGCGACAGGTGGGCCATGATGCGCAGCTCGATCTGCGAGTAGTCCGCCGCCAGCAGCTGGTGGCCCTTTTCCGCGATGAACGCACGGCGGATGCGCCGCCCGGCCTCGGTACGTACCGGGATGTTCTGCAGGTTCGGCTCCGAGGATGACAGCCGCCCGGTGGCCGCCCCCGCCTGGTGATAGGAGGTGTGCACCCGCCCGGTCTCCGGGTGGATGCGTCGCGGCAGGGTCTCGGTGTAGGTGCTGCGCAGCTTGGACAGGCCGCGATGCTCGAGGATCAGGCGTGGCAGGGGATAGTCGTCCGCCATCTGCTCCAGCACATCCTCGGCGGTGGAAGGCTGGCCCTTGGGTGTGCGCCGCAGCACCGGCAGGCCCAGGCGCTCGAACAGGATCTCCTGGATCTGCTTGGGCGAGCCGAGATTGAACTCGCCCCCGGCCTCCTCGAAGGCCTCGCGCTCGATGCGCTCCATCTCGGCCAGCAGCTCCTGGCTCTGCTCCCCGAGCCGATCCGGGTCCACCTTCACACCCACGCGCTCGATATCCGCCAGCACCGGGACCAGCGGCATCTCGATCTCGCGGTAGACAAATGCCGGGCCTTCGGCTGCCTGCAGGCGCGGCTGGAACACCGCATCCAGCTGCAGGCAGATGTCGGCATCCTCGCCGGCGTAATCGGTGGCGATGCCGACATCCACCTCGGCGAACGGGATCTGCTTCGCCCCCTTGCCGGCCACGTCCTCGTAGTGCGTGGTCTTGTAGTCCAGGTGGCGTTCGGCCAGGGAGTCCAGGTCGTGGCGGTTGGCGCCGGCGTCCAGGCAGAACGACTCGAGCAGGGTGTCGTCGACGATCCCGCGCAGGGTGATGCCGTGATTGCCCAGTACGTTGCGGTCGTACTTCAGGTGGTGGCCCAGCTTGCCGTGGCTGTCCGACTCCAGCCACGGCTTCAGGCGTTCGAGCGTCTCCACGAGCGGCACCTGCGGATCGGCATCCGGCCCGGTGTGGGCCAGCGGCAGGTAGTACGCGGTGCCCGGCTCGAAGGCGAAGGACATGCCAACGATCTCCGCGCGCATCGCATCGAGGCTGGTGGTCTCGGTATCGAAGGCGACCCGCTCGGCCTTGTCCAGACGCTCCAGCAGTTCGGCCAGTTCGGCCTCCTCGCGGAGCGTCCGGTAGTCGCCCTTCGCCTGCGACGGGCTTGGGTTGCCCCCGTTGTCGCCGGCCGCGGCCTCGCCGCCCTCCAGCTCCGCGCGCCAGCGGGTGAAGCCGTAGCGGCGCACCATCTCCAGCAGGCGCTCGTGATCCGGCTCGCGGATGTTCAGGTCGTCGGGGCCGGCGTCCAGCTCGACATCGCGCTTGACCGTAATCAGCTCGCGCGAGGTGGGCAGGCGCTCGGCCGCGGCGCGCAGGTTCTCGCCGATCTTGCCGCCGATGTCGTCGGCCTGTTCCAGGATAGTGTCGAGATCGCCGTACTGTGCGATCCACTTGGCCGCCGTCTTTGGGCCGACCTTGTCCACGCCGGGGATGT
Organism: Thioalkalivibrio thiocyanoxidans ARh2; assembly: GCF_000385215.1. Taxonomy (GTDB): domain Bacteria; phylum Pseudomonadota; class Gammaproteobacteria; order Ectothiorhodospirales; family Ectothiorhodospiraceae; genus Thioalkalivibrio; species Thioalkalivibrio thiocyanoxidans. The sequence goes on from NZ_ARQK01000022.1 coordinate 4,394, forward strand.
TGTCGACGCTGTCGCCCATCAGCGCGAGGTAGTCGACGATCTGTTCCGGGGCGACGCCGAACTTCTCCTGCACGCCCTCGCGGTCCAGCGTGACCCCGCTCATGGTGTTGACCAGGGTGATGCGCTCATCTACCAGCTGCGCAAGGTCCTTGTCGCCGGTGGAGATCACCACGTCATGCCCGGCGCGGGCCGCCTGGTCGGCCAGGGTCGCAATCACGTCGTCGGCCTCCACGCCCTCGACGCACAAAAGCGGCAGGCCCATCGCCCGCACCAGTTCATGCAGCGGCTCGATCTGGGCCGCCAGCTCCTCCGGCATCGGCGGACGGGTGGCCTTGTATTCCGGGTAGATGTCGTCGCGGAAGGTGGGGCCCTTCGCGTCAAACACCACTGCCATGTGTTCCGGGCCGTAATCCGCGCGCAGCTTGCGCAGCATGTTCGCCACACCAATCATTGCGCCGGTCGGGGCGCCGTCCGGCGCAGTCAGCGGCGGCAGGGCATGGAAGGCCCGAAACAGATAGGACGAGCCGTCGACAAGGACGAGGGGCGGTTGCGACATGAAGCGAAATCCGGACGGGCGAAACCCGGGATTCTACCGCGGGAGGTGCGCCATTTGTGCAGGGGTGGGGTGGCCGTTACGCTAGGCCTCTGTATTGACCGGAAACCCTGAATGAACGACCACGAACGCGCCGAGCACCCCGGCCTGCGCCCGATTGACGATTCCGCCCTCACCCGCGAGAGCTGGAAGATCTTCCAGATCATGGCGGAGTTCGTGGAGGGCTTTGAGCGCCTGGCTCATATCAAGCCATCGGTAAGCATTTTCGGCTCCGCCCGCTTCCCGCCCGGCCATCCGCATTACCAGCTGGGCGAAGAAGTCGCCCGCCAGCTGTCGGACGCCGGCTTTGCGGTGGTCAGTGGGGGTGGTCCCGGCATCATGGAGGCGGCCAACAAGGGCGCCTTTGCCGGGCGTTCGCCCAGCATCGGTCTGAACATCCAGCTCCCCCACGAGCAGAGTGCCAACCCCTATCAGGACATCGGCCTTGGCTTTCGCCACTTCTTTTCGCGCAAGGTGATGTTCGTGAAGTATGCCTCCGCCTATGTGGTCCTGCCGGGCGGGTTCGGCACGCTGGACGAGCTGGCGGAGATCCTGACGCTGGTGCAGACCGGCAAGACCCGGCGCATCCCGATCGTGCTGGTCGGCTCCGAGTTCTGGAAGGGGCTGCTGCACTGGTTCGAGGACACTCTTGTGTCCGAAGGCACAATCGACGCCGAGGACCTGAAGCTATACTCGTTGGTGGATGCCCCGGAAGACGTGGTGGACGTGATCTTCGAACACTACGAGGCACGCAGCTTCGAGCCTTCCGCGGAAGAAAAGAAACGCATGATGGAGCTGTGAGCATGGCCGCTAAATCCACCCATTCCACCCGCTGTCCTGTCGCTATCCTGGCCGGCCTGTTGCTGGTGCCGGCCCTGGCCTTCGCCCAGGAAGAGCGCGAGTGGGACGATGCCCCCCCGCCGCCCGAGATGCCGGACGAGGCGGAGGCCGACCCCGCGCCACCCGTACTCGACGAGCGCGCGCGCGAGCAGCGCGGGCTGGAAGAGGCCGATATCGTAATCATTGAGCGCGACGGCGAGACCCGGCGCGAGTACCGCATGGGAGGGCAGCTCGTGATGGTCGAGGTCATCCCCGCGGTCGGTCCTTCCTATTACCTGATTGACAGCACCGGCGACGGCCTGCTCGATCGTCGCCAGCGCGAGCTGGAACCCGATTTCGTCCCGCCGTCCTGGGTGATTTTCCGATGGTAATGAGCGAACACGAGCTCCAGGCCTGTGCCGAGGCCTGCGGGGTGAGTATCGAATTTCGCGAAGGCGAGGCACTGCTGGCGGGGCAACCCGTGCAGTGCCTGCGCCTGTCGGCGGATGCCGCCGCCGGCATCGAGGCCGCCCTGAACGACGCAGGCCGTGCCCCGCTGGCCACGGGCGGTGCTGATGGCGAGCGGATCCTGCTGCTCGATCGCGGCCAGCCATTGCGTGCAGCCCTGTCCGCGGAGGGGCCTGGCAGCCTCGAGGCCCTGGGGCAGCGCGCCGCGGAGTGGCAGGCCCGGCACCCGGCGAGCGCGATGCCGGAGGCCACGGGTTATCGCCGCGGCGTATTGCAGCAGCTGTTGCGAGAGCGCGCCGATGCCCTGGGCCGGGATCTGTCGGCGGACGAACGCGCGACGCTGGATACCGAGTTGCACCATCAGAGCCTCTATCGTTTCGAGGACCTGCCGCTGGCCGGGAGCTTCTGGCAATCGGTGCGGGTCTACCCGGAAGGGGCGGGGCTCGCGGATCTGGTAATGCCGCCGGCGCCGGTGCCCGCCTTCTGGCAGATCGCGCGTCTGGCGCTGGCGATCGCGGTGGACGAGGCGGGCGAGATTCGCGGCGACACCTACCGCGCGTTGCTGGCCGGCTATGATGCCAAGCGGTCGCTGGCGGCGATCGAGCGCGGTGCGGCGCCCACGCTGCTGCGTCTGGCTGCACTGGAGGACTGGATGGCCCGGCGCGAATCCGGTGCGACGGGCGAGGGCGAGCGCCAGCGCCTCGTCGCGCTGCAGGGGCAGGCCGCCCGTGTACAGGGACTGTGGGTGCGCGCCGCCTAAGCGGCCCGGGGTATCGACCCAAGGAGATCGGCGATGAACAAGGTCTGGGTGCTGTTTCTGATCGCGATGTGCCTGCCGGCGCTGACCCAGGCCGAGGTCTACCGCTGGACCGACGACCAGGGCAACGTGCATTTCGGTGATCGTCCCCCCGAGGGCCGGGACAGCGAGCCGGTCGATATCCGCGAGCCCATGCGGGCCGTCCCGCTGGAGGGCGCGCGCGAGATCCTTGAGCGCCCGGTTCGGCCTCCGCAGGAGGAGGCCGAAGCCAACGGCTACGAGCGCATCGCGATCACGCAGCCGGAGGACGGATCCGGCGTGCGCGCCAATGATGGCAATGTCACCGCCGAGGTTGCGCTGGAACCGGCGCTGGACGTCGAGGCCGGACATCGCATCGTCTGGTTGCTGAACGGCGAGGAGGCCGGCGACAGCAGCGACCCGAGCATCACCTTCGAGGGGCTGGATCGCGGCGAGTACAGCCTGCAGGCCCGGGTGGAGGACGAGACCGGGCAGGAGCTCGCCAGCAGCGACACCATCCAGTTCAATGTCCTGCGTATCGCGATCCCGCGCGAACAGCAGCAGCAACAGCGCCCGCAGCAGTTCCCCGAGGGCGGGGCGCCACAGGCACCCCGGGCCCCGCAGGCCCCGCGCGCACCGCAGCCCCAGATCCCGCAGGTTCCGCCGAATTAACCTGCGCACTGTTTGTGTGCGCAGCCTGCCCCAAGTTGGTGCTCTTTTTGCACTATAATGGGGCGGCAGTCGGTGGTTGCCCCTGAAGGAACTCGCCTGGCCGCTGTTCTGCACGCGGAGGGTCCGCCCCGCGTGGCGCCCTGTTTGGCGTGATTCCTGCTTGAGGCCCGTTGATGAACAATCCCGCCGCCAAGTCCGTCCCGGCCCCCTGGCCCTGGTGGGACGACCTGTCCACCGCCGTACTGGTGACGGATGGCGAGTTGCGCCTGGTCAGTCTGAACAGTGCGGCGGAGGTTCTGCTGGGGCTCAGCCGCGAGCGCATTGTCGGCCACGGGCTGGGGCAGTGGCTCAGGCTCGACCGCAGCCTGTCCAGTCGGCTGCGGTCGGTGCTGTCGCTCGATCAGCCAATGACCCTGCGCGCCCGGCAGATGGAGCCATTGCGCGCCGACCCCTTCCTGGCAGACATCACCATCACGCCGCTGCATGGTGACGATGACCAGGGGGCACAACTCCTGTTCGAGCTGAATGCCATTGATCGCCACGAACGTATCAGCCGCGAGGAGCAACTGCAGAAACAGCAGGCCATCACGCGTGCGGTGACCCGTGGGCTGGCCCACGAGATCAAGAACCCGCTGGGTGGCCTGCGCGGGGCGGCGCAACTGCTGGCCAGCGAGCTGGACGATGACGGGTTGAAGGAATACACCGGCATCATCATTCGCGAAGCGGATCGGCTGCGCGGCCTGGTCGATCGCATGCTCGGGCCTCACAACCTGCCCCGCCTCGAGGCCGTGAACCTCCACGAGGTGCTGGAGCACGTGCGCGGTCTCGTCAGTGTGCAGCTGCCCCTGGGCCTCAAGATCCGCGGCGACTACGATCCGAGTATCCCCGATGTGCAGGCCGACCGGGACATGCTGGTGCAGGCCATCCTGAATCTGGTGCAGAACGCGGTGCAGGCGCTCAGTGATGGCGGCGAGATCACACTGGTCTCGCGCGTGCTGCGCCAGTACACCATTTCCGGCCATCGTCACCGGCTGGTGGCGCGCCTGAGCGTGCGCGACAACGGACCCGGCATCCCCGAGGAGATCCGCGAGCGCATCTTCTTCCCGATGGTGACCGGTCGCGCCGCCGGCACCGGGCTGGGACTGCCCATCGCCCAGAGCCTGATCCAGCTGCACAACGGGCTCATCGAATGCCGTTCGCGTCCGGGCAGCACCTCGTTCGACATCCTGCTGCCGATCGAACCCCAAGATGCCCAGGAGGCCAACGACTGATGGACCCCATCGTCTGGATCATCGACGACGACGACTCGATCCGCTGGGTGCTGGATCGCGCCCTGCAGCGTGCCGGTATCCAGGTGCGCGGATTCGAGACGGCCGATGCCGCCTGGGCCGCGCTGGAGACCGACGAGCCCCCGGATACGGTGGTGGCCGACATCCGCATGCCGGGGCTGAACGGTCTCGATTTCCTCGCCCGGATGCAGACCCGTCCGGATCCGCCGCCGGTGATCATCATGACCGCGTTCTCGGATCTCGAGAGCGCGGTCGGGGCCTACCAGACCGGGGCCTTCGAGTACCTGCCCAAGCCGTTCGATATCGACGATGCCGTGGCCCTGGTCCAGCGTGCCCTCGAGGCACGCGCCACCGCACAACAGAACGCGGAGGGCAGCGCCAGGATCGAGGACACCCCCATCATCGGCGAGGCGCCGGCGATGCAGGAGATGTTCCGCGCGATCGGGCGTCTGTCGCGCAGCAACATCACCGTGCTGATCAACGGCGAGTCCGGCACCGGCAAGGAGCTGGTCGCGCGTGCCCTGCACCAGCACAGCCCAAGGGCCGACCAGCCGCTGATTGCCCTGAACACCGCCGCGATCCCGAAGGATCTGCTGGAGAGCGAGCTGTTCGGCCATGAACGGGGCGCCTTTACCGGCGCCAGCCAGAGCCGCAAGGGCCGCTTCGAGCAGGCCGACGGCGGCACGCTGTTTCTCGACGAGATTGGGGACATGCCGTTCGACCTGCAGACGCGCCTGCTGCGGGTGCTGGCGGACGGAACCTTCTATCGCGTCGGCGGGCACACCCCGATCCGCGTCGATGTCCGCATCATCGCCGCCACCCACCAGGATCTCGAGGAACGCGTCCGCGCCGGGCTGTTCCGCGAGGATCTGTTCCATCGCCTGAACGTGATCCGCATCCATGTCCCGTCGCTGCGCGAGCGCCCGGAGGACATCCCGCTGCTGGTGCAGCACTTCATGGCCGAGGTGGCGTGCGAGCTGGGGGTAGAGCCGAAGACCATGCGGCCGGAGGTGGTGCGTGAACTGCAGCGCCTGCCCTGGCCGGGCAATGTCCGTCAGCTGGAGAACACCTGTCGCTGGCTCACGGTCATGGCCTCGGGTCGCGAGGTGCACCTGGACGACCTGCCTGCCGAGCTGCATCAGGAGACGCAGCCCGCGCAGTCCCACGGCAACCTGTCGGACGCGACGATGGCCGCGCCGCGTGACTGGACCAGCGAGCTGGCCCAGGTGGCCCGGCAGCACTGGCAACAGGGCGAGCGCGACCTGCTCGGCCGTGTGCTGCCGCAACTGGAACGCACGGTGATTCGCGAGGCGTTGAATGTGACCGGCGGGCACCGCCAGCAGGCCGCTGCCCTGCTGGGCTGGGGTCGCAACACCCTGACCCGGAAAATCCAGGAGCTGGGTCTCGACGACGATTAAGGAAACACATAGTGAGTGTTTCCTTAAGCCGAGTCAGGTCGTCGGGTCTTCCGGGGCCGGGGCGGCGCAGGCGGAGATCGCGCTGTTGAGCTGCAGGGTTCCGGTCAGCTCGCTGACCTGCTGGATGCCGTGGCGATCCATGTAGTCGCGGATGCCGTCCAGGATCTTCGGAAGGCACAGCGGGTCGTAGAACAGCCCGGTCCCGACACCCACGGTGCTGGCGCCGGCGATCAGGAATTCCAGCGCGTCGCGCGCGGTCAGCACGCCGCCCTGGCCGATGATCGGCACGTTGTGCGGTGCGGCCACCTGATAGACCTGCTGCACCTTCAGCAGCGCAATCGGCTTGATCGCCGGGCCGGAGAGTCCACCCTGGTTGTTGCCGATCACCGCGCGGCGGTTTTCCACGTCGACGGCCATCCCCATCAGGGTGTTGATCACGGCGAAGCCGTCAGTCCCGGCCTCGATGCAGCGGCGCGCGTTTTCGGCAATGTCGGTCTGGTTGGGCGAGAGCTTGGTGATCAGCGGCTTGGAGGTCACCGAGCGGCAGGCCTCGACCACGCGCGCGGACATCTCCGGGTCGTTGCCGAACGCCACGCCGCCCTCTTTCACGTTGGGGCAGGAGATGTTGATCTCGATGGCATCGATCGGCGAGTCGTCGAACCGCCGGGTGACCTCGATGTACTCCTCGATGGTCGAGCCGGAGACGTTGGCGAAGAACCGCGTCTCCTCGAAATCGAGCGCGGGCAGGATCTCGTCCACTACCCGGTCCACGCCCGGATTCTGCAGGCCGATCGCATTCAGCATGCCGTCGGGCGTCTCGTAGACGCGGTGCGGCGGGTTGCCCAGTCGCGCCTGGCCGGTCGTACCCTTCAGGCAGATCGCACCCGCGTCGCGGTTGGAGAACCCGGCGACCCGGGTGTATTCCTCGCCAAAGCCGACACAGCCGGACAGCAGCACCAGCGGCGTGTTCAAATGCAGCCCGCAGAAATCGACGGCCAGCCGCGGATCGGTGCGCGAATCACTCATGCTTCACATCGTCCTTTATGAACCGGAAATCCCGCCGAACACGGGCAATATTATTCGTCTGGCGGCCAACACCGGGGCGGCGCTGCACCTGATCCATCCGCTCGGCTTCGAGCTGGACAGCGCCCGGGCGCGCCGCGCCGGGCTCGACTATCACGAGCTGGCCCGGGTGCAAGAGTATGACAGCCTCGAACAGTGGCGGGAATCGGTCCGGCCGCAACGCGTGTTCGCCCTGACTACGCGCGGTCAGGCCCGTTACGATCAGGCCGGGTTCCAGTCCGGCGATGCCCTGTTGTTCGGCCCCGAGACCCGCGGCCTGCCCCGGGCGGATCTGGATGCGCTGCCTCCGGAACAGCGATTGCGCCTCCCGATGCAGCCCCACAGCCGCAGCCTGAACCTCTCCAACGCTGTGGCCGTCGTTGTCTACGAGGCCTGGCGCCAGCTCGGGTTTCCGGGCGGGTTGTAGGAAGGCCGTACGGCACAGGCAGGAGATCGTGCTTTGTTCTAAGCTTGACGGCGAGGCTCATCGCTGCGGGACCCCGGCCGGGTGACCCCCGCGGCTCCAACCAACAAGGGGTTCGGGATTCATGTTTTCTGTTCTGCGATCGTTCAGTCTGCTGGCCGCGGCCAGCCTCGTCGCCGCGCCGCTCGCGGCGGACGAACCCACCGGTGCCGACAACTGGTGGTGGGATGACGGCTGGTGGGAGGACGGTGTTCTGTATTCCGACCTCGAGAATCACGAAGTCGAGATCGAGCGGTTCGAATACGAGCGCGACGGCGTGGACATCCCGGCCATGGTGGCGCGTCCCGCCGATGGCGAGGCCTACCCCGCGATCCTCTGGGCCCATGGTCGGCGAGGCCTGGACGATCTGGCCGAGCTTCATGTGAAGCGCCTGGCGGCGCGGGGCTTCGTGGTGCTGGCTCCCGACATGTATACCGGCCGTTTCATGGAGAGCCACCCGCTGGATCATGACTACGAGCTGGAAGGCGACTTGAACAAGGGGTTGGACGTGCTGCTCGAGCGCGACGACATCGTGGGTGATCGCGCCTGCCTGGTCTCCATTACGCGCGGGGGCTACAAGACCCTGAAGGTCGCCGTGACCTACGAGCGGCAGGTCGAGGATGCTGCCTGCTGGGCCGGTTACTACCCGCACCTGCAGGATCCGAACCTCGGCGAGCCTCACCAGGTGTATCGCTATGCCAACGAGGTGAACCAGCTCGAGATCCCGATGATGGTGCTGATTGGCGAGGAGGAGCAGTATCAGCGCCACCGCACCGCGAAGATGGCCGCCGACGGGCTGGAAAGCCGCGGCGGTGATGTGACCTGGATCGAATATCCAGGCGTTGGCCGCGGCTTCGATTTTCGCAACGGCAACAACCGCACCTTCGCCGACGACCTGGCCTCGCGTGACGCGATGATCCGGGTCACCCGCTTTGTGAACCAGCATCTGCGCGACTGAGTTCTGCCTCGACCCCCTCTCTGGCCGGCGAACCGGCACCGCTAACCCATCGGGTGGGCGGTGCCGTTGTGCCGTCGACTCACTCCATTCAATAAGTCTTTGATAATACAATTAAACGTTTCCGTGCGCAGAGTGCGGAATTTGCTATCTTCGGGCCTTACGTTACTGAGATGCCCGGTCGTTGCGCGGCCGATTCATGGTTGCTACGCACTTAAAGTCGCAGAAGGAGGACGAAGATGGCCAAGGTTCTGATCGCCCAGGGTGGAGGCCCGACGGCGGTAATCAATCAATCCATGGTGGGCGCGGTCCTGGAAGCCCGGAAGTTCACCGATGTCGAGCTGGTATACGGGGCCTTCCATGGGGTCCGCGGGATCATCGACGAGGAGTTCCTGGACCTGACCCAGGAGACCACCCACAACCTGGAGATGGTTGCGCAGACGCCCTCGTCCGCCCTGGGCTCCACGCGGGACAAGCCGGACCTCGACTACTGCAAGGAGATCTTCAAGGTCCTGAAGGCCCACGAGATCACCTACTTCTTCTATATCGGCGGCAACGACTCCTCGGACACGGTACGGATCGTCAGCGAGGAGGCGCGCAAGGCCAACTACCCGATGCGCTGCGTGCACATCCCGAAGACGATCGACAATGACCTGGTGGAGAACGACCACACGCCGGGCTTCCCCTCGGCAGCGCGCTTCGTGGCCCAGGCCTTTATTGGCGCCAACCTCGACAACTATGCCCTCCCGGGGATCTACCTGGCGGTCGTCATGGGCCGTCATGCCGGATTCCTGACCGCGGCCTCCGCTCTCGGGAAGAAGTTTCCGGACGACGGACCGCATCTGATCTATGTGCCCGAACGGGTATTCGAGGTTGACCGCTTCCTGTCGGACGTCAAGGCGACCATGGACCGTCACGGCCGCTGTGTGATCGCGGTCAGCGAGGGCATCCACGACGCGGAGGGCGAGCCGATCGCGACCAAGCTGGCCAAGGACGTGGAGAAGGATGCCCACGGCAACGTGCAGCTCTCCGGTACCGGGGCACTGGCCGATATGCTCTGCGACGAGATCCGCAGCAAGCTGGGGGTCAAGCGCGTGCGCGGCGATACCTTCGGCTACCTCCAGCGTGCCTTTATTGGCTGTGTCTCCGATGTCGACCAGCGCGAGGCCCGCGAGGTGGGCGAGAAGGCCGTGCAGTTCGCGATGTGGGAGGGCCGCGACGGCTCGGTCGCGATCAAGCGTACCGGCTTTTACTCGGTGGACTACGAGTACGTCCCGCTGGAGGCCGTCGCCGGCAAGACCAAGGTGATGCCGGACGAGTTCATCGATGCCTCGGGCACCGATGTCACCGATGCCTTCCGCATGTATCTGCGCCCGTTGCTGGGCTCGGGCATGCCGGATGCCTATCGCCTGCGCAAGAACAAGGTGACCAAGGTGCTCGGTCGCTAGCAAAAAGCCCCTGGTCCCGTGTCCGGGGGCGGGGCAGCAGGCGTGGGGCCGCGGCCCCGTTTACAACGACCCGCCCGGTATTCCGGGCGGGTCGTTCTTTTAGCCCAGGGCCTTGAAGATCTGGTCGCGGATCTCTTCCACCGACCCGGTCCCCTTGATGTGGACGTACTTCGGTGCGTCGGGGTCGCCGCTGTCCGCCCATTTCGAGTAGAAATCCACCAGCGGCCGCGTCTGGCTGTGGTAGGCCTCCAGGCGCTTGCGCACCGTCTCCTCGTTGTCATCCTCGCGCTGGATCAGGTCCTCGCCCGTGACGTCGTCCTTGCCTTCGACCTTCGGCGGGTTGAATTCGATGTGATAGGTGCGACCCGAACCGGGGTGCACTCGGCGCCCGCTCATGCGCCGGATCACCTCTTCGTCGGGGACATCCACCTCCACCACAAAGTCGAGCGGCACGCCCTGTTCCTTCAGGGCTTCGGCCTGCGGGATGGTGCGCGGGAAGCCGTCGAACAGGAAGCCGCTGTCGCAGCAGTCGGGCTGTTCCACGCGTTCCTTGACCAGGCCCAGGATGATGTCGTCGGACACCAGGCCGCCTGCATCCATCACCTCTTTGGCCTTCAGACCCAGGGGGGTGCCTGCCTTGACGGCTGCACGCAGCATGTCACCGGTGGAGATCTGCGGGATGTTGTACTTCTCGCAGATGTACTGGGCCTGAGTGCCCTTGCCGGCGCCGGGCGCCCCCAACAGAATCAGTCGCATGCTCTCGCTCCTATGAGGAGTGGGTGGTTGTGCTATGGTCGCGGCAGACACTCCCGAGCCGCGCAAGTTACAGTACAGGGGTTGTGGTTGTGGGTACAACCCTGCCTGAACGGCCCTGCCGCCGCACCGCCTGCAAGGGAAACACTGATGAATGTACACACTCGCGTTGGTACCCCAGGTTTTCCGAGGCCAGGCGCGGTGCGCAGCGGGTAGTGGTTCTACCCACAAGCGGCGCAACGCAGGATCGGGGAACCTGGGGTGCCAACCCCGAAGGGGCTCGGCCGCCCGTTGTTATCAAAAACGGGCGC
>NZ_ARQK01000023.1 GCF_000385215.1 Thioalkalivibrio thiocyanoxidans ARh2
CCAGAGCCGGAACCAGAGCCGGAACCAGAGCCGGAACCAGAGCCGGAACCAGAGCCGGAACCAGAGCCGGAACCAGAGCCGGAACCAGAGCCGGAGCCAGAGCCGGAGCCAGAGCCAGAGCCAGAGCCAGAGCCAGAGCCAGAGCCAGAGCCAGAGCCAGAACCAGAACCAGAACCAGAACCAGAACCAGAACCAGAACCAGAACCAGAACCAGAACCAGAACCAGAACCAGAACCAGAACAGACCACGGATTCGGACATGGACTCTCGCGAGGACACGAACTCTGAAGATGCGGCGGACGCCGCTTCAGAGGACGCGGCGGGTGAGCCCGGCGAGGGGGATGAGCCGTTCGAGGAGCCCGGGTTCGGAGCGGATTATCTGGATAATCCGCCGCCCGATTACCCGCGCATCTCGCAGCGTCGTCGCGAGGAGGGGACTGTGATGCTGAGGGTTACGGTGTCGCCCGAAGGCGAACCGGTCCGCTGGGAGGTCGAGGAGTCCAGTGGTTACGACCGCCTGGACGAGGCCGCGCTGTCGGCTGTCGAGCGCTGGCGATTCGAGCCGGCACGTCGGGGTGGTCGTTCCGTCGAGGCCGAGGTCGTCGTCCCGATGGAATTCCAGCTGCGCTAAGGCGGCTTGCCTCTTTTCAGCCGCACCCATCAAACGCAATGCCGAGTACCAAGAGCCATGAGTGATTTCGACGTCTTTTACGTATTCCGCCACGGCGACCCGTTGCTGGTCGGGGTGTTCCTGACGCTGCTGGTGATGTCCATCGCCACCTGGGCGATCGCGGTCGGCAAGTTCTTCACATTGCTGGGCGTGCGTCGGCAGAACCGCAGGACGCTGGCCGCGTTCGAGGAGAGCCAGAGCGCTCGGCGCTTTCGTGACCTCGCGGGTGACTGCAGCGGGCCGCTTGCATCGATTGCGCAGGACGGTTACCACGCGTTTGACCATTATCGCGGTGTGCGCGACGGCAGCGACAAGGCCGAGCAGCAGCTGGACGATCACGTGGTCCGCATGATCCGCCAGTCGATGGACCGCGAGAACCTGCGCATGCAGGCGGGCAATACGATTCTGGCCTCGGTGGGTAGTCTGGCGCCGTTCGTGGGGTTGCTGGGTACGGTCTGGGGCATCCACGCGGCTTTGATCGATATCTCGACGGAGGCTAGCGTGTCCATGGACCTGGTCGCCGGCCCGCTTGGCGAGGCACTGATTGCGACGGCGGCGGGTCTGGCGGCCGCGATTCCCGCCGTGGCGTTTTTCAACGTGTTCAACCGTGCCCAGCGGCTGCAGCGCCAGACGCTGGAGGCCTTCGCCCACGATCTGCATGCGCTGCTGATGCATTCCGATCTGCAGCCGGGCCAGGCGCGCCGTGCCGATGCGGCTCGTGGCCATGCCCAGGCCGACACGTCCGCCGGGGGCGGCCTGCCCCAGGGGGTGTGAGCGTGGCCTTTGGACGCCTGGGCGACAGCAACGAGCCGATGTCGGATATGAACGTGATCCCGCTGGTGGACGTGATGCTGGTGTTGCTGGTGATCTTCATCATTACCGCGCCGGTGATCACTCACTCGGTGGAGCTGGAGCTGCCCCAGGCGACCAGCGAGCCCGCGGACGAGCTTCCGGACAGCGTTACGCTCTCGCTGGACGGGGACGGCGAGATCTACTGGAACAACCATCCGGTCTCGTTGAACCGTCTGCCGGAACGCCTGCGCGAGACGGTCGAGCACCAGCCCGATGTGGCGATCTATCTGCGCGCGGACCAGGACACGCGCTACGAGCGGCTGGCCCGGGTGATGGCCGAGGTGCGCCAGTCGGGCGTGAGCCGCATGGCCTTTGTCTCCGAACCGGAGGCCGAGCGATGAACGCACGAGATGGAACCATCGGCCCATTATCCTCGCGCCCGGCAACTGGTCCGCGCGAGGTGGCCAGCGAGGACCTGCTCGGTCCCGCGCGCCAGATCCGCATCCGGCACCGGGGCGAGTGGTACACCCTGCGCCAGACCGCCAACGACAAGCTGATCCTGACCAAGTAAGCCTTGCCACAACCCGAATGCCAGCCAGCGAGAACCCGGTTCGAGCCAGCCAGCCTCCCGGCCCCGCGAAGGGGTCGACCTTGACACAAGGGAGACTGCGCCATGTCCGAAACGACCCGCAAGACACCGCTGCTGGCCGGTATCGCCAGCGCCGCCCTCGGCTTTCCGTTCGCTGTTTCGGTCGCCCACGCCCAGGAAGGGGTACAGGCCAACCCGCCAGAGGAAGAACAACGTCTGGCACCGGTCGTCATCACGGCAGGCGGTTTCGAGCAGGATCTCGAACAGGCGCCGGCCAGCATCTCCGTGGTGACGCGAGAAGAGCTGGAGCGCCGCGAGGTCACCAGCCTCGCGGATGCACTGCGCGGGATCGAAGGGGTGAACGTGCGTTCGCTGGATGCCCGCAGCGGCAAGACTGGCAACCAGACGATCAGCCTGCGCGGGCTGCCCGAGGAATACACCCTGGTGCTGATCGACGGTGTGCGCCAGAACGTCTCCGGCACCGTGGCCCCGAACGCATTCACGGATGCCTCCAGCGTGTTCATTCCGCCGGTCGCGGCCATCGAACGGATCGAGGTGATTCGCGGCCCGATGTCGACCCTGTACGGCTCCGATGCGATCGGGGGCGTGGTCAACATCATCACCCGCCAGCCGGGTGACGAGTGGGAGGGCTCTGCGACGCTGGGGCATACGTTCCAGTCGGATTCCGACTTTGGCGGCTACTCCACCCTGGAAGGCTATCTTGCCGGCCCGCTGGTGGACGAACGCCTGTCCATGCAGCTGTATACCCATCTGTACGAGCGCTCGGCCTCCAGCATCGACATCCCCGGCACCGAGCCCAGCCTGACCGACAACCGCACCATGGGGCAGAACCCGACGAGTGCGAATGTCGAGACCTTTGGCGGCCGCCTGCTGTTTACACCCAATGCGCAGGATGAATTCTCCCTGCGGCTGGATACCACGCGACAAAGCTACGACAACTCGCGCGGACAGCTCGGGCGCCTGACGGGCACGGGGGATTCACGCGAGGACTTTCTGCGCGGCTATTCGCGCGAACTCGAGTTCCAGCGCGATCAGGTGCGCCTCGGCCATCGGGGCGATTACGACTTCGGGACCTGGGAGACCACCCTGACCCAGGATCGGGTGGAGACGCTCGGGCGTACGATCAACGAGGGGGCTGTCCCGGATGCCTCGCGCGAAGGCGCACCGCGAACGCTCCGACTGGACACCACGATCCTGGATACTCAGGTGGTCACGTATCTGGATGACCACGTGCTGACGGTCGGGGGGCAGTATCTGCGTCCGAAGCTGGAAGACGGCATCCTGCCGGATTCGCTGTCCTTCTGGCAGTACAGCCTGTTCGTCGAAGACGAGTGGTTCATGACCGACCGGTTCACCCTGACCGGTGGTCTGCGGTTTGACGACAACGAGAACTTCAGCAGCCAGATCACGCCGCGCCTGTACGGGGTGTTCAGTGCGACGGACACCGTCACGCTCAAGGGCGGGATCGGCCAGGGTTTTCGCGCCCCGTATATCGAGCAGATCACCGACGGGGTGATCGGCTATGGCGACGGGGGCTCCACGCCGCTGTTCGGCAATCCGGACCTGGAGCCCGAGCGCAGCACCAACGTCGAGTTTACTGTCGCCTATGACAACCGCCAGGACTTCTCGGCCCAGGCGACCGTGTTTCGCAACGAGCTCAAGGACAAGATCGAGCGTGGCACCGGGGCCAACGAAGGCGTCGACGTGAATATTGGCGAGTCGGTGGTGCGGGGGATCGAGCTTGCGACGCGCTACCGCTTCGCACCCGACTGGGCGTTCTCGGCCAACTACACCTGGACGGACAGCGAGGTGAAACGGGGCGGGACCGCGGCCAGCAACGTCGGCGACCCGCTGGCCAGTGTGCCCGAGCACATGCTGAATGCCCGGCTGGACTGGCAGGCGACCCCGCGGGTCGAGGCCTTCGCCGAGGCCGAGTACCGTTCGAGCGCCTTCCGCCCGCGCAATTATCACGAGCCGCAGGACGGCGGCAGTGCGCAGGGTGCCTACGATGCCCTGGGCGACTTCCACGGGTTCACAATGGTGAACGTCGGTGCCGCCTACCACATCTCCGAGAACGTCACCCTGAACGCGACGCTCTACAACCTGTTCGACAAGGACTTCAAGGACTACCGGCCGTATGCCCGGGGGGACACCGGAGAAACCACCTTCAGCAATGTCTACAACAACCTCTACGAGCCCCGGCGCCTGTTTGTTTCCCTGAATGCGCGTTTCTGAGAGGCCGGGGCGAGTTCGCCGAGAAACTGGATGTGGGTCACAGTGTGGCGGGGCGGGTCGCCGGAAGGCCGATCATTCTCGTTTGCCTGTGGTCCCAACGTCCGAGTCCAGCAAGCGGCGGTCCTCGACAGAGGTCGCCGATTGGACTATCTACGTGAAGGATCCATTTTCCGGTAAAGGAGCGAACCGATGCTCGACAAATCCCGACTGACGATTCTCTTCCTGGCGCTGATGCTGGCGCTGGGTGGTGCCAGCCTCGCGGGCTGTGACAACCAGGGCCCGGCCGAAGAGACCGGTGAAGAAATCGATGATGCGATGGACGATGCCGGTGATGCGATGGACGACGCTGGCGACGAGATGGAAGACACGTTCGACAACTGAAGGCTCGTCTTGTGCGAGGGGGCAGTGGCCGGTGGGCTGCTGCCCTTTTTGTTTGTGGTGTTGGGAGGCAGCCGGCCGGATACAAAAAAGGAGGGGACCAGCCCCTCCTTTTGCACTTCAGGCGGATGGCAGGACTAGAAGTCCTGTTCGCCACCCCCGTCCGCGGGCGGTTCCATGCTGCCTCCCTCTTCGGGCATTTCGCCGCCTTCCTGCGGGGGCTGCTGCATGCCTTCATCCGCCGGCGGCTGCATCGGTTCGCCACCGCCTTGTTCCTGCTGCTCCATCTGCTGCTCTTCAAACTCTTCCATGTCCATGTCGCCTTCGCCGCAGCCGACCAGCAGGGCGAACGGGGCGATGGCGAGCGTCGCCAGGATTCCGGTGGATCGTTTCATAATGTCTCTCCTTTTGCTTGAGGGCTTTGGGTGAGCGTGCGTGAAAACACTCTGCTTTCGGGGCAGGAGACAACAGCTGTTTTCATGAGTTCGGTCGAATTTTTCGGTGCCCCCCTGGCTGTGCCGGGCGTCACGAAAGCCAGTGTGCGAAATCGCCCTGTGCATGGCGGCCCGCTAAAGTGAACTCACCACAAACCGGAGGGTCCCGGACAATATCGGGTTCACAAGACATGACGATGGCTGATACTCCTGAACTGGAAAATCTCGTTGAGCAGGCTCGGAAGGCCTGGGGGCGTGGCGATGTCGAGGCTGCGATCGATGGCTGGCGCGCCGGTGCCGCCGCTGGCGATGCCCGCTGCGCCTACAATCTGGGTGTGCTGGCCGACGAGGGGCAGTATCAGTCGCGCGATCCGGAAGCGGCTGCGCGCTGGTATCGCCGGGCGGCGGAGGCGGGCTTTCCCGATGCCGCCTTCAACCTCGCGGTCCTCTACGAGCAGGGTGACGGTGTTGCCCCGGATACCAACGAGGCGGCCCGCTGGTTTCATATGGCTGCGGAGCGCGGTAACGCCCAGGCCATGTTCAATCTCGGGCTCAAGTTCGACGAAGGACGCGGGCTGCCGCAGGATGCCGAACAGGCTGCGCAGTGGTATCTGCTGGCGGCCGAGAGCGGCGAGGGCCGGGGTGCCGCGAATCTGGGGCGGCTGTTCGCGATGGGCGAGGGCGTGGAGCGCTCGGATGTTTCGGCGTTCAAGTGGTATGCGATCGCGGCCGAGATGGGGGTGGTCAACGCGGCCCGTTATCGCGAGCGCGTGGCCCGGGAACTGACCCCTGATGAACGCCTTCATGCAGGCGAGAAGGCGCGCGAGTGGCTGCAGAGCCAGGGGCAGCCGGTAACCAGGCTCCAGTAGGCGCAGGGCGCCTGGTGTGGCGCCGGGGCCTCTTTAGATAATCACGTTGAGTTCGCGCCGCGGTTCCTCGGTGGGGCCGGCCAGGCGTACGGCCAGTTCAACCCGGCGCCGCAGTGCCTCGACGCCGTCCTGTCCCAGTGAGCCGCCATCGCGCAGCGCCGATTCGTCCGGCTGGTCGTCGCCATCGCGGCGCATGCGGGCCGCCTCCTGCTCGGCGCTGATGCGCGCTCGGCTCGACAGTTCCTGTTCGGAACGCGCGCCGAAATCCAGCGACCGCTCACTCTGATCGCTGCCGCGGCGATCGCTATCCTGCTCCGCATCGTCCTCGATCGGGCGGCGGGCCTCGCCGGCCTCAGGGTCGTTCAGGGGGCGGTCAAACTCTGCGGGTGCCGAGGTCTGGCCGAGTCCCAGGCGATCGGAACCCGTCGGCCGCGTGCCGAGCGGGACTGCCGCTGAAGGATTGCTGACTGGGACTTCCATCGTCCGCCTCCCGGAACCCGCCGTCTCAGGCGCGCACGTCCAGCAACGACCCGATCATGCGATCTTCGGCCTGCAGGGTCTTCACCGAGGCCTCGACCTGATTCTGGCTCGCGATCATGCCGACCTGTGCGGTCGTGCTTTCGCGCCCGCCGGCCGGCTCGGTGGCCACCGTATGCGCCTGCTGGCGCAGGCTGGTGACGCCGTTCTGTATGCCCGTCAGGGACGTGCTGCCATCGATCATCGGGTGATCCGTCAAATGAACATCCTGATGATTATAGATCAATTACTTGGAAGGTGTTTCCCCTGGTTGCGTCATGCGTTGGCGAGACTGCCGGTCAGGGCATCGCGCACGGCGGAGCGGGCATTGGCCTGGCGCTGCTGCCATTGCGCCAGGTCGTCGCGTCGATCCTGTGCGGTTCGGCCCTCGGCCAGGCGTGCGAGTACCTCGTCGGCCACCTCTTCCGGCGTGCTGCCGCGCGACACCAGGCCGGTGTGCTCGGCGGCCAGCCGCAGGCGCGTAGCGGCGTCCGGCCGAGCGGGGTTGTCCGCCGGTCCGCAGACGACGGCGCTGCCGTGGGTCAGGGGCAGCCCGAGGTCCGGCGGCGTTTCGCTGGCGGCCAGGGTCCCGCCGGGCAGGGTTACGTGCGCGCAACCGTAGGCCGAGCGCAGGGTCTCGGGATCCTCGATGTAGTACACCCGGTTCTTGCGGGGCACAAAGGAGGTCATGAAGCGGTTGTGGCGGATGATCGGGAGCGAATACTTGATCGCGTCGCGGTATACCGGTTCGTGACGTTCGCGGTCCGCGGGCGCCAGCAGCAGGATCGCGGCGGTCTTGCGCAGCACGGCGAACAGGACCGCGAACGCAAAGGCCTCCTCGCCGGGCCCCGTGTTGGGGGCGAGCAGGATGGGGTGCCCCTTCTCGTGATATTCGCGAAAACGTTCGCAGAAGGCCGTGTCGGGCGCCGGGGCCGCAGGCAGCTCGACCGCCCCCGCGATCGGGTCGCCGATCACCCGTGCCCCGGGGGCGCTGCAGGCCTGATCGCGGGCGGCGAAGATCCCGGTCCACTCGAAGCCGGCCGGGGCGTCGCCCTCGGCGTTCACCCAGAGGCGGGGCGCGGTGATCGCGGCAAGTGACGGGCCCAGTTCGCCAGCCGGGCCGATGACGACCACGGCCCGTGGCTGCAGGCGTGCCAGCCGTTCCCGGGCCAGCTCCGGCGGCAGCGCCACCGCGGGCCGGTCGCCTCCCTGGTCGGGCAGTTCTCCATCGCGCTCGGCATCGGTCACGCCGAGCGTTAGCGGGCCCGCCGTGGCGGCCAGTTCGTCGAGCCAGTCGGCGGCGGCCAGCAGGGTTTGTTGCGGGGCCAGCACGACGATGCGACCGGCACTGCCGGCAGGCACGGAGCGGGCGGTGATCCAGGCGGACAAACGTGAGAACATGGCGTGCTGTCATCCGGTGGTCAGCGGGAGGGCCGGCATTATACGAGAGCCGGCGCGCCGGGGCCGCCTCGCGTCGGAGAGTGCAACGCATGCAGATACGCTGGATCGTGGGACTGATCGCGATGGTCGTGATCATGGCGCTGGCGATGTGGGTCTATTCCAACCCGGGCGGTCAGCGCAGCCAGCAGTTCACCGACCTGCCCTGGCAGGTGCAGGTGATCGACGAGCAGCGCACCCGCGTGCTGGGCTTTACGCTGGGTGAGTCGACCATGGCCGACCAGATGGGCCGCCTGCCGGTACCGGATATTCGCCTGTTCGTGGACCCGGACGGGAGCCGTTCGGTCGAGGCCTATTACGTGAACGCGCGCATCCCGCCGTTCGAGACGAACCTGGTGCTGCGTCCGGATCTGGACGAGGCCGAGCTTGATCGCATCGAGTCCCAGACGACCTCCGATCGGCCGATGCCCAGCGGGGCATGGCGCTACGGGCTGAGCGACGAGGCGCTCAGTTCGCTGGGCAACGTCCCGATCGTCGAGATGAGCTATATCCCCCGTGCGCGCTGGACCCCCGACGTCCTGGAGGAGCGCTTTGGCGAACCGGCCGAGCGCATGCAGGTGGATTCCGACCACAGCTACTGGCTCTATCCCGATCGCGGCCTGGCCATCATGGTGCCGCGCCGGGGCCGCGTGCTGATGCACTATGTGACCCAGGAGCGCTGGGGCGAGACCGTGGATCGCCTGCGCGACGAGGGACGGCGCATGATCGGCGAGGACCATGAGTGATCCCGCAGACGGGGCCCCGGTCCCGTTCTGGGAGCGCCCGCTCGAGACGCTGAGCCACGCGGAGTGGGAGGCCCTGTGCGACGGCTGTGGCCGCTGCTGTCTGCACAAGCTGGAAGACGAGGACTCGGGCGAACTGGCCTTTACCTGGCTGGCCTGCGATCTGCTCGACTGCGAGACCGGCGCCTGCTCGGACTACGCAAACCGCCGCAACTTCGTGCCCGACTGCATCCAGCTCACCCTGGAAGACCTGCCGAACTATAACTGGCTGCCACCCACCTGCGCCTACCGGCTGCGCTTCGAGGGGCAGCCACTGCCGACCTGGCACCCTCTGCTGACAGGCGATCCGGAAACGGTCAAGCGCGCCCGCGTCTCCGTGGCCGGGCGGGTTATCCGGGAATGCGATGCCCCCAATCTTCCCTTGATCGACTACATCGTCGACTGGCCCGGCCAGGTCCCGGATTCCGCCCGTCTCTGGCGCCCGGTGGTGCGACTCCCCTAGGGAAACACTGATC
Organism: Thioalkalivibrio thiocyanoxidans ARh2; assembly: GCF_000385215.1. Classification (GTDB taxonomy): domain Bacteria; phylum Pseudomonadota; class Gammaproteobacteria; order Ectothiorhodospirales; family Ectothiorhodospiraceae; genus Thioalkalivibrio; species Thioalkalivibrio thiocyanoxidans. Next base: position 9,199 of record NZ_ARQK01000023.1, read on the forward strand.
CATGCACACGCTCGCGTTGGTACCCCAGGTTTTCCGAGACAAGGCGCGCCGTGCAGCGGGTAGTGGTTCTACCCGCAAGCGGTGCAACGCAGGATCGGGGAACCTGGGGTGCCAACCCCACAACTTAATGAACGAAGGGGCTCGGCCGCCCGTTGTTACAAAAAATGGGCGCGCGCACGGCGTTGCGGTTCCCTTGTGCAGAATGACTGCACGGTAGTCACCGCGCCTTGTTCGCACGCAAAAGCGACTCGAGCGCGAGCATGTGCATGGATCAGTGTTTCCCTGGGAGTAGGCATCGGTATGGCGGCGTTTGTCGACCTGTTCGTGTACGGGACACTGAAGCAGGGCTTCGCCAACCATCGGGCATTCTGCGCGCAGGCCCTCCGGATTCGCACCGCGGCTATTGTCGGGTCGCTCTATGACCTGCCCGTGGGCTATCCCGCCGTGCAGGTTCCCGACAGCAGCATTCTCCTGAAGGCCGGGCAGGATCCCGCCCGTGACGCGGCGCGGCAGCGCCGTTTTCGGGGCCTCGCGCCGCCTGTCCCGGAGGCGACACAGGCGGCTGTGCACGGCGAGTGGATCCGCCTGCCGGACCCGGCGCGGACCCTGCCGCGCGTCGATGCCCTGGAGGGTGTGCGACCGGATGGCCGCGGGGAGTATCGCCGTGCCCTGGTGCCCGCCTGGACCGAGGACGGTCCAGCGGCCCTCTGGGTCTACTGGATGCCGCGTCTGCCGCGCGGCGCGCGCCATCTGGCGGACGGCACCTGGCCGGCGCGGCCCTGAACCGCATGGCCCACTGGGGGTGATCCTGGGTCGTCGCCGCAACGATCCGCGCGGGGTAGGATGCGATGAGCGCAGCGAATCGCATCATTAGGGCTGAGACAGGTTACACGCCTGGAGCGATGCGATTCGCTGCGCTCATCGCATCCTACGTTTTCCCTTGTGGTCTTCGTGCTGGACTAGCCAGCCGAGGCGAGGAGCTCGCGCGCGTGGGTGCGGGTGGTCTCGGTGAGCTGGGTGCCGCCGATCAGGCGGGCCAGGGCCTCTACGCGGCGCTCGTCGTCCAGGGGCTGGATGGCGGTGCGGGTGCCGTCCTTGCCGTGCGATTTCTGCACCTCCAGCTGTTGATGGGCCTGGGCGGCGACCTGCGCCAGGTGCGTCACGCACAGGACCTGATGGCGCTCACCCAGGGTGCGCAGCTTGCGCCCGACGACCTCGGCGACCGCGCCGCTGATGCCGCTGTCGACCTCGTCGAAGATCAGCGTGGGCACGGTCTGCTGCTGGCTGGCCAGCACCTGTAGCGCGAGCCCGATGCGCGAGAGCTCGCCGCCGGAGGCGACCTTGGCCATCGGCTGGGGGGCGGCGCCGGGGTTCGCCGCGACGCGGAACTCGATCTGGTCCAGGCCGTGCGCCTGCGGCTTGTCGGCGGGCTCGATCGCGATCTCGAAGTGGCCGCCGGCCATGCCCAGCTCCTGCATGGTGCCGGTGACCGCCTGGCCGATGCGGCTGGCGGTCTGCTGGCGGGCCTTGCTCAGCCCCTTGGCGGCCGTATCAAAGGCGGTACGGGTCTCCTGTTCGCGCGCCTCCAGGGCCTCGAGTGTCTGGTCGCCGTTCTCCAGGGCGTCCAGCTCTGTCTGCAGTTCGTCGTGCAGGCCCGGGAGGGCCTCGGGGTTGACGCGGTGCTTGCGTGCCAGGCGCAGGTATTCGCCGACGCGCTGGTCCAGCTCGGCCAGGCGTTCCGGGTCCAGTTCGATGCCGTCGGCCAGCCGGCGCAGGGTGTCGCCGGCCTCGTCGATCTGGATGCGCGCCGATTCCAGCAGCTCGACAGCCGGGTTGACCCGTTCGTCGTGCTGCGCGGCGTCCTGCAGTGCGTGCAGCACCTGGCCGATCTGGGCATCGAGTCCGGCGTCGTCCTCGATCTGCTGGCTGGCGGTCTGCAGCGCGCTCAGCACCTCGGTGCCGTGGGCGAGCTGGTTCTGTTCGACCAGCAGTTGCGGGTATTCGTCCTGCACCGGGGCCAGTTCGGCCAGCTCGGTGGTCTGGAAGCGCAGCAGGTCGAGGCGGTCGGAGGTGTCGGCCTGGCTCTCGCGGGCCTGCTCCAACGCGCGGGCGGCCTCGCGCCAGGCTTGGTGGGCCTCGCGCACGCGGGATACCCGGTCGCCCTCGAGAAAACCGTCCAGCCAGTGGCGCTGGGTGTCGCGCTGCAGCAGCTGCTGATGGGCATGCTGGCCATGGATGTCCACCAGCCACTCGCCCAGCGTGCGCAGCTGGCCGACCGCGACCGGGCGGCCATTGATCCAGGCTCGGCTCTTGCCCTGGCGGGTCAGCACACGGCGCAGTAGCACCGCGTCGTCGTCGGGGTCCGCGAGGTCCTGCTCGGCCAGCCACGCGCCGGCCGGGCCCTGCCCGGGCAGGGCGAACTCCGCGGACAGGTCGGCCTGTTCGGCTCCCCCGCGCACCATGCCGGCGTCCGCGCGGTCGCCCAGCAGCTGGCCGATCACGTCGATCAGGATGGATTTGCCGGCCCCGGTCTCGCCGGTCAGGGCGCTCAGGCCCGTGTCCAGCTCCAGCTCGAGATGGTCGATGATCGCGAAGTCGCGGATGCTGATCAGTCGCAGCATGGCGGGGTCAGGGCTGCTCGCCCCAGCGCAGCTTGGTGCGCAGCACGCGCAGGAAGTGATGCTCGCGCGGGTGGATCAGTGCCAGGTTGCGTTCGCGGCGACGGATGCGAACCAGGTCGCCGGCCGCAAAATCGAGGTTCTCCTGGCCATCCAGTGCGATCTGCGCCGGCGACCGGCTGCCGCTGGACAGGCGAATCTCCACCGTGGAGCGTCCGCTGACCACCAGCGGGCGGTGGTTCAGGCTGTGCGGACAGACCGGGACCATGACCATCGCGTCCAGCTGCGGGGTCAGGATCGGGCCGCCGGCGGACAGGGCATAGGCGGTGGAGCCGGTGGGCGTGGCCACGACCAGCCCGTCGGCGCGCAGGCGGCCGATGTCCATGCCGTCGATTGCGGTGTCGAATTCGATGATGCGGACCACGCTCAGCACATGCAGCACCACGTCGTTAAGTGCGATGCCTTCGTGGATGGTGACGCCGTCGCGGATCAGCTCGGCCTCGAGCATTGCGCGCGGTTCCAGCTCGTACGCGCCGTCGAGGACCTCGCCCAGTTCCTCGCAGGCCGTCTCCGGCGAGACATCCACCAGGAAGCCGAGGCGTCCGAGGTTGATGCCCAGTACCGGGGTTTCGCTGTCCGCGATCTGGCGGGCGGTGGCCAGCAGGGTGCCGTCGCCCCCGATTACGATCAGCAGGTCCGCTGCCTCGGCGAGTTCGGTCAGGGGAAGCAGGGAGATGTCGTCCGGGCGGTCGAAGCCGGGGATCTCCTGCTCCATGTGGACCTGGCGGTCGCGCGTGCGCAGCAGCTCCACCAGCCGTGCGACCAGCGGGCCCGTGCGCGAGTCGCTGGCCTTGCCCACCAGCCCAATCGTGTTGAATTCCGGCATCATGGCGGCATTATCCGGAAAAGGGCGGGGGACTGCATCCGTGGTTTCTTGACCTCTCCCGGCGCGGGTCGAAAACTGGCCATTAACACTCGCCTTCATGGAGCGCTGATCACCGATGGAAAACGCTGCGATCAATCTGGATGCCAGGGCCCGTACCCTGCTGCGGACCCTGATCGAGAGCTACATCCGTGACGGTCAGCCGGTCGGTTCGCGCACCCTCGCGCGCACCTCCGGGCTCAAGGTCAGTGCGGCTACAGTGCGCAATGTAATGGCGGATCTCGAGGACTTGGGCCTGATCCAGGCGCCGCACACCTCCGCCGGGCGGATCCCGACTGCGAGCGGCTACCGCCTGTTCGTCGACAGCCTGCTGGAGGTGCGCGAGCCGACGGCCGAGGAGATCCGTGCGATCCAGTCGGGTTTCGACCCGAACGCGACCACCCAGGATCTGATGGGGGCGACCTCCAACCTGCTCTCGCAGGTGACGCGCATGGCGGGCATGGTGCGCCTGCCGCGCCACCGCAATGTGGCGCTCAGCCAGCTCGAGTTCCTGCGCCTGGGCGAGCGCCGGGTGCTGGCGATCCTCGTGATCGACGGCAAGGAGGTGCAGAACCGGGTGCTGGAGCTGGAGCGCGACTTCGACCAGGACCAACTCCAGCGCATGGCCAACTATCTGAACGCGCACCTGGCCGGCAAGAGCCTGCACGCGGTGCGCGATGCCCTGCTGCGCGAGATGCGCGACGTGCGCGAGAACCTCGATGCGATGATGCTGGCGGCCATCGATCTGGGCGAGAAGGCCGTGGCTGGCGAGGACCCGGACGATGTCGTGGTGGCGGGGCAGACGCACCTGCTCAGCTACGAGGAGCTGGCCGACATCGACCGCCTGCGCCAGCTGCTGGAGGCCTTCAACGAAAAGCGCGAGATCCTCGGTATTCTGGACCAGTGCATCCGCAGTGACCGCGTCCAGATCTTTATCGGTCGCGAGTCCGGGCTCGACTGGTTCGAGAACTGTTCGGTGGTGACGGCCCCCTACAGTGTCGACGGGGAAGTGGTCGGCGTGCTCGGGGTGATCGGGCCTACGCGCATGTCCTATGATCGCGTGATTCCCATTGTGGATGTGACGGCGCGTCTGCTGGGTTCGGCGCTGGGGGATCCGGCGCAGGACACGAAATAGCCGGATACCCTTGAAACCGCCCCGGGCATCCCCACAGTCCCGATAGCCAAGGCGAATTTCTGCACGTATGCCGCCCGCAGGGTTCGGCGTGCGTCCTTCTTTTTTCACCGAATTTTACGAGGCAGACATGTCCGATCAGCGCGAACCCCAGGAACAGGAAGAGGCATTCGAGGCCGCGGACCCGAGTCAGGCGCAGGAGGGGGCTGAAGAAGCCGCTGACGATACCGAGGTACGCCTGCAGGAACTCGAGGCCCTGGCCGAGGAGCGCCGCGATCAGGCCCTGCGTGCCCAGGCGGAGCTGGAGAACCAGCGCCGGCGCTTCGAGCGCGAGCTGGAGAATGCGCACAAGTACGCGATGGAGAAGTTTGCCTCCGAGATGCTGGAGGTGTGCGACTCCCTGGAGATGGGCCTGCAGGCCGCCCGCGAATCCAAGGATGTCGAGCGCATCATCGAGGGTGCCGAACTGACCCTGAAGAACCTGAACAAGGTCTTCGAGAAGTTCGGCATCCAGGCCGAGGACCCGACCGGCGAACGGTTCGACCCGGAACGCCACCAGGCGATGTCGATGCAGGAGGACCCCGAGAGTCCCCCCAATACCGTGGTGGCGACGATGCAGAAGGGCTACCTGCTGCAGGACCGGGTGCTGCGCCCGGCGATGGTGGTGGTCTCCAAGGCGCCGACCTCGCCCAGCATCGACGAGAGCGCCTGACCGGCCAGCGGCCAATTCGGCCCGGGGACTTGAAAAGGGCGGCCCGGGCCCCAGATTCCCGTACATCCAGGCAGAGAACAACCTCTGCAACGAACATTTTTTCGCATCAGGAGAATTCAGTCATGGGCAAGATCATCGGCATCGATCTCGGGACCACCAACTCCTGTGTCGCCGTCATGGAAGGCGACCAGGCCAAGGTCATCGAGAACGCGGAAGGTACCCGTACCACCCCGTCCATCGTTGCGTTCAGTGACGACGGCGAGGTGCTGGTTGGCCAGTCGGCCAAGCGGCAGGCGGTCACCAATCCGCAGAACACCATCTTTGCGGCCAAGCGCCTGATCGGGCGCAAGTTCGAGGAAGGCGAGGTCCAGAAGGACATCAAGCTCGTCTCCTACAACATCGTGAAGGCCGACAATGGCGATGCATGGATCGAGGTGCAGGGCAAGAAGATGGCCCCGCCGGAGATCTCGGCGCGCGTGCTGCAGAAGATGAAGAAGACCGCCGAGGACTACCTGGGCGAGACCGTGACCGAGGCGGTGATTACCGTCCCGGCCTACTTCAACGACTCGCAGCGCCAGGCGACCAAGGACGCCGGCAAGATCGCCGGGCTCGAGGTCAAGCGCATCATCAACGAGCCGACCGCGGCCGCGCTGGCCTACGGCATGGACAAGAAGCGCGGGGATCGCAAGATCGCCGTGTACGACCTCGGTGGCGGTACCTTCGATATCTCCATCATCGAGATCGCCGAGGTCGACGGCGAGCACCAGTTCGAGGTGCTGGCGACCAACGGCGACACCTTCCTCGGGGGCGAGGACTTCGACAACCGCCTGATCGACTACCTGGTCGACGAGTTCAAGAAGGATCAGGGCATCGACATCAAGGGTGACCCGCTGGCGATGCAGCGTGTGAAGGAGGCCGCCGAGAAGGCCAAGATCGAGCTGTCCTCCAGCCAGCAGACCGAGGTCAACCTGCCGTATATCACGGCCGACAACACCGGGCCGAAGCACCTGGCGCTGAAGATCACCCGTGCCAAGCTGGAGAGCCTGGTCGACGATCTGGTCAAGCGCTCCATCGAGCCCTGCAAGGTCGCGCTGAAGGATGCCGGCCTGTCTGCCTCCGAGGTGGACGACGTGATCCTGGTCGGCGGTCAGACCCGCATGCCCAAGGTGCAGGAAGCGGTGCAGGAGTTCTTCGGCAAGGAGCCACGCAAGGACGTGAACCCGGACGAGGCCGTCGCGGTGGGTGCCGCGGTGCAGGCCGGCGTGCTGGGCGGCGACGTCAAGGACGTGCTGCTGCTGGACGTGACCCCGCTGTCGCTCGGGATCGAGACGATGGGCGGCGTGATGACCAAGCTGATCGAGAAGAACACCACGATCCCGACCCGGGCCAACCAGGTGTTCTCCACCGCCGAGGACAACCAGACGGCCGTGACCGTGCACGTGCTGCAGGGCGAGCGCGAGATGGCCAGCGCCAACAAGTCGCTGGGCCGCTTCGACCTGCAGGATATCCCGGCCGCGCCGCGCGGCGTGCCGCAGATCGAGGTCACCTTCGACATCGACTCCAACGGCATCCTGAATGTCTCGGCCAAGGACAAGGCGACCGGCAAGGAAAACAAGATCGTGATCAAGGCCTCCTCCGGTCTGTCCGACGAGGAAGTCGAACAGATGGTGAAGGACGCCGAGGCCCATGCCGAGGAAGACAAGAAGTTCCAGCAGCTGGTCGGCGCGCGCAACCAGGCCGACGCCCTGGTGCACTCGGCCGAGAAGTCGCTGAAGGATCTGGGCGACCAGGTCGCCGACGACGAGCGCTCCGCGATCGAATCGGCCGTCGCCGAGGTCAAGCAGGCCATGGAGGGTGACGACGCCGAGGCCATCGAGCAGGCTACGCAGAAGCTGGCCGAGGCCTCCGGCAAGCTGGCCGAGAAGGCCTATGCCCAGGGCGCGGATGCCGCGGGCGAGGCCGGGGCCGAGCAGGCCGGTGGCGAGCAGCAGGCCGACGACGTCGTGGACGCCGAGTTCGAGGAAGTCGACGACGACCAGAAGAAGCAGGGCTGATGCCGTAGCCGGTGGGGCCTGGTGCCCCACCGCCAGGGAGACCTGCGTTTCCCTGTCGATTTAACACCGCGCCCGGGGTACTCGTGACTCCGGGCGTTTGCGTGAAGGCATTCCGCGTTCGCGCGAACGATCTACCTGGGAATGACCATGTCACAACGCGACTATTACGAGGTGCTGGGCGTCTCCAAGGACGCCTCGGCCGCCGACATCAAAAAGGCCTTTCGCCGTCTGGCGATGAAGTACCACCCCGACCGCAATCCGGGGGACGAGGAGGCCGAGGCCAAGTTCAAGGAGGCGCGCGCCGCCTATGACGTCCTCAGCGACGACCAGAAGCGCGCGGCCTACGACCGCTACGGCCATGCCGGCGTCGATGGTGGTGCCGGGGGCTTTGGTGGTGCCGGGGCCTCCAACTTCTCGGATATCTTCGAGGACATCTTTGGCGACATCTTCGGGGGCGGCGGTGGTCGCGCGCGCGGTTCGCGCGCATTCCGCGGCTCCGACCTGCAGTACAACCTGGACCTGACCCTCGAGGAGGCCGTGTTCGGAACTGAGGTCAAGATCCGCATCCCGACCACCGTCTCCTGCGAGGCCTGTGACGGCTCGGGTGCCGAACCGGGCACTTCGCCGGAGACCTGTCCGACCTGTAACGGCGTGGGCCAGGTCCGTATCCAGCAGGGCTTTTTCTCGGTGCAGCAGACCTGCCCGCGCTGCGAGGGCTCGGGCAAGATCGTCGCCAGCCCCTGCAAGGCCTGCAACGGCAACGGCCGGGTGCAGGAGCAGAATACCCTGGACGTGAAAATCCCGGCCGGTGTCGACAGCGGCGACCGCATCCGCCTGGCCGGCCAGGGCGAGGCCGGGGTCAATGGTGGCCCGCCGGGGGATCTCTACGTGCAGGTGCGGGTCAAGCCGCACAAGCTGTTCCGCCGCGAGGGCTCCGACCTGCATATCGATGTGCCGATCTCGTTTGCCACCGCCGCACTCGGCGGCGAGCTGGAGGTCCCCTGCCTGGATGGCCGGGTGAAGCTGAAGGTGCCGGCCGAGACCCAGACCGGCAAGCAGTTCCGCGTAGGTGGCAAGGGCGTGCAGTCCGTGCACGGGGGCGGTGTTGGCGACCTGATCTGCCGCGTGACCGTGGAGACCCCGATCAACCTGACCAAGGAGCAGAAGCAGCTGCTGCGCCAGTTCGAGGACTCGACCCAGGCGGGTGGCACCAAGCACAGCCCGCAGGCGCACTCCTGGCTGGATGGGGTGAAGGGCTTTTTCGAGGACCTGAACTTCTGGTCGAAGTAGGCTAGGGAAACACTGATTAATGTACACGCTCGCGCTCGAGTCGCTTTTGCGTGCGAACAAGGCGCGGTGACTGCCGTGCAGTCATTCTGCACAAGGGAGCCGCAACGCCGTGCGCGCGC
>NZ_ARQK01000024.1 GCF_000385215.1 Thioalkalivibrio thiocyanoxidans ARh2
GGTCCACTGCTCCGAGGTGGCCAGACGCAGATTGGTCACGGTAACCCCGTTGGGGGTCTCGCGCTTTTCCGGGTCGGCCCCGAGATTACCGAGCAGGATGACTTTGTTGACGCCACGGGCCATGGGAACTCCTTAGTGTCTGACGCCTTGTGCAGGGCGCGGGAAACGAACCGTTAAGGAAACACTGATCAATGTACACACTCGCGTTGGTACCCCAGGTTTTCCGAGACAAGGCGCGCCGTGCAGCGGGTAGTGGTTCTACCCGCAAGCGGCGCAACGCAGGATCGGGGAACAGGGGGTACCAACCCCAAAGGGGCTCGGCCGCCCGTTTTTGATAACAACGGGCGCGGGAACGGCGTTGCGGCTCCCTTGTGCAGAATGACTGCACGGCAGTCACCGCGCCTTGTTCGCACGCAAAAGCGACTCGAGCACGAGCGCGTACATTGGTCAGTGTTTCCTTAATTGTAGCAGGGCGCCCGCGAGCCGGCAGCGCCCATGTGCGGTTTTGTGCGCCACCCGAGCGGAGTAGCTCAATCCCCGCGCGCAGCCACCACACCGGGGGGCTGCGCCAGCCAGGCCACCAGGTCCTCCGTATCCGGCCCACCAGGGTCGACCTTGACGTACAGCGAGCGCACATCGGGCGACAGCGCCACCTCCACAATGCCCGGCCAACCGGCCAGCGCGTAGCGCAGTTCGGCCTCGCGACCGGCCCAATGAGCGGGAACCGCCAGCACACGGTTCGAGCGGTAGCGCGGCTGCATGTGCCAGGCGGCCGCAAACCAGATCAGCAACAGCGGCACAGCCGCAAGAAAGACACCGGCCGGCCCCGCCAGAGTCAGGACACCACCCCCGAGCAGCCCCCCGGCGAATATGCCCAGAAACTGGGCCGTCGCAAATCCTCCCATGGCCGTGCCCTTGTGCGCGACGGGCGCCTCCCGAGCGACCAGCGACGGCAGAGCGGCCTCCAGCAGGTTGAAGGCGGCGAAAAACGCCACCATCAGGGCCACAATGAACACCATCCCCATGCCGTTGAAGAGCACCAGCGCCAGCAGGAGCTGGACCAGCACGAGCAGGGCGATCGCGCCGCGCATCACCGCATGCACACGCCGGCGGCGCTCGCCCAGAATGATCCCCGGCAGCATCAGGGCAAAGCCTGCCAGAAGCACCGGGACATAAAAGCGCCAGTGCTCGGCGCCTCCCAGGCCCAGATGTTCGACCAGTAGCAGCGGGATCACGAGGAAATTGGCCGCGAGCACCAGATGCAGCACGAAGATACCGAGATTCAGGCGCAGCAACTCCGGTTCGCGCAGCACCCATGGCAGCGCGGACCAGATGGGGACCATGTCCGGGTGCTGCCGCACGCGCTCCGGATTGGGTACCCAGAACAGCAGGATCACGATCGCGAGCACTCCGAGCAGCGCGGACAGGCCGAAGACCCCGCTCAACCCGGCCGCTCGATCGACCACCGGCCCCAGCGCCATCGAGGCGGTAAAGGTCACCCCGATGGTCAGGCCAATGGCCGCGAGTGCACGCATGCGCCGTTCCTCGCCGACCAGGTCGGCGGTCAGCGCGAGGATCACCGCGGCCACCGCCCCGGCGCCCTGCAGGGCGCGACCCAGGATCACCCCGTGTACAGTCTCCGCCAGAGCCGCAACCAGGCTCCCGAGCACGAAAAGCGCGAGCCCGCCGAGGATCAGGGGCTTGCGCCCCAGCCGGTCGGACCACAGACCAAACGGGATCTGCAGCAGCGCCTGGGTCAGCCCGTAGATCCCCAGCGCCAGCCCCATCAAGAACGGCGTGGCGCCCGCGAGCGTGTCCAGGTGCAGCATGAACACCGGCAGCACCATGAACAGACCGGCCATGCGCGCGCCATAGATGGCCGCGAGACCGGAGGTTGCGCGCAGCTCGCGGGGCGTCATGCCGGTGAAATCCGAAGGGAAGGACGGGCTGTCATGCGTGCCGAGTTTACCGGCAACAATGCCACGGAAACCATGGCGGCGGTCGCCGGGGTGTTACCATGAGCGGTTTGCGCCCCACAGCCGTCTGGCGGGCGCCCATCGCCCAAACAGGTTAGAGCCAATACCGATCCATGGACAGCATCAGCATCCGCGGGGCCCGCACCCACAACCTGAAGAACATCGATCTCGACCTGCCGCGCGACCGGCTGATCGTGATCACCGGCGTGTCCGGCTCCGGCAAGTCCTCGCTGGCCTTCGACACCCTGTTTGCCGAGGGGCAGCGCCGTTACGTGGAGAGCCTGTCTACCTATGCCCGGCAGTTCCTGTCGATGATGGAAAAGCCGGACGTGGACCAGATCGAGGGCCTGTCGCCGGCGATCTCCATCGAGCAGAAAAGCACCTCGCACAACCCGCGCTCCACGGTTGGCACCATCACCGAAATTTACGACTACCTGCGCCTGCTGTTCGCCCGTGCCGGCGAGCCGCGCTGCCCGGAACACGGCGAGACCCTGGCCGCCCAGACCATCTCGCAGATGGTGGACCAGGTGCTGGATCTGCCCGAGGGCGAAAAGGTGATGCTGCTGGCCCCGATCGTGCGCGGACGCAAGGGCGAGCACCACAAGCTGCTGGAGTCCATGCGCGCCCAGGGCTACCTGCGCGCCCGCATCAACGGCGAGATCCACGACCTCGACGCCCTCCCCGCGCTGGATCCCAAGCGCAAGCACAACATCGAGATCGTGATCGACCGCTTCAAGGTCCGCGAGGACCTGCGCCAGCGCCTGGCCGAGTCCTTCGAGACCGCGACCGAACTGGCGGACGGGCTGGCACTGATCGCCTGGATGGATGAGCCCAAGCGCGAGCCAATGATCTTTTCCGCGCGCTATGCCTGCCCCGTCTGCGGCTATGCGCTGCGCGAGCTGGAACCCCGGCTGTTCTCGTTCAACAACCCGGCCGGGGCCTGCCCCACCTGCGATGGCCTCGGCGTGCGCCAGTACTTCGACCCGGAGCGGGTGGTCTCGCAACCCGAACTGAGTCTGGCCGGCGGGGCAGTGCGTGGCTGGGACCGGCGCAATGCCTGGTACTTCAGCCTGCTGAACAGCCTGGCCCGGCATTACGGCTTTGACGTCGAGACCGCCTGGCAGGATCTCCCGGCCGAGGTCCGGGCCGTGGTGCTGCACGGCTCCGGCAAGGAGAAGGTCAACCTGTCGACGCCGGCCGCGAATGGTCGCCTGCGTACGGACGAGCGCGTGTTCGAGGGGGTCATTCCGAACCTGGAGCGGCGCTACCGCGAGACCGACTCCGCTGCGGTACGCGAGGAGCTGGGGCGCTATCTGGCCGAACAGGCCTGCCCCGAGTGCCACGGCACACGCCTGAATTCCGCAGCACGACATGTATTCATCAGCGACCTGACACTGCCCGAGGTCACGCACATGAGCGTGGCCGACGCACGGGCCTTCTTCGCCGAGCTGCGCCTGCCGGGACGCTTCGCCCAGATCGCGGAGAAGATCGTGGGCGAGATCGGCGCGCGCCTGGGATTCCTGAACGATGTCGGGCTCGACTATCTGACCCTCGACCGTTCCGCCGACACCCTGTCCGGTGGCGAGGCCCAGCGCATCCGGCTGGCGTCACAGATCGGGTCCGCCCTGGTCGGGGTGATGTACATCCTCGACGAACCTTCGATCGGGCTGCACCAGCGCGACAACGAGCGCCTGCTCAACACCCTGTGCCACCTGCGCGACCTCGGCAACACCGTGATGGTGGTCGAGCACGACGAAGACGCGATTCGCGCGGCCGATCATGTCGTCGACATCGGTCCCGGTGCGGGCCGCCACGGCGGCCGAATCGTGGCCGCCGGCACCCCGGACGAGGTGGCCCGTAACCCGGATTCCCTGACTGGGGCCTACCTCAACGGCACGCGGGCCATTGCGGTGCCGGAACAACGCATTGCGCCGGACCCCGAGCGCGAGATCCGCGTGATCGGCGCGCACGGCAACAACCTCAAGGGCGGCGAGTTCGCGTTCCCGACGGGCCTGCTGACCTGCGTCACCGGGGTCTCCGGCTCCGGCAAGTCCACGCTGGTCAACAATACGCTGTACCCGGCCGTCGCCGTCGCGCTGCATGGTGGTCGCCATACGGTCGCGCCGCACGAGCGCATTGAAGGCCTCGAGCTGATCGACAAGGTCGTCGACATCGACCAGAGCCCCATCGGGCGTACCCCGCGCTCCAACCCGGCGACCTACACCGGGCTCTTCACCCCGATCCGCGAGCTGTTTGCCGCCACGGCCGAGGCCCGCTCGCGTGGCTACAAGCCCGGGCGCTTTTCGTTCAACGTGCGCGGTGGGCGCTGCGAGGCCTGTCAGGGCGATGGCGTCATCAAGGTGGAGATGCACTTCCTCCCGGATGTGTTTGTCCCCTGCGACGTCTGCAAGGGCAAGCGCTACAACCGCGAGACCCTGGAGGTCCGCTACAAGGGCAAGAGCATCCACGAGGTGCTGGATATGACCGTCGAGGAAGCCCTCGAGTTCTTCCAGCCGGTCCCCGTGATCCATCGCAAGCTCGAGATGCTGATGGAGGTCGGGCTGTCCTACATCCAGCTCGGCCAGAACGCCACCACCCTGTCCGGGGGCGAGGCCCAGCGCATCAAGCTGGCCCGAGAGCTGTCCAAGCGCGATACCGGCCGCACGCTGTACATCCTCGACGAGCCGACCACCGGCCTGCACTTCGAGGACATCGCCCAGCTACTGCGGGTCCTCCACCGCCTGCGCGACCACGGCAATACCATTGTCGTGATCGAGCACAACCTCGACGTGATCAAGACCGCCGACTGGCTGATCGACATCGGACCTGAGGGCGGCAGTGGCGGCGGCGAGCTGCTCGTTGCGGGTACGCCGGAGACGGTCGCCGCCACCCCGCGCAGCCACACGGGGCGCTTTCTTGCGCCGTTGCTGCGCCGCTCTCAGGGCAGGGTCGCCTCGGCCTGAGGCAATCCGCTGCCTGTTATTTACCGCACCCCAGACGCAAGAAAGCCGACCACCTGGGCCGGCTCTCTTGTCGCGGGAAGGTTAGCCGATCAGGCGGCTTCGCCATTCCCCTGATCCGCGTCCGGCTCCGGCCGATCGACCAGCTCCACGTACGCCATCGGGGCATTGTCGCCCGCGCGATACCCGCACTTCAGAATCCGCAGGTACCCACCGGGCCGCCCCTCGTAGCGCGGGCCCAGCTCGTTGAACAGCTTCCCCACGACCTCCTTGTCGCGCAGCCGCGCGAACGCGGTCCGGCGCCCGTGCACGCTGTCTTCCTTCGCGAGGGTGATCAGCGGTTCGGCGACGCGGCGCAGTTCCTTGGCCTTCGGCAGCGTGGTCTTGATCAGTTCGTGCCGGAACAGGGCCACGGACAGGGCCTGAAAAGTGGCCTTGCGGTGCGAGCTGTTACGGCCCAGCTGACGGCCGGAATGACGATGACGCATGAGAGATTTCCTCTGAAATACGGTTGGCGCGAAGCGCCGTGATTACTCGTTGTCGTCGCGCAGACCCGGCGGCGGCCAGTTCTCGAGACGCATCCCGAGCGACAGACCGTGAGTGGCCAGCGTGTCCTTGATCTCGGTCAGCGACTTCTTGCCCAGGTTGGGCGCACGCAGCAGCTCAACCTCAGTGCGCTGCACCAGATCGCCGATGTAGTACAGGTTCTCGGCCTTCAGGCAGTTCGCCGAACGCACGGTCAGTTCCAGCTCGTCCACCGGACGCAGCAGGATCGGATCGATCGCGCCGGCGGTGGTGCCCGGCACCTCGCCCGTCTCTTCCTGGAGATCGACGAACGGGGCTAGCTGACTCTGCAGGATCGTCGCCGCCTGACGCACCGCGTCATCCGGGGCGATCGCACCATTGGTTTCGAGCTCCAGCACCAAGCGATCCATGTCGGTGCGCTGCGCCAGACGGGCGCTCTCGACACGGTAGGCCACGCGGCGGATCGGGCTGAAGCTGGCGTCCAGCAGCAGCCGACCAATGCCGGTCTCGTCGCCTTCGGCCTGGCGGCGAGTGCTCACCGGCTCGTAGCCGCGTCCGGCACGGGCGCTCAGGGTCATGTCGAGCTCGACGTTCTTGGTGATGGTCGCGATCACGTGCTCGGGGTTCACCACCTCGACGTCGTGATCCACGGTGATGTCACCAGCGGTCACCACGCACGGGCCCTTCTTCTTCAGGGTCAGCGTCGACTCTTCGCGGCTGTGCATACGCAGCGCCACACCCTTCAGGTTCAGCAGGATGTCGACCACGTCTTCCTGCACACCCTCGATCGCGGTGTACTCGTGCAGCACGCCCTCGATACGGGCCTCGACGATCGCGGCACCCGGGATCGACGACAGCAGTACGCGGCGCAGGGCGTTACCCAGCGTATGACCGAAGCCCCGCTCGAGCGGCTCCAGCGCGACCTTGGCCTGGTTCCGATTCTCGGCCTCGACCTCGATCTGTTGTTTCTTGACCAGTTCGTTGGACTGCATGGTGTCTCCTGGCGGAAGGCCGCTATACGATTACTTCGAGTACAGCTCGACGACGAGCGACTCGTTGATGTCGGCGGGCAGGTCGGAGCGGTCGGGGATCGCCTTGAAGGTGCCCTCGAACTTGCTCGTATCCACTTCCACCCAGGACGGAAAACCGCTCTGCTCGGCCAAGGTCATCGCATCCTGGATGCGCACCTGCTTGCGTGCCTTCTCGCGTATGCTGACCACGTCGGAGGGCTGCACCTGGTAGGCAGCAATGTTCACCACCTGTCCATTGACCAGCACCGCGCGGTGCGACACCAGCTGACGCGCCTCGGAGCGGGTGCTCCCGAAGCCCATGCGATACACGACGTTGTCCAGACGGCCCTCCAGCAGCTTCAGCAGGTTCTCACCCGTGGAGCCCTTGCGCTGGGCGGCCTTCTTGTAATAGTTGCGGAACTGCTTTTCCAGCACCCCGTAGATGCGGCGCAGCTTCTGCTTTTCGCGCAGCTGCACGGCGTAATCGGACAGGCGGGTGCGGCGTTCGCCGTGCTGCCCCGGGGCCTTGTCCAGCTTGCACTTGGTCTCCAGCGCGCGCGCCCGGCTCTTCAGCCCCAGGTCCACGCCTTCGCGGCGACTCAGCTTGCATTTCGGTCCAATGTAACGAGCCATTCTTGAACTCCAGCCTTAAACGCGGCGTTTCTTGGGCGGCCGGCAGCCGTTGTGGGGGATCGGGGTTACATCACTGATGTTGGTGATCTTGAACCCCGCGTTGTTCAGCGCACGAACCGCCGACTCGCGACCCGGGCCCGGCCCGCGCACCATCACGTCGAGGTTCTTCACGCCATGCTCGGCGGCAGCCGAACCCGCACGTTCCGCGGCCACCTGGGCCGCGAACGGGGTCGACTTGCGCGAGCCACGGAAGCCGGACCCACCGGAAGTGGCCCAGCTGATCGTGTTGCCCTGACGATCGGTGATGGTGATGATCGTGTTGTTGAACGTGGCGTATACGTGAGCCACGCCCTCGGCGATATTCTTGCGGACCTTTTTCTTGGTCCGGGTCTGCGCTTGTGCCATGTACCTGTGATCCCAGTCTGATTACTTACGAATCGGGCGACGCGGGCCCTTGCGGGTCCGGGCGTTCGTCTGCGTCTGCTGGCCGCGCAGCGGCAGGCCGCGACGATGACGCACCCCGCGATAGCAGCCCAGATCCATCAACCGCTTGATGTTCATGCTGATCTCGCGGCGCAGATCCCCTTCCACCGGAATGCGATCGATCTGCGCGCGCAGAGCGTCGACTTCGGCATCGGTCAGATCCCGCACCTTGATTTCCGGACGCACCCCGGCGGCCTCGCAGATCTGGCGCGCCCGGGTCGGGCCAATGCCATAGATCGCGGTCAGCGCAATCACGGTGTGCTTCTGGTCAGGAATATTGATTCCAGCGACGCGAGCCATCCAACATCTCCATCAGAATCCGGCAAAGCCGGCTATAGTAGCAATGAATACCAGTGACGCCAAGCCTTAGCCCTGGCGTTGCTTGTGGCGCTTGTCCGAGCAGATCACGCGGACCACGCCATTACGCCGGATCACCTTGCAGTTGCGGCAGATCGGCTTTACGGATGCCCGTACCTTCATGGTCTTTCTCCTTCAACGGATTCCCAACGGGATGGTCTAGCGGATCCCGGTCCCGCCGAATCCCTTCAGATTCGCCTTTTTCATCAGTCCTTCGTACTGGTGCGACACTAGGTGCGACTGCAACTGGGCCATGAAGTCCATCACCACGATCACGATGATCAACAGCGACGTCCCACCAAAGTAGAAGGGCACGTTCCAGTACAGAATCAGGAACTCCGGTAGCAGACACACGGCGGTGATGTACACCGCACCCACCGCGGTCAACCGGGTCATGACCCCGTCGATAAACCGTTCCGTCTGGACGCCCGGCCGGATCCCCGGGATAAAGGCGCCCTGCTTCTTCAGGTTTTCCGCCGTATCGCGCGAATTGAACACCAGCGCGGTATAGAAGAAACAGAAGAAAATAATCGCCGCCGCGTAAAAGCCCACGTACAGCGGCTGCCCGGGCGCAAGCGTCGTCGACAGCTCGCGCAGCCAGTCCATCCCCTCGGCCTGCCCAAACCATTGCCCCAGAGTCGAGGGGAACAGAATGATACTCGACGCGAAGATCGGCGGGATTACGCCCGCCATATTCAGCTTCAAAGGCAGGTGGGAAGACTGGCCGCCCACGACCTTTCGCCCCACCTGGCGCTTGGCATAGTTGATCGTGACGCGCCTTTGTCCGCGCTCCACGAACACCACGAAGGCGGTCACCGCAAGCGCCAGCACGATCAGGATCACCACAAACGCGGCCGCCAGTTCACCGGTACGCGCCAGTTCCAGGGTTCCGCCAATCGCACCCGGAAGGCCCGCCACAATCCCGGCGAAGATAATGATCGAGATCCCGTTGCCGATCCCGCGCTCGGTAATCTGCTCACCCAGCCACATCAGGAACAGCGTCCCGGTCACCAGCGACACGACTACCGTAAAGATAAAGATCGGCCCGGGATTCAGCGCCATCGGCATACCCTGGATGGTCTGTCCGTTCAGGGCGATCCCGATCCCGATACTCTGAAAGAGCGCAAGCGCCACGGTCCCGTAGCGCGTGTACTGCGTAATCTTCCGGCGACCCTGCTCGCCTTCTTTCTTCAGCTGCTGCAGAGCCGGAACGGTCGCCGCGAGAAGCTGCATGATGATCGCCGCCGAGATATACGGCATCACCCCCAGGGCGAAGATTGACAGCCGCTCCAGCGCACCCCCGGAGAACATGTTGAACATGTCCAGGATGGTCCCGCTCTGCTCCTCGAAGAACTGCGAAACCGCCACCGGATTGATGCCCGGCACCGGAATAAATGTCCCGATGCGGTAGACGACCAAGGCGCCCAGCACGAAAAGCAGGCGTTGCCGCAACTCCGTAAAGCCGGTGAGCCCGCCACCGGATCGTGCTGTCGCTCCTCGCGCCATTATTCGGCCTCGACGCTCCCGCCGGCCGCCTCAATGGCTGCCTTGGCCCCCTTGGTCACGCCCACGCCCTTGACGACGCAGGCCTGGGACACCTCGCCGGAGGCGAAGATCTTCGCGCTCTGGGCGATCTCGGGAATCACGCCGGCCTTTTTCAGGCTCTCCAGCGTGACCGCACCTTCCACCTTGGCCAGCTCGCTCAGACGCACTTCGGCTGCGTAGCGCTGCTTGCGCGACCGAAAGCCCACCTTGGGCAGGCGGCGCTGCAGCGGCATCTGGCCGCCTTCGAAGCCCGTCTTGGTAAAACCGCCCGAGCGGGACTTCTGTCCCTTGTGGCCACGGCCACCGGTCTTGCCCAGGCCGGAGCCGATACCGCGGCCCACGCGCTTGCCCGGCTTGCGAGCGCCGGCGGGGCTGGAAATGTCGTTGAGTCTCATAGGTCAGACTTCCTCTACCTTCAGCAGGTACGACACCTTGCGGACCATACCCAGATTCTCGGGCGTGGCCTCGACTACAGAGGTGCTGTGGGTCTTGCGCAGGCCGAGGCCGCGAACACAGGCCTTGTGGTTCTTCAGCCGTCCAGCGGTGCTGCGCACCAGGGTCAGTTTCAGCTTGCTCATGACTAGCTCGTCACTTCGTCGACAGACTTGCCGCGCTTGGCAGCGACGCGTTCGGGCGAGTTCACCTTGGTGAGCCCTTCGATGGTCGCCTGCACGACGTTAATCGGGTTCCGCGAGCCAACACACTTGGCCAGCACGTTGTGCACCCCCGCGACCTCGAGCACCGCACGCATCGCGCCACCGGCGATCACGCCCGTACCTTCCGAGGCCGGCTGCATGTACACCTTCGCGGCGCCGTGGCGGCCATTGACCGCATAGTGCAGGGTACCGTCCTTCAGCGAGACATCGCGCATCTCCTGACGCGCCTGCTGCATCGCCTTCTGGATAGCCTGAGGGACCTCGCGGGCCTTGCCATAGCCAAACCCGACGCGACCTTCGCCATCACCCACGACAGTCAGGGCGGCAAAGCGGAACTGACGCCCGCCCTTGACCACCTTGGCCACGCGGTTCACGCCGATCAGCTTTTCCTGCAGGCCGTCGGTGGCTTCGCTTACATCATTACGTGCCATTAATCTTCTCCGGTGGGTCGCGCTGGACTAGAACTGCAGGCCGTTTTCACGGGCGGCGTCGGCCAGGGCCTTTACGCGTCCGTGATAACGAAAGCCCGCACGGTCGAACGCGACCTGTTCGATTCCGGCTTTCTTTGCGCGCTCGGCGATCACCTGGCCCACGCGGGCCGCCGCTTCGGCGTTCCCGGTGTTGCCGGCGCTCTTGAGCTCCTTCTCGACGGTGGAGGCCGCAGCCACCACAGCGTCGCCCGAAGGGGCGATGATCTGCGCATACATGTGGCGCGGCGTCCGGTGAATACAGAGACGATGCACCCCCAGCTCGCGGATCTTGAACCGCGCGCGACGCGCCCTCTTGAGTCTAGCCTCTTTCTTGTCCACTGGTGCCTACCTACTTCTTCTTGGCTTCTTTACGCACAATGCGCTCGTCTTTGTACTTCACGCCCTTGCCCTTGTAGGGCTCCGGCGGACGGAAGGCGCGAATATTCGCGGCCACCTGCCCCACCTTCTGGCGATCCGTTCCCTTCACCACCACCTCGGTCGCGCTGGGGGTCTCGATCGTGACCCCTTCGGGCACATCGAACTCGATCGGGTGCGAGTAGCCCAGCGTCAGATTGAGCTTCGTGCCCTGCATCTGCGCCCGGTAGCCAACGCCGACCAGCTCGAGCTTCCGCTCGAAGCCCTCGCTGACGCCGTGTACATGGTTGCCCAGGATGGCGCGGATGGTACCGGCCAGGGCCATGTTCTTGGCGTTTTCGTTGGCCTTCACCCGGACGACGCCGTCCTCGACCGTGACCGTAACCGCCTCGGGGCAAGCCAGCTGCAGCTCGCCCTTCGGACCCTTGACCTTGATCTCGCCTTCGGCCTGCTCCACGGCCACGCCGTTGGGCAGCTGGATCGGCAGATTTGCAATGCGCGACATGGCTGATTCCTCAGTAAATCTTGCAGAGGACCTCGCCACCCTGGCCGGCGGCCCGGGCTGCGCGATCACTCATGACACCCTGCGACGTGGAGATCACCGCAACACCGAGCCCCTGGTTAATCCGCGGGAGCTCGTCCTTGCCGCGGTAGATCCGCAGACCTGGGCGGGAAATCCGTTCAACGCTCTCGATGACCGGACGCCCTTCGAAATATTTCAGCTTAACCAGGAGCTTCTTCTGCGCGGCCTCGCCCTCGACCTGCACGTCGCCCACAAACCCCTCGTCGGCAAACACCTTGAGGATGCGTTCCTTGGCCTTGCTGAACGGGATCGCGACCTGCTCCTTGTTCGCGCGCTGCGCATTGCGCACGCGGGTGAGCATGTCGGAAATCGGATCGGTCATCATTGCTTCTGTCTCCTTACCAGCTCGACTTGCGCAGGCCCGGGATTTCGCCCTTCATGGCGTGCTCCCGCAGCTTGTTCCGCCCAAGGCCGAACCGACGGTAATAACCCTTCGGGCGACCGGTGACGCCACAGCGATTCTTCTGTCGCACCGCCGCGGAATCGCGCGGCAGCTTCTGCAGGGCGTGCATCGCCGCCAGGCGCTCTTCGGAGGACTTCGTTTCGTCCACCAGGATCGCCTTGAGTTCCGCACGCTTCGCTGCGTATTTCTTGACCAGACGGGCGCGCTTTTTTTCGCGCTCGATCATCGATGTCTTCGCCATGTGCGCCTACCTCTTAGTTGCGGAACGGGAACCGGAAGGCTTCCAGCAGTGCCTTGGCTTCCTCGTCCGTCTTTGCGCTCGTTGTAATGGTGATGTCCATGCCGCGCAGTTTGTCGACACGGTCATAGTCAATCTCGGGGAAGATGATCTGCTCCTTGATCCCCAGCGAGTAGTTCCCGCGACCATCGAACGCCTTGGCGCTGAAGCCCCGGAAGTCACGCACACGCGGCAGGGCCACGTTGATCAGGCGGTCCAGGAACTCGTACATCTGCCGACTACGAAGGGTCACCTTGCAACCGATCGGGTAGTCGTCTCGGATCTTGAACCCGGCGATTGACTTGCGGGCCTTCGTCACCACGGGCTTCTGCCCGGCGATGGCCGTCATGTCGCTGACCGCATGCTCAATGATCTTCTTGTCCGCGACTGCATCACCCAGACCCATGTTCAGGGTGACCTTGGTGACACGCGGGATTTCCATCACGTTCGCATAGCTGAACTGCTGCTGCAGCGCCTGCTTCACGTTGGATTCGTATTCTTCTCTCAAGCGTTCCATAAACCGTCCGTCCGCGTTATGCGTCCACGACCTCGCCGTTCGAACGGAAGACGCGCACCTTGCGGCCGTCTTCCAGGGTCTTGAACGACACGCGATCACCCTTGTCGGTTGCCGGGTTGAAGAGCATTACATTGGAGACATCGATCGGCATTTCCTTCTCGATGATCCCGCCACCGATCCCGCGCTGCGGGTTCGGCTTCTGATGCTTCTTCACCATGTTGATGTTCTGGACCAGGACCTTTCCGTCCAGCACCTTGATGATGGTGCCGCGCCGGCCCTTGTCCTTTCCTGCGATCACGACGACGTCGTCGCCTTTGCGAATCTTCTTCATCACGACCTCACAGCACTTCCGGGGCGAGGGAAATAATCTTCATGTACTTCTCCCCTCGCAGTTCACGCGTCACCGGCCCGAAGATACGAGTGCCGATCGGCTGGTGCTGGTTGTTCAGCAGCACCGCCGCGTTGCGATCGAAACGAATGATCGACCCGTCGGGGCGGCGCACGCCCGAGGCGGTGCGCACCACGACCGCGTTATACACGTCGCCCTTTTTGACCTTGCCGCGCGGGATGGCGTCCTTGACGCTCACCTTGATCACATCGCCCACGCGCGCATAACGACGGTGCGAACCACCCAGTACCTTGATGCACTGGATGCGACGGGCGCCGCTATTGTCGGCGGCCTCGAGAACGGTCTGCATTTGAATCATGACTTATCTCCCAGCGGCCGATCAGAGCGCGTCGTGCCCGACCACTTCGATCAGGGCAAAGCGCTTCTGCTTGGACATCGGCCGGCACTCACGGATACGCACGCGGTCACCCATGCGCGAGACATTGTCCTCGTCATGGACGTGCAGCTTGGTGCTGCGCCGGATGAACTTGCCGTACAGCGGATGACGCACGCGGCGTTCGACCAGGACCGTGCGGGTCTTGTCCATCTTGTCGCTGATCACGCGCCCAACGACGGATCGCTGGGTCTTGGAGACTTGCTCGGTCATCTTCTTAGCCTGCCTTTCGTTCGTTCATCAGCGTCTTGATCTGCGCGATCTCGCGCCGCACCTTGCCGACCCGGTCGGGGCGCGCCAACTGGCCAACGGCCTTCTGCATGCGCAGCCCGAACTGCTCCTTGTAGAGCGCCTCGAGCTCGGTGTTGAGCTCTTCGTCGGATTTCTTTCTCAGTTCGCTCGCTTTCATCACATCACCTGCCGACGGGTAAACACCGTCTTCACCGGCAACTTGGCGGCCGCCAGACGCATCGCTTCGCGCGCCACGTCTTCCTGCACACCTTCCATTTCGTAGAGCATGCGACCGGGCTGCACCTTGCACACCCAGTATTCGACGCCGCCCTTGCCCTTGCCCATACGCACTTCGAGGGGCTTCTTGGTCACCGGCACGTCCGGGAACACGCGGATCCAGATCTTCCCGCCACGTTTGATGTGACGGACCATCGCGCGACGCGCGGCCTCGATCTGGCGGGCGGTAATCCGGCCGCGTTCGACGGCCTGCAGGCCGTACTCGCCGAAGCTGACCTTGGCACCGGTCGAGGCCATGCCCCGGTTACGGCCCTTGAACTGCTTGCGGAACTTGGTTCTTTTTGGCTGCAGCATGATCTTTAAGTCCTAGCTCGCTTTGGCGGCGGCACGGGTCCCTTCGGTCGGCTCCAGGCCAAAGACCTCGCCCTTGAAGATCCAGACCTTCACGCCAATGATCCCGTAGGTGGTCCGCGCTTCCGCAAACCCGTAGTCGATGTCGGCACGCAGGGTGTGCAGCGGTACGCGCCCTTCGCGATACCACTCGGAGCGCGCGATCTCGGCACCGTTCAGGCGACCGGACACGTGTACCTTGATGCCCTGGGCACCGAGGCGCATCGCATTGCCCACCGCCCGCTTCATCGCGCGACGGAACATGATGCGGCGCTCGAGCTGCTGGGCGATCCCTTCGGCCACCAGCTGTGCCTCGACCTCGGGCTTGCGCACTTCCTCGATATTGATCTTCACGCTGCCCTGGTCGAGACCCGTCTCGCGGGCGACGTCGCGGCGCAGCTTCTCGATATCCTCGCCCTTCTTGCCGATCACGATACCCGGACGCGCGGTCTGGATCGTGATGTGCGCGGCCTTAGCCGGTCGCTCGATGCTGATCCGGCTCACCGATGCGTGAGCCAGCTTCTTTTGCAGAAACTCGCGCAGCTGGATGTCGTTGTTGAGCGTCTCGCCAAACTCGCGACCATCGGCGTACCAGGTGGCTGACCACGGGCGAGAGATGCCCAGGCGGATGCCGGTCGGATGTACTTTCTGACCCATGCTTAGGCTCCCTTCTCGCTGACGCCGATGACGATATGGCTGGTACGCTTCAGGATGCGGTTACCGCGGCCCTTCGCACGGGCATGCATCCTCTTGAGCACCGGGCCTTCGTCGACCTGGATACGCGACACGAGCAGCTCGTCGATATCGGCACCGTCATTGTTCTCCGCGTTCGCGATCGCCGACTCCAGCACCTTCTTGACGATGGCGGCCGGCTTCTTCGCGCTGAACGTGAGCTCGTTGAGCGCTTCCTCGACCCGCAGCCCACGGACCTGATCGGCGACCAGGCGAGCCTTTTGCGGGGAGATCCGCGCGAAACGCAGTTTTGCAATCGTTTCCATCGTTCGTCCTCAGCGCGACTTCTTGTTCGCGATATGACCCTTGAAGGTCCGCGTCAAGGCAAATTCGCCCAGCTTGTGGCCCACCATGTTCTCGTTGACGAGTACAGGCACGTGCTGCCGGCCGTTGTGGACAGCGATGGTCAGCCCGACCATTTGCGGGATGATCATCGAACGCCGGGACCAGGTCTTGATTGGACGGCGATCGTTTTTCTCCACCGCCTCTTCCACCTTCTTGCGCAGGTGGTGGTCGACGAACGGGCCTTTCTTCAGTGAACGCGGCATGCTGGGACTCCGTTACTTCTTCCGCCGACGCACAATCATGCCGTCGGTACGCTTGTTGTTGCGGGTCTTGTAACCCTTAGTCGGACGACCCCACGGGGTCACCGGGTGGCGGCCGAAGTTGCGGCCTTCGCCACCACCGTGCGGGTGGTCGACCGGGTTCATGGCCGTACCACGAACCGTCGGGCGCACACCCTTCCAGCGCTTGGCGCCGGCCTTCCCGAATTTCTTCAGGCTGTGCTCGGAATGACCCACTTCGCCAACCACGGCACGGCACTCCGACGGCACCCGGCGCATTTCGCCCGAGCCCAGACGCAGGGTCGCATGCTGGCCTTCGCGGGCCACGACCTGCGCGGAGGTACCGGCGGAGCGAACCATCTGCGCGCCCTTGCCCGGCTTCAGCTCCACGCAGTGCACGGTGGTACCGACCGGGATCGAGCGCAGCGGCATCGCATTACCCGGCCGAATCGGCGCCTGGCTGCCACTGGCGACCTGATCACCCTGTTTCAGCCCCTTCGGCGCGATGATGTAGCGACGCTCGCCATCGGCGTAGAGCAGCAGGGCCAGATGGGCGCTACGGTTCGGGTCGTACTCCAAGCGTTCGACGCGCGCGGGGACGTTGTCCTTGTTGCGCTTGAAGTCGACCACGCGATAGCGCTGCTTGTGGCCTCCGCCGACGTGACGGGTCGTGATCCGGCCCGTGTTGTTGCGACCACCGGACCGAGTCTTCTTTTCGATCAGCGCGGCATGCGGCGCACCCTTGTACAGGTTGTCACCACGGATCTGGACCGCGTGGCGACGCCCGGCCGAGGTCGGATTCGTCTTGATAATCGCCATGACTAGACCTGGTCTCCTTCACCCATGTCGATGCTTTCGCCTTCGGCGAGCGACACATAGGCCTTCTTCCAGTGGTTGCGACGCCCGAACAGGCGGCCGAAGCGCTTCTGCTTGCCCTGCTGCTTGAGGGTGCGCACATTTTCCACACGCACCTCGAACAACTGCTCGACCGCCGCCTTGATCTCGTCCTTGCTCGCATCGGGCAGCACGCGAAACACGTACTGGCCCATCTCGCCGGCCATGGTGGACTTCTCCGAGACCACCGGACCCTGAATCACCTGCATCAGACGCGCACTCATGCCAGCCACCCCTCAATCTTGCGGATTGCCGCTTCGGTCATCACGACCGTTTCCGCGCCGACCAGGTTCGCCGGGTTGATTCCGGCAGCGTCGACCACGTCGATGTGCGGCACATTACCGAGCGCACGCGCGGTCATCTCGTCGTATTCGGCCAGCACGACCAGCCCCTTCGCCAGGCCGAGCTCGTTGAGCTTCGCCACGCCGTCACGGGTCTTGCCGGAGGCAACCGCGAAGTCCGCAACCACCTTGAGACGATCCTGACGGACCAGCTCGGAGAGGATCGACGCCATCGCGGCGCGATACATCTTCTTGTTCAGCTTCTGCGAGAAGTCGCGATTGCGCGCCGCGAACACCTTGCCACCACCGGTCCACAGCGGGCTGCGGATCGTGCCCGCGCGGGCCCGGCCGGTGCCCTTCTGGCGGAACGGCTTGGCGCCACCCCCGCTGACGTCGGAGCGTGTCTTCTGTGCGCGCGTGCCCTGGCGCTGGCCGGCGAGAAACGCGACCACGCTCTGGTGCACAAGCGACTCGTTGAAGTCGCGCTCGAAGCAAACGGGCGACAACTCCACGCTGGCGCCGGTATCGGCTGTCGTTACTTGCATTGTCTTCAACCCTTCGCCTTGACGGCCGGACGAATCATCACGTCGGTGCTCGGCGCACCCGGGACCGCACCCTGGATCAGGACCAGACTGCGATCCGCATCCACCCGAACCACCTTCAGGTTCTGGATGGTCTTGCGCTCGGCGCCCATATGGCCCGCCATCTTCTTGCCCTTGAACACGCGACCCGGGCTCTGGTTCTGCCCGATCGAACCCGGGGCGCGGTGCGCCAGCGAGTTCCCGTGCGTCGCGTCCTGGGTGCGGAAGTTGTGACGCTTGACCGCACCTTGAAAACCCTTGCCCTTGCTCTGCGAGGTCACGTCCACGACCTGACCTTCCTCAAAGCGATCGACGGTAATCGCATCGCCCGGGGCAAGGCCGTCGAGCTCGGATTCGTCGACCCGGAACTCCCACAGGCCGCGACCCGGCTCCACCGAGGCTGCCGCGTAGTGCCCGGCTTCGGGCTTGCTGACCCGGGACGGCTTGCGGCTGCCCGCCGTCACCTGGACCGCGTTGTAACCGTCGCCTTCGGTGCGCTTGATCTGGACCACGCGATTGTTGTCCACCTGCAGCACAGTCACCGGCACAGAGACACCGTCGTCGGTGAAGACGCGGCTCATGCCTAGTTTGCGACCGATGAGTCCAATGGCCATTGCAAAACCCCTTCCGTATCGAACGGCGCTAGCGAGCGCCCTAAAGCCGTGGCCCGGCGAACAATCCCGCCGGGCCACGGAAAGCCCAATAGTATGGCAGAAAGTTACGAGTTAGTTAAGTCGAATCTGAACATTCACGCCGGCGGCGAGATCCAGCTTCATCAGGGCATCCACGGTCTTGTCGGTCGGATCGAGGATATCCATCAGACGCTTGTGCGTACGCAGCTCGTACTGGTCACGCGCGTCCTTGTTGACGTGCGGCGAGATCAGCACGGTGTACGACTCGCGCTTCGTCGGCAGCGGGATCGGTCCCTTGACGCGGGCGCCGGTGCGCTTCGCGGTCTCGACGATCTCGGCCGCGGAGCGGTCGATCAGTCGATGGTCAAAGGCCTTAAGGCGAATTCGGATACGCTGGTTTGCCATCTCGTTCACTCAATAATCTTGGATACGACGCCGGCGCCGACGGTGCGGCCGCCTTCGCGGATCGCAAAGCGCAGGCCATCTTCCATCGCGATCGGGCTGATCAGCGACACAGTCATTTTCACGTTGTCGCCCGGCATCACCATCTCGGTGCCTTCCGGCAGCTCCACCGAACCCGTCACGTCTGTCGTACGGAAGTAGAACTGCGGGCGATAACCATTGAAGAACGGGGTATGACGGCCGCCCTCGTCCTTGCCCAGGATGTACACCTCGGCCTCGAAATGCGTGTGCGGGGTGATCGAACCCGGCTTGCACAGCACCTGACCACGCTGCACCTCGTCGCGCTTGGTCCCACGCAGCAGAATGCCGAC
>NZ_ARQK01000025.1 GCF_000385215.1 Thioalkalivibrio thiocyanoxidans ARh2
GCGCTGACTGTCTGAGCGAAGCCGAAGGCGTAGCGAGTTTCAGCGCCGCCGGCCCGAGGGCCCTGGAGCAAGGTCCCCGGGCGGAATCCGGGTGCGCCTCGACGGGTACTTTCTTGGGCAAGCAAGAAAGTACCTCGGGGTGCGCTGCCGAGACAGCGCATGGCAGGCGGCCAGACAAAACCAATGTAAACACATGAGCGGGCAGCGGGCGATGAGCGCGCCGCGCCGTTATAATGCGCGGCTTTCCCCACATTCCGACCCGAGCGCGCCCGCGATCATGGACAAGAGCTTCGACCCCAAGAGCATCGAGCAGACCCAGTACGAACGCTGGGAGGCCGCGAACATCTTCGCGCCGCCGGAATCGGGCGAGGCCAGCTACTGCATCCTGCTGCCGCCGCCGAACGTGACCGGCACGCTGCACATGGGGCATGCGTTCCAGCACACCCTGATGGACACCCTGATCCGCTACCGGCGCATGCACGGCCACCGCACCCTGTGGCAGGGCGGCACCGACCACGCCGGGATCGCCACCCAGATGGTGGTCGAGCGCCAGCTGGCCGCCGAGGGCAAGAGCCGCCACGACCTCGGGCGCGAGCAGTTCCTCGAGGCGGTCTGGGACTGGAAGAACGAATCCGGCGGCACCATCACCCGGCAGATGCGCCGGCTGGGCGATTCGGTGGACTGGTCGCGCGAGCGCTTCACCATGGACGACGGGCTGTCCGAGGCGGTACGCGAGGTCTTCGTGCGCCTGCATGAAGAGGGCCTGATCTACCGCGGCAAGCGCCTGGTCAACTGGGACCCGGTGCTGCACACCGCGCTGTCCGACCTGGAGGTGCTGTCGGAGGAGGAGAACGGCCACCTGTGGCACTTCCGCTATCCGCTGGCCGACGGCTCCGGACACCTGACCGTGGCCACCACACGCCCCGAGACCATGCTGGGCGATACCGCCGTCGCGGTGCACCCGGAGGACGAGCGCTACCGCCACCTGATCGGCAAGACCATCCGCCTGCCGCTGGTCGGACGCGAGATCCCGATCATCGCCGACGACTACGTCGAGGCCGAGTTCGGCTCCGGCTGCGTGAAGATCACCCCGGCGCACGACTTCAACGACTATGCGATGGGTCAGCGCCACGACCTGCCGGTCATCAACATCCTGACCATCGATGCCTGCCTGAACGAAAACGTGCCCGAGGCCTACCAGGGCCTGGACCGCTATGAGGCCCGCAAGCGGGTGGTCGCGGATCTCGAGGCGGAAGGCCTGCTGGAGAAGATCGAGGACCACAAGCTGATGGTCCCGCGCGGCGACCGCTCCGGCACCGTGGTCGAGCCCTACCTGACCGACCAGTGGTACGTGAAGGCCGGCCCGCTGGCCGAACCGGCGATCAAGGCGGTGGAGGACGGCCGCATCCGCTTCGTGCCGGAGAACTGGTCGAAGACCTACTTCGAGTGGATGCGCAACATCGAGGACTGGTGCATCTCGCGCCAAATCTGGTGGGGCCACCGCATCCCGGCCTGGTACGACCGCGATGGCAACGTGTACGTCGGGCGTTCCGAGGACGAGGTGCGCGAGAAGCATG
Source organism: Thioalkalivibrio thiocyanoxidans ARh2 (assembly GCF_000385215.1). Taxonomy (GTDB): domain Bacteria; phylum Pseudomonadota; class Gammaproteobacteria; order Ectothiorhodospirales; family Ectothiorhodospiraceae; genus Thioalkalivibrio; species Thioalkalivibrio thiocyanoxidans. The sequence goes on from NZ_ARQK01000025.1 coordinate 1,578, forward strand.
GCCTGGGCGCCGAAGTGGCGCTGGAACAGGACGAGGACGTGCTCGACACCTGGTTCTCCTCCGCGCTGTGGCCGTTCTCCACCCTCGGCTGGCCGCAGGAGACGCCAGAGCTCAGGGACTTCTACCCGACCAGCGTGCTGGTCACCGGCTTCGACATCATCTTCTTCTGGGTCGCCCGCATGATCATGATGGGCGAGCACTTCATGGGGGATGTGCCGTTTCGCGAGGTGTACGTCACCGGCCTGATCCGCGACTCGGAAGGCCAGAAGATGTCCAAGTCCAAGGGCAACGTGATCGACCCGATCGATCTCATTGACGGCATCAGCATCGACGACCTGGTGGCCAAGCGCACCCGTGGCCTGATGCAGCCGCAGATGGCGAAAAAGATCGAGAAGACCACGCGCAAGGCCTTCCCCGACGGCTTCCCCGCGTTCGGCACCGACGCCCTGCGCTTCACCCTGGCCGCGCTGGCCACCACCGGGCGCGACATCAAGTTCGACCTCGGCCGCATCGAGGGCTACCGCAACTTCTGCAACAAGCTGTGGAACGCCTCGCGCTTCGTGCTGATGAACGTCGAGGGGCAGGACTGCTCGGCCGCTGGCGACACCGCAGAGCAGCGCACCCTCGCCGATCGCTGGATCCTCGACCGCCTGGCGGCCACCGTCGAGACCGCCACGCAGCAGCTCGACGCCTACCGCTTCGACCTCGCCGCGCAGACGCTCTACGAGTTCACCTGGCACGACTACTGCGACTGGTACCTGGAGCTGACCAAGCCGGTGCTGAACGACGAGGCCACACCGGAGGCGGTCAAGCGTGCCACGCGCCACACCCTGGTCAGCGTGCTCGAGGCCCTGCTGCGCCTGCTGCACCCGGTGATGCCGTTCATCACCGAGTCGATCTGGACCAGTGTGAAGCCGCATGCGGGGATCGGCGACGACGTCGAGTTCCTGGTGCAGTGCCGCTGGCCGGCGCAGGACGGCTTCCCGCGTGATGCCACCGCCACCGCCGAGCTCGACTGGGTCAAGGACTTCATCACCGGGCTGCGCCGCATCCGTGCCGAGATGGACATCGCCCCGGGCAAGCCGCTGCCGGTGCTGGTGAAGAACTGGAGCGAGGCCGACCAGGAGCGCTACACGCGCCACCGCGGCCTGCTGGAGTTCCTCGCCAGGCCCGAGAGCGTCACCTGGCTGGATACCACCGACGAGGCCCCGGAGTCCGCGATGGCCCTGGTCGACGACATGCAACTGCTGATCCCGCTGGCCGGGCTGATCGACAAGGATGCCGAGCTGGCACGCCTGGACAAGGAGATCGGCAAGCTCGACAAGAACCTCGAGCAAAGCGAAAAGCGCCTTGCCAACGCAAGCTTCGTGGACCGTGCGCCGGCCGAGGTGGTGCAGAAGGAACGCGACCGCGTCGCCGAGATGCAGGCCACGCGCGAACAGCTCGCCGGCCAGCGCGAACGCATCCGCGCAATGTAGCGGATGCGGGCGTCCATGCAGAGAATCAACTGATCCGGTCGAGCATCCCCTGATGGCGGATCAGCCGGGCGAACAGCCGCCCGGTGTGGTACCAGTGCAGCATCCAGATCTCCCGTGCCAGCCGCAGCTGCGGTACGCGTGGCGAGTGCTCGGCAGGGCAGGGACAGACCTCGAGCCCCACCCCGCGCGCGATGGCCACGGCACGGGGCAGATGGAAGCGACTGGTCACCAGCACACAGCCCGGGAGGGCGCCATCGCCGTGCTGAAGCAGCAGATCGCGCGCGTTTTGCAGGTTCTCGAGGGTGTGCCGCGAGTCCTCTTCACAATAGATTCGGGAAGCCGGGAGGCCACGCTGGCGCAGAAAGGCCGCACCCGCGGCCGACTCGCTGGGCCCTTCCGGCGAGGTATACCCGCCCAGCAGCAGAACGCGGGCCTCCGGGTCGCGCCGCAGCAAGCGCAGGGCCCGCAACAGGCGCAGCCGGTAACCCGGCCCGGGACGCCCCCCTTGTAACTGCTGCCCCAGAACGATGATCCAGGGGGCACGTCCCGGACAGTGCAGGTTGCGCACCCAGAGGTGCATGCGCCCCCACAGCGCGAGCCAGCTAAGCCCCGCCGTCAGCACGATCACCAGATTGGAAAGCCCGAACGTCAGCAGCCCGTCCGGCCCGATGCGCCGAAGCCCGACCCGATCACTGATCAAAGCCCGTCCCCCATGTTGCCTCCAAGCGGCGCACTGGCAGCCAGCCGGCCACCCTCGCATCCAGAGCCCCCGCTGGGCCGCCCAGGCCCACAAAACCGCTTTTCCCCTGCCTTTCGAGGGTACCACGGCCCCTTGGGGTTGCGTATCATCGGCCCCGGGCCGGGAGGTGCTGGGCGTGCCGAGCACCTCTCAACAGGGAGAGCCGATTCCGGATTACGCCGCTAACTGGGGGAGAGACGTGGCAGCACAAACCGCAATGGAACAGGAAGTCGCCAGGCTGATCGTCGACAGCCTGAATCTCGAAGAGGTCAGTCCCGAGCAGATCGAGCCCGAGGCGCCCTTGTTCCGCGAGGGTCTTGGGCTGGACTCGATCGATGCGCTGGAACTGGCGTTGGCCATCTCGCGCGCCTATGGCGTGCAGATCCGTTCCGATGACGAGAACAACCGCCAGATATTCGCATCCTTGCGGGCCCTGACGGCCCATATCGAGGCGCATCGAGCCACGTCGTGAGCACCCGTCTTGCCGCCGGGGTAGCACTGGGCTACCCGGTGGCCGTGATCGCGGGTAGCTTCCTGGAGATGCCGCGCCTGCCGCTGGCCTGGCTGGCGCTGCTCATTCTGGTGCTGGCCTGGAAGGCTCTGCCCGTGTTCGGCCGAGCGGTGATGGCCCTGGCGCTGGCCATGCTAGTGTTGCTTCTGGGTACCGAGCCGGCCGGGAAATGGCTGATTTATGCGGTACCGGTGCTTATTCAAGGGGCCCTGGCATGGCTGTTTGCCCGCTCCCTGCGCCCGGGTTCCACGCCCCTGATCACCCGATATGCGCTGGCCATGGGCGCCTCCGACAGTCCGCCGGTACATCGCTATACGCAGCGACTCACGGTCGCCTGGGCCCTGCTGTGCGGTGGACTCGCCCTGCTGTCGGCGGTGCTGGCAGCAACGGTGTCCACCACTACCTGGGCGTTGTTCGCAAATGGGATCAATTATATGTTCCTGGCGGCCCTGTTCATGCTGGAATATCCATTACGGCGTCGGGTCCTGCGCGATGAACCCAGGGCGGGTTTTCTGCCCTACCTCGCCGCACTGGCGCGCGCCGACCACCGTCGCATCCTGAGGCAACGATGAGGCACTCAAACACCTTACCGCTGATCGCCGATCACTCCACGCCATTGGCCTGGGTGGCAGGGCGTCGTATCTCGCGTGCCGCGTTTCTCGCCGACGTCCGGGCCCTCGCCCGACGCCTCCCGGCCGGCGGGGCCCACTTCAACCTGTGTGAGGATCGCTATCGCTTCGCGGTCGCGTTCGCAGCGATCCTGTTGCGCGGGGGGGCCAGCATCCTCCCGCCGAACCGGGCCCGCACCACCCTGAGCGAAATCGCCGAGCGGCATCCTGGCGCGCACGCCCTGGTAGACGAGCGGGATCTTTCGATCACCATCCCCGTCGTTCCGGTCACCGCGGACGGGACGGAACACGCCCCTAATCCCGGGGCGACCCCGGAGATCCCGACGGACCAGATGGCGGTCCATGCCTATACTTCGGGCAGCACCGGACAGCCCACCGCCCACAGCCGCCGCTGGAGCAGCCTCCACGCCGTAACCACTCAGGCCCTGCGCCGTTTCGGTCTGGGCACCGACGGGGGAACGCTGGTGGGCACCGTCCCCGCACAGCACATGTACGGCCTGGAATCCACGGTGCTGTACGCCCTGCTCGGGCCCTGCACGCTCCTGGCCGAGCGCCCGTTCTTCCCGGACGACATCCGCCAAGCCCTGGCCGACCATGCACCGGCCAGCCTGGTCACGACCCCGTTTCACCTGGACGCCTGCCTGCGGGCGGGCCTGACCTGGCCCGACACGGCGCGGGTCATCAGCGCTACCGCACCACTGGAGCGCGACCGTGCACAGGCTGCGGAAACACTGCTCGGCACAACCGTCTGCGAGATCTACGGCTGCACCGAGGCCGGCGCAGTCGCCAGCCGCGAGACCGCCCGGGAGTCCCTCTGGAGACTCTATGACGGGATTTCCCTGACCACACTGAACAGGGAACGGATCACCGTACAGGGCCCCCAGCATCCGGAGCCGGTCGCCCTGCCCGATCGCATCGAGCGGGAAGATGCCCAGCGGTTTCGCATGCACGGACGCCCGGCGGATCAGCTCAATATCGCCGGCAAACGCGCCTCGCTTGCCGAGCTGAACCGGCGCCTGAACGCCATCCCCGGCGTACTGGACGGGGTGTTCATCCCGCCCGACCCCAAACAGGACGGCGGGAACAGGCGCCTGGCCGCGATCGTGGCCGCCCCCGAACGCTCCGAGGCCGAGATCCTGGCGGCATTGGCCGAAACCACGGACCCGCTGTTCCTTCCGCGTCCCTTGATCCGGGTGGACGCCCTCCCCCGCAGCGCGACGGGCAAAGTCCCGCGCCAGCTCCTGCTGGACCTGCTGGACCAGCACAGTCAGTGCGCCTGAGTCATGACGCCGGTTACCGCCACGCGCCGCATTCCGGACAGCCACCCGTCTCTGCCCGGACACTTTCCCGGTCAGCCCGTCGTACCGGGTGTGATCATCCTGGAGACGGTGGATGCGGTCGCGCGCGAAAGCGGCCTGGGCCCGGTGGCCGCGCTGCCCCGGGCCAAGTTCCTGGCGCCGTTACTCCCGGAGGTCGACTTCCGGGTCGAGATTGAGCCGCCCGGTGCCAGCGGCCTGCGGGCGTTCCGTGTCGTTCGCCTGGACGCCGAGACCCCCGAGCCCCTGTGTAGCGGACAGCTCAGGCTGCACGAAGACGGTCAACCGGTATGAGCCGCGGGTGGTTCCGCCAGGGGGAGCGCGGGTCTCCGCTGGCCTTGCGCATCATCCTGTGGATCGCTTTGCATCTCGGACGTCCGGCCGGACGCGCGCTGCTGTACCCGATCACTGCCTATTTTCTGCTGTTTGCCCCCAAGTCCCGGGGCTACAGCCGGGACTATCTGCGCCGCGTACTCGGGCGCGAGCCGCACCTGCGCGAGATCGCCCGTCACTTCCACAGCTTCGCGTCGGTGATCCTGGACCGCGTCTTCCTGCTGGCCGGAAAGGATGACAGCCTGGACCTTCGGGTTCACGACCGCGAGATCTTCCTCGAGCACGTCGAAACGGGCCGCGGCGCCCTGCTGCTGGGGGCACACCTGGGCAGTTTCGAGGCCTTGCGGGTACTGGCAATAGACAAACACGACTTCCCGGTACGCGTGCTGATGTACCGCGATCACAACCAGCGCATCACCCAGCTTCTGGAGGCGCTCAACCCCCAGGTCGCCGCATCGGTCATCCCCCTGGGCGAGACCGAGACCCTGCTGCAGGCCCGCGACTGCCTGGAGCAAGGGGGCGTTGTTGCCACCCTGGCCGATCGCGTAGCGGAAAGCGACAAGATGATCGAATGCCGATTCCTCGGAGGGCGGGCGTGGTTCCCCCAGGGCCCCCTGCTCGTGGCGGCAGTACTGAAGGTCCCGGTCATCCTCTGCTTCGGCCTCTATCGCGGCGGCAATCGCTACGATATCGTCTTCGAACGCTTCGCCGACGCCATCGAGGCGCCCCGCGGCCGACGCGACGAGGCCCTGGCCGAATGGGTCCAGCTCTATGCCGATCGTCTGGAGGCGCGCGTGCGCGAGGCCCCGTACAACTGGTTCAACTTCTATGACTTCTGGAATGACTCCCCCCGCTAAGCCTTGCTGCTGGCACCCGCCAGGGGCCAGGACACTGGCATTGATGCTGCTCCTGCTGGCTTGCCCGCTGTTCGCAAAGGCGGACCCGTCCGGGGACACGCTGGACCGGATCCTGGAAGCACTGGCCGATGATCCGCCCTCGCACATCGACTTCCGCGAGACACGCGAAGACCCCCTGCTCGAATTCCCCGAGACGCGCACCGGCACGCTGGTGTTCGAGCCGCCGGACACCCTGGAACGCCGCATGGATGGCGATGGCGGCGAACGCGTTCGCATCGAGGGTCGCCAGGTCGTCGTGGAACGCCGGGGCTCCAGCCGCGAGGTCGACCTGGACGAACAGCCGGGCCTGGCCGCGTTTGCCGCCCTGTTCCGCTCCCTGGCCCGTGGAGAACGCGAGGGACTGGAAGAGCACTTCGAGGTCGAGACCGAGGGCGACCTGGAGGACTGGAGACTGGAACTCACCCCGCGTGACCGAACCCTTCGTCGCATGATCCTGGGACTCGAGCTCCAGGGCGAGGGCGGCGCGCTCCTGCGCCTGGATACCGAGGAATCCGGGGGCCGCCACAGCCGCATGCAGCTCGACCCCCGAGACGGCGACTGATCGGTGCCGAATCGCCTCTACCTGTCACCGGGACCCGCGCTCTGGCTGATCGGGCTGCTGGTCGCGGCCGGCATACTGCTGTGGCGGGGCGAACTGGTAACCGACCTCCAGGGGTTCACCCCCGAGCCGGTCACCGAGACCGGGATTGCGCTGGATCCCGGGGGCGGCCCGGCCGGACAGATCCTGTTGCTGGGCATCGAGGGCGGCAGCAGCGCACTACGTGCGGATGCCAGCGACCACCTGGCCCAGGCGCTGCACGACCACCCCACAGTCGCGGAGATCCGCAACGGGCGGCTCGACCCGGATGACCCCGCGCTGGATTTCCTGCTCGAGCATCGCTATCTCCTGAGCCCCGAGGTGACGCCGGAACGTTTCTCCACCGAGAGCCTGCGCGACCAGCTGGAAGAGCGCCGGGAGGACCTCGGGAGCGCCGCCCCGCTGATGCCCCGGGAACTGATTGGCCGCGACCCCACGGGCGAATCGCTCGTGGTGCTGGAGCAACTCGGTCAGACCGGGGGCGCGGGGCAGCGCGACCGTCACGGCGTCTGGGTCGATCCCGAACGCGACCGGGCCCTGCTGCTCCTGCACAGCGCGGCCGACGGCATGGACCTGGACGGCCAGGAGGCGCTCCTGAAGGCCCTCGACGAGGCCTTCGCCGAGTACGCGGACGATCTGGACCTGCTCGTCGCAGGGCCTGCGGTGATTGCGGTCGAATCGCGCGGGCGCATCCGGGGCGAGATCACCGCCTTCAGCCTGGCCGCCAGTCTGGCCCTGGCCACACTGCTGCTGGCCGTGTTCCGCCACCCCCATCCGGTCTGGCTCGCGGCCGTTCCGCTGGCCACCGGCATCCTGGCCGGCGCCGCGGTGGTAACGCTGGTGTTTGGTCACCTGCACGGGATCGCGCTGGCGTTCGGCATTACGGTGCTGGGCATCGCGCTCGACTACCCGCTGCACCTGTTCGCACACAGCCGGAACCCCCCGAGTGACGGGATGCGCGGCGTCGCGCGCGAACTGTGGCCGGCAATCGGCCTGGGGGCCGGGAGCACGGTACTGGTCTACGCGCTGATGGCGATCACGGGCTTTTCCGGCATGGCGCAACTCGGGCTGTTCGTGCTGACCGGTGTCGGCGTGGCCGCGATCACCACGCGTTGGGTGCTGCCCCGCCTGATGCCGCAGGTGCTCCAGCGCAACGGGGTGCCCCCGGCGCGCCTGCCCGTACCCACCGCGCTGACACAGCCGCCCCTCACGGCGCGCTGGATCCTGGCAGCCGCGGTGCTGGGGGCCCTGGTGGTGATCGCCAGCACCGACCCGTTCCCCTGGGAGGACAACCTGGGCGCGCTGCACCCGGTGCCACAGGAGCACATCGACCGCGACCGCGAACTGCGCCACGCCCTGGGGCTTCCGGATATTCGCCATGCCCTGCTGATCACCGCGCCCGACCCCGAGCGGGCACTGCAGGCCGCCGAGGCACTGACCCCGGGTCTGGAAGATCTGCGCCATCAGGAAACGCTGACGGCCTACGACCATGCGGCCAGGGCCCTGCCGAGCCAGGCCCTGCAGCGCACACGCCAGGAGGCCCTGCCCGCCACGGACACCCTGCGCGAGCGGCTGGACACCGCCATCGACGGGCTGGGTTTTCGCGCGGACGCCTTCGATCCCTTTCTGGAGGATGTGGCCCGCTCCCGCGATCTGGAACCGCTCACGTTGGCCACACTGCCCGACGGCCCGTTGCGCCAGACGACAGGCACCCTGCTGATGCCGGGCGAGGACCGCGGCGACTGGATGGCCTGGGTGCGGCTGAGCGGCGTAGAGGACGCGACGGAGGTCAGGAATTGGCTGCAGCGGGAACCGCTGGCGGACCTGCCCGAGCTGGGCGACGTGGGCGTGCAGCACGTGGATTTCCTGCGCGCGTCGGAGGACCTGGTCAGCGAATTCCGCGATCAGGCGCTGGAACGGCTGGCCCTCGGCGTGGGGGCCGTGGCGCTGTTGCTGCTGCTGGTCACCCGCGCCCCCGGGCGCAGCCTGCGCATCCTGACGGCGGTGGGCAGTGGCCTGGTCCTGACCGTGGCCGCCCTGATCCTGCTCGGGATCTCCCTGTCCCTGTTCCATCTGATTGCACTGCTGCTGATCGTCGGGCTGTGTCTGGACTACGCAGTGTTTTTCAGCCGCCCCCTGAAAGACCTCCAGGCACGACTGCGCACGGCCGCCTCGGTCAGTATCTGCGCGCTTTCCACCGTGGCCGTGTTTGGCTTGTTGGCCCTGTCCAGTCTGCCGGTGCTCCGGGCCATGGGTCTCACGGTGGTGCTGGGCGTGGTATTTTCCTTTCTCGCAGCCGCGCTTCTGGCGCAGCCCCCCCGGTCGCGCCGTACAGTGCCGGAACATCAATAAACCCCTGCAGCCAATCTCCCGCCAACCGCAGCCCGCCGAATGAAGCCACTGGTCATCTCCGCTCACACCCTGACCTCCGCCAACGGAACCGGCCGCCAGGCCAATGCCGATGCCCTGCACCAAGGGGACAGCGGACTGCGCCCCTGCGACCTGGACTCCGTGCGGCTGGACACCCATATCGGGCGCGTGGCGGGCGTCGAGGACATCGCTCTGGCCGATCACCTGGCCCCGTTCCAGTGCCGCAATCACCAGCTGGCCGAGCTGGGGCTGCGCCAGGATGGCTTCGCCGAGGCTATCGGGACCGCCCGCGAGCGCTACGGCGCCGGACGCATTGCAGTCCTGATGGGTACCAGCACCTCGGGGATCGCGGCGACGGAACAGGCCTACCACCGCCGCGACCCGTCCACCGGGGAGCTGCCACCGGACTACGACTACCAGCACACGCAGAACATGTTCTCGCTGGCCGATTTCGTCGCTACTCGGCTCGGGCTGCGGGGACCGGCGATGGTGGTCTCCACGGCCTGCTCGTCCAGTGCCAAGGTCTTTGCCGATGCGGAGCGCTTCATCGCGGCCGGGCTCTGCGATGCCGCCGTGGTGGGCGGAGTCGACAGCCTCTGCGGGATGACCCTGTACGGCTTCAATGCGCTGCAGCTCGTGGCACCGGGCCCGTGTCGCCCACTGCACACCGAGCGCGCGGGGATCTCCATCGGCGAGGCCGCCGGTTTCTTCCTGCTGGAAAAGACCGACAGCGGTGCGGCCGGTCCCCGACTGATCGGCCACGGCGAATCCAGCGATGCCCACCACATGTCCGCCCCGCATCCGGAAGGGCTTGGTGCGGCACGGGCCATGGAGCAGGCCCTCGCGCGGGCACAGCGACCCGCCGGGGCCATCGACTATGTGCTCATGCATGCCACCGCGACGCCGGCCAACGACCGCTCCGAGGCGCGCGCCCTGGCGCGCCTGTTTGGCGCGCACAGCCGCGCCGCTGGCACCAAGGGCCTGACCGGCCACACCCTGGGCGCAGCCGGTGCGGTCGGGGTCGCCCAGGCACTGGAAAGCCTGGAGAGGGGCTTCGTACCCGCCACGGCAGGACTCGACCACCCGGACCCTGAACTTGAACTGGACGCACGAGGGGCCGCTGAGGAACGCGATATCCGCCACGTACTGGTAAACGCATTCGGCTTTGGCGGCAACAACTGCAGCCTGCTACTGGAGGCCGCATGAAGGTCGGTATTGCGGCCATCGGCCTGCTGGGCCCGGGCCTGGCCGATTTCGCCTCGGCGCGCCCCGTCCTCGCCGGACAGAAGGCCCACGAGCTGACGCCGGTCGCCATCCCGCCGACCACCCTGCTGCCGGCCAACGAGCGCCGCCGCACAACGGACACGATTCGCCTGGCACTGAAGGTCGCGGAGGAGGCCACGACCGATTGCGATCGCAGCCAGCTGCGGTCCGTGTTCGCCTCGTCCTCCGGGGACATGGACATCATCGACCGCATCTGCGAGGCCCTGACGCAGCCCGAGCCCATGGTCTCGCCCGTACAGTTCCACAACTCGGTCCACAACGCGCCGGCCGGAAACTGGTCGATCGCCACAGGGAATCCGGCCCCCGCCACGGCCATCTCGGGCTTCACTGCAACCCTGGCGGCGGGCCTGCTGGAGGCCGCCACGCTGCAGCAGGCCGAGGGTGGCGAGGTCCTGCTGGCTGCCTACGATGTCGCCTCCATGCCCACATTCCGGCGCGCACGGCCCGTCACCGAGCCATTTGCCGTAGCACTGCGTCTCGGCCCCGCGGGAGCCCGGCGGCCCACACTCGAGCTGACCCTGGGAGAAGCCGGCGATCCCACCCCTTGCCGCCAGGATGCACTGGAAGCCTTGCGCGGCACCAACCCTGCCGCCCGCGCCCTGCCACTGCTGGAGGTGCTCGCGCGCGGCGAGGGCGGTCATGTTACGCTTGCCGCGCCGCTGGGACGATCGCTGGAGATCCGCGTCACACCTTGATCGCTCCGCGGTTTTCCCAATCTCTGCGACGGATCAGGACGATCCCACATGAAGGCCGCCAGCCCCCAACTGAACCACGCGGCGATCTGCCGCCTGCTGCCGCATGCAGGCGCAATGTGCCTGCTGGAGGCGGTGGTCGCATGGGACGATCAGGCGATCCATTGCCGCGCTATCAGCCACCGCGACCCCGAAAACCCGTTGCGTAACGCCACCGGGCTCCCGGCCCTGGCGGCGCTGGAGTACGGCGCCCAGGCGATGGCCGTGCATGGCGCCCTGCTGGCCGACACCGGGCCACCCAAGGCCGGCTTCCTGGCCGCGGTCCGTAACCTGCACGTGCGGCGGGCGCTGCTGGACGACCTGGACACGGACCTCGACATCACGGCCCGCAGCGTGATGTCCGATCGCAACAGCTCCATCTACGATCTCGAGGTAGCGACCGACGGCGAACCCGTCCTGTCCGCGCGCGCGACCGTGATCCTGCAAACCGAGGACACCCCGACATGAACCATCGCGCACTGATCACCGGCGCCAGCGGTGCCATCGGCCAGGCCATCGCGCGGGCGCTGGCCAATAGCGGCTGCGAGGTCCTGCTGCACGCGCATCGCAACCCGGGCCCCGCCTGGGACCTGGCCGAACAGATCCACTCCGGCGGCGGCCAGGCGGATGTCCTGGTCTTCGACATCACCGATGCCAATGCCGCGCGGGAGCAGCTGGAGCCCGTCGCGGCTGCGCAGCCGGTGCAGATCCTCGTACACAACGCGGGCGTGCACGACGACGCGCCGCTGGCCGGCATGAGCCCGGAACAATGGGGCCGGCCGATCGATGTCGCGCTCAACGGGTTCTACAACGTGGCCCAGCCGCTGCTGCTGCCCATGATCACCACCCGCTGGGGGCGCGTGATTGCGATCTCCTCGGTGGCCGGCGTGGTCGGCAACCGCGGCCAGGCCAACTACGCCGCGGCCAAGTCGGGACTGCACGGGGCCATCCGCTCGCTGGCGCAGGAGGTCGGGTCGCGCGGCATCACGGCCAATGCGGTCGCGCCGGGGATCATCGAGACCGCGATGAGCGAGTCGAGCTTCGACGCCGAGACGATCAGGCGCATGGTGCCCGCGCAGCGCGCCGGACGCCCCGAGGAGGTCGCCGGACTGGTGGCGTATCTGGCCTCCGAGCAGGCCGGCTATGTCTCCGGCCAGGTGATCGGCATCAATGGCGCACTGGCCTGAACCGAGCCAATGGCGATCGTCCACGCGCTGATACCGGCCCATAACGAGGGCCCCACGATCGCCGCTGTGGTCGCGGCTACACGCCCTCATGTCGACCGGGTGATCGTGGTCGACGACGGCTCGCGGGACAACACTGCCGACCAGGTCGAAACCGAACCCGGGAGGGTCGAACTCCTGTGCCTGCCCGACAACCGAGGCAAGGCGAACGCCCTGTGGACGGGCATGCAGCACGCCCTGGAACAGGGGGCCGATGCCGTGATCACGCTGGATGGCGATGGCCAGCACGATGCCTCGGAAATTCCCGGCCTGATCGCCGCCTGGCAGGCCCAGCCCCGGCGTCTGGTGATCGGGGCACGGCTTAAGGGTCGGGAAACAACGCCCCGCCTGCGCCTGTTCGGCAACCGGACCGCCGACTTCTGGATCGGCTGGGCCTCGGGGCAGCCGCTGCACGACTCGCAATCCGGCTTTCGCCTGTACCCCGCCGCGCTACTGCGCCGGCTCGCACTGCCCCATGGCGAGCGCCGCAGCTTCGTATTCGAGAGCGAGGCCCTGATCGAGGCCGAGCGCCTGGGCTTCCCCGTCACCCTGGTGCCCGTGCGCTGCATCTATCCGGATCAGCATCGCGCGAGCCATTTCCGGGCCGCCACCGATACCTTGCGCATCATCCGAATGGTGGCCCTGCGCCTGCTTGCACGCGGCCTGCATCCACTGGGCCTGCTGCGGCATCTGGGGCTGCTTCGCAGGCCCTGAAGATCGCGGCAAGGAACGGATTCCTAAACCTTTTTCCCGGGACAGTCATGGCAATTCGTGATCACGCTGCCTACACTGCGAGGTGATCATCCACCATCAAGGGACACACCATGTCTGGAAGACTCCTGCTGATCCTGTTCGTGGCCAGCGTGCTCGTACTGGCGGGCTGCCGCGGCACAGCCCCGGTGCATGACGTCAGCGACACCACGGTCACCGACGTACACGGCGATCGTCCGGGCGCTGAACAGATGCAACAGGCCATCCGCAATGCCGGCGCGGCACTCGGCTGGCAGATGAGCGAGACCGAGCCCGGCCTGCTCGAAGGCCGACTGTCGCTGCGCGACCACATCGCGGTGGTCGAGATCCCCTATGGGGACGGGGAATACAGCATCCGCTACAAGGACAGCTCCAACCTCGACTACGAGAACGGACGCATCCACCCGAACTACAACAACTGGGTGCAGAACCTGGACAACCAGATCCGGGCGGAAATCTCGGCACTCTGACTCCCCGCTTCGCTCAGGGGTCACACAAGAAACATAAAGGCCGGGCTCTCGCCCGGCCTTTTATTGATCCACCGATCCGCAGCCGCCCTCGGGGCAGGCAGGAGCCTTCGGCCCTGCGCCTCCCTAATCGTTATGTGGTCGCGGCGGGCGACTGTCAGTGCCGGAGGTCTCCCGGTAATCGCTCTCGTAGCGCCGGTCGGGCGCCTCGCCCTCCGGCTCCGAGTCGCTTTCGCGAGGGTCGCGGCCTTCGCCAGTGCCATAATCTCGATTCGGCACATTCGACAACAGGCGTCCCGCGCGATCCTCCAGGCGGTCCCGCGTGGGCTTGTCCGCCAGCTCCTCGGCGCTCTGCGCAAGATGATGGTAAAGATCGCGATAGGAACCCGCCATGGTGGCGAACAGGGTGGCCGTGCGATCGAAGTGATCGTTGACCTGGCTCCGATAACGCGTCAGTTCCTGCATGCGCCGGTCCAGTTCCTCCTCCAGTTCGCGGATGAGTTTGCGTTCATCACTGGTCACACGCCCCACCCAGAAACCCACCAGGCCGGCCACCACGATCGCCAGAATGCCAAGGGCCGTCCACAGCCCGACTGCCGTCTGCTCTTCCACTGTCACCTTCCACAAGGAAACACCGGGTCATTGTGCCGCACGACCACCGCGAACGCACTCGCCGAACCCCTCGGCTGCCGTGCTAATCTCGTTTCACGCAAACCACGTCAATGGAACCCGATCAACCTGACGAGGGGTACATGCTCGATCTTCCATCGCGATTCTCGATTCACGCCACCGATGGGCGCTGAATGATGCGCCGAGTACCTGTCGCGCACTGGATCGCCCTGCCCCTGATCATCACGCTGGCCGGGCTCCTGTCCGGCTGTGCACCGACCACGCTCAAGGCCCCGGCCGATCCCGAGGATCCGGTCATAGTGGTCGTGCTCGACCATGGCCGCCACTCCAGCCTGGTGCTCCCGGGCGAGCAGCCCGGACAATGGTTGCGCTATTCCTATGGTGACTGGTCGTTCTATGTAGAGCGCGACACCGGGCCGGGCGCGATGCTTGCGGCCGTCTTTGCCTCGACTCCGGCGGCACTGGGCCGCCAGGAGCTTGAAGGCACGGATCTGAACGCGGCCTTGCGCGGCGGGCTGCGCGTACCCCTGGAGGACGTCCACCACGTCGAGGTTCCGGCCGGGCGGGTGCGCGCGCTGGTCGAGAAACTGGAGACCATATGGGAAGAGGGTGCCGACGAGCGCGTCGATTCGGACACCTGGGGCATGAGCTTTGTCGGCCACCCGGATGCCTACACCCTGCGGCACAATTCGAACCGCGTGGTAGCGCAGTGGCTGGAGACGCTGGACATCGAGGTCTCGAAGAAACCGATCCTGTCGAACTGGCGGGTCGAAACCCGCTAATCCTTGTCTACAGGCCGTGCGCCCATTCCAGGACCGCATCCTGGAGATTGCGCCCGTTGCCGATGTGCGCGCGCGACCCGTTAACCAGCACCGCGACGATCACGTCGTCGCCACCGGAGGTGCGGACATAGCCTGCCACCGCCGAGACCTCGTTGATGTGGCCGGTTTTCAGGTGCATCTGCCCGCGAAGGTCTCCATTGCGGAAACGGTTGCGCAGGGTTCCATCCAGCCCTGACAACGCCAGGGACGACTGAAACTCCGGACGATGCGGGTGCTTCCATCCGGCCTCGAGAATCTGGCCAAGCTGCCGTGCGGTCATACGCGCGTCGCGGCTGAGACCCGAACCGTTGTCGATGACCATGCCGCCGACGTTCACGTCCATCTCGCGCAACGAATCCATCAGAGCCTCGCGCCCCTTGTCCATCGTCGCAGGCGGGCCGTGCTTGCGCGCCCCCAGGGTCAGCAGCAAGTGATCACTCATCACGTTCGAGCTCCACTTGTTGGAGACCCGGATCAGGTCGGACAGGGGTCGCGAGCGGTGGCGCACGATCGGCTCGTCATGCAGCACGGGCAGTACCCCCGTACGCACCGTCCCCTCCAGCTCGCCACCCCACTGCTGCCAGGCCATGCGAAACATCTCGGCATGGTTGTCTTCCGGCGAGAGCACCGAGCGCAGCATCTCGTAATTGCCGCAGTTCACCGGGTACCGTCCGGAGAAGGTCACCCGCTGGGCATCCTCATCCACGTTGAGCTGGATACCCCGTTGCCATTCGCCGCAGCCCCCGCGCGTCGGCTGCAGGCGATTGACAACCTCCAGCCCGGGCAGTGGCGGATCGACCACAACGTCGATGCCGTTACCGCGCCGCTCGGGACGGACATGGAAGCGCTGGGCGTTGGAATTCACGTGCAGGGCGTACGGCAGCTGGTTGTACGCCCGCAATGGCTGCCCGTTGAAGTCGCCCGGGTCCGCGTCCGGCAGCTGGAAATGACTCGCATCCAGGATGACGTCACCCTCGATCCGCTTGAGACCGGTACGGCGGAGCTCGCCGATCATGCCCCAGTATTCCTCGCTGACCATGCCCGGGTCGCCAGTACCGCGAATCACCAGGTCACCGCGCAGCACGCCATCCCGGATCGGACGGGTAGCCCAGATCTCGGTGTTCCAGGTGTAATTGGGGCCCAGTTCGTGCAAGGCGGCCAGCGAGGTGGCCAGCTTCACCGTCGAGGCCGGGTTGTAGGGGGTATCGGCGTTTAGCCGGGCCAGCACGGCCCCGTCCGGCACCCGCTGCACCCAGAGACCCACCGAGTCGGGCGACAGCCCCTGGGCCTGTATGGCTCGCTGCAGCGATGATGGCAGGTGTTCGAACTGCGCCTGAGCCGGCAGTGCCGCCAGCAACACGGCCATGCACAGGGCCCAGAAGGGAATCGCCCGGCGGCGCGCCCACCGGGTCAAACAGAAAAAACACACACGCATCGCAGCTACCATCCCGCAGCGGACACCGGATCGACGTCACCATAGTCACCCGCAAACGGGGGCCTGGCAAGCCCCGGGGCAACAAACCGACAATCCATTCCGGGCAATCCCGAATCCGTCTCAGGCCCGCTCGAATGGAAAGTCGATGACCTGCTCGATACGCTCCACGCCCAGCAGGCACATCAGCAGGCGATCCACACCCAGCGCCACCCCGGCACAGTCGGGCAGTCCCGATTCCAGTGCGGCCTCCAGATGGATATCCGGCTCGGGGAGTTCCTGACCCCGCTGGCGACGCATGGCCTGATCCCGTTCGCGCCGCTCGCGAAACTGGGCAAGATCGCACAGCTCGTGGTAGCCGTTGGCCAGCTCCACCGCCCCCCAGTACACCTCGAAACGGGCCGCGAGTCGGGTATCCTGGTCACAGGGACGCGCCAGCACCGCCTGAGTTTCCGGATAATCGAACACCACCGTGAGCCGGTCGTCCGGAAACGCCGGGGCAATCACCAGGCTGATCAGGAGGTCCAGCCAGGCGTCCCGGTCCAGCTCCCCCTGGATCTCCAGCCCCTGCCGTGCCGCAACGGCCTGCAGCTCCGCGGCCTCCACCGTCAGCGGGTCCACCCCCAGGTGATTCCGGAACAACGCCCGATAAGAGATCTCGCGCAGGTGGTTCGGCTGCCTCCAGGCCGCATCAAGTGCCGCCTGGGTCATGATCAGGGCCACCACCTCGCGCGCCAGGCGGCGGTGATCCAGCCCGTGGCGGTACCACTCCAGCAGCGTGAATTCGGGATTGTGGCGGGGCCCCGCTTCGCCACCCCGAAAGACGCGCGCGATCTGGTAGATGTCGGGCGCGCCCGCGGCCAGCAGGCGCTTCATCGGGTATTCCGGCGAGGTCTGCAGATAGCCGCTGGCGCCGTCCGGGCTGGCCGCGGTCCAGCTCTCGACCATCGGATCCAGCGGGGCCCCGTGGCTCAGGATCGGGGTCTCCACCTCGAGCACGTTGCGCGCGGCAAAGAACCCGCGCAGACCGGCCAGCAGCCGCGCGCGCGCCTCCCGGGCCGCCGCGGCGCCCGGTCGCCAGTCGGTCATACCCGGTCGCCCGCGACGATCAGACGCGCGAGACGTACTCGCCGGAACGGGTGTCGACCTTGACCGTCTCGCCCTCCTCGACGAACAGCGGGACCTTGACCACGGCCCCGCTCTCGAGCGTTGCCGGCTTGGTGCCGCCCTGGGCGGTATCACCGCGCACGCCCGGGTCGCACTGGGTGATCTTCATCTCGACAAAGGCCGGCGGCACCACGGAAAGCGGCTCGCCGTTCCACAGGGTCACGGTGCAGACATCCTGCTCCTTCAGCCACTGCCCGGCGTCACCGAGCGCCGCCTCGCCAACGGCATACTGCTCGAAGGTGTCCGGCACCATGAAGTGCCAGAACTCGCCATCGTTGTAGAGGTACTGCATCTCGGTGTCCATGACATCGGCCGCCTCGACCGACTCGCCGGACTTGAAGGTCTTCTCCAGCACCCGCCCCGTGCGCAGGTTGCGCAGCTTGACGCGGTTGAAGGCCTGGCCCTTGCCCGGCTTGACGAATTCGTTCTCGACGATGGCCTGCGGATCGCCATCCAGCAGGAGTTTGAGACCGGCCTTGAATTCGTTGGTACTGTAGGTTGCCATTGCGCGTCAGTCCTCAAGCGATTGCGTGGCGCGGACATGACCGCCCACATGAAAGAGCCCGCCATGCCCACAAAGCCCATCATGATAACGCGCACGCCGCGGGGAACCCAGCCGACCCGCCAGACCCATGCCGCACCCGCCACGCCCGCATGGCAGCATGCGCTTGCCCATGCGATCCGCGACCCCGAATCCCTGGCTCTCGAACTGGATCTGGATCCGGTCTGCCTGCCCGGGCTGCACGCAGGCCATGACCTGTTTCGGGTGCGTATCCCGAGGAGCTATCTCGCGCGCATGCGCAAGGGCGACCCGCGGGACCCGCTGCTGCTGCAGGTGCTCCCGCAGCTTCGGGAGACCGAGGAACACCCGGGATTCGTGGCGGACCCGGTGGGCGACCACGATGCCCTGGCCGCCCCCGGCCTCGTGCACAAGTACCACGGTCGCGTGCTGCTGCTGACGACCGGAGCCTGCGCCGTGCACTGTCGCTACTGCTTCCGGCGCGAATTCCCCTATGCCGAACACAACGCGTCCCGGGAGGACTGGGCGCCGGCGCTCGCCTACATCAAGGCCGATCCATCCATCCGCGAGGTGATCCTGAGCGGTGGCGACCCCCTGTCGCTGACGGATCACCGCCTCGCGGATCTGCTCCGGCGTCTGGAGGCCATCCCCCACCTCGAACGCCTGCGCATCCACACGCGGCTTCCGGTCGTCCTGCCGGAGCGGGTGGATGACCAGCTACTGGGCTGGCTGGGCACGGGACGCCTGCACCATGTACTGGTCCTGCATGCCAATCATCCGCAGGAATTTGCCGATCCGGCTGCCCCCGCCCTCGCCCGCCTGCGCGAGCGCGGCATCACGCTGCTGAACCAGGCGGTACTGCTGGCCGGAATCAACGACGATCCGGACACCCTGTGCGAACTCCAGGAGGCCGGCTTTCGCCACGGGATTCTGCCCTACTACCTCCACCTGCTCGACCGCACCCGGGGTACCGCCCATTTCGAGGTCGCGGAACACCGCGCGATCGAACTGCACCGGGCGCTGCAGGCCCGGCTGCCCGGTTACCTGGTGCCCCGCCTGGTCCGCGAGATCCCCGGCCAGCCCGGCAAGACACCCCGATGGAACGAGGCGTGAAGGCGCATCCGCAGCCTCGGATTAGCACTCTCCACCGGAGGTGCTACAGTGAGCGGATGTCCGGCCACCCGCGGTGCGACCTCAAGACCCTGTCATGACCGACGCCCTGCCCAAACTGCCCACCCGCACCGCCAGCCCCGAGAGCTTCCCGCATCGCCAGCCGCGCAGCCTGCGCCAGTGGTGCCAGGCGCTCCCGTCGGCCGACCCGGAATCGGCCTGTTCCCGCCTGCGCCAGGCGCTGAACGAACTCAATGGCCTCGCACTGGAGCCGGGACACCGCTTCGCGCTGATTACGGTCCTGGAGGAATCCCTGCTGCCCCTGTTGCAGCGCATGGAGCAGTCCCTGCACCAGCGGACGCTCCCGCTCGGGCCACGCAGCCTGAAGCTTGCGCGCGAACAGGCCGAAGCGCTCGAGGGTCTGCTCGTCGCCTGGCTGCTGATCGCGCGCGAGCACAACGGGCAGGGCGAACCGGGCACCCGCGCCCTGCAGGCCGCCATGGCCCTGAGCGCATCCCGGGCCGTGCACCACTGGCGCCTTTACCAGCCGCTCCCGGATGCCTTCTGGCGACGTACCTACGCCATTCTGTCCTGGGCACGCGAGCAAGGCATCGCGCAGGCCCCCGCACAGGCCGAAGCCCGCTATGGTCCAATGTCCATGGCGCCGATCGAGACCCTGACGGCCCGCCTGATGATCCTGGGAGGCAGTGACCCCAACGCTCTGGAGGTGGGCGAGGTGGACCTGCTGGCCCGCTGGCTGGACCGCCTGCCCCTGTCCTGCGCCGAAGGGCTGTCCCTGACCGCGAATCCCGACCTCCTGGTCCTGTGCGCGTCCCTCGACAGCGACCACCCGCCCGGGCTGACGCTGCGCGAACATGCGCGGCTGCATACCGACTGCTGCGTTGAACTCGGTCCAGCGCTGGAGCGGTTGCGCGAGAACCCCCGCCTGCTGGAACCGCACCGGCGCCCCGACGAACGCAGCCTGACCGAACGGCTGCTGCGACTCTGGTCGCAGCTACCCACCCGCCAGCATTCGCGGGAAACCACCGAGGGGCAGCACCGCCTGTGCCTGGTGGGCCTGGAGCGCATCCAGCACTTCCTGCGCGAAGAACTGGAGGAACGCAGAAGCGCCAGCCCCTCCAGCTCGGCGGAGCGAACCCCGCGCGATGCCGACCGCGTGGGCGTATACGACCTGTCGAGCGCCGCGGAACGGGGTTCCGATTTTGCCCTGGTGGATTCCGGCCCGGATCGGCCGCAGCCGGAACTGCTGCTGCAGGCAACCGAGCCGCCCGACATGGCGGCGACCGCCTGGGAAAATGTCAGCCGCGGACTGGAGAGCGCCCGGCGCGACGAGCCCCGGACACCGATCACCAAACGGCATCCCCCCGAACACTGGACGGTGGATGACATCGGTGCCGGAGGGCTGCGCCTGCGCCTGGCCCAGCCGCGCCAGTCACTGCTGATTGGCGATCTGATCGCCCTGCGTCCTCCCGACGGCCATTCCTGGACGGTCGGCGTCCTGCGCTGGATCCGCTACGACGGCGAGATCGAAATCAGCATCGGGGTGGAATTTCTGGCCGAGCGCGGCCTTCCGGTGCAGCTGCAGCACTACCGCAGTGGCCGCACGGCTGGCCCAGTCCACCCGGGACTGTTTGCCTCGCTGCGCAGTGATCACCGTGGAGCCGCACTGTTCATGCCGGCCCAGGTGTTCGATCACGAGAGCCGCGTCGTCTGCTGGCTGGCCGGTCACCCGCGCGTGCTGGCGCTGGACAGCGAGCGTACGGGTACGACACTGTTTACCGAAGCCGGCTGCAGGATGACCGATCTGACGCCGGGGGGACCTGCTCCCGATGACATGGAAGCCAACGAAGCGGTGGCCGACCAGACCCCGGACGGGCTGTCGCTCTCGCCGCGTGAACGCAATAATGGACCCGCATGAGCGAAACGATCCGAATTCTCTTCGTTACGGCCAATCCGAACCTCGCCGAACAGGTCATCAGCAGCATTCGCACGCGCGGTAGCGCGGTACGGCCGGAACAGGTCGAAACCGGTGACGATCTGGTCAGTGCGCTGGAGAACACCCGGCACGACGTGATCGTGCTGATCGAGCCGGGCCTGGAGCTCTCGCGGGAGGATGTCGATGCCGCCCTGCGCGACGCCGGTCGCCGCATCCCGCTGGTCCTGCTAACCGAACGCCCGGAGGCCGAACGGATGCTGGACTACGAGGCCGGGAGCTTCGCCGTCGTGGACCACGAGCAGGTGGAGCTGGCGAGCCTGATGGCCATCCGCGCGGCCGAACAGCGACGCCTGCGCCAGCGTGTCCAGCGTCTCGAGGCCTCGCTGCACGAATCCGAAAGCCGCTGCCAGCTGCTGCTCGACAACTCCCGCGATGCGATCGCCTATGTCCACGAGGGCATGCACCTGTACGCCAACGCCTCCTGGCGCGAGCGCTTCGGGATCGAGGACCCGGACGACGTCGACGGGCTGCCGCTGATGGATCTGGTCACGCCCGATGATCGCGGCGAGATGAAGGCGCTGTTGCGCCGTTTCCACAATGGCGAGGAAGGGGACACCGCGCGCGCACGCTTCCGCCTGCAAAGCGTTGACGGGATGCCGTTCGAGGCCGATCTGCGCCTGTCCGCCGCGAGCGTAGAGGGCGAGGCCTGCACCCAGCTGCAACTGGAGACCAGCCAGGAGGATCCCGAACTGGCAGAGAAGATCGACTTCCTCTCGCAACGCGATCTGGTCACCGGCCTGTACAACCGCCAGCACTTCCTGTCCATGATCGAGAGCGCCCAGGCGCGGGCCGAGGAAACGGAAAAGCCCTTCGCCCTGCTGACCCTGGCAGTCGACCGCTTCGCGGAGATCCGCGCAAAGGTCGGTATGTCGGCCGCCGACCTGCTCCTGGCGGACCTGGGCAAGCTGATCGAGGATCATTTCCCGGAACCCGCGCTTGCGGCCCGCCTGGAGGGCGAACACTTCGGCGTGCTGGCGCCGGAGACCCGCCGCCAGGAGATCGAGGAACGCCTCCACGGCCTGATGCAGGCCGTCACCGGCCATGTATTCGAACTTAGCCAGTCCTCGACCAACTGCACCCTGTCGGCTGGCGTGGTGATCGCCGACGAGAGCGCTCCCAGCACAGAGGACCTGCTCGACCAGGCCCACCGGGCGCTGGAGGAGGCGATCGAGGCGGGCGGCGGCGTCCATCGCTTTTACCACCCGGCCGAGGGCGAGATGACCCAGGGTCAGGCCGACCAGCAATGGAAGCTGCGCATACAGGATGCCCTGGACCACGACCGCCTGGAGCTTCGTTTCCAGCCGATCGTACACCTGCACGGCAACGACCGGCCGCGCTATTCGGTGTTCGTGCGCCTGCGCGATGCCGACGGGCACCTGCACGAACCCCCCGCCTTCCTGCCCGCCGCCGAACGCACAGGGATGGCCCCGGCGGTGGACCGATGGATCGTCAAGACCGCACTGGGCGAACTCGCCGAGTGCCTAAAGAGCGCGCCCAAGACTCAGTTCTTCCTCAAGCTGGGCACCGGCTCGCTCGGCGACCCGACCGTGGTCAACTGGCTCAACGACGACCTCCGCGCCCTGCGCATCCCGGCCGACAATGTCGTGGTCGAGCTCAAGGAACCGACTGTGGTCACCAACCTGAAGCCGGCGATGAACGTATCGCGCGGTCTGGCCGAGATGCACAGTCACCTGTGCGTCGACGACTTTGGCAATGGCCTGAACCCGTTCCAGCTACTGCAGCACCTGGCGGCCGACCACATCAAGCTGGACCCGTCGTTCGTCGAGGGACTGGCGGAGGACGAGGAAAACCAGGAGGCGATCCGCGAATACGTCGACACGGCACACGCCAAGGGCAAGCAGGTGATCGTGCCGCACGTCGAGGACGCCAGCGTGCTCGCCGTGCTCTACGGGCTGAACGTCAACCTGGTGCAGGGGTACTTCATCCAGTCGCCCCTGGCCACGCCGACGTTCGACTTCGAGGCGACCTGACCTAGGGGAACACTGATTAATGTACGCGCTCGCGTTGGCACCCCAGGTTTTCCGAGACAAGGCGTGGTGCGCAGCCGGTAGTGGTTCTACCGGCAAGGGCCGCAACGCAGGATCGGGGAACCTGGGGTGCCAACCCCACAAGCTATTGAATGCAGGGGCTCGGCCGCCCGTTGTTATCAAAAACGGGCGCGCGCACGGCGTTGCGGCTCCCTTGTGCAGAATGACTGCACGGCAGTCACCGCGCCTTGTTCGCACGCAAAAGCGACTCGAGCGCGAGCGTG
>NZ_ARQK01000026.1 GCF_000385215.1 Thioalkalivibrio thiocyanoxidans ARh2
CCGAACTGTAGGAGGCCGGCCCTCCGGCCGATGCGACGGCGTGCATCGCTCCGGCGCCCGGACCCGCCCCGGCGTTGGGACAGCGCCCGGCGAATGGTGCCCGGTCCTGCGTCGTGATCGGCCAGGGGCTGGCCTCCTGCACGGCAGGTCGAGACCCCGGAAACGGGAAGAGCTGCCCCCAAGGCCTTGGTTACCCCGGCGCACGGGCAACCCCAAACTGTAGGAGGCTGGCCCTCCGGCCGAGGCCGGCGGCACATCCGTGTGCCGTTGGGAAACGCCGATGAATCCGCGTTTCTTCAGGCGCCGGGGACCTGTTCTTCTTCCTCCGGGGGCGGGAACTGGAGGTGGAAGCCCTGCTCCTTGAGGTTGGCGAGGACCTGCTGCGGGTCTTCCTGGGCCAGGGTGCGGTCCGGCGTCAGTTCGAACTCCAGCGCAAACTCGAGGCGACCCAGAGCACGGGTCAGGCCATCGGGGAGCTCGGAGAAGTCGTCCTTCTCGGGCAGGTAGACATAGGTATCGGCGCGCCGGGTCGCGCGGTAGACATAGCACTGCATCGGTTCAGTCCTCGAGATAGGTGTATCCGGTCAGGCCCTGTTCCAGTTCGGCCAGCAGCCGCCCGGCCTCGCCGCCGCGCAGGCCCAGGGCGTCGATCTTGGCGCGGAAGGCGCGGCGCAGGTCGTCCGGGGCAAAGTGCACGTAGGACAGCAGTTCGTCCACGGTGTCGCCGCGCTCCGGGTCGACCAGCCGGTAGCCGCCCTCCGGCAGCAGCTCCACGTTTACGGTGTCGGTGTCCCCGAACAGGTTGTGCAGGTCGCCCAGGATCTCCTGGTAGGCGCCGACCAGGAAGATGCCAAGATAGTACGGCTCGCGGTCGTTCCACGGGTGCAGGGCGAGCGTGGTGTGCGTGCCCTCGCGCTCCACGTAGTGCTCGATGTGACCATCGGAATCGCAGGTCAGGTCCTGCAGCACCGCGCGCCGAGTCGGCCGCTCGTCCAGCCGGTGCAGCGGCACGATCGGGAAGATCTGGTTGATCGCCCAGGTGTCCGGGATCGACTGGAATACGGAGAAGTTGCAGAAGACCTTGTCCGCCAGCTTGTCCGTCAGTTCTGCGTGGATCTCCGCCGGCAAAGCCTCCGGCTGCGCCAGCAGGCGCTGGCACAGCGCGAAGTAGATTGCCTCGGCGCGGGCGCGGTCGGCCAGCGACAACATCCCCCGGGCAAAACGCGCCTGTACCTCGGACAGGCCGTAGGCGGCATCGTGGTAGATCTCGGAGGCCGGGCGCTCGCCGTCCTCCAGCAGGGCACGCATGGCGGCGATTTCGGGCAGTTCGCCATCCTCCGCGGGCGGCACGTCGCCATCCCCCGGGGCCGGCTCGCAGTCGATCACGTTGGTGATCAGCACCGCGTGGTGCGCGGTCAGCGCGCGGCCGGACTCGCTGAATACCTCGGGCATGGCCAGGCCATGCTCGTCGCAGACGCGCTTGAGCGGGCGCAGGATGTTCAGCGCGTACTCCTCCACCGAGTAGTTGATCGAGCACTCGTTGCGCGAGCGCGAGCCCTCGTAGTCGATCCCCAGCCCGCCACCGACATCCACCACCTGTAGCGCGGCGCCCGCCTCGGTCAGCGCGGCGAAATAACTGGCGGCCTCGCCCATCCCGTTCTGGATGTCGCGGATGTTCGCGATCTGCGACCCCATGTGAAAGTGCAACAGCTGCAGCCGATCCAGCCAGTCGAGACCCCGCAGGCGTTCCAGGATGCCCAGGACATCCGCCGCGGACAGGCCGAACTTGGCCTTCTCGCCTCCGGTGTTCTGCCACTTGCCCTTGCCGATCGAGGCCAGGCGTACCCGCAACCCCAACAACGGCGCGATATCCATCTCGTGCGACTGGCGGATGACTTCTTCCAGTTCCGAGGGCTTCTCGATCACGATAAACACGCGATGCCCCAGCTGGCGTCCGATCAGCGCCAGGCGCACATACTCGCGGTCCTTGTAACCATTGCAGATGATCACCGACCCGGGGCGCGACTGGGCCAGCACCGCGATCAGTTCCGGCTTGCTGCCCGCCTCCAGCCCCACTTGCGGGGTGAAGCCCTCGGCGTCCGGGGTATCGCCCGCGGCCAGGATGCAATCCACCACCGAGCGTTGCTGGTTCACCTTGATCGGATAGATCGCGGTAAATGCGCCGGCGTAATCCAGCTCCTCGGCGGCATTGGCGAAGGCCCGGGCCAGGCGCCGCACCCGCCCGTCCAGCACATCCTGAAAACGCACCAGCGCCGGCGGCCCGATATGCTCCTCACGCAGGCGGCTGGCCAGGTCGTACAGATCCACCCCCGGGTGCTCCGGCCAGTCCGGGCGGCGCATGACCACATGTCCCGCCGCACTCAGCTCGAAGAACCCACCGTTCCAGTGGTCGATGCCGTAGGTGGCACGGGCCTCGTCCAGATTCCAGGGCGTGACAGTCATGATGTTCCCGGATTTAAAAGCTAGGAAAGCCCCGTCATTGCGAGGAGCGAAGCGACGTGGCAATCGCCTTCATCATCCACCCGAACACCAGGGGCGATCAGGGCAACCAACCGCACTGCCCTCATTCAGGAGATTACTCGCTACGCTCGCCCTTCGGGCCGGCCGGCGGCCGTTCAACGCAGCTTCGCTGCTTTTGTACGTCGCCGCCTGCGGCTCCTCGCAATGACGAGAAGAGCAGAGTTGCCCGCAGGATACAGGGCACTATCATAGCGGCGCATCATACCGTCCACCGCACCGGCAAGGGGAGCCGCCAATGGCACTCGACAACAACTGGTTCAGCGAACCGCACGAAGACATGGCGCTGTCCCTGCGCATCAAGCAGAAGCTGCATGAAGAGCAGACCCCGTACCAGAAGATCGAGATCTACGAGACCGAGGCCTTCGGCAACCTGATGGTGATCGACGACTGCGTGATGCTGACCGGCCGCGACAACTTCATCTACCACGAGATGATGTCGCACCCGGTGCTGTACTCGCACAGCGCCCCGAAGAACGTGGTCATTATCGGCGGCGGCGACTGCGGCACCCTGCGCGAGGTGCTCAAGCACGACGAGGTCGAACACGCCGTGCAGGTGGATATTGACGAGCGCGTCACCCGCCTGTCCGAGCAGTACTTCCCGGAGCTGTGCGACGCCAACGACGACCCGCGCGCCGAGCTGCTGTTCGCCGACGGTGTGCAGTACCTGAAGGACGCCACCCCCGGCTCCATCGACGTGATCATCGTCGACTCCACCGACCCCGTCGGCCCGGCCGAAGGCCTGTTCTCCACCGCGTTCTACAAGGACTGCGTGAAGGCCCTGGGCCCGGACGGCCTGCTGGTGCAGCAAAGCGAATCGCCGCTGCTGCACACCGACAGCATCATCCGCCCGATGCACGACAGCCTGCGCGCGGCGAACTTCATCGACGCCCTGGCATTGCACTTCCCGCAACCGACCTATCCCTCCGGCTGGTGGACCTGCACCATCGCCGCGAAGGACTGCCCGGTGTCATTCCTGCGCGAAGAGGCGGCCGAGGAACTGCCGTTTGTCACGCACTACTACAACGCCGCGATCCACCGCGCGGCCGGCGCCACGCCGGAGTTCTTCCGCCGCAAGCTGTTCGCCTGATCGCGCGCCAGGCCCCTGGCGGGGCCCTTCAATAACCCGTCATTGCGAGGCCCCGCAGGGGCCGTGGCAACCTCCCAACGAAACCCCCGACGTCTGCCCCGGCCGGCGTCAGGGCCGCCCACGGAGATCGCCACGGCGCTGCGCGCCTCGCGATGACGGGCACCACAAACGCCGCAGGGTGCATTGAGCTCGTGACTAGGCGTGGCGGCCGGCCTTGAGGCGGTCGAGGCGCAGGCGTTCGCGGGTGTCGAACAGGCGGCGAGAGGCGAACCAGACCGCGCCCAACGTGCCGAAGCCCGTGCCCGCGGTGATCAGGAACATGATCAGGATCTGGTACTTCACGGCTTCTACCGGCGGGGCGCCGGCCAGGATCTGACCGGTCATCATGCCCGGCAAGCTGACGATGCCGGCGGCGGCCATGGCGTTGATGGTCGGCATCAGGCCGGAGCGGGCGGCCTCGCGGCGCATCGTCGTCACCGCCTCGCTCCACGGGGCCCCCATTGCCAGCCGGCCCTCGATGGTGCGGCGCTCGCGCCAGACGGTCTGCGTCAGGCGGTCCAGCCCCAGCGCGATGCCGGTCATGGTGTTGCCGAGCAGCATGCCCAGCAGCGGGATTGCGTACTGCGGCTCCCACCAGGGGGTCGGTCCGACCATGGTGGTCAGCGCCAGCACCGTGACCGCGAACGCCGAGATGAACATGGTGACGGTGCCGATCCCGTAGCCCCAGAGCCCGGCGAAACGGCGCTGCTGGCGCGCCATCACCTCGTAGCCGGCCACTGCCAGCATGACCACGGCCATCAGCGCCACCCAGCCGAGCTGGGCGTGATCGAACAGCGTCTGCAGGATCAGCCCGACCAGCAGCAGCTGGATCACGGTGCGCGCCCCGGCGATCAACAGGCTGCGCCCCAGACCCATGCGGGCCCAGACCGTCACTCCGGCCAGGGCAACGACCAGCAGCGCGGCCAGCGTCAGATCGAACGGTGAAAGCGAGATCAGGTCCATGCCGGCGCCTCCAGTTGTCCGTCGCGGATCGTGAGGATGCGGCCGCCAAGGCGCTGGCGTTGCAGGGTGTCGTGACTGACCCACAGCGCCGCCGCTTCTTCCTCCGCGAGATACGCCCGCACGGCGCGCTCGATGCGCTTAGTGTTCTCCAGATCCAGGTTGGCGGTGGGCTCATCCAGCAGCAGGACACGCGGCTGGTTCATGAGCGCGCGCACCAGGCCCAGGCGCTGCTTCTCGCCGCTGGAGAGACGTTCGATCTCCCAGCGCAGTGATTCCTCCGGGAGGGCCACTTGTTCCAGCAGGTGCAGCGCCTTCGGGCGCGCGAAATCGGCCGGGAGGTGCTCGTCTACGCGCTCGCCCCACCAGGCGGTCTCCGCCGGCACGTACGCCACGCGTCGGCGCCATTCGACCGGCGGGATGGAATCGCGCGGTTCCCCGTTCAGCGTCACTGCGCCGGCGTTGGGGTCGAGGTCCGCCAGGGCCCGCAGCAGCAAGGACTTGCCGGAACCCGAGGCGCCCGTGATCTGCACCAACTCGCCCGGCTGAACCGCCAGGTCCAGCGGGCCAAGATGTGCGGTTTTCAGTTGGCGAACGTCCAGAAGGCGATCCATGCGACAGGGTTCCGAGGCGACGAACTGGCGATCGTAACCGAAGCCGGGGCAGCGGGATGAATGGCCGGACCGGAAGGCGCTGCTTGCTGCGAGAAGAGCGGTCTGCTGGGTCGGGTTACCTCTGCGGATGTCGACCGCGCGGTCCGGCGCGGGCCAGGGCTTCGCGGGCGAGCCCGCTCCCACAGCTTTGTAAACAAAAAAAAGGCGCCCTGGGAGGGGCGCCCAAAGGCCAACATCCGAGTCCCGGGAGACTGTCTTGTCGGCGTCGGAGGAGACGATATCGGGGCCGAGCCACCGGCCCGACCCCGGTTCAGGTTAACGCGGGTTTATTGCTTGCCCGGGTTTATTGCTTGCCGGTGAACTCCGGATAGGCCTCGAGGCCACACTCGGTGATGTCGGCACCCAGGTCCTCGTCCTCTTCGCTCAGGCGGATGCCCATGACCGCCTTCAGGATGGCCCAGACGATCAGGGAGGCCACGAAGACGAACACGAAGATGGACAGCAGACCCAGCAGCTGGGCGACGAAGGTCGCGTCCGGGTTGGACAGCAGCACCGCGAACACACCCCAGATACCGGCAGTACCGTGCGCGGAGATCGCGCCGACTGGGTCGTCGATCTTTAGCTTGTCCAGCGCGACGATCGAGAACACCACGATCACGCCACCGATGGCACCGATGATCATCGCCAGGAACGGGCTGGGCATCAGCGGCTCGGCGGTGATGGACACCAGACCCGCGACTGCACCGTTCAGCGCCATGGTCAGATCAGCCTTGCCGAACACCAGACGGGTGGTAATCAGAGCGGCGACCACACCCCCGGCCGCAGCCAGGTTGGTGTTGGCGAACACGGCGGCCACGGCGTTGGCGGACTCGATGTCCGAGACCTTCAGCTCGGAACCGCCGTTGAAGCCGAACCAGCCCAGCCACAGGATCAGCACACCGAGGGTGGCCAGCGGCATGCTGGAGCCCGGGATCGCGTTGATCTGGCCGTCCTTGCCGTACTTGCCCTTGCGTGCCCCGAGGAGCAGCACGCCGGCCAGCGCCGCGGCGGCGCCCGTGAAGTGGACGATGCCGGAACCGGCGTAATCGAGGTAGCCGATCTGGTCGAGGAAGCCCTCGCCCCAGCTCCAGAAGCCCTGGATCGGGTAGATGAAGCCGGTCAGCACGACCGCAAAGGCGAGGAAGGCCCACAGCTTCATCCGCTCGGCCACGGCACCCGAGACGATGGACATCGCGGTGGCCACGAACACGACCTGGAAGAAGAAGTCGGCACGATCGGAGTAGTAGATGTCGCCATTGCTACCCAGCACGTCACCCACCGCGTTATCGCCCGTGATCAGGAAGCCGATACTCGGGATCACGGAGCTCAGGCCATCGCCGTACATGATGTTGTAGCCGATCAGCATGTACATGATGCTCGCGATCGAATACAGGGCGATATTCTTGGTAGCGATTTCGGCGACACTTTTGGTGCGCACCATCCCGGCCTCGAGCATGGTAAAGCCCGCGGCCATCCACATCACCAGTGCACCGGCCACCAGAAAGTAAAAGGTGTCCATCGCATAGGCGAGTTCGACGACTTGTTGTTCAATTTCCATGATTGAAATTCCTCATTCGATGGAAGAGGGAAAACCCTTAAAGGGCCTCCGGGCCGGTCTCGCCCGTGCGAATACGCACGACCTGCTCCACCGGGGTGATAAAGATCTTGCCGTCGCCGATCTTTCCCGTGCTGGCAGACTTGGAAATGGCCTCGACCACCTGATCGACCAGGTTTTCGTCGACAGCCACTTCCAGTTTCACCTTGGGCAGAAAATCGACCACGTATTCGGCACCGCGATAGAGCTCGGTATGGCCGCGCTGACGACCAAAACCCTTTACTTCGGTCATGGTCATGCCTTGCACGCCGATCTCCGAGATCGCCTCGCGAACATCATCAAGCTTGAACGGCTTGATCACGGCGGTAATCATCTTCATGTCGGACTCCTTGAGCGGGGCCGCCGAAAGGCGGGCCCGCGGTTACTTGAGGGTAAAAGCCGGGTCTAGAACGTCTTGGTCCAGCCCACCCAGGCACCAACGTCCTCGTCGGACTCGTCGACGTATTCGAGATTGAAGCTGAACTCGCCCCAGTCACCGGCATCGCGCGTGAGGCTCGCGGTGTAGTGGGTGTAGTTGTCGTTCTCGTTGGTGTCGTCGAAGGTCTGGCGACCGACCAGGAAGCCGGCGCTGTAGACATCCATGAACGGGATGTCGAGGCCGCCGTAGTAGTACGTATCCTTGCGCTCCAGGGCGGAGTCGGAGCTGTCGGTGACGACGTGCGCGATACCGCCGTACAAGCCGACGGGGCCAGTGTCGAAACTCAGTTCGCCGTAGATCTCGCCAAAGTCGGCGCTCAGGGATCCGCTGTCATCACGGGCATCGGGATAGGCGTAATAGAGGTAGCCGACGTCATAGCCAAAACCATTGTCGAACTCGTCGGCAAATCCGAGATAAAGATCCATCTCGTAGCTGGTGTCGTCACCAAAGTCGACATTGGAGAGCCAGGTACCGACGTAGAAACCGGACTCATGTTCGTAATCAATGCCCCCCTGGATTGCGGCGCCATCGTCGGTCTCGGAAAAACCGCGGAAGTAGTAATTGGAGACCGCCCCGATGTTCACGGAAAGCTCCGCGGTGGCAGTCGAGGTAAAGGCCACACCGCCGGTGGATCCGACAGTGACGATGGCGGCGGCCAGTGCGGAACGAGTGAACTTCTTCATGTTGTGTTCTCCCAGTTGTGCAATCGAGTGTCGCGTAATCGACACCCGGTCCTTGCACGGGGCGTGCCATATCGGGAAAACGGAGCCAGATCGGCTTTTCACAACACCTGTTGCAGGCGAACGACGCCAGCACGCACAAGAGCGGTGCGCACTAAAAGTGCACACGCACCAAGATGGGTCAGGGAATGAGGAATCTGTGACCGGCCGCACGGCCGGAGTCGAGAGGAGCTAAGGCAGGAATCGAGGCGAAGGGATCAGGTGGAGGCCGGGAGGGTGCCGCGTTCGACCGCGATGCCGACTTCGGCCACACCGGCGACCGCGCCGGGCTTGCCCAGCTCGATGCGCACCCACGGAGTGCGAAACTCGGTCATCAGGGCCTCCGCGATCTCTTCGGCCAGGGACTCCAAAAGCGCGTGGGGTTCGCGCGTGACGATCGCGCGCACGGCATTCGCCACGGCCTCGTAATCGACCGTGTCCGTGATCTCGCCGGAGTGCGCGGCCACCCGCGTATCGGTAGCCAGCTCGATGTCGAAGCGCAGGGGGCGCCGGATGCGCTGCTCCCAGTCATAGACGCCGACGACGGCATCAATGCGCAGATCCTTGAGGTAGATTCGATCCATCCCGTACCTTCGCGGTCCGGCCGTGGCGGCCGGCGCCTATCGTACTGGCTTGCCCACAGCAGGTACACCGAACCGTTATCATGGCGCGGCAGCTTCCCAAGGACATTCCTGATGCCCGAGCGCTTTCACGATCTGCCCTGGCCAGACAATCCGGAAGGGTCACCCCGAAAGGTGGGCGTGGAGATCGAGATGGCCGGCGTCTCGCTCGAGCGCATGGCCGAGGCGATCCGCGCCGAATTCGGCGGGCAGGTCCGCTGTGAAAGCCCGTTCGTCGCCCGGGTCTGCGATACAGACCAGGGTGATTTCCGGGTCGAGCTGGATGCCCGGGTACTCAAGGACCGGGCCTATCGCAGCCACCTGCGGCGGCTGGGGATCGAACTCGACGACTCCGACGAGGCCGCGCTGGACCGCTGGCTGGCCGATGCCGCCGGGCGGCTGGTACCGCACGAGATCGTCGCACCGCCGATACCGGCCTCGGCGCTCCCGCGCCTGGACCGCGTCCGTGCCGCACTGCAGGAAGCCGGCGCGCTCGGGACCGAGCGCTCGCTGCTCTACGCGTTCGGGCTGCAGCTCAATATCGAGGTTCACAGCACCGATGCCGCCTGGATACTGGATGTCCTGCGGGCCTTCCTGCTGCTGTACGAGATGCTGACGAATGCGGGCGAGATCGACCTGGCCAGACGCCTGTCTCCCTACATCCGCGCGTTCCCCGGCACCTTCGTCCGTGAGACCCTGAACCCGGACTTCCAGCCGAACCAGAGGCAACTGATCGACCATTACCTCGCGCACAACACCACGCGCAATCGGCCGCTGGACATGCTGCCGCTGTATGCCGAACTGGACCAGGAACGCATCGACGCGGCCCCGGTGGAACATGAGCTGGTCAAGGCCCGCCCCGCGTTCCACTATCGCCTGCCCAACTGCGAGATCGACGATCCCGAATGGAGCCTGGCCCACCCCTTTAACGGCTGGGTCGAAGTGGAATGGCTCGCCGCAGACCGCGAACGCCTGGAGCGGATGGGCCGCGAGTACCTGGAACGCCCCAGCCAGGCACTGGGCCGCTGGGCTGACGACTGGGCCAGGAAGCTGCGTGGCTGGTTCTGAACAGGACGCCGCGGCCCCGAGCGACCACCCGCGGCCACGGCGTCCGGTGGTTGCGATCACCGGGCCCGACCAGGGCGGGGGCCCGGCCTGGCTGTTCACTGCGCTGGCCGTCTGGCGCGCCGGCGGACGCCCCCTGCGCGTACGCCCCGGCAAGCCCCGTCCCCAGCGGTCGTTCGACGCCCTGGTGGTCGGCGGCGGTGCAGATGTCGATCCCGAACTGTACGGGGAGTCGCTGCCTCAGGGCCCGAACCCCGAGGCCATTCGCGGCGCGGAACGCCGCCTGTCGCAACGACTGATCGGGTACCTGTTCTATCCCGCGCTGTGGCTGCTGCGGCGGATGTTCCAGTCGCACGGCGGCGTACTGGACGTGGAGCGTGACCGGCTGGAAAAGGCGCTGATCCATCGCGCGCTGGACGAGCACCGGCCAGTACTGGGCATCTGCCGCGGGATGCAGCTGATCAATGTGGTGCGCGGCGGGACGCTACAGCAGGATCTGGCGGAGTTCTATGTCGAGACCCCGCAGGCGCGCAGCCTGCTGCCGGTCAAGCCGGTCATGCTCGACGGCCGCAGCCATCTGGCCGAGATACTGGGCGCAGGCGCGATCCATGTGAACGCGCTGCACAATCAGGCGGTGGACCAACTGGGCCAGGGGATGCGCATCGTCGGGCGCGAGGAGACAGGTGTCGTCCAGGCGATCGAGGCCGAACACGGCTGGTGTATCGGCGTGCAGTGGCACCCCGAATACCTGCCGCAGAAGACCCGCCACCAGCGCCTGTTCCGTGCGCTGGTGGCGGCCACGCGGTCCGTCTGATCAGGCTTCCAGGGCCCGGGCCGGGCCAAAGAACTCGAAGAAACAACGCTCGTCCGGCACACCCAGTTCACGCAGCTGCTGACGCACCTGCCGCATGAAGGGCGTCGGCCCCAAGAAATACACATCGACCTCCGTGCGATGCGGGAGCCATTCGGCGAGCTTGTCCCGGGTCAGGAAGCCGGTCGCATCGGCGGCATCCTCGTTGGCAGGCTCGCTGTAGCAGAAGTACGGGCGCAGGTGCTCGTGCTCTTGCGCCCGCGCCTCGACCTGCTCGCGAAAGGCATGGACCCCACCATGGCGGGCGCAATGGATGAAGTGCACCTGGCGTCCGGCCTCCAGTGCCGGGTCCAGCATGGCCATGGTCGGGGTAATCCCCACACCCGCCGAGATCAGGGCCAGCGGACGATCGCTTTCGCGCAGGACGAAATCACCGGCCGGCGGGGTGAGCTCCAGGACATCGCCCTCCTGGATGCGGTCGTGCAGAAAGCGTGATACCTGGCCTTCGGGCTCCCGTTTCACGCTGATGCGCAACCCGCCCGCACCCGGGGGGATGGAGAGCGAGTAGTTGCGGCGCAGCTCTTCGCCATCGATGTCGACCTTCAGCCCGATGTACTGGCCGGGCTGGAACGGGGGGACAGCGCCACGGTCCTGAGGCTCCAGATAGAACGAGGTGATCTCCTCGCTCTCCGGCACCTTGCGGCGCACGACAAACGAACGCAGTCCGCGCCAGCCGCCCGCCTGCGCCTCGGCCTGCTGATAGGCATCCTCCTCGGCGGCGATCAGGATATCCGCCAGCTGCTGGTAGGCCGCACCCCAGGCCTCCAGGACGGCGTCGGTCGCGACCTCCTCGCCCAGCAACTCGCGCATCGCCCGCAGCAGACACTCGCCGACAATCGGGTAGTGCTCCGGCTGCACCTGCAGCGACACATGCTTGTTCACGATCTGCCCGACCAGCGGCCCCAGGGCCTCCATCTCGTCGATATGCCGCGCGTACTGCAGCACCGCATTCGCCAGCGCCCGCGCCTGCTGGCCGCTCGCCTGATGGGCCTGGTTGAACAGGGGCCGCACCTCGGGGTAGTCGCGGAACATGATGCTGTAGAAGTGGCGGGTCAGGTCCTCGCCCCCGGATTCCAGGATGGAGACCGTCTTCTGGATGATGGCCTTGTGGTCGTCCGACAGCATGTACTTCTCCGTAGTTGTAATAAGGGTGCAGCTTTATACGGGTAGCTAATGCCGACGTCAAATGATAGATAGCCAATACGTCTTTTGTGCCAATCGCATGCAATGCAGGCGTCGGTGTCCGGTTAACCGATGTGACGCACGCCCACACCTTGGCTTGAGGCGGCAACCGAGCATCCGCGGCACAAGAGCGGCCACCAGCACCTGGTCCATGTGCCGCCGCTCACAACGCCTGCGACAGCCGACTCTGATCAAGTGACTCGTCGGGCGCCTCACGGCGGTGCCGGCCCGGTGGCCCGAACACCAGAAGAGCAAGGATGGCAGCCAGGCTGACCGCCCCCAGCCCCAGCATCAGGTTGCCCAGCACCAGCTGCTCGCCCAGCAGATACGCGTTGCACAGCCGGTCCGGGGCCTCGCGGTAGAGCCAGCCCATCACGAAGAACATGGCCGTACCCTTGACCCACAGCACGCCCCGAACCAGCAACGGGAGCCGGTGTGCCGTCAGCCCCAGCGGTATCCCGGCCAGCAGCACGAGCGTCACGATCTTCATCC
Source organism: Thioalkalivibrio thiocyanoxidans ARh2 (assembly GCF_000385215.1). GTDB lineage: Bacteria > Pseudomonadota > Gammaproteobacteria > Ectothiorhodospirales > Ectothiorhodospiraceae > Thioalkalivibrio > Thioalkalivibrio thiocyanoxidans. The sequence continues at coordinate 12,263 of NZ_ARQK01000026.1, forward strand.
AGCCCGCTCCAGCCTCGAGTACGGCCGCATCCAAGTTGCGGGGCAGCAGCCAGTAGACGACAACGAACAGCACCAGAAGCAATCCCAGTAACCCGTAGATATCCAGGCGCCCGGCCCAGACGCGCCAGGCCTCCGGCAGCGACCGGGCGATCAGAACGCCGGCCAGCACCAGCAGTGGGATCTGCACCAGCATATGGCCAATCAGGCTGGCCTCCAGCCAGAGCCTCAGCGGCGTCAAGACAAGCACCGCGAGCAGGCCCGGCCCCACCCAAGCGGCGGGCGACCGCATCACCAGCGAGGCTCCAGGTAGGCCAGCACCTCGTCGACCGCATCAATGTCGTGAATCCCGGCGACGCGCTCATCTGGCTCCACTACGTAAATGGCGCCGTTGTGCACGAAGTCCTCGCCGTCCGGGATCACCACCACCTGGAAGTGGCGCAGCAGGCGATCCAGGTCCTCGCGGCTTTTCGGGCGTGCGAGATGCCAGGCTTCGGGGTTAGCCGAGAAGCGTTCGCCGTACTCGAGCAGGCGATCGGCATCGTCGTTCTCGAGATCGAAGGTGATGCTGAGCAGCACCACGCGCTCGCCCAGCACATCCTTCGGTAGTGCTTCCTGGATACGGTGGAAACTCGCGCCCAGCGTAGTGCACGCGTGATTACAGCCGGTGTAGATGAAGTCCAGCACCACATAGCGATCCCCCAGCGCGGCCAGATCCAGCTCCCCGCCGCGCGCATCCTCCAGCGTGATGGTGGGAACCGGCTCCGGATTCTCGCGGGCGGCGACACGACGGGCCTCCTCTGCGGTGAAGGCGCGAAACCCGTCGGTGGCCAGGGACAGGGTGGTGAAACCACCCAGCCCGAGGGCGATGATGGTCAGCCCGTAGATCGCATTACGCCACATTGTTCGCCACCCGCTTCAGTCCAAGGAAGAAGCGCAACGCCAGCAATAGCGTTCCAAGGATCACCAGCGCCGCGGCAACCGAACCCAGCTGGGCATAGGCCGCCCATTCGGGCAGATGTTCGGCAAACCGGCGTGGCACGCTGGAAGCCCCGCTGTAGAGGAACGCCGCAACCAGCGCGAGTCCACCGCCGGTGAAGGTCCAGAAGCCCAGTCGGTCGAAGAAGCCATCGCCCTTCTCCTGCGCACGGGTCAGCCACGCCATGAAGCCGAACATCATCGCGACCACACCCAGCAGCAGATAGAAGTGGAAGTGCCCCGGGACCCAGAGGGTGTTGTGCATCACCGTGTTCACCACAATGGTCGCGTCGATGATGGCCGGGATGACGCCCGCGGCCCAGCCGAACACGCCAAGAAAGACGAAGCCGGAGGCGATGTCCCAGCGGATGTCGGAGCGGTAAACGTTGGTCAGCGCGCCCCAGGCCGTGACCAGCAGTACCGGCAAGCCGCTCGTGTAGGAGATTACCTGCCCCAGCACGTGCAGCGAGGTCGGCTGCGAGAAGTCCATCAGCAGATGGTGCGGGTAGACCAGCAGCACCATCACGGTGGAGGCGGCCCAGGCCGCGAGGAATACCCGCGAGACCTTCCACGGGCGCCCGGTGTAATGCGGCAGGATCTCGTAGACCCCGATGACCGCCATATAAATAGTGGCGTTGATGAACACGTGGCCGAAAAAGTAGATCAGGTTCTTCGCCCACAGCGAATCAATCTCGAAACCCGGCTGGTACAGGTTGATCAGGCTCATGCTCAGGATCGCAGCCCCGGCCACAATACCGAGGGTGTTCACGATCAGCACCATGGTGCTGGCCACCACCGCGGGCGGCGGCGGATTACCCGCCCGTCCAAACAGCTGCGGAAGACCGAGCGAGCGGCCCAGCCCGCCATAGTTCGCGATCAGCGCCCTGGCGATATCGATATACAGCAACAGGAAGCCAACGCCGATCGCCAGCAGTCCGAGGAAGAACGACGCCGCGGCGGCCTGCGTCCACAGACCCATCGGCGTCTGCGGCAGGGGGTAAAGGAAGGTCCAGGCACCGGCGAAGCCGCCGACAAAGATCCCGCCCAGGATCAGGACCGCCCCCAGCAGGAACAGGGCCAGATTGAGCAGGAACACGCCGGTGGACAACTCCACGTGCCGGCGCAGGAAGTACCACATCACTGCGCTGGAACCGAGGGCGACCGCACCCACCATGCCGGCACCGTGGGCCGTCAGCACCTGGTAGAAGCCGGCGGCCCCAAGCAGGTCCACACCCGCCTGTTCCAGCCGCATCAATAGTCCGAAGACCATCATCAACAACAGCACGACCACCGTGGTCGCCAGATAGGTAATCACCGCGTTGCGGGGGCCGCGCGGCACGGCCATTTCCATCGTCGTATCACTCATGACCGTTTACTCCGTGACGGTGAGTTCGGCGACCATCGCGTGATGCGCGACGCCGCAGTATTCAAGGCACAGGACCTGGTAGGTACCCGGCTGCTCGAAGGTGTACTCGAGGATGTTCGTGTAGCCCGGCATCGCCTGAGTCTGGGTCAGCAGGGTCATGTCCTCGTCGTAGATGGCGAACCCGTGGTTCACGTCCTGGCTGGTGACGCGGAACTGCACCGGCTCACCGACGCGAAATTCGTCCTGCGACAGCTCCCAGCGCCACATGTGGCCGGTCACGTTGACCGCCTGCACGCCCTCGGCCTCCGGATCGGCGCCGTAGGGCATCAGGGTCAGGGTGTAGAGAAACACCGGGGTGACCACCGCCAGGAGGACCCAGAAGGTCCAGTCGCGCAGGCGATAGGAACGGGTTGCCAGCTCACCGGCATCAACTGCAGCAGGGCGGGAAAAGGCGACCCAGAGAAAAGTGGCCGTTACAGGGACGACCAGCAGGATCGTCAACCACAGCGAGATGGATTGCAGCATCGCGAGCTCCCTTTTGTTATACGCGCGATGCAGCTTTATACCGATGCCGCGCCCACCCGTCAAACGGTGCATTTCTTTTGCATGTTCGAAAGGGCGCCCACCGGAAGAGGATGGGCAGTGGTAAACTGCGCCCCCAGCCAAGGACCACCGAAACGCCATGGATACCCAGACGGCCCATTCCGTAGCCCATGTCCTGATCGAGGCGCTGCCCTATATCCAGCGCTTCGCGGGCAAGACGATCGTGATCAAGTACGGCGGCAACGCCATGACCGAGGACCACCTGAAGGCGTCGTTCGCGCGCGACATCGTGCTGCTCAAGCAGGTGGGCGTGAATCCGGTGGTGGTGCATGGCGGCGGCCCGCAGATCGGCCAGCTGCTGGAACGGCTGGGCAAGCAGACGGAGTTCGTCAACGGCCTGCGCGTGACCGACCGCGAGACCATGGACGTGGTGCAGATGGTGCTCGGCGGGATCGTGAATCAGGAGATCGTCTCGCTGATCAACCGCTTCGGCGGGCGCGCGGTGGGCCTGACCGGCAAGGACGGCCAGATGATCCGCGCAAACCCGCTGCGCGACTACGGCGCGTCCGAGGGCCAGCCCACTGTGGACCTGGGGCACGTGGGCGAGGTCGAGGGCGTGGACCCGGCGATCGTGCATACACTGGATGACAGCGACTTCATCCCGGTGATCGCGCCGATCGGCTTCGATCGTGAGGGCAAGGCCTACAACATCAATGCCGACACCGCGGCCGAGAAGCTCGCAGTGGTGCTGGACGCGGAAAAGCTGTTCCTGCTGACCAACACACCGGGCGTCCTGGATGGTAACGGCCAACTGCTGCCCAGGCTGTCAGCCCCCGAGGTGGACGAGATGATCCGCGACGGGACGATTCACGGCGGGATGATCCCGAAGATCCGCTGTGCGCTGGATGCCGTACGCAGCGGCGTCAACGCCACGCATATCGTCGATGGCCGCGTGGAGCACGCGGTGCTGCTGGAGCTGCTGACCGACGAGGGCGTGGGCACCCTGATCAGCCGCTAGTAGACCGACCTTTAACGGCGTTGCTAGCCTTCGCCGTCGAGGACCAGCCGCTGATAGTCCTCCCGGTCCAGATCCAGCCGCTGCTGGATGGCGGCGAGTCGATCTTCCTGCCCCTGCCGGTAGGCGCGCTCGCGGGCGATGCGCTCTTCCAGATCCTCCAGCTGCACCTCGAATCGCTCCCGATCCGTGGCGGACTCGCTGTCGGCACGCTGGCGACGAATACGCTCGCGCTCGCGCACCAGTGTCTTTTCCTGCGCCTCGGAACGCTCGATATCCCCACCGATAGCCGCCTCGCGGCGTGCACGTAGTTCCTCGATCTCGTCCAGATTCTCGTAGGCCTGACGCAACTGACGCTCGCGCGCCGCCCGATCGGCCCGCGCCTGGCGCGCAGCTTCCAGCTCCTGCTGCGCCTGTTCCTGTTCGGCCCGGGCCTGTTCGCGCTCCTCGAGGGTGGGGGGAGCGGGTATGATCTCCCGCATCAGGCCACGCGAATCAAATACGCGCCGCTCGCGCTGGCTGGCCTCGGGCTGCGGGGTGTTCGAGTAGTGCACGGTGCCGTCATCATCGACCCAGCGAAAAATATCCGCATGAGCCGGCAACGCCAGCACCAAGACCAGCAGTCCCCAAAAAACGCCGTGCCCCCACACGGAACCGCGCTTTCTGCCCCCTGACATGACCATACTCGAACACCTCGGCCTGCTCGTGATCGCCATCCTGGCGAACGGATTCTCCGCCCTCGCAGGCGGCGGGGCCGGCCTGTTGCAGCTGCCGGTCCTCATTTTTCTGGGACTCCCCTATCCCGTTGCCCTGGCCACCCACAAGATCGCCACCGTTGCGCTGGGCGCCGGGGCCAGTGTGCGGCACATCAAGCAAAGCACATTCGAACCGGCGCGCCTAGCGGTCATTCTTGCGGCCGGTCTTCCCGGGGTGCTGATCGGTGCCTGGCTGGTATTGGGGATCCCCCCGCGGGCCGGCGAGATTGCGCTGGGGCTGCTGACCATTGCCCTGGGCTGGTACTCCTGGCGCCGGCCGCAGCTGGGCCAGGCCGTGCGCGAGACGGACAAGACCCTGCAGCACGCCCTGATCGGCGCGCTGGGACTGTTCATCATCGGCATCCTGAATGGCTCGCTGGCCTCCGGCACCGGGCTGATGGTGACCCTCTGGCTGGTGCGCTGGTACGGGATGAGCTACACCCAGGCGGTCGCCTACACCATGGTACTGGTGGGGCTCGTCTGGAATGGCGCCGGGGCCCTGCTGCTCGGCACCTTCGGCACGGTCCAGTGGGACTGGCTGCCGGCACTGCTGATCGGCAGCTTTATTGGCGGCTATCTGGGGGCGGCCCTGGCCCATCGCTACGGCAACCGGCTGGTCAAGCGGACGTTCGAGGTGGTCACGGTCCTGACCGGGATCGCGCTGCTGGCCCCGGTGCCCTGATCAAGGACGGAAACACGCACAAAAAGAAGCCCCGCGCGAGGCGGGGCTTCGATTAGCGGCATGTCTTGTAGCCGATCAGGCGGACCGGGCCTCGCGCTCGGCCCTGGCTTCCGCCTTGGCCTCGTCGCTGTCGTCGTACCCGATATTCGGCGCGAGCCAGCGCTCGGCCTCCTCGAACGACATGCCCTTGCGCTTGGCGTAGTCCTCGACCTGGTCGCGGTTGATCTTGCCCAGACCGAAATAGCGCGACTCCGGATGGGCGAAGTACCAGCCGGACACGGCCGAGACCGGCAGCATCGCGTAGCTCTCGGTGAGCGTCATGTCCGCGTGCTCGTCGGCCTGCAGCAGCTCCCAGAGCGTGCCCTTCTCGGTGTGCTCGGGGCAGGCCGGGTAGCCCGGGGCCGGGCGGATGCCCTGGTACTGCTCGTCGATCAGGTCTTCGTTTTCGAGCGCCTCGTCCGGGACATAGCCCCAGTAGTGCTTGCGCACGTACTGGTGCATGCATTCGGCAAAGGCCTCCGCCAGACGGTCCGCCAGGCTCTTCACGAGGATCGCGTGGTAGTCGTCGTTGGCCTTCTCGTACTCCTCGGCCTTGGCATCGACGTCGCCACCGGCGCTGACCGCGAACGCACCCAGGTAGTCCGGGCCACCGGCCTCCTTCGGCATCAGGAAGTCGGCCAGCGAGTGGCTCGGCTGACCACGGCGCTTCTCGGTCTGCTGACGCAGGTGGTGCAGCTTCTTCAGCACCTTGGAGCGACTCTCGTCGGTATAGACCTCGATGTCGTCGTCATTGACGGTGTTTGCCGGGAAAAAGCCGACCACACCACGCAGGGTGACCCACTTCTCCTCGATCATGCGATCGAGCATCTCCTGGCCATCCTTGAACAGCTTGCGCGCCTCTTCGCCCACCTTCTCGTCATCGAGGATGCGCGGGTAGGCGGCGTGCAGCTGCCAGGAGTGGAAGAACGGCGTCCAGTCGATGAAGTTCCTGACCTCGTTCAGGTCGAAGTCATCGAAGCGCAGCAGAACGGAGCCGTCGCCATGCGGGTGCAGCACCTTCGGCGCGCCCGGCAGGTCCTCGGTCTCCAGCGCCTTCGGCTTGGTCGGGGTGTAGCTCGACCAGTCGATCTGCGGCTTGTTGGAACGCGCCTTTTCCAGCGAGAGCCACTGAACCTTCTTCTTGCGGCCGGCCGTCTGGACCCGCAGCTTCTCGTATTCCTCGCGGATCTCGGCGGCGTAATTCTCGCGCAGCTCGGGGCTGATCAGGCTCTGGGCCACGCCCACTGCACGCGAGGCGTCCTTCACCCAGACCACCGGGCCGGAGTAGTTCGGCTCGATCTTGACCGCGGTGTGGGCGCGCGACGTGGTCGCGCCCCCGATCATCAGCGGCGTGGTCATGCCCTCGCGCTCGAGGTCGGCGGCGAAGTTCGCCATCTCCTCCAGGGAGGGGGTGATCAGGCCGGACAGCCCGATGACGTCGACATCGTGCTCCTTGGCCGCCTTCAGGATTTCGGCCCCCGGCTGCATCACCCCGATGTCGATGACCTCGAAGTTGTTGCACTGCAGCACCACGCCGACGATGTTCTTGCCGATGTCGTGGACGTCGCCCTTCACCGTGGCCATCAGGATCTTGCCGTTGTTCTCGGTGCCGGTCTTCTCGGCCTCGATGTACGGGATCAGGTGGGCCACGGCCTTCTTCATCACGCGCGCGGACTTGACCACCTGCGGCAGGAACATCTTGCCCTCGCCGAACAGGTCGCCGACCACGTTCATGCCGTCCATCAGCGGACCCTCGATCACCTGGATCGGGCGGTCGTAGGCCTGGCGGGCCTCTTCGGTGTCATCCACCACGTAGGTGTCGATGCCCTTGACCAGGGAGTGCTCGAGGCGCTTGGTTACGTCCCATTCGCGCCACTCGAGGTTCTCTTCCTTCTTGCCGCCACCCTGGCCCTTGTACTCATCGGCCAGGTCCAGCAGCCGTTCGGTCGCATCGTCGCGACGGTTCAGGACCACATCCTCGACCGCTTCCTTCAGCTTCTCGTCGATGTCGTCGTAGACCGCCAGCTGGCCGGCGTTGACGATCCCCATGTCCATGCCCGCCTTGATGGCGTGGTACAGGAACACCGCGTGGATCGCCTCGCGCACCGGCTCGTTGCCGCGGAAGGAGAACGAGACGTTCGACACACCACCGGAGACCAGCGCATGCGGCAGGTCGTTCTTGATGCGACGGGTGGCCTCGATGAAGTCCACGCCGTAGTTATTGTGTTCCTCGATACCGGTCGCGACCGCGAAGATGTTCGGGTCGAAGATGATGTCCTCGGCCGGGAAGCCGACCTTCTCGGTCAGCAGCTTGTAGGCGCGGGTGCAGATCTCGACGCGGCGGTCCTCGTTATCGGCCTGGCCGTCCTCGTCGAAGGCCATGACCACGATCGCAGCGCCGTAGCGGCGGCACAGCTTCGCCTGTTCGATGAAGTTCTCCTCGCCCTCCTTCATGGAGATCGAGTTGACCACCGGCTTGCCCTGCACGCACTTCAGGCCGGCCTCGATGATCTCGAACTTGGAGGAGTCGATCATCACCGGGACCCGGGCGATGTCCGGCTCGCCGGCCAGCAGGTTGAGGAAGCGCACCATCGCGTCCTGCGACTCCAGCATGCCCTCGTCCATGTTGATGTCGATGATCTGGGCGCCGCCCTCGACCTGGTTCAGGGCGACTTCCAGCGCGACGTCGTATTCCTCGTTCTGGATCAGACGCAGGAACTTGCGCGAGCCGGTCACGTTGGTGCGCTCGCCGACGTTCACGAACAGCGAGTCGTCGGTGATGTTGCACGGCTCCAGGCCCGACAGGCGGCAGGCCGGCGCGATCTCCGGCACCTTGCGCGGCGGGTGCTTCTCCACCGCCTCGCGCATCGCGCGGATGTGCTCCGGCAGCGTGCCGCAGCAGCCCCCGATGATGTTCAGCATGCCCTGCTCGGCCCAGGGGCCGACGTCCTCGGCCATCTGCTCCGGGGACTCGTCATAGTCGCCGAACTCGTTCGGCAGACCGGCGTTCGGGTGCGCAGACACGTGGGTGTCGGCGATGCGCGACAGTTCTTCGACGTACTGGCGCATCTCTTTCGCGCCCAGCGCGCAGTTCAGGCCGATGGAGACCGGGTTCGCATGGCGCACCGAGTTCCAGAAGGCCTCGGTGGTCTGGCCGGACAGGGTACGCCCGGAGGCGTCGGTGATGGTCCCGGAGATCATGATCGGGAGGTCCTTCCCGAGCTCGTCTTCCAGGGTCTTCACCGCGAAGATCGCCGCCTTGGCGTTCAGGGTGTCGAACACCGTCTCGATCAGGAGCAGGTCCACACCGCCCTCGACCAGCGCCTCGGCGGCCTCCTTGTAGGCCTCGACCAGGGTGTCGAAGTCGACGTTGCGCGCACCCGGGTCGTTCACGTCCGGCGAGATCGACGCGGTGCGGTTGGTCGGGCCGAGGATGCCGGCGACAAAACGCGGCTTGTCCGGGGTCTTCTCGGTCCAGGCGTCGGCCGCCTTGCGCGCGAGCTTCGCGGATTCGCGGTTCAGCTCGGGCACCAGGTCCTCCATGTGGTAATCCGCCATCGCAATGCGGGTACCGTTGAAGGTGTTGGCCTCGATGATGTCGGCGCCGGCCTCGAGGTAGTCGTTGTGGATCTGCTCGATGATGTCCGGACGGGTCAGCGACAGCAGGTCGTTGTTGCCCTTGAGATCGCTCTTCCAGTCCTTGAAGCGCTCGCCGCGATAGTCGGCCTCCTCCAGCTTGTACAACTGGATGGTCGTGCCCATCCCGCCGTCCAGGATCAGGATGCGCTCTTCAAGCGCCTTCTCGATGTCTTTTCGCGTTGCCGTCATGTGCGGTACACCATTGTGTTGAATGGATTCATTGTCGTGGCCGGGCGGCGCGTTGCGGCCCGGCGAGAACCCGCCCTCCGCGGCGGTGTTCCGGATATTGCGGTACGGGTCCGGCTTCCTGTTTTGCGCCCGTCGCGAGTCGTGTCACGATAGCGTCATGCAGGAACACCCGATCCGTTGGTTTGTTACGGCCCCGCAGGCCTGCCCCTATCTGGACGACCGCGAGATGCAGAGCCTGCTGGTCGACCCCGCGGTCAACCTGGGCGGCGCGCGCTACGGGCAGCTGCTCGCCGAGGGTTTTCGCCGCAGTGGCCAGTTCGTCTACCGCCACCACTGCCCGACGTGCACGGCCTGTGTTCCGGTGCGCATCCCGGTCGCGGACTTCGCGCCCAGCCGCAGCCAGCGCCGCTGCCTGAAACGCAACCATGATCTCGCGGTCACGATCACGCGCCCTCCGGATCAGCCAGGGCATGCACCCTGTGCGGACCTGGACGAGCACATGCCGCTGTTCTCGCGTTATCTCGCCCATCGCCATACCGGCGGCGGCATGGAGCGCATGGGGCGCGACGATTACGCGGGCATGCTCAGCCACCGCAACGGTCCGGTGGATATCCTCGAATTCCGCCGGGACCACGCGCTGGTGGCCGTTGCGCTCACCGACCGCACCCCGCAGGGGCTGTCGGCCATGTACAGTTTTTTCGATCCGGAGACGCCGGATCGCGGCCTGGGCACCCTCGCCGTGCTTACGCAGATCGCGCATGCCCGGCGGCTGCGCCTGCCGCATGTCTATCTCGGGTACTGGATCGACCAGGCCCCGAAGATGGCCTACAAGACCCGCTTCCGGCCCATCGAGGGCCGGGTGAGCGGGGTCTGGAAGCGGCTGACGAGCCGGCCATAGCGGCCGCCAGCTACTTCCCGGACCGACTTACTCGGCCGGCTTGCGGAAGCGGAAGATGCCCCAGGTCAGATAACCCGAGTTGCCGCCATCCACCCAGTGCTGCAGACCCTGCTTCATGCGGTCGATGTAGTCCTGGGAGATGTGTTCGCGCAGCTCGTCTTCACGCGACTCCAGTTCCTGCTTCACGCGGCCGTAATGGGTCGCGATCTGGCTGGAGTGTTCCTCGAACCCGACCTCGTAGAGGCCTGCTTCCTTGGCCGCCTCGCGATAGAGCGAGGGGCTGGCCAGCGAGTCGAGGTGGATGCGAGCCAGGATCGGATCGAGCACGCCATCCGGGCAGTTGTCCGTCTGCATCGGATCGGTAAAGATCAGCCAGCCGCCCGGCTTCAGCAGACGCGCGGCCTCCTTGATCACTTCCTTCTTCTTGTCGTTCTGGCTGTGCAGGAACGAGTCCTCCGACCAGACGACGTCATAGGATTCGTCGGGCTCGTCGACCTTCTCGAAGGAACCGTCGACGACGGTGATCTTGTGGTCGAGGTGACGCGCCTTGTTGATCTCGCGGTCGCGCTCGTTTTCCTTCTCGGAAAGATTGAGCGCGGTCACGTCACAGCCGTAGTTTTCGACCAGGTAGCGGGCCACACCGCCATACCCGGCACCCATGTCGAGCACGCGCCATTCCGGCTGTGGCTCGCCCAGCAGGTCGGACATGTGCGCGACGGTACGCCGGCTGGCATCACCGATCGGCTCGCCCTGGTACTCGTACATGCCGATGTGCAGGTCTTCACCACCCCACACCAGCTTGTAGAAGGTATCGGCGTCTTCGCTGTTGTAGTAGTCGCGCGCCGTCTCGACGACGTCGGAATACTGCGTGCTCATCGGTTCTCGTCCTCGATGTACTTCTTGTCGGCCACGTGGATGAAGAAGTCCGGATCCGACTCGCGGTAGGTCTCCTGGAAGTCGCCGTAGGTCTCGATCTTCTGGGAACCGACCTCGCGCATCAGACGACGCACATAGGCCTTGCGCAGCGGGAACATGTTCAGGAAGTACTCGGAGCCATCCGGGAAGCGATACTGGAAGCGGGCCAGGCCCTCGTCCACATGCGCCGGCTGTACCTGCACGTCGTCGCCGCAGTAGTAGTACGTGTGCTTGGACGAGTAGCCGTGGTCCATGATGGTGTCGTAGTTGCGCTGGTCGAGGATCAGCACACCGTCATGGTTCAGGGCGGAGTAGAACTCGGCCAGGGCCTTGCGGCGGTCGTGTTCGTTGAACAGGTGGGTAAACGAGTTACCCAGGCAGACCACCGCGTCATAGCGGCCGTAGATGTCACGGTTCAGCATGCGCCAGTCGGCCTGCACGGTGCGCAGGATGTGGCCCCGCTTGCGACCGTTCTCGAAGGCCTTGGCCAGCATCTCCGGGCTGCCGTCGGCAGTCACCACGTCGAAGCCCGCCTCGATCAGCTGGACCGAATGGAAGCCGGTACCGGCTGCCACGTCCAGCACGCGCTTGGCGCCACGCTTCTTCAGCTCTTCGATAAAGAAGGTGCCTTCGCTCTTCGCGCGGTTGTCCCAGTCGATCAGGTCGTCCCACTTGTCGACAAAACCGGTGGTGTACTCCTTGCGATAGTTTTCGGTATCGCGACGCTCGGTCGGCTTCTCGCCGAAATCCTGATCATTCTTGATGTTCGCGGACATGCTGATTCCTCTTGTCTGTACTGCGTTGTTCACGCGGTCCGGCCGACCTTCGGCCGGACCGCCGGAACCAGGGTCACACCGGACGCCGTCGCGCACCCCGTTCGGTCGGCACATCGACGATGATCCGGACCGGGCTGACTGCGCCCGGCGATCAGGCGTCCTCTCCCACAGGCGCGTTGATATCTGGCAGCGCCTGCGGCCGACCGAAGCCGGCTTTCCCTTGCATCCGGGAGGGCAATCAGGCCCGGATACCGAACCGTGGTCTGGCGGGCCCACCCGCCTGGCTCGGGGAAACGGTAACGGCGCCTCGCAACGCATTGGGTCGCAGGCGATTGGTTCCGAAATCGTTTCTATACCCTGAAGGTTTTGCGCAAAAATTACAAGTTGTTTTGCGCAAAAGTACAAGCGAGCGGCCGCCGCGGGGGCCTCGAACACGGACCACCCCTCCCGACGAGCTTCGCTATAATGAGGGCTTTTGATCCGATTCCAGAGGCCCCGAATGACCGCCAGCCGCCCCGTCCGCCGAGCCCTGCTGTCCGTATCCGAGAAGACCGGCGTGGTCGAACTCGCGCGCGCCCTGCACGAACGGGGCGTCGAACTCCTGTCCACCGGCGGCACCGCGCGCCTGCTGGCCGAGGAAGGCCTGCCGGTGACCGAGGTCTCGCAACACACCGGATTCCCCGAGATCATGGATGGTCGGGTCAAGACCCTGCACCCGCGTATCCACGGCGGCCTGCTGGGGCGGCGCGATATCGATGCCCAGGTCATGGCCGAACAGGACATCCCGCCGATCGACCTGCTGGTCGTCAACCTGTATCCGTTCGAGGCCACCGTGGCCCGTCCCGGCTGCACGCTGGCCGAGGCGATCGAGAACATCGACATCGGCGGACCGGCGATGCTGCGCGCGGCCGCCAAGAACTATCGCGACGTGGCCGTCGCCACCAGCCCGGATCAGTACGGCGCGATCGTCGAGGCCCTGGGCGAGCATGGCGAGATCCCGGCGCGCCTGCGCTTTCGCCTCGCGGTGGCGGCCTTCGACCATGTCGCCCGCTATGACGCGGCGATCAGCAACCACCTCTCGGCGCTGGACGAAAATGGCGAGGCCGAACCCTTCCCGGGTCAGCTCAATGCCACCTTCGAGCGCGTGGAGGCCCTGCGCTACGGCGAGAACCCGCACCAGCGCGCGGCGTTCTATCGCGATCCCGCGCCCGCACCCGGCTCGCTGGCCAGCTACCGCCAGCACCAGGGCAAGTCCCTTTCCTACAACAACCTGGCCGATGCCGACGCCGCCTGGGAATGCGTGCGCCAGTTCGAGGCCGGGGCCTGTGTGATCGTGAAACACGCGAACCCCTGCGGCGTGGCCGTCGCCCCGACCCAGCTAATGGCCTACGAACGCGCCTTCCAGACCGACCCCACCTCGGCCTTCGGCGGCATCATCGCCTTCAACCGCCCGCTGGATGGCGATACCGCACACGCGATCGTCAGCCGCCAGTTCGTGGAGGTCGTGATCGCCCCGGAAATCACCCCGGGCGCGCTGCGCGCCCTCGCCACCAAGAAGAACGTCCGGGTACTGGAGATCCCGCCGGCCGCCACGGCCCCGGGGCTCGACTATAAGCGGATTGGGGGCGGGCTGCTGGTACAGGACGCCGATCGCGGCTCGCTCGCGGATGCGGAACTGAAGACCGTGACCGCGCGGGCACCTTCCGAGCAGGAGACCCGGGACCTGTGTTTCGCCTGGCAGGTCGCGAAGTACGTGAAGTCGAATGCCATCGTCTATGCGCGTGACGAACAGACCATCGGGGTTGGCGCCGGCCAGATGAGCCGGGTCTACTCCGCACGGATCGCGGGCATCAAGGCCGCCGACGAGGGCCTGCAGGTGGCCGGCTCGGTGATGGCCTCGGACGCCTTCTTCCCGTTCCGCGACGGCATCGACGCGGCCGCCGAGGCCGGCATCACCGCCGTGATCCAGCCGGGCGGCTCGATGCGCGACGACGAGGTGATCGCCGCCGCCAACGAACACGACATCGCAATGCTGTTCACCGGCATGCGCCACTTCCGCCACTGAGGTCCGTGATGAACGTACTCGTTATCGGCAACGGCGGCCGCGAGCATGCCCTGGCCTGGAAACTCGCCCAGTCCCCGCGCGTGCAGCGCGTGCTGGTCGCCCCCGGCAATGCCGGCACCGCGCGCACGGACAAGTGCGAGAACCACGCGGTGGACGTCACCGACATCGACGGCCTGCTGGCCCTGGCCGAGCGCGAAGACATCGCCTTCACCGTGGTCGGCCCGGAGGCGCCCCTGGTTGCCGGGGTGGTAGACGCCTTCCGCTCCGCCGGACGGCGCTGCTTCGGCCCGACGGCGAAGGCCGCGCAGCTCGAGGGCTCCAAGAGCTTCGCCAAGGACTTCATGCAGCGCCACGGCATCCCCACCGCCGCCTACGGCAGCTTCGAGGACGAGGCGGCCGCGCTGGATTTCATCAAGGCCCACGGGGCCCCGATCGTGGTCAAGGCCGACGGCCTGGCCGCCGGCAAGGGCGTGATCCTCGCGCAGACCGAGGACGAGGCCTGCGCCGCGGTGCGCGACATGCTGGCCGGCAACGCCTTTGGCGAGGCCGGGCACCGCGTGGTGATCGAGGAGTTCCTGCGCGGCGAGGAGGCGAGCTTCATCTGCATGGTGGACGGCGAGCATGTCTTGCCGCTGGCCTCCTCGCAGGACCACAAGGCGCGCGACGACGGCGACCAGGGCCCGAACACCGGCGGCATGGGCGCCTACTCCCCGGCCCCGGTGGTCACGGACGAACTGCACGCGCGCATCCTGCGCGAGGTCATCGAACCGACCGTGCGCGGCATGGCCGAAGACGGCGAACGCTATACCGGCTTCCTGTATGCCGGCGTGATGATCGACGCCGAGGGCAACCCGAAGGTGCTGGAGTTCAACTGCCGTTTCGGCGACCCGGAGACCCAGCCGATCCTGAGTCGCCTGGAGTCGGACCTGACCGATCTGGTCGAGGCCGCGCTGGACGGGCGCCTGGACCAGATCGAAGCACACTGGGATGCCCGCGTCGCCCTCGGCGTGGTACTGGCCGCCGGAGGATACCCGGGCGCCTACCGCAAGGGCGACGCGATCACCGGGCTCGAAGCGGTGGAGAATGACCCCGAGGCCTACGTATTTCATGCCGGGACCGCAACGCGCGAAGATGGCGCGGTCGTGACCGCCGGGGGCCGCGTGCTTTGCGTCGTGGGCCTTGGAAGGGACGTGAGATCCGCCCAAAAAAAGGCCTACGAGGCCGTGCAACAGATCCACTTCGAGGATATATACTGCCGGACAGATATCGGCTATCGCGCCGTCGCCCGCGAGGGGTAACCCAAGGCGGCGGCCCACACCCCAGGGAAACACTGATTAATGTACACGCTCGCGTTGGTACCCCAGGTTTTCCGAGGCCAGGCGCGTCGTGCAGCGGGTAGTGGTTCTACCCGCAAACGGCGCAACGCAGGATCGGGGAACCTGGGGTGCCAACCCCGAAGGGGCTCGGCCGCCCGTTGTTATCAAAAACGGGCGCGGGAACGGCGTTGCGGCTCCCTTGTGCAGAATGACTGCACGGCG
>NZ_ARQK01000027.1 GCF_000385215.1 Thioalkalivibrio thiocyanoxidans ARh2
GGATGCGATCGGGTTACCCCGAGTCCGGTGCGGTCCATGGTAGCGATCCGTGAACCGCAAGACACAAGGATGTGATGAGCGCAGCGAATCGCATCGGGGGTTCGCTCGGCGCAGGGGATGGTGCGTTTCGCGGCGCTCAACAGCACCCTACGAGTGTCGCACTCGATCCCGCGACGCGCTGGCGCGTGCGTGCGTGCGTGAAGAAACAGGGAAATGGCGGAGGGGGTGGGATTTGAACCCACGAGGGACGTGAATCCCTGCCGGTTTTCAAGACCGGTGCATTCAACCACTCTGCCACCCCTCCGGTGGCCGGCATTCTCCGGGATGCGGGGCAGGCTGACAATGGGCCGGCCCATTCCGTCCTTCACAAACGCTGGGCCTCCTCGGCGAGCCGTCGCAGTTCTGCTGCCCGGTCATCGGGCACCTGCCGCCACGAAAAGCGCCACAGCCAGTTCCCATTTTCCATGGTGCCGGGGCGGTTCATGCGGGCCCGCGTGTCCAGGGCCAGTGCGTCCTGCATGGGCAGGATCGCCAGCTGGGCCACCGAGCGATAAGCGGCGCGGATCATCGGCCACGGCATTTCCTCGGCCGCACCCTCGTTCAGCGTATTGACGACATGCTCCTGCATTTCCGGCGTGAGCGAGTGAAACCAGCCAAGGGTGGTGTCGTTGTCATGTGTGCCGGTGTAGACGGCACTGGCTTCGTCATGGTTGGCCGGAAGGTACGGGTTGTCCTCGCCGCCCTCGAAGGCGAACTGCAGGATGCGCATGCCCGGCAGGTCGAAATGGTCACGCAGCGCCGTGACTTCGGGCGTGATCACGCCGAGGTCCTCGGCCAGCAGCGGTAGCGTGCCCAGCTCGTCCTGCAGATGCCGGAAGAACGGCTCGCCCGGGCCCGGCACCCAGCGGCCGTTGGTCGCGTCGGGCTCCTCGGCCGGGATCCCCCAGCTCGCCTCGAACCCGCGGAAATGGTCGATGCGTACTGCGTCCGCCGTCTCCAGCGCCCAGCGCATGCGCTCGATCCACCAGCGGTAACCGGTGGCCTCCAGCCGGTCCCAGCGATACTGGGGATTGCCCCAGCGTTGCCCGGTCGCGGAGAAGTAGTCGGGGGGCACGCCCGCGACGGTTAGCGGATGCCCGGTCTCGTCCAGGTCGAACAGGTCGCGATGCGCCCAGACATCGGCCGAGTCGTGCGCCACGAAGATCGGCATGTCACCCAGGATCAGAATATCCAGATCCTTCGCCTGGCGGCGCAGGTCGTGCCACTGGTCGAAAAACACGAACTGGGCAAAGCGCACCCGTTCCAGCTCGTCCTGCGCCTCGGCATCGAGCCGTTCCAGTGCGTCCGGGTCGCGATCACGCAGATCCGGCGACCACTCCCACCAGGGCCGTCCTTCCTCCCGTGCCCGGATCACCACGAAGCGGGCATAGTCATCCAGCCAGACGGAGCCCTGCTCCTGACAGAATCGTTGATAGGCCTCCCGCCAGACCGCGGGCGTGTCATGCAACCGGGCATGCGCCCGCGCCAGCATCGCCGCCCCGGTGCCGCTGTCCGCCGAGAGTCCCACACGCTCGGCCAGCAGCCGGGGATCGATCAGGCGCGTATCGCCGGCAAAGGCAGAGATGCTCGCGTAGGGCGAGCCATCATCATGCGGCGGGTGCAACGGCAATATCTGCCAGAGAGTGAAGCCCGCCCGACGCGCCCAGTCGAGGAAGGCGTAGGCTTCGCCCCCCAGGGTCCCGACCGGCTCGGAGCCGGGCAACGAGGTAGGATGCAGCAGCACCCCCGCTCGTCGCCTCTGCATCAGGGGGTTGGCGTGTTTCTCGCCAACCATCAGCCCGTCTGGCCCATGCGCATCGTGCCACCGGCAGCCGGATCGCCACTGCCAACGGACAGCACCTCTCCAAGGGACTCGGGAACGTTGAGATTGGCAAGCTGATAAAGCCGCGCCAAGTGCCGGCGATAAAGCTGCTCGAAGTCACTGACCGAACCGGCGGGATTGTACTCCCCGAACCACCAGCACCAGTCCGAGCCTTCGCAGATGGCCAGCTGCTCGCGCAATTCCGGCGTGTCCAGCGAGGGGTCCTCGTCCACCGCCTGGTCAACGGCCTCGCGGGCCTCGATCAGACTGTCCCACCCCCGGTTCTTGTCCGGATCGCCGATCCAGGTGGAGAACGTGCCGTATACCCAACTACCGGCGACCAGCTCTGGCAACTCGCCCCGGTCGCGCCCCTTTCCACTGCGCCGGCAGATATCGTAAAAGGTACAGAGATTCAGGCCGGTGTGATTCGCGAGACGCTCGTACAGCGCGCTCAGGAAATAGTAGCCGTTCTCCGGGTAGTACTCCCAGGCGTTCTCGCCATCCAGGACCACCGAAACCACCCCACCCTTCGGCGATACGGCGGCGATGTTCTCCAGGTGATGGATGAAATCACCTACCGCGTCATCCGCATGCCACTCCGCATACTGGAAGCCGATGGCATCGGACAGCCCGTCATCGCGGAAGAACAGCTCGATCTTGCTTCCTTTGAGCTGATAGGGCCGGTGCAGCCAGCCCTCCTCCTCGGCCGACCCCGTATTGGACTCGGCCGTTTCGCCCGCGGCCGCCAGGCTGTTGGCGAGCACGGTCTGGCCACTGGCCGTCCAGCACAGCTTGTACTCATCCAGCAAGCGGATAGTGGCCTCGCTCAGGCTCCCTTCGGACGGCCAGCACCCGCGCGGGCGAAAGCCGAAATGCTTCTCGAACACCTCCAGGCCGCGCTCGATATGCCAGCGCACGCGGGCCTCGCCGTCGGGATAGGCAGGGGCTGCGGGCAGCTCCATCTCCGGCATGGCCTCGCGGGCAGAGGCCAGATCGATCATCAGCGGCATGATCGGGTGCGCATACGGGCTGAACGCGAGCTCCACCCGGCCGCTGTCCGCCAGCTCGCGATAGCGCGGCAGGATGCCCTTCACCTCGTCGCGGATGAGGGTCAGCAGACGCTGGCGCATGCCGGGCGCAAAGTTGGTGTCGGTCTTCAGCCAGCCCTGCACCTCGGGGTAGGCGCGCCGGATCGTCTCGCCCAGCCACGCCAGGTGGTAGCAGGTCGCCAGATCCTGGAAGAAGCGCGCGTCCAGATGCCCCAGAAGCAGCGGTTCCTCCAGCGCCTTGCGGGCGATATCGGCGAGGCGCTGGAACAGCGGAAACGGCTCGATCATGCGCGGGGCATGCGCCCGCAGGCACACCCGCAGAATCTCCTGGCGCTGCGCCGGATCCGTCGGCACCACATCCATGTGCAGCAGATCCAGCACCGGATCGCCCACCGGCCGGTGCTCGCGCACGCAGGCATCAAGGCGCTCGCCATAGTCCGCCAGCTGCTCCAGCAGGATCGGTGCAAAGTTGACCACCGCGCGCGCCTTCGGGCAGGCCTCCAGGTGGGCGGCCATGTCCGTGTAGTCCTTCAGGGCATGGAGGTACGTCCAGGGCAGGGCGTATTCACCGGCCCCGCTCTCGAAATACTGCGGCTGGTGCATGTGCCAGCACAGCACCACATCGAGCTTGGGTGGGGTAGGCACCAGAGCGGTTCTAGCGCACATGGTGTGTGGCCTGCCCGAGCATCTCGGGCGTTATCACCCGCACGCCTTCGGGCGAGATGTAATAGTCACGGGCGTCTGCCTCGTCATCCACGCCGATCTGGGTCCCGTCCGGTATCTTGCAGCCCTTGTCGATCACCGCCTTCTGGATCACGCAGTCCTCACCCACCGTCACGCTGGGCAGGATCACCGAGTCCTCCATCGTCGATCCGGCATTCACCTGCACGTTGGAGAACAACAGCGAGTGGCGGATCGTACTGCCCGAGATGATGCATCCGCCCGAGACCATGGAGTCGATCGCCATGCCGCGCCGGTCGTCGTCGTCAAACACGAACTTGGCCGGCGGCAGCTGCTCCTGGTAGGTCCAGATCGGCCAGTCGGAGTCGTACAGGTTCAGCTCCGGCGTCACGCCGATCAGCTCGAGGTTCGCCTGCCAGTAGGAGTCGATCGTCCCCACATCGCGCCAGTAGCCCTGGCGCACGCCCTGTTCGTCGCGGAACGGATAGGCCATCACCTGATAGCGCTCGATGATGCCGGGGATGATGTCCTTGCCGAAGTCATGTGTGGAGAACGTGTCGTCCGCATCCTTGATCAGCTGCTCGAACAGGAAATCCCTGTTGACCACATAGATCCCCATCGAGGCCAGCGAGTGCGTGCTCTTGCCCGGGATGCTCGGAGGGTCCTCCGGCTTCTCCGCAAACGAGGTGATGCGGCCGGCGGCATCCACCCCCATCACCCCGAACGCCTTCGCCCGGTCGCGCTCCACCTCCAGGCAACCGACCGTCATGTCCGCGCCGCTCTCCACGTGGAAGGCGATCATCTGCCCGTAGTCCATCTTGTAGATATGGTCGCCGGCCAGGATCAGCACATACCGCGGCTCGTGCTGCCGGATGATGTCGATGTTCTGATAGACCGCGTCCGCCGTCCCCTGGTACCAGGATGTCTCGATGCGCTGCTGCGCCGGCAGCAGCTCGATGAACTCGCCGAACTCCCCGCGCAGGAAGCTCCAGCCGCGCTGGATATGCTGGATCAGCGAATGCGCCTTGTACTGCGTCAGCACTGCGACCTGACGGATGCCCGAGTTGATACAGTTGGACAAGGGGAAGTCGATGATGCGGAATTTGCCGCCAAACGGCACGGCCGGCTTGGCCCGCCAGAGCGTCAGCTGCTTCAGCCGCGAACCCCGCCCACCGGCAAGGATCAGGGCCAGAGTCTCGCGAGTCAGACGGCTAACAAAACGTTGCGGTTGCGGATTCATGCACCCATCCTTGCGTTAAAGACCAATCGGGGCCGTGGGCCCAACCCAACACAGAGTGTGATTCGAGTATGACAACAGCATCCAGCAAATGCATCACACCCGTCGCCGATACCCTGGCGCGTTTGCCGGAGGCCCGCCTCCATGATCCGCACAGCGTCCTGGGGCTCCATGCGCTGGATCAAGAGACTGCCTGCTACCGTGCCTGGCTGCCGCATGCGAGTGAGGTCTGGATCACACTTTCAGAAGGGCCCAACCTGCCGCTCGTCGCGAGTACCAGAATCCCCGGACTCTTCACCTGGCAGGGCCAGGGCGATGCCCTCCCCGCACACCCGGAGCTCCACTGGACCCCCGAGGGCGGCACGGACACCTTACGCACCATCGACCCCTGGAGCTTCGCCCCGGACATCCCCGGGTTCGACCGCCACCTGTTTTCCGAAGGCCGCCACTGGCACGCCCACCGGATACTCGGCGCCCACCCGCAGACCCGCGATGGTATCGACGGTGTGCGCTTCGCCGTCTGGGCGCCGAACGCCGAACGCGCCTCGGTCGTCGGCGACTTCAACCGCTGGGACGGCCGCTGCCACCCGATGACCGTGCACCCGGGCAGCGGGATCTGGGAGCTTTTCATTCCCGGGTTGGACCACGACACGCTCTACAAATTCGAGATCCGCAACCGCGACCACGGCACCATCCACGTCCGCACCGACCCCTACGCCCGCGCCTACCAGCTGCGCCCGGACACAGCCGCCCGCATCCAGCCGCAAAGCGACTACACCTGGGGCGACGAGGACTGGCTGCACAACCGTGACCCCGAGGGCTGGAAACACCGCCCGATGAGCATCTACGAGGTGCACCTGGGCTCCTGGCAGCGCAGCCCCGAGGGCCAGTGGCCCAACTACCGCGAGCTGGCCGAACGCCTCGTGCCCTATGCCCGCGACATGGGCTTCACCCATCTCGAGCTGCTGCCGATCACCGAACACCCGTTCGACGGCTCCTGGGGCTATCAGAGCACCGGCTTTTTTGCCCCCACCTCCCGCTTTGGCGACCCGGACGACTTTCGCTACTTCGTCGACCAGGCCCACCAGGCCGGGCTCGGCGTTCTGCTCGACTGGGTCCCCGGCCACTTCCCGCGCGACGAGTTCGCGCTCGCCCGGTTCGACGGCACCGCGCTGTACGAACACGAAGACCCGCGCATCGGCGAACACCGCGGCTGGGGCACGCTGATCTTCAACTACTCCCGGCCCGAGGTGCGCAACTTCCTGCTCTCCAGCGCGCTGTGCTGGGTCGAGGACTTCCACATCGACGGCCTGCGCGTCGACGCCGTCGCCTCCATGCTCTACCGCGACTATGACCGCGAACCGCACGACTGGCTGCCCAACATCCACGGCGGCAACGAAAACCTGGAGGCGATCGACTTTCTGCGTCACCTGAACGAGACCGTGCAGACCACACACCCGGGCGTGGTGATGATCGCCGAGGAATCCACCGCCTGGCCCGGCGTCAGCCGCCCGCCGTCCATGGGCGGGCTCGGCTTCACCATGAAATGGAACATGGGCTGGATGCACGACACCCTGACCTACTTCGGCATGGACCCGATCTACCGCCACTACCACCACAACCAGCTCACCTTCGGCCAGATCTACGCCTACAGCGAGAACTTCGTCCTGCCCTTCTCCCACGACGAAGTCGTGCACGGCAAACGCAGCCTGCGCGGCCGCATGCCCGGCAACGAATGGGAGCAACACGCCAACCTGCGCCTGCTCTATGCCTGGCAGTGGCTCTACCCCGGCAAGAAGCTCCTGTTCATGGGCCAGGAATTCGGCCAGGGCCCCGAGTGGTCCGAGGACCGCGAACTGGACTGGTACGTCCTGCAATACCCGCTGCACCAGGGCCTGCAGCAGCTCGTGCGCGACCTCAACCGCGTCTACCGCGACCACGCCGCCCTGCACGGCCGCGAATTCGAGCCCGACGGCTTCTCCTGGCTGGACTGCAACGACGCCTCGCACTCCACCCTCAGCTTCCTGCGCCGCGACAACCACGGCCGGGAATGCGTCGTCGTGCTCAACCTCACCCCCATCGAACGCGGCGCCCACCCGGTGCCCGCCCCGCGCCCCGGCCCGTGGCGCGTCGTCCTCAACACCGACGCCCAGGCCTACGGCGGCGACTCCCGCGGCCCCGCCCACGCCCACGCCGAACCCATCGAGCGCAACGGCCACCCCGCCACCCTCTACCTCCACCTGCCGCCCCTGACCGCCCTCCTCCTGGAGCCCGCCGATTGATCACGCACGACTACCAGACAGCCCCAAATCGGCCAGAGGGCTGGCCTCCTACAGGAGGTGTCGGCTCGTTGTAGGAGCGCAGCCCCCTGCGCGATGCGGCGCCGGACATAACCCCATCGGCTAAAACGCTACCCACCTACATGGCGCCGCCCCGCCCCTGTAGGAGCCGAGCCCCCTCGGCGATACCCACGCCCGACCACCCCCAAACCCGCCCAACAAAAAAGGGCCCATCCCAGCAGGACAGGCCCTCTTCACACTCGACACAGAACACGCGAATCGCTAGCTACGCCCCTCGACCAGCGCCTGCGTCTCGCCATCCAGCGCACCCCAGTGGCTGCGCAGCCGCTCCGCCAGATCCGCCGGCTCCAGCAGGATCACCGGCATCGCCAGCTCCGCCGCCTGCTCGCGCGCCTCCGGGGCAAACCCGGCCAGGCTCACATACATCCCGCGATCGCTACCCTCGCGCCCCGCGGCAAAGGCCTCCAGCTCCGTCGGCTCCACCTCGCTGTCACGATCACGCGCCACCCCCACAATCAGACGCGGCGCATCGTCGCCACCCCGCGCCGGGGCCACCACATACTCCTGCCACACATCGCGACCATCCGCCGGCGCATCCACCAGCACATACCCCATCCCGCGCAACAAGCCTTCGACCACGCGCCCAATACTCGCGGTCCCCAACCCCGCCAGCCGGTCGGCCCACTCGTCCATCACAACCTCCCCGGTTCACAATTCCCCGCACGCTAATCCAAACCCCATCACAAAACCACCCACCCATCCCCGTAGGAGACCAGCCCCCTGGCCGATGGGGCATTGAACTGGCGTGGGTGATCGGCCAGAGGGCTGGCCTCCTACACCGAACACCCGGCTGTAGAGGCACGGCACGACGCGGCCCGTGCGCGATACGCCTTTCATTCGGAAGGAAACGACAGAAACCGAAATTCACACCAAGCCCAATGCGCTACTGTCGGTAAACACTGTTCCGGTGTGCTACCCGGACGACGAGTATCCGCAGCGCTTCGTCCTCGATGGTGGCCAGCACGCGGTAGGGCCCCACTCGATACCGCCAATACTCGCCCAACTCCCCAGAAGGCGGTTTACCGAACCGGCGAGGATCGTCCGCAGGCGCCAGCCGCTCGGCCAGATACTTCAGAATGCGGTTTACTGCCTGCTTATCGAGCGCTCGCAGGTCCTTCTCTACGCGTTTGTCGAACTCAATCGTCCAGCTCAAGTCGACGCTTCATCTCATCCATGGAGACCGTTTCTCCGCTTCCCTTGCGGTGGTCAATCAGGCGCTGCTCGGCCAAATAAATGTCTTCGAGATCCTCAAGGTGCTGCACGATCGCTTCGCGCGCATAAAAGCTTTTGCTGCGCCCCGTCGCTTTCGCCAGGGCGGCCAGACGCTTCTCGACATCTTCAGGCAAACGCAAAGCCAACATGTTTCTTCCTCCAGACAATTGCTATACAAGTATAGCAAACCCCTCCCTTGTAGGAGGCCAGCCCCCTGGCCGATCACCCACGCCAGCCCAACCCCATCCCTGTAGGAGGCCAGCCCTCTGGCCGATGGGGTGTGGGATAGGCCCCATCGGCCAGAGGGCTGGCCTCCTACACCGAATGCTACACCCTGTGGGAGCGGCCTTGGCCGCGAAGCCTCCTAACCACAACCGACGCGCGCAGGCATTTCGCGGCGAGCCAGCTTCTCGTCGCTTGCCCTGAACCGGATTTTGTGTACAGTTTATGTGTACACATTGAAATCTGGAGCGACATGAAAGAGGTCAACGTCCGCGATGCGCGCGAACAGCTCTCGAGCATCCTGAAAGAGGTGGAACGAGGCGAGGAGGTCTGCATCCTGCGTCGGGGTCGGCCCGTCGCACGCGTGGTACGGCCCGCGGGAGAGCCCCCGGGGTTTCGTTCCCGTGCAGACTTGCGGCAGAGCGTGCCGGCCATGCAGGAGGCGTCCGTCGATACGGTTCGCACCCTGCGGGATACCGAGCGCTACTGATGTTCTACGCAGACACCAGTGCAGTCCTGCCGTTTTACCGCAGCGAACCCGCCAGTGACACCATCGAACAACTCTACCTTGCACAGCGCCAGCCGCCCGTCATCAGTGAGCTGGTGCGTGTCGAGTTTGCTTCGGCACTGGCCCGGTGGGTCCGCACGGGTGAATTGGACGAGGCCCAGGCCAACCGGATCGAGTCGGCCTTTCACGAAGACGTTCGCGAGGGGCGTTTTCGCCTCGTTTCGCTGGACCCAAGCGTCTTTGACCGAGCCATGCACTGGCTGCTCACACGCCGTACAAGCCTGAGGACGCTGGACGCCCTGCATCTAGCGTGCGCCGAGGCCAGCGAGGCCCCATTACTAACCCTCGATCAGGCACTCCTGGCATCCGCAGAATTTTTCGGCGTCCCTACATTCTCCGATCTCGATCCCCTGTAGGAGGCCAGCCCCCTGGCCGATCACCCACGCCTGGCAACCCCATCGGCCAGAGGGCTGGCCTCCTACACCGACTGCCACCCCCTGTGGGAGCGGGCTCGCCCGCGAAGCCCCCGCCAAACTCGAAAAACCACCAACCCTACCCAACCAACGGCACAACCGCCCGCCGCAACCCCTCATCCACACTCACAGGAGGCTCCCACCCCAGCGTCTCCCGCGTATGCGAAATATCCACCTGCAACGAATCCAGCAGCCGCCGCGCCATCTCCCCACGCCCCACCACACGCGCCCCGGCACGCAACAGCCCCGGCGGCACCGGCACCAACCGCGCCCGCCGCCCCATCGCCACCGCCACCCGCCGCAACAGATCGGTGGTGGAAAGATCCTCCGCATCCCCCGCCAGAAACACCCGATTCGCCGCCGCCGGATGCTCCAGGCACGTCACCAGCAGATCCACCAGGTTATCCAGCCCCACCAGCGAACGCCGATTGTCCACCGCCCCCAGCGGCAGCGGCACACCCCGCGCCACCCATTCCATCAACTTGCCAAAGTTCCCTGGCGCGTTCGGCCCGTAGACAAGCGGCGGCCGAACAACCACCACCTCCATCCCCGTCTCTCGGCCCAGCTCCTCAAGCCCCTGCTCCGCCTCCCACTTGGATACCGCATAGTCGTCCTCCGGGGCCGGCGGATCATCAACACGAAAAGGGCGCTCACTCGAGCGCCCCAACACACCAATCGAACTCAGAAAAACAAACCGCCGCACACCGGTCTGCGCTGCCTGCCTCGCCAGCTCCAGCGTCCCGTCGACATTGCACCGGCGAAACTCGGTCAAAGGATCATCAGCTGCCTCATCCAGCACATGCGCCCGGGCCGCCGCGTGGACCACTGCGCTCACCCCTTGCAGCGCCCCGCTCCAATCCGCGCCCGCTTCCAGCGAAGGCGTAACAACCCATTCCGCGCCACGCGACAACGCCCCACCCCGCCGCGAGCCGGCGCGCGACTCCCAGCGACCGTCCCGCTCCAGGCGATTCACCAGCGCCGATCCGACAAAGCCGCTCGCACCCGTGACAAGCACTCGCCCCGTCATCCCGCACCACCCGTCATTGCGAGGACCCGAAAGGCCCGTGGCTATCCACCTCCGCAACCCCCTTCACGGGATGCAACCACCCCAATCGCCGGGCCAGTCCGGGCAAACGATTCCGGACCGCGGCCCGCCCCGTCTGATGCGCCAGACAGTAGGCCGATCGAACCCTCGAAAACCCCTCAAGCTCCCGATACACCCGCCACGTGTAGCCCGCCGTCGTCAGCTTGTTGGAAGAAACCGACCCCGACCGAACCGTATACCGAACCAGCGGCTCATTCAGCCCATGGCCAAACTCCGCCTGCTTCAGCAGTCGCAGCCACAGCCCGTAGTCCTGGCGCCGATCAATCAGCGGCATCTCCACCTTGCCGAAATACCGCGTGTCATACATCGCGGTCGAACAGCCCACATAGTTCGTCTTCAGCAGGTCGTCGTACGCGACGCGATCCGGCACCCCCGCCGCAGACAACCGCCGCCCCTGCTCGTCGAACCGCTCCATCGCCGTAAAGCTGAACACCACACCTCGCTCCATCAACGCCACCTGCCGCGCCAGCTTATCCGGGGCCCAGGCATCATCGCTGTCCAGAAACGCGATATAGCGCCCGCGCGCCGCGCGAATGCCCGTATTGCGCGCCACCGCCGGCCCACCGTTACGCTCCAGCCGCAACACCCGAATGCGCGCATCCTGTGCCGCCAGCGCCTCCACCCGCGCCCCCGAGTCATCCGTGGAGGCATCGTCCACCACCAGCAGCTCCCAATCCGCCAGCGACTGGCCCTGCACCGAGCGCACGCCTTCCATCACCCGATCAGCCGCGTTGTGCAGCGGCATCACCACAGAAACCAGCGGTGTGGACAAATCCGCCGGAGACATGCTCCCACCTGTGGACGGATCACAACCCATCACAGAGTTCCCCAAGGCTCTGCGGAATCGCCCCCTGGCCCCGGATCTCCTCGGCCTCCGCTTCGGTGATTCCGGGCGCAATCGCCACGTATTCCACATTCCAGCCCTGGTAGGCCTTATGAGCGCTCAGGAACCGGCCCGCCGCGGCCTGCAGAGCCGGAATGGACCTGGCCAGCTTCTCGCCCTGCCGTTTGCAGGAGCCGAACCGAATAGCGCTCTGATCCTCCGAGACCGCCACCAAATCAATCTCCACGTCCGAGCGATCCCAGTACCCCCGAATCCGTTCGGACAACGCAAAGTCCCCCAGACCCAGGCGACTGCGCTCCTCATAAAGCTGCGCCACCAGATCCTCCAGGGCATAGCCTTCCACCTCGCGCAAACGTTCGTCGGCACGGGACACGAGCATGTCCAGCGGCCGAAAGGCCGAGGCCGAAACCGGCTTCTGCAGCGCCGACAGCCACGCGCGCAGGAAATTGTCGCGAATGTAATAGCGCCCGCTGCGAGCCTTCGGTCGCGCAAAGATCGGCAGTCGTCGCTCGATCATCCGGTACCGCTCGCTGAGGATCTTCAGATGCCCGCCCACCTGTCGTGCCTCTCCCGGGCCGGAGACCTCCGCCAGGTGGGCCTCGATCGCCGCGTTGTTGCAACCAGGATGCGATGCCAGAAACTGCAGCACCATGTCGTAGCGCCCCCGCAGCTCGCGCAGGAACCAGTTATCCGCTTCGTTACGCAGCGGCGACGAACTGGAGAAGAACAGCTTGCGCAGCACCGTCTCGCGATCCGCATCCAGCACACCCTGCTCGTAGGCATCCCGGTAGAACTTCGGCACCCCCTCGAACAGGTTCCAGAGGAAGAGCAGGCGTTCGGGGTCCTCGTCCGCATGCGCGCGCAGAATCTCCAGCACCGAGCCGATATCCAGATGCCCCAGCTCGAGCGTGTCCGTGGCCCGGTTGAACAGCGGCGCCTGCCGGTCATCCAGCAGCGCCGTCATCTCCGCATGCAGCGACCCCAGCACAATCAATCCGCCAGGCACCTGCCCCGCCCGGGCGCTCAGCCGGTCCACCTCCGCCTGCAGGAGCGAGCAGAAGTCGAACAGCGGCTTTCGATGGAAGTACTGGAACTCATCCAGCGCCACCACATACCCCGACTCCGCCAGACTCGCGATCAAGCGGGCCAGCTCGCCCAGACTATGGACACGCTCCTCCAGCCCAAACGTCTCCAGGTAGCCATTGCAAGCCGCGACTACCCCCGCCGGGTCCGAATCCGGAATCTGGATGTACAGCGTCTTCGAGACGCCCGCCGTCTGCAGTGCCTGTTGAATCAGCGTCGTCTTGCCAATCCGGCGTCGTCCGGAAATCTGCAGAAAGAACCAGCGCCTCCGCGACAGGGCCTCCTGCAACTGGCCCAGCTCCGTCTGCCGACCGTAGAACGTCCACTCTCCGGATTCCGCCACTCGGACACACCTTAAGGTAAAACTTCTTACCCTAAGTTACGCGGATCGATTCACCTCATCAACACAGCCACTTACGAGCCCTCGTACACGTCCTGCCCTGATCCACGCAAAAAGGCCCGCCGCCTGGTCTCCACCCGCGCCACGGAGCCATCCGTGGAGGCATCATCCACCACCACCAGCTCCCAATCGGCAAACGTCTGCGCCATCACCGACCAAATGCTCGCCTCCACGAACCTACCCGAATTGCAGACCGGCATCACAACCGAGACTGCTGGATCGCCCACCATAACCCCTGCTCAACCATCTACCGTGCCACAACTGACCGTAATTCCCTTGCCGTTCGTAACCAAGACACTCACCCCTAATAAGCGCCTTAACCACTAATAAGCGCCTTAACCACCCTAACAGCCATGCCTCGCACACCTAACCGCGACAAATCCAAGTATCACCCTTGTGGACACCGCCGACAGCCCTCGACACACACGGAATCATTCCACACGCCTACGGATACGCGCTTCTGACAAACAGCCCCCTTCATCCGAGCCGCACATAGCGATGGGAAGCGAGGATGTCAAACATGTTCGCCTTGGATGCCACCAGCTTCCCACTCTCAATTCGTTTATCAATCGACCAATTAAAACTAAGCCCACCCGCTTGGGCGACATCGAAATCAATCACTGTAATATTCCCCTTACTCCCAACTAGCAAATTCTTGCCACTTCGATGCATATCCAGATGAACTACCCGCGCCCTCTTAAACGTCCGATCAATTTCGTCTAGTTGCTCCCATACGCGCGGAACAACAACCGATTCCTGAAGATTATTGACACCGACACCCTCGTACGAATATGTAACTGTTAACGACTTAACATCAAACTGGACCAACCTCGGAAAGTGCCGCCGAATATCACCAGTCTCAAGCACCCGATTTATACGTGACATGCAGTCAAGCTCTAGAATGAAATTTTGGTACGCTGTCATCCCATTCCAATTCTGAAAACGAGTGCGAAATTGCTTGGTATACACACGACATTCCATATCACCTTCTTGGACCTCCCGAGCCCTAGGAAGAACAACTTGACGAATATACGACCTGAAACCCTTCTCGAAGGCATAATTAAGCGATCGCTCGGCCACCGCCAATCTCTTCACTAACTTCTCATTATCCTTCCGCAGTGCCGAGCCATGGAGGGGAAAGCAGTCTACAACCTTCTGCCTCGCGACCCTAGACCAATTCGAGACCGCTACAGTTGCTCTCCTCTTTAGGTTCCTCATAGCCTTCGCGCCCCTATCCACGCAATGCATCGTCGCAGGACCGGCTGGGCCCTTCCAGCAAATTCCATCAACATCGCCAACGCATTTCCCATGCATCCAATTGCACGCCCGCGTTTTCTCACCCGGTCGGAACCAACCGCCGCTGTCAATGGGCCTCACGGGCACCTTTGCAACACAGGCGGCCCCACCGCCAACCGCTTCCCGTGCGACTTTGCCTTCCAAAAAACAAACCTCCAAGCGCCTTACCTAATCCGGGCCAAAACTCGGCGAAGGGCCGCCCTAGACTGTCGTCCGAGTAGCCGCCATTGCCCTCCGACCGCCATCTCCGCAGCACGGAAAACCCATCTCATCAGCAACCCAGCGGAAATTGGCTCTGATGAGAATCGCCCGCGACCGAAGAACGACTCATTCCGCCACGTCGCGCCGTTCCCCAACAAAGGAGCAACAGCCTTGTCTATCCCTGCCTGAATGACACATCCTGAACCGGCAAATGACTCTTCCCCTAAGTGCCCCACCCTACCGCTCAACCAACTCATATACTCCACGAACCCTTCCAGACGCTCTGAACTCAGCCGTTCGGTACCGAGGAGTACCGAGACGTAATACTCATCCAAATCCGTCGCTCCCCCCATAATAGCGCGATGAGTTCGAATCGTCTCCGCCTTCCTAACGTCGATCTGCTCCGCATATTTCGAAGCTGTAATCTGCTGATCATGAAGCCGGTACCAAACCAAAGGCACTCCCGCTAGCGCACCATCCAAGCCACTCGACCGAACGTTTCGATGTATCCATTCGCAGTCAATCCCTGCGGTCAACGACGAGTCGAAGGCTTCACTAAACTTGCTTCTTCTAAATGAAAAAGATGGAAAAGGGGCCGGCATCCCAAAGAGCGTTCTGGTCCGAATACTCGCGAAACTGATCAAATGCGGTGCTGCGGGCCCTTTGTCGAGCACATCCGAGAAATAATAACCTGAAAAACACGCCGCAGCTGGATACATCATAAAAAACCTTGCGGTCCACTCGAGTCGACGACTAACGCTCACGTCATCCACGTCTGCGATGACACAGATGTCCGACGCGGCGTTGTTCACGGCGATGTTCAACGCTTCCGCTCGACCCACTCGATCACTTGCAATTATCCTCATATTAAGCTGACCGGAATTCAGCTCGCGGAGCCTGTCCACAGTACCGTCGGAAGATCCATCATCGACTACCAGAACTTCAAATCTCTTATACGTCTGCAAGCGTAAGCTGCGGACATAATCTTCAATGAACGCTTCCCCGTCGCGGACTGTGGTTAAAACAGTCAACCATGGCCCGGCATCAAAGACACTGTGCCCAGCCGGATCACGACCCATGGTTGCGTTAAACCAATCCACCTGGAGCCTCGGTACACCCGGACGGTTATACTTCTGAAAGAGGCGAGCGATCCAGTCTTTGTTAAGACCCACCTTCAAAAGGTATTCATCAACCTCGAGATGCCTCTTGTCCTTATTTTTTCGTGAGGCATCGTTAGGCGCAAAATCATGACGAAGAATTGCCTGCGATGCGTATCGGAATGCGTGCGGTCCGTAGAACCGAAGCATTCTTCCACAAAGCTCGATTCCTTCATGACCGTAAAGAGCTCCGTTAAACCCCCCAAACTCGAGGAATGCCAGCCGATCCCAACAAGTCCACCCCTCTGTGACGGGCGGCGCCAAGAAGACATTAGAACCTAGATCGTAATGCTTCGGAACATGAGATTCTTCATCAAAGGGAACTATACGACCTCTAGTGGCAACGGCGCCGGTACTCGCCGTAACTCGCACTAGTTCCTCAACCGATCCATCGTCTGGGATTCCATCGTCATCTACAAAAACAACATATCGACCAGCAGAAACATTTGCACCGAGGTTTCGGGCCCTAGAAGGCCCAATATTACATGGTGCCGTTATGACCGTCGCTTGCTTCAGAACGTGTAGCGCGTCCGTGGCAAAAGCGTCATGTTTGTTATTAACTACGACAAGCTCAACCGCAGACTGGGTAGCAAGACTATCCAGTGCCTGTAGGAGCTCGACCGTCTTTTCCTCCCACCAATATGTCACAACAACAATCGAATACCTGACTTCCGCGGGATGGGAGCGAGCAACCTTCGAACGGAGGGCACTCTTCAAGGCCCCCATGATTTGTCGCTCGTTGGCCTGAAGTTCCGATAGAAGACCTGCTTGAAGAAGCGAACGACTTTTTTGTATTAATTCTAGAGTATTCATTTAATATTCCGCGCGATGATGTTCGTTTTCGGCTTCGTGACCATGCGCTTGGCTTTCAGAACTGGCCCGTAGTCTCCTAGAGACGGAGGCGCCGCGCGGGAACCTAAAGCACGGTACCGAACGGGTATTGGCTTCGCACTTAGCCGCAACGTCGCCATTTATCGTTTATCGGGTTTGTGCTTAGCAGGCTCTTTGCCACAGGCAACGATCGAGGAACATTCTTTCAATCACAAACAGAGGAATGGCAAGCAGATC
The DNA here is from genome assembly GCF_000385215.1 of Thioalkalivibrio thiocyanoxidans ARh2. Lineage (GTDB taxonomy): Bacteria > Pseudomonadota > Gammaproteobacteria > Ectothiorhodospirales > Ectothiorhodospiraceae > Thioalkalivibrio > Thioalkalivibrio thiocyanoxidans. The sequence continues at coordinate 16,758 of NZ_ARQK01000027.1, forward strand.
ACCCCTTTGAAAACAGCCTCGCCAGGCGCCGCCTCAACGATCGGCGCTTCAGGGTTTCGTAACGCTGCTCGCATTCCCGAAGCTTCCGTGACACGTCTTCCAGTTCCTGAACACCTCGGGCGGCCTTCGCCCGCCCCAGGATCGTGCCATCGCGGCCATTGCAGAGCGTCTCGAGTCCTGCCCAGCCCAATGCATCCACGAGGCCACGCTCGTTCTCGCCATCGGGAGAAACCCCCAGAACGCCCAACATCGACATCGAGCGCGCGAGGCCCTGAGCTGCCACCAAGCGCTCCGCTGGGGAATCATTCATGAGGGTGCCTAATTGCTCGATCCAGACCACGTCGAACGCGGCCCCTTCCAGTTGCGAGGCCTGGCCATCCAGCGCGACCTGCCATGGGCCATCGCCAAACCCCGCGCTCACATGAGCCACATCGTCATTCGCGGCCAGCGCCCGCAAGGTCGGCTGCGTTGGATTCACCAGCACTACCTTCTTCCGGCGCCCGCGTCGCTTCAGGTCACTCTGCCGAAGCAGCTCATCAAAGAAGCCGCGCGCCTCCGGGAAGTCCGGCGTATCCCTTTCAGCTCCAGGTTCCGCGCCCTTGGGCTCCAAGCGGACGATTGCACGCAGAATTTGTTCAGCACGCGCCGAAAACGAGTAATCAGTACCGTGCTGATCCCACCACGACCGGACTCTCGAGAGTACAGAAGCGTAGGACTCATCCAGCTCCTTCAGCGCACTCTGCAACTCGTCTGCATTGTTCGCATAAAGCGCAGCATCCCCAACAACCGAGACCAATTCCGCAAAGCTGTCAGTGACCACAGGAACACCGCAAGCCATGCAGTCGAACACCCGGTTGTTGATGATGCCGAAATGGCGCATATCCGCCCAATGATCATTCAGGCTCGCCTTCGCGCCCTGATAGACCTCCGGCAACTCGCTGTTCCGAACATGCTCCCGGTACACCAGTTCAGCCAACCCGAACTGATCCCAGTGCCCGCCAATGAGTCTTGGCGGCCGGCCAGCCGCCAACGACCACTGCAGCATGTCCCTGCGTACCCCACGGCTGTTTGCCACGAAGACCACGCCTTCTCGGCGCTTCGCGTCCTCTTCCACAGTACAGCCGGGCGGTGCAAACAGAGACACATCCGTACATTGACGCATGACCTCCACCGGGGTGGAGGTCAACGGGGCGAATGTCGAATACAGCTTCTCCGACGCAACAAAGGCGACGGAATAACGATTCAACTCTTCTAACGAGACGGTCGCCGGATGACTGATCACCCAAAGCATCGAGACCTTATCCCTAGGGGGCACATACAAGCGCTTGCCCCGGAGCACCAGGATGGCGTCCTCGCCATCATCCCGATCCCAGTCCGGCCAGAAGTGCTGCACCACTTCAATACCCAGTTCCTCAAGCGCACGCTTCAGCGACCCGCCAAAGGAGTAGTCCCCCCAGAACGTCTGCCTCGAGCCTTCCGGAGCCGGATTCTTGATCGCCAGCTTCATGCGTTCCGGCAGCCGCTAACCGCCACGGCACAATCCGACTCCGTGACAGCCTTTCCCGGCAACGCTCCCTCGACAGCTACACAACCGAGGTTCACAAAAACACATCCGCCTCAGAAAGACGCACACCTTCGCGATCCTTCGCTGAAAGTACCGGTTCGCCGTCAACAGGCCATTCGATGCCCACCTCGGGATCGTCCCAGGCAATGCATCGTTCCAGTTCCCGCGCGTAATAACCGGAGGTCTTGTACAGAAAGTCAGCCGACTCGCTCAGCGTGACAAAGCCGTGCGCGAACCCTTCGGGTATCCACAGCTGGCGCTTGTTCTCTGCCGACAACCGGGCACCCACCCAGCGACCGAACGTAGGCGAAGAACGGCGGATGTCCACCGCCACATCAAACACCTCTCCATTCACCACGCGCACCAGCTTCCCTTGTGGGCAAGGGGGTAGCTGGTAATGCAAGCCCCGCAACACCCCGCGCTGAGAGCGCGAGTGGTTGTCCTGGACAAACGTCGGAGCTAGGCCAGTCGCGTCCTCGAACGCACGGGCATTGAAGCACTCGAAAAAGAAGCCACGCTCGTCGCCAAAGACACGCGGCTCGAAGAGCACCACATCCGGAATCGCCAGGCGCTGTGCCTCCACGGTACCTCCCAAAGATATTTAGTAGAAACAAACAGAGCAGGCGGCAGCCCCGATATCACGCGACCTGTTCTCGCAATACCCGCAACAGATACTGGCCATACCCATTCTTTGCCAGCGGAGCCGCCAGCCGTTCCAGCTGCTCCGCATCGATCCACCCCTTCCGGTAAGCGACCTCTTCAGGGCAGGCCACCTTCAACCCCTGCCGCCGCTCCAGCGTTGCAATAAAGTGCGAGGCCTCCAGGAGACTGTCGTGTGTGCCGGTATCCAGCCAGGCGTACCCGCGCCCCATCAGCTCAACGCTCAACGTGCCTTCCGCGAGATACATCCGATTGAGGTCGGTAATCTCCAGCTCCCCACGTGGCGACGCCTGAATCCGCCGAGCACGCTCCACCACCTGCTCGTCGTAGAAGTACAGCCCGGTAACCGCATAAGCCGACTTCGGGTTCGCCGGCTTTTCTTCCAGCGACAGCACCTTGCCATCGGCATCGAACTCCGCCACGCCGTAGCGCTCGGGATCGTGCACGTGATAAGCGAACACGCTCGCACCCTCCTGCCGCGCGGCCGCCCGCTCCAGCAACGGCTGGAAGTCATGGCCATAAAAAATGTTGTCGCCCAAAATCAACGCAGCCAGGTCAACACCCAGAAAATCCGCACCAATCAGGAAGGCCTGGGCCAGCCCATCCGGGCTCGGCTGCACCGCATACTCCAGCTCGATCCCCCACCGACTGCCATCCCCAAGCATCTGCTCGAAACGCGGCGTATCCTCCGGGGTGGAAATGATCAGGATCTCCCGGATCCCGGCCAGCAACAGCGTGCAAAGCGGGTAATAGATCATCGGCTTGTCATAGACCGGCAGCAGCTGCTTCGAGACAGACAACGTCGCCGGATGAAGCCTAGTCCCGGCTCCACCAGCCAGAATTATACCTTTACGCCGTTTCATGACTGCTCTCGCTTCGAGACCGCCATCACTTCCCCCTCCGCATGCCGGTTCGCACCCGCCTTACCGACCTCCACAACAGCCGAAACGGCCTCGTGAGACGCCAGCTCCTGGACGCGCGAATCAACTCCACGCGCGCCCTCTCTGCCTCAAGCTTCTTCCTGGTCCGCCTGCTACGCTCCTTTTCCGCTCGAAGCCGCGCCTTCAGCCTACGCATGTCCTCCGACGAGGCCTGCGCCCCGGCTTCCAGCCCGCGCACCTTCCCGTCGAGTTCTCCGATCTGATCACGCAGCCTGCCTATCTCACTCGCGAGCCCCTCGGCAATCACCCTTATTTGCGACTGATCCAGCCGAAACTTCCCATCATCCGCATCAACCTCCACATGCTCCCGAAAATCCCACTCATAGGCCGCAGTACCCGGCACTCTTTGATTCACCTTTTTCATCGCCGGCGTCAATCGTTCCAGCAGTTCTTTCTGCACTGTGTGTGACGCCTGTACGTAGTGCGGCTCGATATGCGGCATGCTATTACAAAGCGGGTCCGCGACAAGCTCTCCCGACGGCCCCAAGAACTCATTCACCGCTCTTTGAAACTCCAGCTCTGCCAGACTCAGTGACCGATTCACCAAGCCACCGGTCCTGACACGAAGCGTCTCCCCCGGCAGCCCGAGCCAGGCCTCCACCACGCCAACCAAGTCGCCCTTCTCGCGGCCGTAGTGGTGAACATCTACCTGTGCGTTCAATCCACTCTTCTCGAGGGCCGATAGAAATCGTTCTACTCGCTCCGGCACATCAAACGTCTGGGCATACTCGTCAATCGACCCACAATATCCCCCCCTCTTCACCATTTGCTGGTAGAACGACGCAAGATGGTCAATCGGATCCCTGATAAACAACAATACCTTGACTTGGGAGAATCCGAGATCCTCTACAATCTCCGCGACCCTCTCTAACCCATCGGGCTCGCCCAGCCATTCGAATAACCATTCATTACTGAAAAGCGCACTAACCCCTGCCTTCAATTTCAAGCGACTAAATTTGCGCGAATCAACGAGAAGCTTTCCGTTACCCGACGATATTCGTCCATCGGCAGCCTTTCCCATACTTCCCAGCATCGGATACTGAACACCCTGCCGCTCCAATTCTTCTGCATTCAGGGCGAACACCGACTGGAGGAAGCTTGACCCTGTTTTGAAATGGCCCGGGTGAACAAATAATGTGCACATATCGTTCTCCAAACCTTCAAGGAACCCCCAACCCACACTCGAGGGCCAAGGCGAGTAAGCGCAGACGCGGGACTTCAGTTAGGTGGGTAGCCGGGCTCTCTCGTCAAATTCTTCCAAATCGCGCGCTCCGAGTATCGAGCAGAACCGATGCCTACAGCAGCGAGAAAAGAAGGTATGACGTCGCCATCGCGCCGCAACGCGGCATCGTAGTCAATTGTAATCAGAGGGCCCACCCGACCCCAGAATTCGAAGAGCGCTTCCCGATCATAATACCAGACTCCATCCGGACGCTCAGCTTCCTCAAGCTCAGCGCATTGCGCCTGAATACCCATCTTCCTTATTTGACCCCCGAACGACTTACGCCAAGCTCTCTCCTCTCGCATAACCAGAATCGGAATCACCTCATCGACCAGCTTCAGGACGGTGGCCTCTAGCTCCCTGCGCTCCCTATCCTCTCTTAGGAAGCTGAACGCTTCTGAACTCAGAAGGAACGATGAATAGCGCGACTCGCCAATAGATTTTCGGACATGGTCGAGCATCTTGTCCTGCACAGCTCTCTCGACCACCGGCTTCGCCTGCCGTAGCCTCATCGGTGTACGGACTTCCGGTCGGATAAACCTGTGAGCTAACGAATATTGATTTGCCTTTCCGTCCGGGGTCAGAAGCGGAATGACTCCTGCTTCTGTGAAAAGCGACACTCGATCTTCCATGAGCGTTTGAATGGATGTCGTGCCGGTCTTGTGCGTCCCAACATGCAGGTATAGCCTGGAAGTGTCGTTCATGTGCCCGAACCCATCGCCACAACCGCCGTCCTATTTCCTAGCCACTAGTCGGCCACCGGCGTTTCTAAGGCCACGCATCAAGTGGCGCACCGGCGCGGTGAACCTCCAGCTAGCCGACGACCTGAACGCCTGGATCCTTCGCTGCGCATCAAGCAAACGTTTTCTTATCGCCTTGTTGGTGTCCTGGCACTTCACGAGTTCCCGCTCCAATGCTTCCACCCTACGGCCTACCAGGGCCCCATCATGCGACGTGAGACCTGAAGTAGTCGAAGCCTCCGGGCCGGATCGGCGACCCTGGTACGCCGGAATCGTCGCTACCCCCGTTTTCAGATGAAACGGCTTTTCAACTGGGCGCTTCTCGATTACGAGTATACTGTCATAGTAATGCAACGAATGTACCGAGCTGGTGAAATCGGTAACGGCAAGCCTAGCTTCATCTTCCGAATGCCAGGCGTGCAAAAGGTCAACGAAGTTCTTGCTGTATTCAATAAAACTCCCGGCTCGCCCATATCCTCCACCCCACTTCCGCCAATAGGACGTATGGAGGTCTTCGCACAGATACACGCCATTAGAGTCAATCGCGGGGAAAAGCTCTTCAAAGGTATTGATCTGCTGTGCCATGGTGTGGCCGCCGTCGTCGATCAATATATCAATTCTCGGGATCCGCTCCTTCACCGAATCAAGAAACCGCCGGTCCTCTTGATCACCGATAAGGATCTCCACCTGATCCTCTTCGAGCGCCTTGCAGTTCGGATTTACATCGATGCCGACTATTTTTGCTTTGGGTCCAAAATACTCTTTCCACATCTGCAGGGACCCGCCCTGCGAGACACCAAACTCCACAACATGGACATCCGTTCCGCGAAACCTAGAGAAATGCCGATCATAGATCTCGAAATAATGCCGCCACTTGTGGATCAGGCGCCCTGTGTTCTCGAAAAACAATCTTTCCAGGTCGTTTTGGTACTCTTCCATGGCGCATGCCTTCACAATTGTCGTTTTCCTATCCGACCTGCCCTATAACGGCTTCTGAACGACCTGCTCCACGACTCGTTTCACCCCTGCCTCCCATTCGGGAAGCCGAAGGCCAAACGTCGCCTCCAACTTCCGGCAGTCCAGACGCGAGTTGGCGGGCCTTGCCGCGGGCGTAGGCCACTCACTCGACGTAATCGCGTGGACCGAACGAGTCTTGATGGGCCAACCAAGCGTCTTTGCGTGTTCGATCAGGAGTTCAGCGTAGGCATGCCAGGAGGTCGCCCCCCTAGGGGCCAAGTGAAAGATGTCGCCGCGCTGCGCTATACGTCCGTTCAAGGCGTCCCGTAGCGCATGGGCGGTCACGTCCGCGATCAGATGCGCCGGTGTTGGCGCGCCCATCTGGTCGGCTACCACTTTCAGCTCAGGGCGCTCACGGCTTACCTTCAGCATCGTCTTGAGAAAGTTGTGCCCATGCACCCCAAACACCCAGGAGGTGCGAAAGATGAGCGCGGCGGCGCCGCTGGCGATGATTGCTTGCTCGCCTTCCAGCTTGGTGGCGCCGTAAACCGACTTCGGCCCAATCGGGTCCTCTTCCCGCCACGGCCGTTCGCCGCTACCGTCAAAGACATAATCCGTCGAGTAGTGGATGAGCCACGCGCCGACCGCCTTTGCCTCCTCGGCGAGAATGCGCACGGCCTGTGCGTTGACCGCCGCCGCAAGGTCCGATTCGCTCTCCGCTTGGTCAACGGCGGTATACGCGGCTGCGTTGACGATCGCCGCGGGGCGTACCTCCCGTATCCAGCCTCGGAGCGCCTCCGGGTCGGCGAGATCGCAACACGCTCGGTCCAGCAACACCAGCCGCCCGAGTGGAGACAAGGCCCGTTGCAACTCCCAGCCCACCTGCCCATTGGAGCCGGTCACCAGAATGGCCTGTTCAGCCATGGTTTGCCCCGCCCACCCCTTGTCCGCCATAGTGCTTTTCCACCCAATCCCGGTAGGCCCCGCTGGTCACGCGCTCGACCCAGTCCCCATTATCGAGATACCACTGCACCGTCTTTCTCAGGCCCGTATCGAAGGTCTCCCTGGGTACCCAGCCAAGCTCCCGCTCAATCTTGCTCGCGTCAATAGCGTACCGAAGATCATGGCCCGGCCGGTCCGCCACGAAGGTGATCAGGTCACGGTAATGCTTCACCCCGTCCGGCTTGTCCGGCGCCAACTCTTCAAGTAGCTCGCAGACACGCTCCACCACCTCGAGGTTCGTCACCTCGTTATGACCGCCAATGTTATAGGTCTCCCCCACTTCGCCTTCAGTAGCCACCTTGATAAGTGCGCGGGCATGGTCCTCCACATACAACCAATCGCGCACCTGCTGTCCGTTGCCATACACCGGAAGCGACTTGCCCGCCCGCGCATTGAGAATCATCAAAGGAACCAATTTCTCGGGAAAGTGGTAGGGGCCGTAGTTGTTACTGCAGTTTGTAATCAACGTCGGCAAGCCATAGGTCCGTTGCCAGGCGCGAACAAGATGGTCGGAGCTGGCCTTGCTCGCCGAATAAGGGGAACTCGGCGCGTATGGCGTCGTCTCAGTAAAGAGGTCCTCACCGCCGTGGAGGTCCCCGTAGACCTCATCTGTCGAGACATGATGAAAACGAAACCTTTTAGCTTTCTCCGGGTCAGACTCTTTCAAATTCTGCCAGTACACCCGTGCCGCCTCTAAAAGAGTATATGTTCCAACGATATTGGTCTCAATGAATGCGGCAGGCCCATCGATGGAACGGTCTACGTGGCTCTCTGCCGCCAAATGCATCACCACGTCCGGGTGATATGTTTGAAACACATCCCGCATCGTCGCGGCATCACAGATATCCGCGTGAACGAACGTATATCTTGAATCAGAGGCCATAGAACTCAGCGACTCTAAATTCCCTGCATAGGTGAGTTTGTCGACATTGACGACACCCACCCACGAAAGATCGACCAATTCACGAATCACCGCAGAGCCAATAAAGCCCGCACCACCGCTAACAAGAACCGTTCGATGCATTTTCATTCCTAGCTATCACTCAATACTCTAATGAAGCTTCAGTGGGTCAATGATTGAGACTCGAAACCTCATCAACAGGCGCACGTTCACGCGCCGGCTCGGAGTCTAGAACAGGCTTAAAACCCCTGATAACTTCTTCCTTGTCCTTTTCACCCTTCCAATCTTTCACTCGAAATCCGTCACTCTTATACATAGGCAGATCATCTGCAACAATATGATTTTTCCAACGCTCTACAAACACCCGCCTATTTTGGTCAACGTAACGGCCACGTCCTAGCGTCTTCGACTCAAAATGTACAACCTTACTTTCAGGCACGTAGGCGGCTTCTTTTCCGGTCCCCTTGTGTAGTCTTAAGCACAAGTCGACATCTTCTTGCCCGTTGATGTAGATCGGATCAAACCCCTCTACGTCGGCAAAGTCTTTCGCTTTTATCGCCAAGCATGCGGCTGTGATTGCTCTAAAACGCCTAGGCTTATCCGCAGCGCATTCCTCCGGATGCATGCCTTGATAGATAGGATAACCCAAGGCGCTCTTTTCCGAAAATACTATGCCCATACACTGCAACGTACCATCAGGGTAGATCAACTGAGGCTGTGCGGCGTAGACCTCCGATTTCTCGATCGGATCTAATAATGGTCTCAACCAGTTTTCTTGTACCTCAGTGTCATTGTTAAGAAAGACGCAAAACTCTCCTCTCGATACAGCAAACCCTAGATTCGACCCAAGCGCGAAATTCTGGTTTTCGTTTTGCCTAACCACTCGCAACATTCGGTAAGCCGATTGAAGCGCTAATAGCCCTTGCGCCGTTTTATACCCACTACCGTTATCGACAACAATCACCTCGTAATCGAAACCTTGCGTATGCCGTATGACTGACTCTACGCATTGCTGTGTCAGGGCTAATCCGTCATAAACCGGGACAATGATAGAAATCATTCCCATAGTATGTGGCTTCTCACGTAGGTCTTGCCAATTTATAGCCTTGTTCTTGCTACGCAGGTACCAAGCTTGGGAGCAACCAATCCCACCGCTAAACTGACCGTAAAGTAGGTAATGAACAATTAGGTCGATGTGCGGGGATACGTACCCACTAAGGCCTTTTTCCTCCAAAAACCTTTGGTAGCAGGATTCGTCCAGCAACCCCGCCGCACGAAACGTTTTCTGGTAGCTCACCAACGGGTCTGAATTTCGTTTCGCGTCAATTGCATTTTCGAGCGCCCATCTCTGTGCGTATAACTCCTTCGCGCGCCGCCGCAACTCGCCAAACAGGGGATTAGCCTGCATGCTTGCGACCGCCCGTTGAACGCGCGCGCGTCCATAGGTGGCGGCGAGTGTCTCCGAACCCGCCTTCATGAGCGCGATCCGTTCTGGGCCGAGATAGCTTTTTGACTTCGTGTGAAAGACGTACGTGTGCGCCGCCACCACCAGACCGAATCCGTTATCGACCGCGCGAAAACAGTAGTCATTCTCCTCGCCGTACCCTCTGGGAAATTTTTCCTCATCCATGAATCCAATCGTGTTAATAACCTCCCGCGTCACACCAAAACAGAAACCGTGAACTAATGGCGTTCTAGGCAAAACGCCTGCTGTGGCCCACTGCTCACAATAGCGATTCAAGTCCTCCGCCGACATGTACGGCGGCAACTCGTTAGTTGCTGTCTGGTTATTCGAACCCTGATGCTCGGGAATGGACTGATGGCTGGCTGCACTAGACATAGGCCCCACAATGCCGGCACCGGGCGTGGAAAATACAGCATCCGCAAGCTTTTCCGCCCAGTCGGCGGTCACGATGGTATCGCTGTTCAGGAGAATGACAAGCTCGCCCGTTGACGCAGCGAGTCCTTTATTTGCGGCTTTTGTATAGCCACTTGCTTCCTCATGGCGATAAAGTTGAACCCAAGCCTTTTCCGCAAACCCCCTTAGATAGCTGGCTGTCGCCTCCTCCGAACCATCATCCACAATGATGAGCGTTTGATTTTCACTTGCCCTCGCTCGTGCGATAGAGTCTAGGCAAATCCTCACGTCCTCAAGTGCATTATGCACGCAGATCACTACGTCTATTTTCCGCTGCCGCTGGGCTTGGACGCGTTCATCCTTCCCGTCGAGAAAACTAGAACCCGCATATGGGTCGACCACAGGCGCCTGAAGGCCCCTGACCAGCGTCGAGGCTGGTCCTTGGCCGCTATCATGGCCGACCAGAACAAAGTCAGGATGGTTACGGACGCTGTTGGGGCGTGCAAACAAACGGTGCCATTCAATTCCCGCTTTGTTCAACGCATAGTTTTTGCTGAGCTGATCGCGCCGGCTGTAACGGTCGATTTCTGCCCACCAAGTGTTAAAGAATCGCGAACAAAGAGAATGAGCATCCCGCAAGTTACTCATCATTAAGTTGCTTTCGATGAGATCGTCATGGACGAACCCGAGGGCACGATAGTGTTCAATTTGATCGTGCATCAGCGACAAGTCATCCTTATTCGCCCGCCCACACGCTTCTACCTCTTCGTAAATAGTCCTCCTTAGTGGATGTGGGATCGCTCCGATGGCCTTTCCGGACGAGAGAAACTCATCAATGAGAGGATAGATATCTCCCAGGATCATGATGTTGGAGTCGATCCACACCACGACGTCATATTCGGGAAGCAGCCAATGAGGGTGCGTTTTTACGAACCGTGCGGTGCGCGTGGGGTCGTCGTGGAAAAAGGTGATAGGCCGAACCTGCCAGACGCCCGTGCCGGGCATTTCTGTGTCGGTATACAGGATATAATCAAGGCGCGGATCAACCACCTCCGGTAGTTTAAGCGAGTCATAGCCACCGGAGATCGCCGTATAGACTGCAATTCTCGGCTCCCCGCTCGCTTCACGTTGCTGCGCCACGATGGGTCGGGACTGTACGTAGTCGTCGATCTGTGCCTTGTAGCACTCAAGGTTGGCCATACGACGGGCCACACTGGTGTACAGCCTTGCTTGCCGTTCCGCCTCACCCCCGGGGCTACATCGGGCTAAGATGGCTTCCCACTGTTCAACAGCTGGTGACCAGTGTTCCGAATCGAACGTTTTGCGGGCTTTTGCGATTGCCTTGGTCAGCGCATCGTCGCCCTTTGAACCGAAGCGTTGCGATACCGGCAAGTGCCGCTTCGCGGCTCGACGCACCCTTTTGGGAATCATCCTCTTTACACGCAAAGGGACGTAGCGTCGGTAATAGGGGCGTACCGCTTTGGCCGCGCGACGAAACTGCCCGGTCATGATCCACCAAAGCAACTTCATTACCCGGACTGCGTTGCGGACCATCCACCTGAAGCCTCTCGACAGAGCCCGAAGAGGGAAGGTGAGACGCCAGCTGGCCGAGTTCCTAAGTTCTCGGATGGAGCGCTGACATGCTGATTGTTTGGAGGAGAGCGTGTTCAGTTTCTCTTGCTGTTTTTCCAGCTTGGCGGAGAGCTGGTTCACCTCCCCTTCCCGCTCTTTCAGTTTCTTGTTAAGTGCGGTTTCCTTCTCATCGGCTCTGTGCTTTTCGGCGCGGTGTTGGAAAGCCTGTTTCGGAGAGGAACCCAGCCTATTGTAAGCATCCCGAACAGCCACTGTAGCTTGTGGGTCAGAGGCGGCAGCAAACAGTGTTCTGAGACCTGGAGCAAGTTCCGGGCCATAGCCCAACACCCCCAGTCCGTGGCCATGCAGGAACTCGAAGCTCGGAAATTCGGTACGGAGCTCTTCCCATAGGCGGAAGACCCCAAAGTTTCGCTCTCGAACGTTGGTATCGTGAAACAGGACCACGGCGCGGTCGGATAACTTTGGAAGCCAACTCTCGAAATCGTGCTTTACGTCCTCGTAGAAATGGCGCCCATCGATATGCAGCAGGTCGATGCTGCCGTCGGTGAAGTGCTCGAGTGCGTCATCGAACGATGAGCGGACCAGGCGGGAGAAACTCGAATAGTGCGTGTCGTTGTGGGACTTCACACGCTCGTAGATGGACTCATCATAAAAACCGGCGTGCTCATCCCCTTGCCAATGATCCACGGCATAGCACCGGGTTTCGGTACCCAACGCCTGAACAGCCTGGCAGAAAGCGAAATAGGAGTAACCACCGTGCGTGCCCAGCTCCACAACCGTACGGGGCCGGTGTGCGTCGATCAGCCAGAAGGCAAAGGGGCCGTGGTCCAGCCAAGCCGATGACTCCAGGTAATTCGGCCACCAAAACGATGCCGGCGACAGGCAGTGACGGAGGAGATCCCCCTCCGCAATGTCGTGGTCGTCCGGCCTTGTCAGGCGTTCCGGGCCCCCCCTTTTATCCATGCTGCGTGTCACTGAGTCTCTCCTGGTCTTCTCTCTGCTGGCTTGGTTGCTTGATCTAAATCTGGTGGGAACGCCGCCGTGAATCCGGGGCTGGGCTGAGGGTCGCTGCTTTCTAGACCCTGCTTAACCATCTATTGACGTTCGCGGCGTGCGGGACGTAACAGCAGCCGAAGCATCTCGTGGAGCTCATGTCCCCAGAGCCGCGACTGGACCGCCAGTGCGATGACCCGGTATCGAAGGCTATATTCTCGTGCCATCGCATATCGGTAGTACAGGTGGAGCGGCGGCATCAGCGTCCGCAGGGCCCAGTAGGCGCGCGCATGCATGGTCCCCGATAGCACCTGCCCTCCCTTGATGCGGCGGGCCTTGGAGACTACCTCTTTCCAGGACTCGCGTGCGGGATGCCGCACCACCGCGTCGCTGACGAACTGGATGGAATAGCTGCTAGCGCACGCGCGGCGGCAGAAAGCGGCATCGCCTCCCGAATAACGCGTCGAATCGAACCCGCCCAGCATCGCCATTACCGATCGGTGTACCAGAAGGTTGGCGGTGGCTGCGTAGCCGCGGCGCACATAATGCGCTTGCGGGATTCCGCGGATCAGGTCGTAGATTTCGTAGGCATTGGGGCACGCGGAGTCCGTGTACATCTCGACGGCGCCGGCCAGAAGAGCTCTTTGTCCCTCCTGCTGAGCTTGGCCGAACATGGCCTCGAGCCACCGGGGATCGGGTCGACAATCGGCATCGGTGAAGGCGAGCCAGTCCCCTGCCGCGGCTTCGATACCGATGTTCCGGGCCGCATAGGATCCCGGCGTTTCGCAGTTCAGAATACGAACGTTGTCGGGAAGGCTTTCCGGCGGCTCGTAATCCGTGGAGCCGTTGTCCACCAGCAGCACTTCAAAGGACTCTTGCGGGAAGGTCTGTGCCTGCAGGCAGTCCAGCAACCCCGGAACCAAGCCCCAGTGGTTGTAGACGGGCACGATGACCGAGCAGACCAGCCGAGATGAATCTTCCGCTGCGCTGTTCGAGTGCCGCTTGCTGGGGGATAAGGGACTCCCGCTCATTCCCTTAGCCCCTCGTTAGCGGAAGGCTCAAAGGGCCGCGCGAGCAATCCGACAAGGCGGGGCGCAAGGGCGACGGCAGGGCTGAACCGTTGGTGGTCAATCAAAGACTCCAGTTCGTGGCTCAACGCGGCCAGTGCCGACGCGGCCGCGTGCTCTTCAAGGATCTGCAGTTGTTCGGGCTTGGTCGGCGATCCGGCCCCGGCCGGTTCGATCGCCCAGCTTCCCCAATGAAGGAGCGTGGGCGCCCCTGCCTCGGTCATTACGATATTGCCGGGCCGAACGTCACGCGTGGTAATCGCCAGGGGCAATGCGGCGAGTTGGTCGCGCCAGTCCTGTAGGCGAGCGCGCAGCTGGGCGAGGGCACTGAGGGCCTGTGAATCGCTGGCGGCGATCCGGAGGCGTTCCAGCATGCTGTCGTTGACGCGCTGCCACAGCATGGGCCGGGATCGCTGGTAACGGGTCAACAGAGATTGTGGCGGCGGGACTTGCAGCAAGGCCTGGCGGATCTCTTCGACGCCCTTGGCGGTGTCGCCCTGCCTGATCGGGAGCTCTTCAGCGACCTGCAGTACGTGGCAATGGAAGCCGCGCACCTGCGTGGCGCCGATCCATTGCGGGCTGGGCAAGCCATTGGGCGGGTCGGCCAGCAGGGTCGCTTCGTGCAGGGCGTAGGCGCTGCGTTTGGGGGCAAACAGCTTGACGAAGATGCTCGGCTTTCCGGGCGTACGGCAATGCAGCACGCCCACGTTGACCACATCGGTTTGCCACCACTGGATGTCCAGATCCTTGGGGGCGGGCTCGCCGTACATCTCGGCGATGAGCTCCGGGACCCATTGCTGGCGTTTTTCCGGCGCAAGGAGGGTCCAGATGGTTTCCTTCTTATGGTCCTCTTCCGGGATAAAGGCGCTCTTGTGGAAGAACAGCGCATCCAGCTTGGCCTTCTGGCTGCGCTGTTTCACCAGGTCCGAGACGAGGCTCGAAAGCCGGTTGAAGCCCTGGCGGGAGAGCAGCAGCGCGATGATCGCCGGGATCAGGCCGGGTGGATCGAGGAACAGGAAGTCGATCACCAGGTAGGCGAAGGCCAGCATGAAGCCGATGCCCGAGAGCACGCCCATCCAGCCGGCCAGGTTGTCCTCGAGGCGTTCGCGGAACACTTCGCTTACGGCTAGGGCGGCCAGGAGTGCAACGGCTACCAGGAGAACGTATCCGGCAGCCAGGAGCGCAACCCCTTGATACAGCCAGAGCAGGATGCCCAGCGCCAGCAGCAGAAACACGGCTCCCGCGATCACCTCGGCATGGCGTTTGTAGGCGCGAGCGGCCAGTTCGTCCTGGTTCTCGAACAGGACCATCTTGCGGCTGCGGGCGAGCAAAGTTCTTGAGCCACGTTCGCCGCCGAACTCCACGATGCGTTCGGCTAGCAGGTACAGGGTATAGAAGGCGACTGTGGCGGCACTCAGCCAGACGATCAGGGAGTCACGGTCGAACTGCTCGAAGGACGGCGGGAAGTAGCGCGGGATGCCGTCCGAGCCCAGCAGGATGATGACCTTCAACGGGAGGAAGAAGGCCAGCAGCATGGAGAGCTGCGACACCAGGGTGAAGAACACTACGCCGCTGGTCGCGGTTGGGGCCGCCCAGAAGAATTTGGCGCCCAGGCGGCTGCTCCATTTCAGGCTGTCGAGGATGGCGCGGATCAAGAGATTGCAGCCTGACTGGATGCCGTCGTTGGTAACCGGCGAATGATTTGGGCGGCGGTGGCTTCGAGACCTGTAGGAGCCGAGCCCCCTCGGCGAT
>NZ_ARQK01000028.1 GCF_000385215.1 Thioalkalivibrio thiocyanoxidans ARh2
GCGCAGCGAGTTTCAGCGCCGCCGGCCTGGCGCGTCCGGAGCAAGGTTCCTGGGCGAATCCCGGGCGTGTTTCTTGGTTACTTCTTTGCACGAGCAAAGAAGTAACTCGCGGCGCGCTCGCGAGTGAGCGCAGGCAGGCGGTGGCCCGAAGCCACCGTAAACTCCAGAGGTCGAACCAGGTCCCGCCTCAGGGCACGGGACAGCGCCCCAGCGGGAGGGGGCACAGGGCGGGTCAGGCGGTTTCGAGGCCCTGGGCCTGGAGGTCGGCGTGGTAGGAGGAGCGCACCATGGGGCCGCTGGCCACCTGCTTGAAGCCCATTTCGCGCGCGGCCTCGCCGAGCTCGTCGAACTCCTCGGGCGCCAGGAAGCGCGTGACCGGGAGATGATGGCGCGAGGGCTGCAGGTACTGACCCAGGGTCAGCATGTCGCAACCGTGTTCGCGCAGGTCCGCCAGGACCTCCAGCAGCTCCTCGCGCGTCTCGCCGAGTCCGAGCATCAGGCCGGACTTGGTTGGTACGCCGGGGTGCTGTTCGCGGAAGCGCTTCAGCAGCTCCAGCGACCACTGATAATCGGCACCGGGGCGCGCCTCGCGGTAAAGCCGCGGGACCGTCTCGAGGTTGTGATTGAAGACGTCCGGCGGGGCCTGGTGCATGATCTCCAGCGCCCGGTCCATGCGGCCGCGGAAATCCGGTACCAGGATCTCGATCTTCGTGTTCGGGTTCAGCGTGCGGACCTCGCGGATGCACTCGACGAAGTGGCCCGCGCCACCGTCGCGCAGGTCGTCGCGGTCTACCGAGGTGATGACCACGTACTTCAGGCCCAGCGCCTGGATGGTCTCGGCCAGGTGGCGAGGCTCGTCCGGGTCCAGGGCCTCGGGGCGGCCATGCGCGACATCGCAGAACGGGCAGCGGCGGGTGCAGATGTCGCCCATGATCATGAAGGTCGCGGTGCCGTGGGCGAAGCATTCGCCCAGGTTCGGGCAGCTTGCCTCTTCGCAGACGGTGTGCAGCTTCTGGTCGCGCAGGATGCGCTTGATGCGCTGCACCTCGGGCCGTGCCTGGCTCTGGGCGCGGATCCACTTCGGCTTGCGCTGTGGCTGCTCGGTCGGGCGGATCTTGACCGGGATGCGCGCGACCTTGTCGGCGGCGCGTTGTTTTTCGCCAGGTTGGGGTCGGGTTCGAGTATCCATTATGTCTTCCCTGGATGGGTTGCGGTCGCCCCGTCCGAGGAACGGGCGATAGCGGCACGATCCGGGTCAGGCGACCTCGCGGATCAGCGTGTCAATCTCGCGGCGGGCCGTGTCGATCGCAGGCAGTTGCCCGTTGTCGTCGAGCACGAAGCCGAATCGGGCCACGGCGTTCAAATCGGCGAGTGGCGTGCGGTCCGCCACGGCATCGTCGCCGTCGCGCGTGCAGGCACTGCGAGCGATGCGGACGATGTCCGTCAGGGGCGCTGCCGCGGCGTTTTCGGGGCCCCCGGAGTCACGAATGGCCTCCATGATATCGGAAGCCAGGCCCCATTGTTGGGCAACCAGTTCGGCGATCAGGCCTTCCAGACGGTAGAGGATGCGCTCGATGTCCTCGGCGCTGCGGTCGGGGTGACTGCGGGCGACCTCGCCGATGATGGGCAATGCGCCGACCCGATGCAGCAGCCCGGCCAGCAGGGCCTTTTGCGGATCCACTGCCTCGCTCTGGTCGGCCAGCACGCAGCTGATGGCCGCGACGCGGGCCGAACGCCGCCACAGGCGTTCCAGCAGGCCGTGGTAGGGGCTGTCGCGCCGAATGAAGACCTGGTGCGCGGCGAGCGCCATCACCAGTTGCCGGGTCCGCTCGAGGCCGAGACGGGAGACCGCATCGGCCAGCCGCGAGACCTCGCGCTGGCTCCCCATCGCCGGGCTGTTGGCCACCGACAGCAGGCGTGCGGCGACACTGGGGTCTTCCTCGATGATGCGGGTGACGCGCTCGATATCGACGTCCGGGTCTTTCAGCGTCGCCTGCAGGTGCAGTGCCACCTCCGGGAGCTGCGGCAATTGCAGTTCGCCGGAGAAGGCGCGGGTGTAGATGCTGGTGAACAGTTCGCCCTCGAGATCGGACAGCTCGATCTCGCTGACCTCCACGCCTTCGCGCGCGCCATCGATCAGGTTCTCGTACACCTTGCGGTCGAACAGGGCGAGACGTCCACTGCTCGCCGCGATCGCGTGGCTGTGGTAGTCGCGTTCGTTGAACAGCGGGTTCAGGGATTCCGGGCTGCCGCCCTTGAGAATCACCGACTGGCCGTCGTCGGACAGGATGACCCGCCCTTCAAGGAGAAAGATCAGATGACGCCATTCGTCGCGCGCATGCAGCTTGAGGCCGGGCTTGATCTCCAGGGTGCTCGCGTGCTGGAGAAGCTTTTGCTGCGCGCGTGCGCCCAGGTCGGCGAACGGGGCGAGTTGTGGAAGACGTTCCTCGAGCACCAAAGATCCAGCCTTACTGTTCGAAGAGTTTCTGCAGTTCCACCAGATCGGCGGCACGGGCCTCCAGAAAGGCAATCGGTTCCCCGGGGGCGGGGGTATCGATGCCCAGCAGTTCGAAAGCCCTGACCTCGGACGGTGCCGGCAGTTCCTTGCCCTCGTCCTGCAGTGCGGCGTACTGGGCGACCAGCGCGATCGTGGCATAGTCGGGTTCCGCCGGCCGGTAGCCCCAGTCGCTGCTGTGCTCGGCGACGTTGACCAGGTCTTCGCCCAGGTCCCAGTAGTTGATGACCAGGACCCCGGCGAGGTTGCGCAGGCGGCGAACCAGTCGGGCGATGCGCTCGGGATCCGGGTGGTCTTCGCGGACCTCGATGAACTGGATGATCGGGACGGCCCCGATGCCGGCCACCAGACCGGCGAGCAGCGCGCGTTCGCGATCCAGCAGCTTCAGGGAGTCGGCCACCAGATAGGCATAGGCCGATTGCAGTACACCGTGCTGCCAGACCGCCTCCATGGCCTCGCGCGTGGCCGCATGACGGGCCTTGAAGGCCTGTCGCATGGCCATGTTCATCGCCAGCATGCGGGTATTGCGAAAGCCCAGGCGCGTGACCGCGTCACGTACGGACTGGATCTGCTGCGAGCCGCGGAACAGCGGGCTGTTCGTGGCGTGCAAGAGGGCGCCGGCAATGGTCCCGTCGCGCTGGATCACGTCGGTCAGCTTGTCGATGTCCGCGTCCGGGTCCCGGGTCAGCTCCTGAATGCGCAGGGCGACCTCGGGCATGGTCGGCAGTTCCAGGCGATTACTGGTGATCAGGTCGTATAGTTCACTGAAAAAGGCCCCTTCCGTGTCATCCAGGTCGGTGTCGTGGACCACCAGCGACGCACTGTGGGCCTGCTCCAGCGCCTCGGTAGGCACCTCCAGCATGCGGCAGGGCTTCTCGGTAATGATGAAGTCGTGCTGGCCGGCTCCGCCGTCGAACATCTGCATGGGTGGTTCGCCGTCGCCATCGCCGACGGTGATGCGCGAAGGGGTGCCGCCGCTGACGCGTACCAGTTGCCCGCTCAGCAGGAACAGGTGCCGGTCCACGACATCCTGGGGCCGCAGCCGTTTGCCGGCGGGCAGCTCCGGGCTCGCGCATGCCTGGGCCAGTTCCGCACGGGCGGACTCCGACAGGTGCGCGGTGAGATCCATTTCCTGGAGCAGACTGTCGATGGTCGTCGTGTCCATGAGCGGTTCCGTTGCCTGTGTTTCCGTCATTCCCTGGTCCGGGACGGGCGCCAGTGGGTTCGTGTTTCCCGGTCCGCTGTGTCCGCCCGCACAATCACCGCACGGGATCGTGCCGGGTGTTTGGCAGGGAAGTCGCGTCTTGTGACGTGGGCCTCAGTGTAGCATCCCGTGCGGGCTCAAGGCCCCCGCGACAGGCGAAGGAAAGACGCCCGCGCGAGTCGATCAGGCCCTCGGCGTGCAGGAAGGCCCGTGCATCGTCGGCATCCTTCTCGAACCAGCGCGCGGTCGACCCGAGGCGGAAGCTGTAGCCCCAGGTGTCCATGTCCTGCATCAGCCGGGCGCGGCCCACCCCGGGCAGGGCATCGGCAAGCAGGATCTGCAGATAGCACACCCCGCATTCCTCCAGATCGTCGCCGCCGGCATTGGTATGCAGGGCCGCGCGGCGTTCGGGTTCCATGCAGATCAGGTGGCCAGTCTCGTGCAGCGCCGAGTGCAGCGGGGTATCCGGGCGTACATGCACGGTCAGCCCGATGATCCCGGCCTCGGGCTCGCCCCACCAGGTCCCGGGCAGGGTTGCACCGGGCGGATGCATCACCAGTTCCAGCCCGTAGCGTCCGAGCAGGTCGCGCAACGAGGCTTCGATGGCGGGGTCGCCGCATTCGATAACGGGGGCGATCATGGGCGGGAATCGCCGGGCAGGGCCCGGGTTCGGGCCCGGCTGCGGCGCGGGCATTCTTCGGGGTGCTCGCGGCACCAGGCATCCACCCGCTCGGTCAGGTCGTCCTGGAAGCAGAGGAGGTAGAAGCGGGCCTGCTCGCGGTTCGCGATGGCCGGGCGTCCGAGGGCGTCGACCACGCCGGTGCGCAATGCGGCGATGATCGCGTTGGCGGCCTTTTTCTGCGGCCAGGCGGTGATCTGTTCCCAGGCCTCGGGACTGAAATAAAGACGGAGCAGGTCCGGGCGCGTGGTCAGCAGCATGCGCGTGACATTGCGCAGGGTCGTCTCGGCCTCGCCCCAGTCGTGGACCAGGCCGCCCTCCAGCAGGCGCTCGATCTCCTCGCGGCCCTTGGGCGAGAGCATCCCGCTGACGTGCCTAGGCGCCTGCGGCCTCTTCCGGCGTCAGGGCGCGGATGGACAGCGCATGGACCTCGCCGGAGTCGATCTGGTCGCGCACGGTGGCGTAGACGGTCTGGTGCTTCTTGACCTTGTTCATCCCGGCGAACTGCGGGCTGACGACCAGGGCCTCGAACTTGCCCTCGCCCCCGGTCACCTCGACCTTCTCGGCCTCCGGCAGGCCGGCGCGGATGAGTTCGGCCACTTGATTGGCTTCCATGGTGAGTCCTTGATGTCGATGTGTATGTCGGCAGAGGCCGCATGATAGCCAGTGGCGTGGCGCTACAGAAGGGCGAGGTGGCCCGGCTCCGGGAACTCGTGGTAGTGGTGGGGTTCCGAACGGGAGATAGTCGCGGTACGCACACTGGCTTGGTGCCGGCAGCGACTACCGGTTAGTATTAGGAAATGCTGATATAACGGACGGGCCCATATGGCCCTGGAGGACACCGCATGATTTTCAAGCAGCTGTTCGAGGAAGAATCGTCCACCTACACCTATCTGCTGAGCTGCCCGGACACGGGCAAGACCGCGCTGATCGATCCGGTGATCGAGACCGTGGACCGCGATCTGCGGGTGCTGCAGGAGATGGGGCTGAGCCTCGACTACGCGATCGAGACGCACATCCACGCCGACCACATCACCGGCGGCAAGATGCTGCGCGAGCGGACGGGCTGCCAGCTGGCCGGCCCGGCGCTGGACGAGCTGCCCTGTCGCGACGTCGGCCTGCGCGAGGGCGAGCCCTTCCAGGTGGGGAATCTGGTGATCAATCCCCTCTATACCCCGGGGCATACCGATTCCCATCATGCCTATCTGATGGATCACGTCGGCCTGAAGATGCTGTTCTCCGGGGACGCCCTGCTGATCGAGGCCTGTGGCCGCACCGACTTCCAGTCGGGTGACGCGAAGACCCTGTACCGGTCGATCCATGACAAGTTCTTCACCCTGCCGGACGAGACGCTGGTGTATCCGTGCCACGACTACGAAGAGCGCCAGATCACCACCATCGGGCAGGAGAAGATGCGCAACCCGCGCCTGGGCAAGAACAAGCCCGAGGCGGAGTTCGTCAAGATCATGGAGGAGATGGACCTGCCGTATCCGAAGAAGATCGACTGGGCGCTGCCCGGCAACGAGGGCTGCGGGATCTGCCCGGACAACCTGCCGGACGAGAAAAAGCGCCTCTGCGAACCGGATCAGCAGGGCTGATCGAGGTGTCGGGGCCGATCACACGGCCCCGACACTGGCATCGGAGTGTGGCGGACGGTTTTGCCCGCCCCGCACTCCCCATTACACTCCACCCCCATGACGGACACCAATCCCGTGGAGCGCCTGCGCGCGATCATGGCGCGCCTGCGCGATCCCGAGCAGGGCTGTGCCTGGGATCGGGCGCAGACTGCCCAGACCATCGTGCCCCATACCCTGGAGGAGACCTTCGAGCTGGCCGATGCGATCGCCCGCGACGATGGCAGCGAGGTGGCCAGTCGGGAGCTGCGCGACGAGCTGGGCGATCTCCTGTTTCAGGTGGTCTTCCAGGCGCGGATCGCGGAGGAGGCCGGGCGCTTTGACCTCGATGACATTGCCCGTGGGATTGGCGACAAGCTGGTGCGGCGCCACCCGCATGTATTCGCTGATGCCGAATACTCGGATGATGCCGCCCGCGAGGCAGCCTGGGAATCGGCCAAGGCCGAAGAGCGCGCCGCCCGCGACCACCACAGCGCGATGGACGACATCCCGCTGGCGATGCCGGCCCTGGCCCGGGCCGCCAAGACCCAGCGCCGCGCGGCCCGGCTGGGCTTCGACTGGGACGATCCGGCGCCGGTGCTGGAGAAGATCCACGAGGAACTGGAGGAGGTCCGCGAGGAGCTGGCGGGCGACGCCGATCCCGAGCGCGTGGCCGAGGAGATCGGCGATCTGCTGTTTGCCGTGACCAACTGGGCGCGTCATCTGGGGGTGGAGCCGGAGGGTGCGCTGCGCGGGACCACGCGCAAGTTCGAGGCGCGCTTTCGCACCATGGAGGCCCTGGCCCGCGCGCAGGGGCAGTCCCTTGAACAGCTGGATTTCGACGCCCAGGAGGCCCTCTACCAGGAGGCCCGGCGGCGAGAACGCGACACCAACACGGACCCCAGATGACACACGCCGTTGAACTGCCCGAACACTTCATGCCGGCCCGGATCGAGGCGATCGAATCCGTCACGCCGCTGATCAAGGTCTTTACCCTGTCGGCCGACCCGGCGCGCTTTTCCAGCAAGGCCGGGCAGTGGCTGGATCTGGTGATCCCGCAGCCTGCCGGCAAGCCGTTTATCGGGGGGTATTCGGTGGTCTCCGCGCCGCGCGATGACGGGCGGCTGCAGCTCGCGATCAAGTACGCCGATCACCATCACGCCACGCATTACCTGCACACCACCGCGCGCGAGGGAGATACGGTCTATATCACCCCCGGGCAGGGCAGCTTCTTCTTCGAGCCGGGCATGGCGCGGAACGTCGTGCTGCTGGGCGCGGGGATCGGGGTCACGCCGCTGTTCAGCATCCTGCGTGCAGTCAATGCCGGCATGCCGGACGTCTACGCCCATCTCGTTTACAGCGTCGCGCATCAGGACGAGATGCTGTTCCCCGACGAGCTGGCGCACCTGGCCAAGGCCGGGAACATCGACGTCACCCTGACCGTGACGCGCGAGGCCGAGGACTGGCTGGGCCACACCGGGCGCATCAGTCACGAGTTGCTGGAGTCCCTGAACCTGCCGCGCGATGCCCTGTTTTATTTCTGCGGTTCGCGCGAGTTCATCGAGGACATGGCCACGCTGCTGGCCGAGTGGGGGATCCCCGAGACGCAGCTCAAGTACGAGAAGTGGTGGTAGCGCCGCGGCGCGTGCCTCCGTCATTGCGAGGAGCCGCAGGCGACGCGGCAACCGCCCGAAGCTGACGTCGCTTCGGGGTTCGCTGGCTTGCGGATACCGATTGCTTCGTCGCGATGCTCCTCGCAATGGCGGGGGAGCGGGTTACGGCCGGCGGCGGTCGTCCGGGCGCAGGGCGTTATCCGGTGCCAGGATCGTCGGCTGTCCGTCCAGGGCGGGGTCGGTCTCCGGGTAGTCGCGGATAAAGTGCAGCCCGCGGCTTTCCTTGCGGGACAGGGCGCTGGTTACGATGATCTCCGCGACCATGGCCAGGTTGCGCAGCTCGAGCAGGTCCGGCGAGATGCGGAAATGGCTGTAATACTCGTGGATCTCTTCCTGCAGGATGCGGATGCGGCGCTCGGCACGGTGCAGGCGCTCGCGGGTGCGCACAATGCCGACGTAGTCCCACATCAGGCGGCGCAGTTCGTCCCAGTCGTGGGCGACCACGACCTCCTCCTCGGATTCCGTGACGCGTGACTCGTCCCAGGCGGGCGGGACGGCGAGCTGCTCCGGTGCGGGCAGGTCGGTCTGCGACAGGATGTGCTCGGCGGCCGCGCGGGCGTAGACCAGGCACTCCAGCAAGGAGTTGCTGGCCATGCGGTTGGCCCCGTGCAGGCCGGTATAGGAGACCTCGCCGGCCGCGTACAGGCCGGGCAGATCGGTCTGACCGAAGTGGTTCACCATCACCCCGCCGCAGGTGTAGTGCGCGGCCGGTACCACTGGTAGCGGCTCGTGGGTCATGTCGAAGCCGTACTCCAGGCAGCGCTCGTGGATCGTCGGGAAGTGCTCGCGGATGAATTCCGCCGGCTTGTGGCTGATATCCAGGTTCACGTGATCCAGACCGAGACGCTTCATCTCGTGGTCGACCGCGCGGGCGACGATGTCGCGCGGGGCCAGTTCCGCGCGCTCGTCGAAGCGCGGCATGAAGCGCTCGCCGTCGGGGAGCAGCAGCAGGCCGCCCTCGCCGCGCACCGCCTCGGAGATCAGGAACGACTTGGCGCGCGGATGGAACAGGCAGGTCGGGTGGAACTGCATGAACTCCATGTTGGCGATGCGGCAGCCGGCACGCCAGGCCATCGCGATGCCGTCGCCGGTGGATCCGTCGGGGTTGGAGCTGTACAGATAGACCTTGCTCGCGCCGCCGGTCGCCAGGATCACGGTCGGGGCCAGGATGGTCTCCACCTCGCGGGTGCTGGCGTCCTGTACATAGGCGCCGACCACGCGGCGGGTGCCGTCCACGGGCTGGGTGATCAGGTCCACCGCCACGTGGCGCTCGAAGACCTCGATGCTGGCCTGCCCGGAGGCGCTCTTCACCAGGGCATCCTCGATCGCGCGGCCGGTGGCATCGGCGGCATGGGCGACGCGCCGCGCGCTGTGCCCCCCCTCGCGGGTCAGGTGCAGGCGGCTGCGCCCCTCCAGGGCCTCGCGGGTGAACGGCACACCGAGGTTGAGCAGCCACTGGATGGCCTCGGGGCCGGCAGCGACGGTGCGCCGCACGGCGTCCGGATCGCACAGGCCGGCCCCCGCATCGAGGGTGTCGGCGATATGGGCATCGAACGAGTCGGCGCGGTCGAGAACGGCGGAGATCCCGCCCTGGGCATAGCGGGTCGAGCCCTCGTCCACCGGGCCCTTGCTGATCACGGTGACACGGCGGTGCGGAGCCAGGTGCAGAGCGGCCGAGAGCCCCGCCGCACCGCTCCCGATCACCAGTACGTCCGCCAGGCGAGGTTGTTGTACTGTTCCCATGGCTCAGGTAACGTGCTGCGCTTGTTGCCCGAGCAAATCGTGGCCCTTTCGCAACAGTGTTGTGCGGAAAGCGAACTTAATGCGAGTCAGGCGGTCCATGCACCATAGATTACCGGAGACCGGTGCCCTCGCGGGAGCCCCCGCATGAGCGAGAAGGCTTCCGACGAGGCCCTGGTCAAACGCGTACAAAACGGCGACAAGGCGGCTTTCGACATTCTCGTGCTGAAGTACCAGCACAAGATCGTGAACCTGGTCGGGCGTTATGTGCATGATCAGGCTGCCGCCCTGGATGTGTCCCAGGAGGCCTTCATCAAGGCCTACAAGGGGCTGGCGAACTTTCGCGGCGAGAGTGCGTTCTATACCTGGCTCTACCGCATCGCCATTAATACCGCCAAGAACTACCTGGTTTCCCAGGGACGGCGGCGGCCGGAGGCCGAAGTCGACGCACAGGACGCGGAACAGATGAGCGGGGACTCCGCTCTCAAGGACAATGCAACCCCGGAGGGGGAGCTCTTGTCCGAGGAGATAGAAGGCGCGGTGCAGCGCACCATCGAGAATCTGCCCGACGACCTTCGCATGGCAATCACGTTGCGCGAAATCGAGGGACTGAGTTACGAGGAAATCGCGCAGACGATGGGATGTCCGATCGGTACTGTGCGATCGCGCATCTTTCGGGCCCGTGAGGCCATCGACCGGACCTTGCGTCCTTTGTTAGACGAAGAATGACGAGAAGCATCATGAAAGAACAAGTCACCAAGAGTGAACGTCTATCCGCCCTCGTAGACGGAGAAACGGATGACTTCGAGACGCGGCGTCTGATCGACGAACTGGTCAAATCCGAACAAGATCGTATTCAGTGGGAACGTTATCACCTGATCGGTGACAGTCTGCGTGGTGGGCTGCGGCACACGGCCCCCGCGCATTTCAGGGACGACATTCGAGCGGCGCTGGCGGCCGAACCCGCGCTGCAGGGAGAACCTCGACGCGCATCGCCGCGCTGGCTGAAGCCGGTCGCCGGTACCGGTGTGGCTGCGGCCGTGGCGATGGTGACACTGGTGGGTATGCAGATGCTGGGGGACCGCCCCGGCCATGAGGCCACCCCGGTGGCCGTGGAAAGTGGCACCCCGGCGGCCGAGGGTGACGTGCAGACGG
This sequence comes from Thioalkalivibrio thiocyanoxidans ARh2, assembly GCF_000385215.1. Lineage (GTDB taxonomy): Bacteria > Pseudomonadota > Gammaproteobacteria > Ectothiorhodospirales > Ectothiorhodospiraceae > Thioalkalivibrio > Thioalkalivibrio thiocyanoxidans. The sequence continues at coordinate 10,580 of NZ_ARQK01000028.1, forward strand.
CCAGCTCCGGCGCCAGTGGTGACGACCCGGCCCAGGTGGAAGGTGCCGAGTCGCTGGACCCGCGGTTTGCCCGGTACCTCGAGAATCACGCCGAACTGACCGGTCCGGGTTCCTCGGCCCTGGGGCGCGTACGCTACTCGGTCAGCGAAGAGTAAATCGCCATGTGGCGCGGGCTGCCGCTCGTTCTGGCCGCAACCGCCTTCTGCCTTTCGGGGCAGGCCCTGGCGGACGACGCCGCTTCGCCCTCGGCCTGGCTCGAGCGCATGATGACGAGCCTGCATGCCGAGAGCTATGTGGGCACCTTCGTGCTGCAGCGCGAAGATCGTCTTGACACCATCCGGGTGGTACATGCTGCCGAGGATGGGGGTTATCGTGAGCGTCTGGAAACCTTGACGGGTGCCGAGCGGGAGATCGTTCGTTCGGTCGACCGTCTGAGTGCGATCAAGGGCGCTCGCGGAGCATCGAGTGACGGCGCGCAGTCGCCGCTTGGCCCCGCCGGCGCACCGGTCTCGCTTCTGGAAGAGCATGATCTTTATGCATTGAAGATCCAGGGGCTGGATCGTGTGGCCGGTTACCCCTGCACGCTTGTGATGGCGCGAGCCAGGGACGTCCTGCGCTACAGCCACCGCTATTGTCTGCACGTGGACAGCGCCCTGCCGCTGCTGAGCGAGCTGTACGATCCCCGCGGGAAGTTGCTGGAACGTCTTGCCTTCACGGACCTCGAGCTGACGGATCAGATTGACGAGAGCGAGCTCGAGCCGACCACCGACGATGCCGAGTATATCGAGGTGCGCGCGGATCGCGGCCACAAGAAGCCGCAGTGGGACGAGGACAACGGTCTGGGTGGCTGGAAGTTTGCTGAACTGCCCCCCGGCTTTCGGGCGGTCGCGGCCACGGAGCGGTCGCTTGGCAATGGCGATGAGGTCTCGCGCCACTTTGTGTTGAGTGATGGCCTGGCCTCGGTCTCGGTCTATGTGGAACCGGCGGATGGCGAGAAGAGCTTCGAGGGTACGACCCGCGCCGGTGCTACCCATGCCGCGGCACGGGTAATGGCCGGGCATCAGGTTACGGCGGTGGGCGATGTGCCGCACGCGACGGTCCAGAAGGTGCTGGGCGCCGTCTATTACCGGGGCGCCGCGGGCGAGTAAGCGCCGTGGGGCACTGGATCGAGGAACAGGGCGTTGTGCTGTCGGCCGAGGCGCACAGCGCGCGCGTACGGATCGAGCGCCAGTCCACCTGCGGGAGCTGCTCCGCACGCACCGGCTGCGGTAGTGGCGTGTTGTCCGAGGTGCTGGGGCGCAAGGCCGTGGAGGTGACCATTGGCCACCCCGGCCAGCTCCGCGCCGGGGACCGTGTGATCATCGGCATTCGCGACCAGGCTCTGGTCTCGGGTGCCCTGGCCATGTATCTGCTGCCATTGCTGGGCCTGGTGGCCGTCCCGGGGCTGCTGATGTGGATCTGGCCGGCACTGGGCGAGGGGTGGCTGCTGCTGGCCGGGGCGGCCGGGTTTGTGCTGGGCCTGGGCGCGGTGCGCTACTGGATGCGCCACCGTGCCCCCGATCTGGCGCCGGTATTCCTGCGGCGCGATCCCGAGGCCGGCATCGTGAGTGCCGCAGGCCGTCCACGCCCGACCGAATAATGCAGGTGAACACCGGGAACTTGTGCCGGTGCGAATTTTCTAGAGCATGAACGCACGAGCAAGAACGGGTTCAAACATGACGCGACCGATACAATGGGCCCTGCTGGGGCTGATCCTTTTCGCCTTCTCGCTGCCGGCCTCGGCCCGCATGCTCCCGGATTTCGTCCCGCTGGCGGAGGAGCACAGCCCGGCGGTGGTCAATATCTCCACCACGCGGGAGCGCGAGGGAGGCCAGACCGGCGGACACCCCGATTTCGAGGGGTCTCCGTTCGAGGACCTGTTCGAGCGATTCTTCGGCGCACCTCCGGGTGGCGAGGGCGGCGAAGGCCGGATGCCCGAGCGCAGCTCGCTGGGGTCCGGCTTCATCTACACCGAGGACGGCTACATCATCACGGCGAATCATGTGGTCGAGGGAGCCTCCGAGGTTGTGGTGCACCTCTCCGACCGTCGCGTGTTTGACGCCGAGGTGATCGGCAAGGACCCGCAAAGCGATGTGGCCCTGCTGAAGATCGACGCCGACGACCTGCCGACACTGGAGCTGGGTTCTTCGGATGAGCTCAAGGTCGGCGAGTGGGTGCTGGCGATCGGCTCGCCGTTCGGCTTTGACCACTCCGTGACCGCCGGGATCGTCAGCGCCAAGGGGCGCAACCTCCCGACCGAGAACTACGTCCCGTTCATCCAGACCGATGTCGCGATCAATCCGGGCAATTCCGGTGGCCCGCTGCTGAACCTGGACGGCAAGGTCGTGGGGATCAATGCCCAGATCTACAGCCGGACGGGTGGCTTCATGGGCCTGTCGTTCGCGGTCCCGATCGAGATGGTCGAGGACGTGGTCATGCAGCTGCGCGAGCACGGCGAGGTGACGCGTGGCTGGCTCGGCGTGCTGATCCAGGAGGTTACGCGCGATCTGGCCGATTCGTTCGGCATGGACAAGCCCGCCGGTGCCCTGGTGGCACGGGTGCAGTCGGACAGCCCGGCGGAGAAAGCCGGTTTCGAGACAGGGGATGTGATCCTCAGGTTCAACGGTATCGATGTGCCGAATTCCTCCGCGCTGCCGCCGATCGTGGGCCGCACGCCGGTGGGAACCGAGGCCGAGGTGGAGATCCGCCGGGGCGAGGAGACCAAGACCATTACGGTCGAGATCGAGCGCCTGCCGGATGACGTCGCGGCCGAACGCGGCGGTCGCCAGCCGGAGCAGGAAGAGCGCGCCGAGCCGCAAAGCCTGCTCGGGATGCACCTGGAGCCGCTGGATGCCGCCCAGGCCGAGGAGCTGGGCCTGGACGGCGGGCTGGTGGTTACCGAGGTGACGGGCAATCCGGCCCGCTCCTCCGGCATTCGCCCGGGTGACGTGATCGTGCAGTTCGGTCGCCACTCGGTGGATTCGCTGGAAGAGCTGGAAGAGCAGATCGAGGACGCGGGCACCGGGCGTACGGTTCCGGTCCTGATCCAGCGCGACGGCAACCCGACCTTTATCGCCCTGCGCATCCCGTCCGAATGATGGTCCTGCCGGGACCCGGGTGCCGTGCGCCCGGGTGGCGGCGGCGATCATGATGCGGACCCTGACGCTGTATCACCGCGAGGGCTGCGGGCTCTGCGAGCAGATGCTCGCAGAGCTTTCGGCCCTCAAAAGTCGTTATACTTTCGCTCTCGAGGTCGTCGACATCGACGAGGACCCGGACCTTCGCGCGCGTTTCAACGCGAAGGTCCCGGTGCTTGCGGTCGACGGCGACATTCTTTGCTGCCATTTCCTCGACCGAAAGGCACTGCTGGACCTACTGGCCCCTGCATGACCGAAACTCGCCTGACCCGCAATTTCTCCATCATCGCGCATATCGACCACGGCAAGTCCACGCTGGCCGACCGCCTGATCCAGGGCTGCCATGGCCTGAGCGAGCGCGAAATGTCCGAGCAGGTGCTGGACTCGATGGACCTGGAGCGCGAGCGCGGGATCACCATCAAGGCGCAGAGCGTCTCGCTGTTCTACGACGCCCAGGACGGGCAGCGCTACCAGCTGAATTTCATCGATACCCCGGGGCATGTGGACTTCTCCTACGAGGTGTCGCGTTCGCTGTATGCCTGCGAGGGTGCGCTCCTGGTGGTCGATGCCTCCCAGGGCGTGGAGGCGCAGAGTGTGGCCAACTGCTACACCGCGATCGACCAGGGGCTCGAGGTCGTCCCGGTGCTGAACAAGATCGACCTGCCGGCGGCCGAACCGGACCGCGTGGCGGCCGAGATCGAGGACGTGATCGGCATCGAGGCCACCGACGCCCTGCGCGTCTCCGCCAAGACCGGCGAGGGGATCGCCGAGTTGCTGGAGGAGATCGTGCGGCGCATCCCGCCGCCCGAGGGCGATGCCGAGGCCTCGCCCAAGGCGCTGGTGATCGACTCCTGGTACGACAACTACCTGGGCGTGGTCGCGTTGGTGCGGGTGAAGGCCGGGCGCTTCTACGCGGGGCAGAAGATCAAGGCGATGTCGGTCGGGCGTGCGCACGAGGTCAGCCGGGTCGGCGTGTTTACGCCCAAGCCGGTGGACCGCGAGACCTTGGAGGTGGGCGAGGTCGGCTATCTGATCGCGACCATCAAGGACATCTCCGGTGCCAAGGTGGGCGACACCTTCACCGACTTCAACAACCCGGCCGACGAGCCGGTGCCGGGCTTCCAGGAGATCCAGCCGCGGGTGTTCGCCGGGCTGTTCCCGGTCAGCGCGGATGACTTCAATGACCTGCGCGAGGCGCTGGACAAGTTGCGCCTGAACGATGCCGCGCTGTCCTTCGAGCCGGAGACCTCGCAGGCGCTGGGGTTCGGCTTTCGCTGCGGCTTCCTCGGCATGCTGCACATGGAGATCGTGCAGGAGCGCCTGGAGCGCGAGTACGATCTCGATCTGATTACCACCGCACCGACAGTGGTCTACGAGGTGGAAAAGAGCGACGGCGAGGTGGTCATGGTGCACAACCCCTCCGGACTGCCGCCGAGCAACGAGATCGCCGAGATTCGAGAGCCGATCATCGAGGCGAACATCCTCGTGCCGCAGGATTATGTGGGCGCGGTGATTACCCTGTGCGTCGAGAAGCGCGGGGTGCAGACGAAGATGCAGTATCTGGGGCGTCAGGTGCAGTTGTCCTACGAACTGCCGATGTCCGAAGTGATGCTGGATTTCTTCGACCGGCTGAAGTCCGCGACCCGTGGCTACGCCTCGTTCGACTACCAGCCGCGACGCTTCCAGGCGGCCCCGCTGGTGCGCGTGGACATCCTGATCAACGGTGAGCGGGTGGATGCCCTTTCCGGGATCGTGCATCGTGACCATGCGGAGTCGCGCGGTCGCGAACTGACCGAGCGCATGGCCAAGATCATCCCGCGGCAGATGTACGAGGTGGCGATCCAGGCGGCGATCGGCTCGAAGATTATCGCGCGCTCCACGGTCAAGGCGATGCGCAAGAATGTGCTGGCCAAGTGCTACGGCGGCGACGTCTCGCGCAAGCGCAAGCTGCTGGAGAAGCAGAAGGCCGGCAAGAAACGCATGAAGTCGATTGGCAAGGTGGACGTGCCGCAGGAGGCCTTCCTGGCGGTGCTGTCGGTCGGCGACGACAAATAACGCGCCCGGGTCGGAGCGGGCACGCCGCAAGGCGGTGATCGAGGACAATACATGGCGAATCTGGAACTGATCCTGGTACTGGCCACGGCCGCAACGGGCCTGATCTGGCTGGGCTGGGTGCTCCTGCGGCGGCGGCTGAGCCCCGAGCGTCAGGCGCGCATGCCGTGGTTCGTGGACTATTCGCGTTCGTTCTTCCCGGTGTTGCTGATTGTGCTGGTGCTGCGCTCCTTTGTGGCCGAGCCGTTTCGCATCCCTTCAGGCTCCATGATGCCGACCCTGCTGGTGGGTGACTTCATCATGGTGAACAAGTTCTCCTACGGGGTTCGCCTGCCCGTGACCCGGACGAAAATCTTCGATGTAGGCAAGCCCGAGCGTGGCGAGGTCGTGGTGTTCAAGTACCCGCGCAACCCGCAAGAGGACTACATCAAGCGGGTGATCGGGCTGCCGGGCGATACCATCGAGTTCCGCGATCGCGTGCTGTATGTCAACGGCGAGGAGCAGTCGGCCGACCGTGTGGGGACCTTCGAGGGCGAGGGCTCCGGGGAAGTCATGTCCGGGGCCTCGCTGTACGAGGAGACCCTCGACGGGCGCACCTACACGACGCTGATGCGCGAGGAGCGTCCGAGCCTGGATGGCTCGGTGACCGTGCCCGAAGGCCATTACTTCATGGTCGGGGACAATCGTGACAATTCCAATGACAGCCGGACCTGGGGGTTCGTCTCCGAGGAGCTGCTGGTGGGGCGTGCCCTCTTTATCTGGCTGCATTGGGATTACAATGAAGGGCACAGGGACTTTTCCCGCATTGGCCAGGCGATTCGCTAGGCAGTGGGCACAGGCAACAGGGGCAGGCAATGATTCGGCATTCCAGACATTCCATGCGCGGGGCGGGTGCCCTGACGATTATGGCGTTGATTCTGCTGGCCCTGCTGGTCGGGACCTTCGTGATCAAGATGGGCACGCAGTACACCCAGTACCTGACCGTACGTTCGATCATGCAGGATGTTGCGGCCCAGCCGGGCGCGGCCGAGAAGAGCGAGCGGGAACTGTGGCGCGAGATGAATCGCCGGTTCCAGATCAACTCGGTGTACGACGGGATCGAGGAGGACGACTTCTCGGTGACGGAAGAGGGCGATCGCCGACATATGCATCTGGAATACGAAGTCCGCCGTGAGTTCCTGGGCAACGTCGACGTGGTCGCGCGTTTCTCCCGCAGCGAAACCCTGTCGCCCTAGCGAAACACTGTGGGATTGTCAGAACGTAACCTTCAACGATCGAGTGCGAGTCGCGATTTTCGCGATTTGCTTCCGGAGTCGGTGCGCGAGGGCGAGGGCATCCGCCAGGCCCTGACCCATCGCAGCGCCGGCGGGCGCAACAACGAGCGCCTGGAGTTTCTCGGCGATGCGGTCCTGGGGCTGGTCATTGCCGATGCACTGTACGAGCAGCTGCCGGACGCGCCGGAGGGGGATCTCACCCGCCTGCGCGCGGCGCTGGTCAATCGCGAGTCGCTGGCGGCCCTGGCCCGCGAGTCGGGGCTTGAAGGGACGCTCAACCTCGGCCAGGGGGAACGCAAGAGCGGCGGGCAGCGGCGCGATTCCATCCTCGCCGATGCGATCGAGGCGCTGATTGGCGTGACCTATCGCGAGGCCGGCATGCAGGCCGCGCGCGATTTCACCCTTGCACTCTATGCCGAGCGCCTGGGGAACCTCCCTTCCGCCGAGTCCCTGAAGGACCCGAAGACGCGGCTGCAGGAACAGCTGCAGGGTCGCAATGCGGAACTGCCCGTCTACGAGGTCCTCGAGGTGGTGGGTCCCGATCACCAACGCCGTTTCACCGTTTCCGTGCATCTGCCCACCCAGGGCTGGGCGCAGCGCGGCGAGGGCTCATCCCGGCGGCGCGCGGAGCAGGCCGCGGCCGAGGCGGCGCTGCGGCGATTGCAGCAGGCCCAGGAGCAGTGAGCGACATGAACAGTGCCTCCGATTCCGGGACCCGTTGTGGGCTGGTCGCGCTGGTCGGCCGCCCGAATGTCGGCAAGACCACGCTGATGAACCGCCTGGTGGGCGAGAAGCTGGCGGCGACCACCCGGCGCCCGCACACCACGCGCAATCGCATCCTCGGCATCGTGACCGAGGGGAACGACCAGATCGTGCTGATGGACACCCCGGGGATCGATACCGAGCGCACGCGCCTGGTGAACCGGGTACTGAACCGTACGGCCAGTCAGGCCCTGGCCGACGCGGACCTGGTCTGTTTCCTGGTCGAGGCGGGACGCTTTGGCGAGGGGGACGAGCGCATCGAGCACTTGATCCGCCAGTCCGGGCGGCCGGCGCTACTGGTGATCAACAAGGTCGATCGGGCGCGGGAGAAAGAAGAGCTGCTGCCGTTCATCGCGGCGCGGACCGAGGCGCTGCCGTACGCCGGCGTCGTCCCGCTGTCGGCGAAGACCGGCTCTAACGTCGCAGGCCTGATCGACGAGATCCGGGCCCACCTGCCCGCGGGACCCTTCCTCTACGATCCCGAGCAGCTGTCCGATCGCCCGGAGCGCTTCCGCGCCGAGGAGATGATCCGCGAGTCCCTGCTGGAAAGCCTGGGCCAGGAGGTCCCGTACTCGGTGGCCGTGCGCGTGGAGCAGTGGTCCGACGAGCCCCGGACCACGCATATCGATGCCGTCATCATGGTCGAGCGCGACAGCCAGAAGGGGATCGTGATCGGCAAGGGTGGGCAGCGCCTGAAGCGGATCGGGCAAGCGGCGCGTCTGCAGCTGGAAGAGCTGCTGGGGCGCAAGGTCATGCTGCGCCTGACGGTGCGCGTCGAGGCCGACTGGACCCGGAACCCGCGCGCCCTGCGCGAGCTGGGCATCGAAGAACCCCGGTGAAGGCCCCGCGGCGCGCATGAGTGGCGCGGCGACGGCCGTCACCCAGGGCGTGGTCCTGCATGCGCGTGCCCTGCGTGAGAACAGCCGTGTGCTGGAGCTGCTGACGGGCGAGGCCGGGCGTGTGGCGGCGGTGGTGCGCGGCAAGGCGGGCTCGGTACAGCCCTTTGTGCTGCTGGATCTGGCCTGGCGGGGTCGTGGCGAGCTGCCTACCCTGCAGGTGGCGGAGCAGCAGCGGGTCTTTCCGCTGACCGGGCGGGCGCTGGTCTGCGGTCTGTATCTGAATGAGCTGGTGTTGCGCCTCTATCCGCGCGAGGCCCCGATCCCCGAGGCGCTGCCGGCCCTGCTGACGGCCTATGCGCGGCTGGCGGCCCGCGAACGCGCGGACGTGGTGTTGCGTCGTGCCGAATGGGCGCTGCTGCTACCGATTGATTCCGGGCTTGAGCATGTCGATGTCGCCGAGCTTGAGCCGGCGGCCTGGTATCGTTACGAGCCCGAGACGGGGCTGGAGCCCGCGGCACCGGGCCGCGCGGGCGCCATCTCCGGGGAGGCCCTGCGGGCGCTGGCCTCGGGGCAGGCGGTCCCGGATAATCATGCCCGCTTGGCGCGCGACTTCATGCGCGCCCTGATTGATCATCACCTGGCCGGTCGCGCGCTGCGCACGCGAGCGCTGCTGTAGCCCCGGCCCGGATCCAACTACAAGGCCACTCGCATCATGTCGCATCCCGCACCGCTCAAGCTGGGCGTCAACCTCGATCACATCGCCACGATTCGTCAGGCGCGTCACACGCCGTATCCGGACCTGATGCAGGCGGTGCGCCTGGCCGAGGCCAGCGGCGCGGACTCGATCACCCTGCATCTGCGCGAGGATCGCCGCCATATCCAGGACGACGATGTCTTCGGCATCAAGCCAAGGCTTGCGGTGCCCATGAACCTGGAGATGGCGGCTACCGAAGGCATGCAGGCGATTGCGTTGAAATTGCGGCCCGAAGCCTGCTGCATTGTGCCGGAGAAGCGCGAGGAACTGACTACCGAGGGTGGCCTGGACGCGGCTGGCCAACTCGACCGGCTGCGCGACTTTGTGGCCCCTCTGAGGACGGCCGGGGTCGAGGTCTCGCTGTTCGTTGAGCCGGACGTGCGCCAGCTGGAAGCGGCGGTCGCGATCGGTGCCCCGGTGGTGGAGCTGCATACCGGGGCCTATGCGAACGCGCACGACGCGGCCGAGCGCGAACGGCTGCTGGCGGGAATCAACGAGGCAGCCGAGGCGGGGCGTCGGATGGGGCTGGTGATCAACGCCGGTCACGGTCTCGACTACGACAACGTTCGTCCGATCGCCGCCAATCCCGTGTTTCACGAGTTGAACATTGGCCATTCCATCGTGGCCCGGGCCCTGTTTACGGGGCTGCCGGAGGCGGTCAGCCACATGCGCGGACTGATGGATGCTGCCCGAGCGGGTCTTCCGGTTGGCCAGTATCCGGTGTGAGCGACGAATGATCCTCGGCATCGGCACCGACCTCGTCCAGGTGGCGCGCATGCAGGGCATGTGGGAGCGGCACGGGCGGCGGCTGGCCGAGCGTATCCTGCACCCGGTGGAGCGCTCCGATCTGCCGCCGGAGCACCCGGCGGGATTTCTGGCACGGCGCTTCGCGGCCAAGGAGGCCCTGGCCAAGGCGCTGGGCTGCGGGGTCGGTGCGGACATGGGGCTCGCCGAGGCCGGGGTCACCCATGATGCTCGCGGGCGCCCGGAATTCGTGCTGGAGGGTCGCGCGCGGGCGACCGCTGAACGCCTCGGGGTGGTCGTCATCCATCTGAGCATCAGCGACGAGCGCGAGTATGCACAGGCCTTTGTCGTCCTCGAGGGTGGTGAGTAACCCGCTTTTCCCTCCGGTCGTGGTTGCCCGGTTGGGGGCGGCTCCCTAGAATGTGGCCCCTTATGCCCATCCGTGTCGGGTGAACGGATGGTGCCAGCCCTGAGCGAGTGACGGAGTCCAGTCCATGCCCTGGAACGAACCGGGAAACAGTAACCGCGACCCCTGGAGTGGGGGCGGCGGTGGCCAGCGCGGTAGTGGTAGCGGTGGCGGCGGGGGCAACCAGCCCCCCGATCTTGAAGAAATGATGCGCAAGCTGTCGCGCCAGCTGAACGGAATCTTCGGCGGTGGCGGCGATGGCGATTCCGGGGGAGGCTCCGGTGGTGGCATGGGGCGCGGTACCCAGGCCCTGGTCAGCCTGGGTCTCATCATCGCGCTGGTGGTCTGGCTGGCCTCGGGATTCCACATCATCTCCGAAGGCGAGCGCGGCGTGGTCCTGCGCTTTGGCGCCTTCCAGGAAGTGAAGAATCCGGGTCCCGGCTGGCACCTGCCGTATCCGATTGAGCGGATCGAGATCGTCAACGTGGATAACGTGCGAACCATCGAGCACCGCGCGCTGATGCTGACCGGGGACGAGAACATCATCGACGTCGATATCGCGGTGCAGTACCGCATCCTCGATCTGGTCGATTTCCTCTTCAACGTGCGCAACCCGGACTCCACCGTAAACCAGGTCATGGAATCCGCGATCCGCGAGCGCGTGGGCAAGAGCAATCTGGACTTCATCCTCGGCGAAGGGCGCGGCGAGATCGCCTCGTCCGCGCGTGTGGTCATGCAGGAAAACCTCGACTCCTACGGCGCCGGTATCACCGTGACCGCCGTGTCCATGCAGCAGGCGCAGCCGCCCGAGCCGGTGCAGGAGGCCTTCGCCGACGCGATTCGTGCGCGCGAGGACGAGGTGCGTTTCCGCAACGAGGCCGAGGCCTACGCCAATGGCGTGATCCCGCGGGCCCGTGGTCAGGCCGCTCGTATCCTCGAGGAGGCCGAGGCCTATCGCGATCAGGTGATTGCGCAGGCCGATGGTGACGCGGCGCGCTTCGATCAGCTGCTGGTGGAATACCAGCAGTATCCGGAGGTGACCCGCGACCGTCTGTACCTGGAGGCTGTCGAGGCCGTGCTCGAGGACTCCCGTACGGTCATGCTCGACGTGGGCCGGAGCAACAACCTGATGATGCTGCCGCTGGACCAGCTGTTCCGTACCGACACCCGTACCAATGCGGACGACAGGCCGACCCCGCGACCGATCGATACCAGCCGTCCGGGTATCGAGGCCACCCCGGGAACGACTGTCAATCGACTGGGTAGCCGCGATCCGGCGGCCCAGCGCGCGCGGGAGGTGCGCTAATGCTACGCATAGCCGGTATCGCCGTTGTCGTCATCGGGATCGTGGTGGCGCTGTCGACCTACACCGTCGACGAGCGCGAGCGCGTGATCAAGTTTGCCCTGGGGGAGATCCGTCAGGTCGACCCCGAGCCTGGTCTGCACTTCAAGTTTCCGCTGATCCAGAACGTCGAGAAATTCGACGCCCGGATCATGACGCTGAACATCCCGCCGGATCGGTTCCTGACCTCCGAGGCGAAGAACATCATCGTCGACTTCTACGCCAAGTGGCGGATCGACGATGTCGGTCAGTTCTACCGCTCCACCCGGGGTGACGAGCGTCTGGCCGAGGAGCGCCTCGCACAGATCCTGCGCGACGGCATGCGTAACGAGTTCGCCCGTTACGAGCTGCAGGACGTGGTCGCCGGCGAGCGCCTGACGATCATGGGCGCGGTGCGCCAGACGGCGCTGGAGACGGCGCTGGAGCTGGGGATCAACCTGGTGGATGTGCGCATCCGCCGGATGGACCTGCCGGACGAGGTCTCCGAGTCGGTGTACGAGCGTATGCGCGCCGAGCGTGAGCGCGTGGCGCAGGACTTCCGTGCCCGTGGTCAGGAGGAAGCCGAGCGCATCCGCTCGCGTGCCGACCGTGACCGTACGGTTATCCTCGCGAACGCCTACCGCGACTCCGAGGAGATCCGGGGTGCCGGTGATGCCCGCGCCACCGAGACGCTGGGTCGTTCGTTCGGCGAGGACGAGGAGTTCTTCCGCTTCTACCGGAGCCTGATCGCCTATCGCAACAGCATGAGCGGCGAGAAGAGCACCTTTATCCTGGAGCCGAACTCCGAGTTCTTCCGGTTCTTCAACGCCCCGGGCGGAGAGCGGCCGGCACCGTTGCCGACCCAGTAACACGGGGCCGGGCGCCATCGCGGGTGGCCCGGCACGCAATCACGGTTCGATTCGGGCCCGGACCTCCGGGCCCGAGTCATGCCGGGAGCGCCCGTCTGACGGGTGGCACAGGACAAGGACAGGGACGAGATGAGCGAGATCAACCGCTGGCTGCTGCCGGATGGCCTGGACGAGGCGCTGCCGGATGCTGCGCGGCACCTGGAGGGCCTGCGCCGCCGGGTGCTGGATCAGTTCGATACCTGGGGCTATGACCTGGTCATGCCGCCGCTGGCGGAGTACCTGGAGTCGTTGCTGGTGGGCGCGGGCCACGCGCTGGATCTGCAGACCTTCAAATTGACCGACCAGATGAATGGTCGCCTGATGGGGGTGCGCGCGGATCTGACCCCGCAGGTGGCGCGCATCGATGCCCATCGCCTGAAGATCGACGGACCGAACCGGCTGTGTTATGTCGGCAGTACGCTGCGTACGCGTGCGGACGACTGGTCCGGGTCGCGCAGTCCGTTGCAGGCGGGGGCCGAGCTGTTCGGCCATGACGGCCTAGACTCCGATCTCGAAATCATCCGCCTGATGCTCGCGACCCTGGAGGTCTGCGGTGTCTACCAGCCGAGCATGGACCTGGGTCATGTCGGGATCTATCGTGCCCTGGCGCGCGAGGCCGGCCTGGACAGTGAGCGCGAACAGGCCTTCTTCGACCAGCTGCAGCGCAAGAGCGTCCCCGAGATCGAGCAGACCCTCGGGGCATGGGAGGCCGAAGGCATGGACGCGGCGGTCTGCCGACGCCTGCGTGCCCTGGTGGATCTCAATGGTGACGCCGGGGTGATCGCGACCGCGCGCGAGGTCCTGGCCGATGCGCCGGCCGAGGTGGGGGCGGCCCTCGATCACCTGCAGGCGGTGGCGGAGCGCCTGGAGGCGACGCAGCCGAATGTGGATCTCCACGTCGATCTTGGCGAGTTGCGCGGCTATGCCTACCACACGGGCCTCGTCTTCGCAGTGTTTGTTCCTGGATCCGGGCAGGCGATCGCACGGGGTGGCCGCTACAACGATATCGGCGGCGTCTTTGGCCGCGCGCGGGCGGCGACCGGATTCAGCACCGATCTGCGCGAGTTGCTGCGCCGTACCGAAGTGGCGCCGCCTGTGCTGCGGCGCACCGTTCGCGCGCCCGCCTCGGGTGACGTGGCCATGGAGGCTGCGATCGCCGACCTGCGTGCGCGTGGCAACCGTGTCGTGCGCGACCTGGAAGGGCAAACCAATGAACCCCCCGCCGATGCGCGCCTCGAGCGGCGCGACGGGGCCTGGACGGTAGTGGAGTACTGAGCCGATGGGACGTTTCGTAGTCGTACTGGGCAGTCAGTGGGGTGACGAGGGCAAGGGCAAGATCGTCGACCGCCTGACCGAGGACGCAGCCGCTGTCGTGCGCTTTCAGGGCGGGCACAATGCCGGACATACCCTGGTGATCGATGGCGAGAAGACCGTGCTGCACCTGATCCCGTCCGGGATCCTGCGCGAAGGCGTGGAGTGCATGATCGGCAACGGCGTCGTGCTCTCGCCCGAGGCGCTCATTACCGAGATGGAAGAGCTCGAGGCCAAGGGCGTGCCCGTGGCGGACCGTCTGCGTCTGTCGGACGCCTGCCAGTTGATCCTGCCCTACCACGTGGCACTCGACCACGCACGTGAAAAGGCGCGCGGCAAGGCCGCGATCGGGACCACCGGGCGCGGGATCGGGCCTGCCTACGAGGACAAGGTCGCGCGGCGCGGCCTGCGCCTGGACGACCTGTTCCACCGCGAGCGCCTGGCCGCCAAGCTGGGCGAGGTGATGGACTATCACAACTTCGCCCTGAAGCATTACTTCAAGGCCCCGACCATCGACCAGCAGGAAGTGCTGGAGCAGTGTCTGGCGCATGCCGAGCGGCTGCAGCCGATGGTCGCGGACGTCGCCGGGCGGCTGCACGAGCTGCGGGCCCAGGGGCGGGACGTGATGTTCGAGGGTGCCCAGGGCACCCTGCTGGACATCGACCACGGGACCTATCCGTTCGTTACCTCGTCCAATACCACCGCCGGGGGTGCCTCGACGGGCGCCGGTGTCGGTCCGCGGGATATCGACTACGTACTGGGGATCACCAAGGCCTACACCACCCGTGTCGGGGCCGGGCCGTTTCCGACCGAGCTGTTCGACAATATGGGCGAGCACCTGGCCACCCGGGGCAACGAGTTCGGTTCCACCACCGGGCGTGCCCGGCGCTGTGGCTGGTTCGATGCGGTCGCGCTCAAGCGTGCGGTCGCGATCAACAGCATCAGCGGCCTGTGCATGACCAAGCTGGACGTGCTCGACGGGCTGGAGAGCGTGCAGGTCTGTGTCGGCTATGACTGTGATGGCGAGCGCCGCGAGGTGCCGCCGTCCGGGGCCGAGGCCTATGCAGCCTGCAAGCCGATCTACGAGGAGATGCCGGGCTGGCAGGAGTCCACCGTGGGGATTCGCGAATACGACAAGCTGCCGGCGGCGGCGCGGGCCTATCTGGAACGCCTGTCCGAGGTGGTGGGGGTCCCGATCGACATGATCTCCACCGGGCCGGATCGCGACGAAACACTGGTGATGCGGGACCCGTTCGAACGCTGATGGCGGGCCTTCACCCGGGGTGACGGCCTCGGCGTGCGGTGTGGGACGCCCCCGTGCCGCACGCGCGAGCGCACAACGCCCACGGCTGTACCGTCACCCAAATGGGTCGTTGGTCAGAACGGTTTCGTTACGGGATTCGGGAAGCAGAGAAATGGTGCCGAGGAGAGGACTTGAACCTCCACGAGCTTTCGCTCACTAGCACCTGAAGCTAGCGCGTCTACCAATTCCGCCACCTCGGCACGAGGTCGGATCGCCGGTGCGAGACCGGGTCCTGCGCTTCAGGAGCGCGCAATATAGTGCGCGGCCAAAGGTCTGTCAACGCCCGTCACGCTGCCCTGACCGATGGCGGCGAACATGAGACCGGGTTCGCGTGGCCCGCCTCGGCGTTTCCGGCAGCGAATCTCCACATGCCGCATAATATGTCACTTGCGCTGCCGGTTTTCGGCTGGTGGCCACCGAATCATCCAACGAGTTGTTTGAATGCCAAGAAAAAGAAGCAAGGCGCCGGCCGATCCCAATTTCGAGCGCGAGGCGCAGAAGTACGACAATCCCATCCCCAGCCGCGAGTTCATCCTCGGGCTCCTGCAGGAAGCCGACAACCCCCTGTCCTATGACGAGATCGCCGAGCGGCTGGAGATCGCCGACGACGACCGTCTCGAGGCCCTGCGCCGCCGCCTGAAGGCGATGGAGCGCGACGGCCAGGCCCTCTGCAACCGGCGCGGCGCCTATCTCCCGGTCAACCAGGAAGACCTAATCCGCGGTCGCGTGATCGGCCACCCGGACGGCTTCGGCTTTCTGGTGCCGGACGAGCAGGACGACGATCTGTTCCTGTCGCCGCGCCAGATGCGCGGTGTGTTCCATGGCGACCGCGTGCTGGCGCGGGTCATGGGCGTGGATCGTCGCGGTCGCCGCGAGGGCGGCATCGTCGAGGTCCTCGAACACAACACAACCCAGGTGGTCGGGCGCCTGCGCATCGAGGACGGGGTGGGTGTCCTGACCCCGGACAACAAGCGCATCACGCACGACATCCTGGTGCCGCCCGACGGGCTGGGCGAGGCCGGGGACGACCAGATCGTGGTCGTGCGCATCCGCGAGTCCGCGTCGCGCACGGCGCGCCTGCGCGGCGACGTGATCGAGGTGCTGGGCGAGCACATGGCGCCCGGCATGGAGATCGATATCGCGATCCGTGCCCACGGCCTGCCGCACGAGTGGCCAGAAGAGGTTACCGCCGCGGCCGACGAGCTGGGTGCCGAGGTCAGCGAGAAGGCCAAGAAGGGTCGTCTGGACCTGCGCGAGAAGCCGTTCGTGACCATCGATGGCGATGACGCGCGCGACTTTGACGATGCGCTGTACTGCGAGCGAGACGGCAAAGGCTGGCGCCTGTGGGTGGCGATCGCGGACGTGTCGCACTATGTCGAGCGGGATGCGGCACTGGACCGCGAGGCACGTACGCGCGGGACCTCGGTGTATTTCCCGAACAACGTGATCCCGATGCTGCCGGAGGTGCTGTCCAACGGACTGTGCTCGCTGAACCCGAACGTGGATCGGCTGAGCATGGTCTGCGAGATGGAGATCGGTGCCCGCGGCGCGCTGAAGGGCTATCGCTTCCACGAGGGCCTGATCCGCTCGCATGCGCGCCTGATCTACGAGGACGTCGCCGCGATGCTCGACGGCGATGCGCAATTGCGCGAGCAGAATGGCCACGTCATGCCCCACCTGGAGACCCTGCAGGAGGTCTTCAAGGCGCTGCACGCCGCGCGCAACCGCCGCGGTGCGATCGATTTCGATACCACCGAGACCAAGATTCTGTTCGGCGAGGATCGCAAGATCGAGCAGATCGTGCCGACCGAGCGCAACGACGCGCATCGCATGGTCGAGGAATGCATGATCATGGCGAACGTGGCGGCCGCGCGCTTTCTCAAGAAGCACAAGGTGCCGGCGCTCTACCGTATCCATGACCAGCCGCCGACGGACAAGGTCGACGACCTGCGCGACTTTCTCAATGGGGTGGGCCTGACGCTCGGCGGGGGCAGCGAGCCGAGCCCCCGTGACTACACCGATGTGCTGAAGGCGGCGAAGAAGCGCCCCGACCAGCAGCTGATCCAGACCGTGCTGCTGCGCTCGCTGAGCCAGGCAGTGTACGCCCCCGAACTGGACGGCCACTTCGGGCTGGCGCTGGATGACTACGCCCACTTCACCTCACCGATCCGGCGCTACCCGGATCTGCTGGTGCATCGCGGGATTCGCCATGTGCTGCGCAAGGGCAGCAACAAGGCCTTCCCTTATTCGCACAACGACATGGAATCGCTCGGCGAGCACTGCTCCATGGCGGAGCGCCGTGCGGACGACGCCACGCGCGACGCGGTCGCCTGGCTCAAGGCCGAATACATGCAGGACAAGGTCGGCGAGACCTTTGACGGCGTGGTCTCCGGGGTGACCGGATTCGGGCTGTTCGTCGAGATCAAGGATGTCTACATCGAGGGCCTGGTGCATGTGACCGCACTCGATAACGACTTCTACCACTTCGAGCCGTCGCGCCACACGCTGACCGGCGAACGCGGCGGGCGCGTGTTCCGCATTGGCGACGAGGTGCGGGTGCAGGTCGTGCGTGTCAGCCTGGACGATCGCAAGATCGATCTGGCACTGGCCGAAGAGCCGCAAGCCGAGACCGCGCCGAAGAAGAAGGGCGGCCGCGGTCGCAAGCGCAAGGACGCCGAGGCCGTGCAGCCGGCGCCGGAGGCCGCCCCCGAGCAGGGCCAGGACGACGCCCCGCCGAAGAAGAAGCGCCGCCGTCGCGGTGGGCGCGGTCGCGGCAAGTCGCCGGAGTCCGCCACGGAAGCCCCGACCCCCGAGGCGCCGTCCGCCGACGCTTCGGAAACGCCGTCGGGCACCGATGGCGAGCCCGGTGGCAAGTCCGGCCGGCGTCGTCGTGGTCGCCGGCGCCGTTCGTCCAGCGCCTCCTAGTCGGGATTCGGAAGATGGGCAAGGGCGGCAAGGGGCCCCGCGGCGAGTCCTTCGGCGGGATTCACGCGGTCGCCGCCGTGCTGCAGCATGCCCCGGAGCGCGTGCGCCTGCTGCAGCTGGCGAGCGGCACCCTGGAGCCGGCGCTGGCGCATTTGCTGGAGCAGGCCCAGGCACGTGGGATCTCGATCGAGCGGGCGGGGCGCGACAAGCTCGACCAGCACCACCCCGGGTTTCAGCATCAGGGCGTGATCGTGCATTGCGCGCCGCGCCCAATGGTGGACGAAAAGACCCTGCTCCAGCGGGTACAGGACGGGCTGGACCTCGTGCTGGTGCTGGACGGAGTGACCGATCCGCACAACCTGGGCGCCTGCCTGCGCACCGCGGACGCGGCCGGTGCCGGTGCCATCGTGACACCCCGACACCACAGCGCGGCGCTCACGCCGGCGGCGATCAAGGTCGCCTCGGGCGCGGCGGAAACCGTGCCGGTGGTCGCGGTCGGCAACCTCGCGCGGACCCTGGCGGCATTGAAGGATGCCGGCATGTGGACCGTGGGCCTCGACGGTGCCGCGCGCGAGGACCTTTATGCGGTGGATCTGCGTCCGCCGACCGCAATCGTGATGGGGGCCGAGGGCGAGGGCATGCGGCGCCTGACCCGCGAGGCCTGCGATCATCTCGCCAGAATCCCGATCGCCGGCACGGTGGAGAGCCTGAATGTCTCGGTGGCGACCGGGATCACGCTGTTCGAAGCCCGGCGTCAGCGCCGCGCCTGATACGCTCCAGGAATGTACTTGCGATCCGGTTCCGTGCGGTGGTGGTCGCTGCTATCCCTGCTGATGGCGGCACTGGTCCTTGCCTCCGTGCAGCCAGCCGCTGTGGCGGCCATCAGCGGTAGCGATCCGGGGTGTGTATGTGTGGATCTCCACGGCGAGCATGGCGCGGAGACGGCCGACTGCCTCGGTCACGGCTGCTGCGCCGTTCCTCCGTCCTCCAGCCCTCCCGTGGTTTCGGGCCCATTGGTGGCAGCCGCAGAGCCCGGGCCTCTGGGCGCGAGATCACCCCGCGAACCCCCCAGTCCTCCGCCGAAGACCTGACGCGTTTTGTGTCCAGGATGTCCTGGCGGACATCCGTTTTCGTTTTCGAATGAGAGGAATTCAACATGCCAGTGAAAAATCGAACCATGGTCCGCCCCCGGACGACCACTATCACCCGGTCCGCCCTGGCCGCCGCTGTCGTGGGGCTGAGCCTGATCCTCGCGGGATGTGGCGATGAAGCCTCGGATGCGGTACAGCAGGAGCGCGCGCCCTATCCCATCCAGGGCATTAACATCGAACTGGTGGGGGATCCACAGGTCGGGCGGGAGCGTTTCGCGCAGAGCTGCGCCGAGTGTCATGGTGCCGATGCCCGCGGTACCGAGCAGGGGCCGGCGCTGATCCACCGGATCTACGAGCCGTCGCATCATGCCGACGTCACGTTCTTCATCGCGGTCGAGCGCGGGGTGGTCGCACATCACTGGGAATACGGCGACATGCCGCCGGTTCCCGGTCTGGATCATCAGGATGTGGCGGATATCGTCGCCTGGGTGCGGCACGAGCAGCGCGACGACGGGATCATCCCGGACGATGAGTGGCCGGTGGCCGAGGACTGACTCAAGTGCCGGGAGTCGCGCGATGCCGCGGGCGCGGGCCATCGGGCTTGTTGCCGGGGCCCAGTTCGTTTAAGGTATCGCGCCTTTGCGTCTGCCGGTTTTCCGGCGGGCGGAATCCTTGCCTCACCGCGCCGACGGGAGGCTGATACCCGCAAGGAGTCGAAAATGCGTCATTACGAAGTTGTGTTCCTGGTCCACCCGGATCAGAGCGAGCAGGTCCCGGCGATGATCGAGCGCTACAAGGGCCTGGTCGAAGGCCATCAGGGCAAGATCCACCGTCTGGAAGACTGGGGCCGTCGTCAGCTGGCCTACCCGATCCAGAAGCTGGTCAAGGCCCACTATGTGCTGATGAACATCGAGGCCTCGGAAGAGGCACTGGAAGAACTGGTCAGTGCCTTCCGGTTCAACGATGCCGTGCTGCGCCACCTGGCCATGCGCATGGAAGAGGCCGTCACCGAAGCCTCCCCGCTGGCCAAGGGCCAGGAAGAGGAAGGTGCCAAGGGCCGTCGCCGCGAGCGTGACGACGAAGGCGGCCAGGCCGCCTCCGACGACTCGGCCTCCGCCGAGTAAGTCCCGCCCGCCCGTTGACCGAATTTTCGAAGGAGATCTGAAATGGCCCGTTTTCCGCGTCGCCGCAAGTACTGCAAGTTCACCGCCGAAGGCATCGATTACATCGATTACAAGGACCTGAACCTGCTGAAGGGTTTTGTCACCGAGACCGGCAAGATCGTGCCCAGCCGCGTGACCGGCACCAGTGCGAAGTATCAGCGTCAGCTGGCCACGGCCGTGAAGCGCGCGCGCTATCTCGCGCTGCTGCCGTACAGCGACAACCACTGATCCGCGCTCCGGTTCGCCCGGACGCACGGCCATGCGTGTACTGGCCGAATTCGCGATGAAAAGCCGGGGCCGCGCCGTGGGCGCGGTCTCCGGTTTTGGCGTTGCGGGGCTCTTCCTGCCGCCGATCGCGATCGTCAGCAGTGCCCTGATTGCACTGGTCGGCCTGCGTGTCGGCCTTGGGCAGGCCCTGCTCGTCGCCGCGCTGTCGGCGCTAGTGCTGGGGGCCGCGATGTTCGTGCTGATCCCGGAGGCCCCGCCGATGGCGGGCTTGGCCGCGGGGTTTGTGCAGTGGGCACCCGTGGTGCTGTTGGCCGAGGTCCTGCGTCGCACCGTCTCCTGGCGCATGACGTTGAAGGCCGGCGCGATGGTTGCCGGGCTTGGCGTGCTGGCGGTTCATGCCCTGGTCCCGGATCTGCAGACGGCCTGGTCCGAGGCGGGCATGGCCCTGCTGGGCCCGCTGGTCGAGGGTACCGACACCGGCCCTCAGGAACTGGAGGCCGCGCTGCGCCGCGCGGCGCCCTACCTGACGGGGCTTTTCGCCGGGATCGTGCTGCTGAGCCTGACGCTGAGTCTGCTGATCGGTCGCTACTGGCAGGCGCTTCTGTACAACCCGGGGGCATTTGGCGAGGAGTTCCGATCGCTGCAGTTCGGGCGCGCCATGAGTGGCGTCACCGTCGCCCTGGGGCTGATCGGGCATCTCGGCCCGGTGCCGCTGGCGACCGAGCTGGCGTTCATCCTGGGGGTGCTGTTTTTCCTCCAGGGGATTGCGCTGGTGCATGCGCTGACGCATCACCAGAACATGAGCAGCTTCTGGCTGGTGGGTATGTACGTGCTGATGGCGCTGGCCCTGCCCCAGGTGTTTCTGCTGCTGGCGACGATCGGGGTGATCGATGCCTGGGCGGATATCCGTTCGCGCCTTGGCGTGCTGGGCGGGCGCAAGGGTTCGGGTGACGGGCCGGATGGCGACAACAATTCGTGAGGCCGGTCCGCGACCGGTGTAGAATGCGCCCTTTTGGGGGCTGACCCAACGTTACAGGAATACTGAAGATGGAAGTCATTCTGCTGGAAAAGATCGATAACCTGGGTGGTCTGGGTGACCGCGTGACCGTGCGCTCCGGCTTCGCCCGCAATTACCTGCTGCCGCAGGGCAAGGCCAAGTTTGCCACCCCGGAGAACATTGCCGAGTTCGAGGCGCGCCGTGCGGAGCTGGAAAAGGCCGCCGCCGAGGCGCTAGCCGCCGCCGAGGCGCGCAAGGCACAGCTGGAAGGCACCGTGCTGGAGATCACCGCCAAGTCCGGTGGCGAAGGCAAGCTGTTCGGTTCCATCGGCCCCGCCGATATCGCCGACGCCCTGACCGCCAAGGGCACCGAGGTGGAGAAGAAGGAAGTGCGCATGCCGGAAGGTCCGCTGCGCACCACCGGCGAGTTCGAGGTGGGTCTGCACCTGCATTCGGACGTGGATATCGAGATCCACGTCGTGGTCGTCGGCGAGGAGTGATCCTTTCCATGTCGGGAGAGTGGCCACAGGTCGCTGATGCCCGGCAGGCTGGCCGGTTCGGGTGCCCCCGGGCATGAACCGGCCCATGACGCCGAATCCGCGCATCCCGCCGCATTCCGAGGAGGCCGAACAGTCGGTCCTCGGCGGGCTGATGCTGGATAACGCCGCCTGGGACCGGGTGGCGGACCGCATTACGGATGAAGACTTCTATCGCCACGACCACCGCCTGATCTTCCGGGCGGTGGCCGCCCTGGCCGAACGCAACGCCCCGTTCGACATGGTGACCGTGTCGGAGCAGCTCGAACGTACCTCCGAGCTGGAAGAGGCGGGCGGTATGGCCTATCTGGGCCGCCTGGCGGCCGAAACCCCGAGCGCCGCCAACATCGTCGCCTATGCGGATATCGTCCGCGAGCGCTCCATCCTGCGTTCCCTGATCTCGGTGGGCACCGAGATCGCCGACTCGGCCTTTGCGCCCGACGGTCGGGAATCCAAGGAGCTCCTGGATCTGGCCGAGCAGAAGGTCTTCCGCATCGCCGAGCAGGGCGCGCGCGGGGCTCAGGGTTTTCGCGGCATGAAGCCGCTGCTGACCGCCGCGGTCGAGCAGATCGAGTACCTCTACGAAACCCAGAATCCGATCACCGGGGTCGCCACCGGCTACGAAGACCTCGACCGCCTGACCTCCGGACTGAACCCCGGAGACCTGGTGATCGTCGCGGGTCGCCCCTCGATGGGCAAGACCTCGTTCGCGATGAACATCGCCGAGTACGTGGCGATGAAGAACGCCGAGCCCGTCGCGATCTTCTCCATGGAGATGCCCGGCGAGCAGCTGGCGATGCGTCTGCTCTCGTCGATGGGGCGGATCAACCAGCAGAAACTGCGTTCCGGCCGCCTGGACGACGGCGACTGGCCGCGGCTGACCAGCGCGGTGCAGATGCTGTCCACCGCACCGCTGTTCATCGACGACACCCCGGCGCTGTCGCCGACCGAGCTGCGTGCCCGTACGCGTCGCTTGATGCGCGAGCACAAGGGCCTCAAGTTGATCGTGGTCGACTATCTGCAGCTGATGCAGTTTCCCGGCAGCGGCGAGAGCCGCGCGCACGAGATCTCGGAGATCTCGCGCTCGTTGAAGGCGCTGGCCAAGGAGCTGAGCGTGCCGATGGTCGCGCTCTCCCAGCTCAATCGCTCGCTGGAACAGCGTCCGAACAAGCGCCCGGTGATGTCCGACCTGCGCGAATCCGGGGCCATCGAGCAGGACGCGGATATCATTGCTTTTGTCTACCGGGATGAGGTCTACAACGAGGAATCGCCGGACAAGGGCACGGCCGAGATCATCATCGCCAAGCAGCGTAACGGCCCGATCGGCACCGTGCGCCTGACCTTTCGCGGGCAGTTCACCCGCTTCGAGAACTACGCCCCGGATGTCTACGGCGAGGTCGGCCAGCAGGCCTGACAAGCGGCGTGAGGCGCGCGGCCAGCATCCAGCTCCATCCCGAGGCCCTGCGGCACAACCTGGCCGTGGCGCGCCGCCTCGCACCGGGTGTCTCCATGTGGGCCGTGATCAAGGCCGAAGGCTACGGCCACGGCCTGTTTTGGGCGGCCGAGGCGCTGGCGGGGGCCTCCGACGGGCTGGCCGTCTCCCAGATCGGCGAGGCCCGGGCCCTGCGCGAGGCGGGCTTTGACGGCGCGCTGCTGGTGCTGCAGGGGCCGCACGATGCTGGCGATGTGCGTGCCTGTCACGAGCTGGGCCTGGAGCCGGTGATCCACGAGGCCGCCCAGCTCGGTCACCTGGATGCGGTCCCGGTCCGGCTCCCCACCGTATGGATCAAACTCAACACCGGCATGAACCGTCTCGGCTTCGACCCGCTGGACGCCGAAGGCGTGACCCGGCGCCTGCGCGCGGCCGGGCACGGGGCCCTCGGCCTGCACTGGATGACCCACCTGGCCTGCGCCGACGAGCCCGAACACCCGCAGAACGCCCGCCAGCTGGAGCGCTTCGTCGCGGCGGCCTCGCCGCTGCCGGGGCATGCCAGCGTGGCCAACTCCGCGGCGCTGTTCGCGGGCTGGGGGCGGGCGTCAGGTCTGGACCCCGAGCGCGTCTGCTGGGCGCGGCCCGGGATCATGCTCTACGGGGCCCATCCGGCCTCGGTCCCGGCGGATGCCCCGCCGGAAGGGCCGCAGGCCGACCTGCGCCCGGCGATGACCGTGCAGGCCCCGATCATCGCGGTCCAGCCCCTGGAGCCGGGCAGCACGGTCGGCTACGGGGCGACCTGGACTGCCGCTGCGCCCGGTCGCGCCGGCATCGTGGCCATGGGCTACGCCGATGGCTATCCGCGCCATGCCCCGTCAGGCACGCCGGTGCGGGTGGGCGACCGGATCTGTCCGCTGATCGGGCGCGTCTCCATGGACATGCTGGCGGTGGATCTGACCGACTGCCCACAGGCCAAGGTCGGCGATCCCGTCACGCTGTGGGGCGAGGGCCTGCCGGTGGAACGGGTCGCACGCGCGGCTGGCACCATCAGCTACGAGCTGCTGACGCGCGTGGCGGACCGCCTGCAGCCGGCGCGCTGATACACTGTCGCATCCCGGATTCCAGGGAAACACTGATTAATGTACACACTCGCGTTGGCACCCCAGGTTTTCCGAGACAAGGCGCGTCGTGCAGCGGGTAGTGGTTCTACCCGCAAGCGGCGCAACGCAGGATCGGGGAACCTGGGGTGCCAACCCCACAACTTAATGAACGAAGGGGCTCGGCCGC
>NZ_ARQK01000029.1 GCF_000385215.1 Thioalkalivibrio thiocyanoxidans ARh2
CGTGCGTTCACGAGTGCTCGGCAGGCGGCGGCGTTCCATGGGCTGGTACCGGTCCTGCAGGAGTCCGGGACCTCGGTCCAGCGACCCCCGCGGCTGGCGAAGGCCGGCTCGGGGCGGCTGCGCAAAACGCTCTACATGGCCGCCGTCGTGGCCACCCGCCACAACCCGGACGTACGGCACCAGTACCACCGTCTCCTGAGGCGGGGCAAGGCCAAGATGGCTGCCATCGGGGCAGCCATGCGCAAGCTCCTGCACATCGCCTTCGGCGTCCTCAAGTCGCAAACCCCGTATCAACCCCGAAATGACACGCCTTGCCCCTCATAGGGCAAGACGGTATCTACGGTTGGGGTGTGAAGCGTAGGGTGCACTGAGCGCAGCGAACTGCACCGATCCGTTATTGCGGTCGGAACAGATGTATCTCGAGTCCCTCGATATGGCGATAGTGTCGGTCGTTGGCGGTGGCCAGAGGCAGGCCGAGCTGTGTGGCGGTCGCCGCGATCAGGGCGTCGGCCATCTGCATGTTGTGGCTAAGGGTATAGGTCTCGACGAGGAACGTGGCCCGATTCGAGATGCCCTCGGTCAGGGGCTGGATACGTGCCTCCCAGTACTGCATGGCCTGGCGGAGCGCGCGGAATTCGGACTGGTCCCGCAGGCCCTGGACGAGTTCCATGTACGTCACGGCAGACACCGTGAATCCCGGAGAGCCGTCGAGCCATTCGGCGGCTTTGGGGTTCCCGCGCAGGTTCCAGATCAGGACATCCGTGTCCACCAGCATCAATCAAACTCCCTGAGTTGCCGGATCCGGCGGACGTGTTCGTCAACCGAGTCGGTTTGATCGCGCCAGAGTCCGAACAGCGGATTACGGGCGGGTTTCGCCTTCGCCGTTTTGTCGGGGGCTCGGTAGGGGACCAGTCGTGCACGCAGACGGCCTCGATAGGTAATCTCGATCTCCTCGCCCCGGTCCACGGCGGCGAGCAGTTCGCGGCTGTGCAGACGCATGTCTTTGGTGGTGGCTTCCATAGTGGCCTCCATTGGTTACACTTATAAGTGTAACGTCCTTGCGCTGCAGGGCAAGAAGCGCGGGGGGCCGGCGAAGGAGTTTTGATGCGTTTCGCTGCGCTCAACGCATCCTGCGGTTGGGGTGCGAAGCGCAGGGTGCACTGAGCGCAGCGAACTGCACCGTGCTGAGCGGTCGGGGGCTACAGCCAGCGGGCGAGCCAGAGGCGCAGGCGCAACTCCAGGGGCGGGGCGTAGCCCTGCTTGCGGAAGACGATCTCGCCGTCGGGGTTGATGATGAAGGTCGCGGGTACGCCGCGGACGTTGTATTGCGAAGCGAGCCGGCCCTTTGGGTCGTTGACCACGGCCAGTTCGCGCTCGCGTTCGTTCAGGTGCTCGAGTACCTCTTCCGGCGTGCCGGACTGCATGGCCACCGTCAGGACCGGATGGCTCTGCGACAGGCGCACGATCTCGCCTTCCTCCAGGCGGCAGATCGGGCACCAGCTGGCCCAGAAGTGCAGCAGCATGGGCTCGTCCGCGTAGTCGGCGAGCGTCACGGGCGTGCCGTCCAGCAGTTGTGCCTCGAACGCGGGCGCCGGACCCTCGACCATGTCGCGCGCCATCCAGGCACGCACGGCCAGGAAGATCACCAGCGCGATCCCGATCTGGATGCCCCAGCTCAGGGCGCGGCGGCGCCGGGAAGGCTTCGGGCGTTTCGGTTTGTCGGGGCGGGTCTCGGTCAACGGATCATCTCGGCCTGTCCGGGGCGGGCGCGGGTCCCACGTTTTTTCGGGCCCTTCCGCACCGCGATGCGCACCAGTTCGTCCTCGTCATCCATCAGTTGTTCCCGCTGGGCGTCTGTCAGCAGTGGATTGCGCGCGACGAAGTAGCGCAGGTTCGGGTCGCGGTCGTTCACGCAGGCCTCGACCTGTTCCGGTGTCAGATCGGGCCGCTTGGCGCAGTTCAGGCGCACGGTCTGGTTGGGGTCGGCCAGCAGCAGGGCGACCTCCTGGGGTGTGAGGTCCATGCGGCGGGAGAAGTAGGCCTTCACCTGGGCGTGCTGGTCGCGCACCAGCAGCGGTCGCCAGTGTGCCTCGAGGTTCGCGGACAGGGCGAGGTCCATGCGCTCCTCGAAGGTCATCGCCTTGTATTGCTGCTTCAGATCGGTCATGGCCGGCGCATTATAGGCGCCCGGGTTGGGATGCGCGGGGACGCCCCCACAATGTGTAGGAACGACAGCGCCCGCGAGCGTGTCGTACTATTAGCTAACGATAATCTACCCCGTATGCCGGGGTGAGAGGACCCATGACTGCACCGGTGGCCGAAATTCCGATCTTCCAGGTTCCGCGCACGGATCACGTGACGGCCTCGCTGCATGCGTTGACCGATGCCCAGCGCGACGAGCTGGTGCGTCGCATCAAGCGCCTGCTGATCGAGCGCAACGCGGTGCTGGTGGCGCACTACTACGTGGACGAGTCCCTCCAGCGTCTGGCAGACGAGACCGGCGGCTGCGTGTCCGATTCGCTGGAGATGGCCCGCTTCGGCAAGGAACATCCGGCCGAGACGCTGGTGGTGGCCGGGGTGCGCTTCATGGGCGAGACGGCCAAGATCCTGAGCCCCGAAAAGCGCGTGCTGATGCCGACGCTGGAGGCCGAGTGTTCGCTGGACCTCGGCTGTCCGGCCGACGAGTTCGCGAAATTCCGCGCCCAGTATCCGGACCACACCGTGGTCGTGTACTCCAACACCTCGGTGGACGTAAAGGCACAGGCCGACTACGTCGTCACCTCCAGCATCGCGGTGCCGCTGGTCGAGCATCTGCGCGACCAGGGCAAGAAGGTCCTGTGGGCCCCGGACAAGCACCTGGGCGACTATATCCGCCGCACCACCGGTGCCGACATGGTGCTGTGGGACGGCTCCTGCGTGGTGCACGACGAATTCCGCTCCTGGGCGCTGGAGGATCTGCGCGGCCGCCATCCCGGCGCAGCGGTGCTGGTGCATCCGGAGTCCCCGCGCGAGGTCATCCACCAGGCCGACGTGGTGGGCTCCACCAGCCAGCTGATCGCGGCGGTCAAGAACCGCCCGGAGCAGGAATTCATCGTTGCCACGGACAAGGGCATCTTCTACAAGATGCAGCAGGCGGCCCCGGGCAAGACCCTGATCGAGGCCCCCACCGGCGGCCACAGCGCCACCTGTACCAGCTGCGCCCACTGCCCGTGGATGGCGATGAACGACCTGGTCTCGCTGGCCGAGACGCTGGAAGACACGGCGGAACCGGCGAAGAACGAGATCTTCGTCGACGAGACCGCGCGTCAGAAGGCCCTGGTGGCCACGCAGCGCATGCTCGACTTCGCCGCCGAACACCGCAAGGCCACCGAAGGCGACGCCTGACAAGGCCGCCCCTGTAGGAGCCTGCTTGCAGGCGAAGCCCCTGCCCGCGTCCGACTCTGGCAGTGGCATTCGCCTGCAAGCAGGCTCCCACGATGGGGTGGGTAGTTAGCGGTCGTTCAGCCAGGCGGCCCACTGGGAGTGGGTGGAGACATCCACGCCGTCGGCCTTGGCGGCCTTTTGCAGGTGGGTCTGCAGGTCGGCCATCAGTTCAGAATCCATCAGCTCGGGGGCCAGCGTCAGCTGCGCGTGCAGCGTGCTGTAGACGAGCTTGAGTTCATTTGTCGGGTACTGCGACCAGTCGAGGTGGGGCATGGCGTCCGTTCTCCGTTTCGATCAATTGGCTTATAGCCTGACGGTGGCCTGCGGTGCCATTCAAAAGCACCTGCTAGGGAAACACTGATTAATGTACACACTCGCGTTGGCACCCCAGGTTTTCCGAGACAAGGCGCGCCGTGCAGCGGGTAGTGGTTCTACCCGCAAGCGGCGCAACGCCGGATCGGGGAACCTGGGGTACCAACCCCGAAGGGGCTCGGCCGCTTTTGTGCGCGCACGGCGTTGCGGTTCCCTTGTGCAGAATGACTGCACGGCGGTCACCGCGCCTTGTTCGCACGCAAAAGCGACTCGAGCGCGAGCGTGTACATTGATCAGTGTTTCCCTGGGGAGTGGAGATGTATAAGCGCCGTGCGCGCCTGCTGGTGGCGGCGGAACGGCCGGATGGACGCGCTGCGCGCGTGGCAGAGCTGGCCGCGGCGGCCGAGTTCGAGGACTGGATCGAGGTGCGCCCGGCGCGCGCGATGGCCGAGGTGACGGACGCCGATCTGGCCTGGGCCGATCTGCTGGTGGCGGTCGACACGGCTGCGGCCCGCGCCATGCCGGCACATCGTCCCGCGAACTGCCGGCCGAAGTACTGGCAGCTGCCCGGCGAGACCGGGGCCGATTTCGACTTGCAGACCCTGGAGGCGCTGCGCTGCATGGTGGGTGGTATGCGCATGCTGGCGCGTGTGGATGCTGCCGGGGACGATGACGGGGAAGGCGGTCACGCGTAACGGATCGCGTGTTGTCGAGACGCCGCGTTGATGTGAGCGCCCGGGGGTGCCCCGAAAGATCGCCACGGCGCTGCGCGCCTCGCGATGACAAGTGCTATTCGGGGTGGTACGGGACGGGCGCCCGGGCGTGCAGCTGGGCCAGGTGGTCCTCGTAGAGGGCCCAGATGCGCGGCGCGATCGCGCCGCGCGAACCGGGGTAGGTCAGGCGGTCGGGGTTGAAGGTGGCCAGGCGCTCGATCTCGGTGCAGCGCAGCTCTTCGCTGACCACGTTGAAGATCAGGATCTGTGTGCCCTGGTCGGCGATCGGCAGCAGGGCCCCGATGATGCCGGTGTCATTAAGCCCGGGCTCGCCACGGGCGTCGCCCAGCTCGGCCGGCGGGCGTACCAGCGTGCCGAGCAGCTCCTGGTAGGCCTGGCCGCAGGCAAAGCAGATCTCCGGTGCACGCAGTCCCTGCACGCGTTCGCAGGCCTGGCGTACGGTGTTGTCCGGCAGTGCCATGCGCGCTGGCGGGATCGGGATGCGGTTGCTCTCGCCATTGGGCAGCAGGCGCGGGACCGCCTCCTGGCAGGAGGGACAGCGCCAGGTGGCGACCCGCGGGCCGTCGATCACGTTGCTGGGCGGCATGCGGTGGCCATGGTTCGGGGTGTGCGTTCAGTATACGGCGGGCGCGCCCGCCGCGCGGGCAAGCCCGCTCCCGTATGGTCGCTTCGGCCGGCCCGCCCCGGTGGGTGCGTCAGCCGTAATAGTCCGGTTCGTTGCCTGGGCGCCACTTGATGTTGCAGCCGAGGCTTGGGTGCTGCGGGTCGGGGGCGGGCTGGCCCGCCAGCAGGGCATCGCTGGCGGCGCGCAGGTCACGCCCGGTGACCGGGGTGTCGGAGCCGGGGCGGGTCTCGTCGAACTGGCCGCGATAGAACAGCTTGCGGTCGGCGTCGAACAGGTAGAGGTCCGGGGTGCAGGCCGCGTGGTAGGCCTTGGCTACGGACTGGTCCTCGTCCAGGCAGTAGGGGAACTTGTAGCCGAAGCGGCGGGCGTCGTCGCGCATCTTGTCCGGGGCGTCGTCCGGTACCGCCTGGATGTCGTTGGAGTTGATTGCGATCACCGCAATGCCCTTGTCCGAGTATTCGCGGCCGTAGCGCGCGAACTCGTGGCGGATCAGTTGCACGAACGGGCAGTGATTGCAGATAAAGGCGATCATGTAGCCTTTCGCGTCGGGAAAACTGTCGAGGCTGATGGTGTCGCCGGAGACGACGTCCGGCAGGGAAAAGTTCGGGGCCTCGGTGCCCAGTTCAATCATCTGCGAGGGGGTGCGGGCCATGGTTGCTCCGTTAACCTGTGATGGGGGATTCGGGCGCCAATTATACGGATTGGGGCGGGGCGGATTAATCCGCATCGCCTGAAGGACAGCTTGAAACCATCCGGACGCGGCGCCAGTCTGGATAATACTTGAGTCATGGAGTCGGGAATATGGGCTGGGTCACGGGGACCGTGCAGGAGCGCAAACAATGGACGGACCGCCTCTTCTCGCTGCGGGTAGAGGCAGATGTGGAGCCGTTCAAGGCCGGGCAGTTCAATCGGCTGCGCCTGGAGATTGACGGCGAGCCAGTCGCGCGCCCTTATTCCTATGTGAATGCCCCGGACGAGACCCCGCTGGACTTCTACCTGATCACAGTGCCCGAGGGCCCCTTGTCGAACCGGCTGGTGCAGCTGGAGCCCGGCGACACGGTGGAGCTGATGCCGCGCGCCACAGGGTTCTTCACGCTGGACGAGCTGCCCGACAGCCGTGACCTGTGGCTGCTGTCCACCGGTACCGCGCTGGGGCCCTTCCTGTCGATGCTGAAGACCGACACGCCGTGGCAGCGTTTCGAGAACATCCGACTAATCCACGCCGTGCGCAAGGCGGAGGAACTGACCTACCAGGACACGATCCGGCAGTTCCAGGAGCGCGACCCGAAACAGTTCCAGTACATCCCGTTCGTCAGCCGCGAACCCTGCCCGGGCGGGCTCGAGGGCCGTATCCCGGCCGCGATTGCCGAGGGTCGCCTGGAGCATCACGCCGGCCTCAAGATCGCGCCGGAGCACTCGCAGTTGATGCTGTGCGGCAACCCGGCAATGGTGAAGGATACCGCCGCCATCCTCCGCGAGCGCGGGCTGGAGAAGAACCGCCGCCGCAAGCCGGGGCAGATCACCACCGAGAACTACTGGTAGAGCCTCGCCCATGGTGTAGGAGGCCAGCCCTCTGGCCGATTGGACGCCGGTAAAACCCATCGGCCAGGGGGCTGGCCTCCTACAAGTTGTGGCGTGCGCCGGGGTTAATCCAGCAGGTTGGCGGCCCAGGCGTGGATCAGTCCGGCGACATAGCGGGTGTGCTCGGGGCGCGAGAGCAGGTGGTCGGTCTGGTGCAGGGCGACAAAGCTCTTGGGGTGGTGGGCCTGCTGGAAGATCTTGCGGGCATGATCGACGCTGACCACGGTGTCTCCGGGGGCATGCAGCAGCAGTAGCGGCTGCGTCATGCGCTCCAGCGCGCCGTCCAGTGTCGGTTCTTCGATCGAGTCCAGGAAGGGCTGCCCGATCTCGACCGGGCGGCCGCCGATATTGACGCGCGCGAAGCCTTCGCGCTGGATGGTCGCAGCGATGTCACCGAACAGATGCGCGACATGGCCGGGCCGGCTGGGGGCGGCGATGGTGACAATGCCGCCCAGTTCTTCGCGCTGGCTGCCGACATGGATGGCCATGGCCCCGCCGAAGCTGTGACCGATCAGGAGGTCAGTGGGCTCGCCGGTTGCCTGCTGCAATGCGTCCAGCGCCGCGTTCAGGTCCTCGCAATAGGTGTCGAGCGTGCTGTCGCGAAAGCGTCCGTCGGAGTCGCCCAGCCCGGCGAAGTCGAAGCGCAGCGTGGCGATCCCCTCCTCCGCCAGGGCGCGCGCCAGGCGCACGGTCGCGGGAAAGTCCTTGGAACAGGCGAAGCAGTGTGCAATGCAGGCCTGGCCCAGTAGCGGGCCTTCGCTGGGCTCTACCAGAACGCCGTTCAGCTGGATGCCACGCGGGGTGTCGATGGGCAGGCTGGTGTTGCGGATGGCCATGGGCGCGGGATGGTCCGGGCGGGGTGGGTCTGCGATGATACGCGAGCTGAATGTATCTCGTGACCCGCACAAACAATTAAGGAAACACTGACTAATGTACACGCTCGCGTTGGTACCCCAGGTTTTCCGAGACAAGGCGCGGTGCGCAGCCGGTAGTGGTTCTACCGGCAAGGGCCGCAACGCCGGATCGGGGAACCTGGGGTGCCAACCCCACAAGCCATTGAAAGCAGGGGCTCGGCCGCCCGTTGTTATCGAAAACGGGCGCGGGAACGGCGTTGCGGCTCCCTTGTGCAGAATGACTGCACGGCAGTCACCGCGCCTTGTTCGCGCGCAAAAGCGACTCGAGCGCGAGCGCGTACATTAATCAGTGTTTCCTTAAGGAGGGGCTGTTGGAGACGGAGAGTCAGATTCGTGCACGACTGGCGGAGCTTGAGTCCGAGCATCGGGCGCTGGATTCCGCGATCGCGGTGATGCACGAGCAGCCTGCGCCGGATGCCTTCGCGATCCAGCGGCTAAAAAAGCGCAAGCTCCAGCTGAGAGACGCCATCCAGCGGCTGCGCAGTCGCCTGATCCCCGACCTGAACGCCTGACTCATCGCCGAAAAAGAAAACGGCGCCCGCAGGCGCCGTTTCCGTCCATCGTTTGCTGCTTTGCAGCCGTAAGCGGGTCTAGCCCCAGATATCCTGGGTGATCCCGGCGTACCAGGCCCGGGTGAACGCGGCCTCACGCTCGCGGAAGCTCGAGGTCTCGCCCGAGGGGCTGACACCGCCGGCCCCTTCGACGCCAGCCTGTGCCCCATCCTGGTACTTGTACACGGCCGCCACGCTGATCCCGTGTTCCGGGGTGATCAGGCTGTAGCAGGTGTTGGCCGAGGAGGGATCGATCGGCTCCTGGTCCATCAACTCGCGCACGATCGCCGCGGCGACGATCTTGCCCTGGTTGTTGGCCGAGTGGCCGGACTTCGGCATGGCGCCCGCCACGCTGGCATCCCCCAGCACGTAGATGTTGTCGTCCATCTCCGACTTGAAGGTCCGCTGGTCCACCGGGACCCAGCCTTCGTCGTTGGTCAGGCCGACGTCGTGGGCGATCTGGCCAGCACGCTGTGCCGGGATGAAGTTCATCACGTCCGCGCGGACACGCTCGAAGCCGGCGTCGGCCCGGGCGGTCATCTCGCCGACGTCGATTTCCTCGACCAGGCCACCATC
Organism: Thioalkalivibrio thiocyanoxidans ARh2; assembly: GCF_000385215.1. GTDB lineage: Bacteria > Pseudomonadota > Gammaproteobacteria > Ectothiorhodospirales > Ectothiorhodospiraceae > Thioalkalivibrio > Thioalkalivibrio thiocyanoxidans. Next base: position 8,717 of record NZ_ARQK01000029.1, read on the forward strand.
CGATGCAGCACGCCACTCGATCATGTCGCCGTAGTGCATCTCCCAGCCTTCTTCGAACAGGCCCTGCTTGGAGAAGTTGTCCTTGGCGTCGAGCACGATGATCTTGGAGCGCGGTTTGTGCTCCTTCAGGTAATGCGCGATCAGCGAGACGCGCTCGTACGGCCCCGGCGGGCAGCGGAACGGGTTCGGCGGGGCGACCATCACGAACACGCCGCCGTTCGGCATCTCCAGCAGCTGCGAGCGCAGCATCTCGGTCTGCTCGCCAGCCTTCCAGGCGTGCGGGATCTTTTCCGCGTCGGCCTCTTCAATGCCGGGCATGTCGTCGTACTTGAAGTCGATCCCCGGGGACATGACCAGCTTGTCGTACTGCAGGCTGTCGCCGCTTTCGAGGCGCACGGTGCGGTTGTCAGCGTCCACGCCGACGACCTTGTCCTCGATCACGTCGATGCCGTCGCGGTCGCGCAGGTTGTGGTAGCCGTGCGTGATCGAATCCATGCTCTCGAACCCGCCGATCACCCAGTTACTGCCGTAGCAGGTGACGTAGGTGGCATTGGGTTCGACCAGCGTGACCATCATGTCCGGCGAGAACTGCTTGAGGTAGCGTGCCGCGGTGGCCCCGCCGGAGCCTCCCCCGACCACGACCACATGGGCCTTGGCCCCGTTGCGGGCTGCGTGCGGTGCGCAACCGATACCGGTCAGTGCAGCTGCACTGGTAATCCCGAAGGCCTTCAGGAAGTGGCGTCGAGTAAAATTGTGCATTGTTGTAATCCCCCCGTGATCAGAAGCGCGCGAAGTAGACCGACATCGCTTCGATCTCTTCGTCCGTGTAGCCCTTGGCGTGACGATCCATGATGGTCGCGTCACGGTCGCCATCGCGGAATGCGCGCATCTGGCTCTGGATGACCTCTGGCGAGATTCGGCCCAGATCGGGCACGCCCTTCTCGGCGCCAGCGGCGTTGTGGCAGGCCTTGCAGGAAGCGGCCATCAACTGGCCACGGGTGATTTCGTCATTGTCGGCGATTGCCTGGGATGTGGTACCAACCATCGCCAGCGAGGCCACAAGCCCCGCCACGAACAAACGTGATTGCTTCATGGTAACGGACTCCTCCGTCTCAAAGTGGCTTTCTGGTAGGCGACAGTCTTCTGCGTACTGCCTGACTCCTCGCACCCGGTGCATTTGCCGGGCTGGGCCGTACTTCCAGGTTCGTTGGCCTGGAGTTGCACCTGATCGTGTGATGGAACGATCATTGTGTGGGATATAGCACAACCTATCTATCTTTTCGATGCCTTGAGAAGGCATCTGCAGCAGGAGACAGGCCATGACAGGGGAACGTCGGCGCCATCCGCGCATCCCGATGACCGTCGAGGTGGTGGCGGAATGCCGTGACGGGAGCCAGGTCAGACTTACGACGAATGATATCTCCGGTGGCGGGGCTTTTCTGGCCTGGGAGGATCGGGGGCAGTCCGGGATCAGCCTCCTGAAGGAGTTGAACCCGGACGATGAGCTCATGCTGCAGGTATTCGGTCTGCTCGGGGATGGTGGCGAGCCGCCACGGGTACGGGCCCGGATCGTCCGTGTGATGGAAGACGGGGTCGCAGTACAGTTCGACCCCTCCGCACTGGGGACGTGATTGCTTCTCCCGTCGGGCGGGGGCAACGGTTCCCTACTCGGCGGCCTGCATCTGTTCCAGGCCGGCCTCCCATTCGTCCGCAATCATCGGATTGGCAATCAGGCGATGGGCCGTGTCCGGGCTCCAGTCGTCGCGGGCATCCTCCAGCGCGCTTTCCCATTCTTCGGCCTCGTAGTCGCCACGCCCTAGCGCACTGAGCGCCTGCAACTCCGCCTGGTATTCCGGTCCGAGCCCGCTCAGGGTGCCTTCCAGCTCGCGCAGCGTCAGGTCACCGGCGTGATCCGCCAGGACCTGCATGGCCCAGTCATCGTCCGAGGTGTCGGGGTTCGAGTCGGGGAACACGACCTCCTCCTTGGCGTGGAACTCCCGCGCCGCCTGGATCAGGCGGGCCAGGGTGTCGTCCTCGATGCCCAGGGGGGAGGCCATGGCCGGGTCAGTGCGCCGTGCTGCGCTCCTGGGCGAGTACCCAGGGGGCGGCGACGATGGCGGTAAAGACGGGGTTGTTCGCCGCCCAGCGCCGCGCGTCGTCATCCGTCGCGCGTGCGACCTGATCACTGGCCAGCCATTCGCTGACCTGATGCGTGGCATCGTCGCGAAATGCGCGCGCCACCTCGATCAGGTCCAGCTCGGGGGCCACGCGAATCACCACGCCACGGGCGAAATGCGGCATCAGTTCGTCCCAGCGCAGGGGTCCGGCTTCTTCCTCCAGGGGTACCTCGGGTTCGGAGGAGGCAGGGGCTTGAGTCATGACGGGAACATCCAGTTTCAGATAACGTTCAGGCTAGGCCTATAGCCTTGTAGCTGCAAGAGTTTGTTCGCCCACACCATCACGGAGACTACCGCTATGCGCCCCGGACCGGAGACCGTTGCCAAAGGCGGTGGCCGGAGACGCCGAATCATCGGCGGCGCGGGTGTGCTCGGGCTTCTGCTGGCGGCCCTGATGGTGCCTTTCGCGGCTCAGGCCCAGTTCATCACCGAAGACCCGCGTGCGGCCGTCTGGACACTGGACGAGGCGGTGTCACGCGTCGAGGCCAACTACCCGGGCCGGGTCCTTTCCGCACGCGAAGATTTGACCGAGTACGGGAATCGCGTGTTTATCGTGCGTATCCTGACCGACAACCAGCAGGTGCGAACGATCAAGATCGAGGAGGGGGCGGAGCTCGACCCATGAATCTGCGCGTGGTGGTGATCGAGGACGATCTGGCTCTGCGCAGCCAGATCGCCGAGGAGATGGAGAACAACGGCTGCCGTGTGGATACCGCCTCGGACGGCGACACCGGCCTTTACCTGCTGACCGAGTACCACTGCGACATCGCGGTGGTGGACCTGGGGCTGCCCGGCATGGATGGCCTCGACGTCATTCGCAAGGCCCGCGAGGTGAAGCCGCAACTGCCCATCCTGATTCTTACGGCACGCGACCGCTGGCAGGACAAGGTCGAGGGGCTCGAGGCCGGGGCCGACGACTACCTGACCAAGCCCTTCCACATCCAGGAGCTGGTGGCGCGCCTGCGCGCCCTGGCGCGGCGCAGCCTGCAGGCCGGCCGGGAACGGCTGGAATTCGGGCCGCTGGTGATCGACACGGCCACCGATGACGTCCGCCTCCATGGCGAGCTGGTTTCCCTCACCACCTTCGAGTACCGCCTGCTGCTGACGCTGGTGCGCCAGCCCGGGCGGGTGCTCAGCAAGGAGACGCTGGCGGACTATCTCTACGAGCATGACGAGGACCGCGAGAGCAACGTGATCGAGGTACTGATCGGGCGCCTGCGCCGCAAACTCGATCCGGACGGCAGCCTCGGGCTGATCGAGACCCTGCGCGGTCGGGGCTACCGCTTCGCCCGCGAGGCGGATACCGAGACGTCGTCTGGTTCCACCCGCGGCGCCTGATATTGCGCACGGTCCACGCCAGTCCCGTGTTCGGAACCCCATGAGACGCCCTCTGCGCCAAATCCGCAGCAGCCTGACCCTGCGCCTGGCGCTGGTCGCTGGGGTCACCGTACTGGTGTTTTCCCTGCTCACGGCCTGGGTGTTGGAGGCGGCTTTTCGCGACAACGCGGCAGATGCCGTCGAGACTCGCCTAGAGGCCCAGGTACTGCTGCTGATGGGGCTGGTCGAGGTCGTCGGGCGCAACGAGGTACGCGTCCCCGAGATGCTGCCCGAGAGTCGGCTGCAACTGCCCGCCAGTGGCCTCTACGCCCGCATCCTCGGCCCGGACGGGCGCACGCTCTGGCGTTCCCCCTCTGCGGTGGGGGTCTCCCTGCGTGGCTGGTCGGAGGATGACTTCTTCGCCTTCAGCCTGCCCGTGCAGTGGGAGCTGGACGGCGGCCAGGTCGGACTGACCTTTCAGATACTGGAGGACCGCGAGGCATTCGAGGAGCAGGTCGAGCAGTATCGCGTCAGCCTCTGGCAGGGGCTGATGACCATGACGATTTCGCTGATCGTCGCGCTCGGGCTGGCGCTGTGGTTCTGGGGGCTGTGGCCGCTCCGCCGCGTGCAGGGTGACCTGGAGGCGCTGCGTCACGGGGACTATGGGCGATTGGAGGGCCCTTATCCGACCGAAGTGCAGGCCCTGACCGGGAGTATCAACGACCTGATCGAGTTCGAGCGTGCACGTTTGACTCGCCAGCAGAATGCCCTGGCCGACCTGGCGCACAGTCTGAAAACCCCGATCTCCGCGCTGCGCCTCAACCTGGAAAGCCAGAACCCCGACCCGGAAGACATGCGCCGCCAGGTCGACCGGCTGCAGGCGATCGTGCAGCACCAGCTCAGCCAGGCGCAGCGCCTGGGTCCCGCGCCCTTCCAGGCCCCCGAGCCTTTGAACCCCATCATCGAACGAACCTGTCAGGCGCTCGGGCGGCTTGCCAGCCAGCAGGGGGTGGATCTGGACAGTTACCTCGAGCCGGGTTGTGCCCTGCGCATGGAGCCTGGTGCCATCTTCGAGCTCCTGGGCAACACCCTGGATAACGCAATCCGCCACGCGACCAGCCGGGTATGGATCTCGACGCAGTGCACAGCGGAGGCGGTGACCCTGACCATCGACGATGACGGGCCCGGGATCGCGCCGGGGGATCGTGCCCGCGTGCTGGAGCGGGGTGAACGAGCGGATGTGCGCAGCGATGGCGAGGCCGGTCAGGGGCTGGGGCTCAGCATTATCCAGGCCCTGGTGCAGGACCACGGTGGCGAGCTGTATATCGAGCAGGCCCCGGAACTGCACGGGGCCCGCATCCGCATGGTGTTCCCGGCATCGTAAACGGGGTGGCCTGTCGTGCCGGATGATGCGTTTCGCTGCGCTCAACGCATCCTACGACAGGCAGGAAGGGCTGTAGGATGTGTTGAGCGCAGCGAAACGCATCGCCCCGGGCCGAGATCAGAGCCTCAGGTCTTCCATGGATAGAGACGGCGATTCGCCCAGCACCCCTGCACGCACGAGTGCCGCCGCCCCGCACGCAAACGTCCAGCCCAGATGGCCGGACCCGGTATTCAGGTGCAGGCCCTCGATGGCGGTGGGGCCGAGGATGGGCGTGCCACGGGCACTCATCGGGCGCAGCCCGGTCCAGGGCGCCATCGTCTCCCAGTCGAAGGTCGCGGGCAGGCCAGTCAGCGTGCGCCGGCACTGATCGAGGACATTGGCTGCGCGTTCGGCATTCAGGTGGCGGTCGCGGCCGGCGAACTCGGCGGTGCCGGCCAGGCGCAGGCGCTCCCCCAGCGGGGTCATCACCACCTTGTTGGCGTCATCGATCAGCGGCAGGTTCAGGCGGCAGTCGGCGTCCATCGGCAGGGTCAGCGAATAGCCCTTCACCGGGGCGACGGGGAGATGCAGTCCCAGCGGGCGTAGCAGGTCCGGGGCGTGGTAGCCGTTGGCCACCACGCAGGCCGCCGCCGCGATCGGCCCTTCGGAGGTCTCCACCGCGTCGATCCGGCCGCGGTGGGTGCGCAGGCGTCGAACCGCGACATTCGGGTAATAGCGGATGCCCCGGCGCTGGCCGATCGCGAGCAGTTGCTCGGTGAAGCGGGCGGCGTCGCCGATCGCATCCCCAGGGAAGAACAGCCCGCCGCACAGGCGGTCGCGCACCGGGGCCAGCGCCGGCTCCTCCGCGATGATGCGCTCCACGTCCCAGTCCTCGAAGCGCACGTCCTCATCAGTCATCGCCTCGCTGGCGGCGCGGTTGTGGGCCTGGCTGGCCGGGTCCTGGAACAGCTTCAGGATGCCGCAGCGGCGAAAGTCGAAGTCCAGCCCCTCGCTCGCCAGTTCCCGCTGCAGGCGGTCGATCTCCCGGAGCGAGAACGCGGCCAGCCGGGCATTCAGGCGGGTGTGCTGCTCGAACAGCGAACGGCGGCTGTTCCAGAGAAAACGCAGGCCCCACCCGGCCAGCCCCGGCAGCGCGCGCGGGCGCAGCAGGAGCGGTGACTCCGTGCGACCGAGAAAGCGCAGCAGGTCCAGGCCGACGCCGGGGGTGTTCCAGGGCTCGGCGTGGCTTGCGTGCAGCATGCCGCCGTTGGCCTGGCTGCAGCCGGTCGCGGGGGCAGGGCCGGCATCCACCAGCACGACCTCGGCCCCGGCCTCCTGCAGGTACCAGGCAGAGGTCACGCCGATTACACCGGCCCCGATCACGACTACGCGCATCCGTTGCTTCCTCTGTCCAGATTGCTTATTGGCCGCTTGCCAGTCGTTGGATCACGTCGGTGTATTCGCGTTCCAGCCGCTTCGGTGACACCTTCTCGCGGGTGCCCAATTCCTGGGCGAACTGCGAGACGCGAAACTCCTCGATGCGGTAGCGAAAGGCGAGCACGTCGGGGTGGTCCGGCGCCCGCGCGATCAGCTCCTGTGCCTGCTGCCACAGTGGCTCGACCGCCACGCGCCGGGCGCGGTCCTTGTCCGGGGCCTGGGTCAGGCGTTCCAGGCGCTTGTCGATCGCCTGCAGGTAGCGTGGCAGCTCGGGCAGCACGTCGTGCGGGGTGCGCAGCAGGAAATCGGCCGGGACCAGTGCTTCGAGCTGCCCGCGGATGTCGCGTGCCGCCTCGATCCAGGACAGCGGCAGATCCCCCTGCAGCCGGGTGCGCAGATCATGCCAGTGGCGCAGGATCTCGGCGGCCAGGCGCGAGAGCTCCATCACCGTCGGCGAGAAGTCGGGCAGGCTGGCCTCCAGGCGTTCTTGAAAGGCCTCGGCATCGCGTGGCCAGGGCTCGGCCAGGAACACGCGGTCGGCCGCGGCCTCCAGGATCTGGTCGCGCAGGGCCTCGCAGCTGCCCAGCGTCGAGTAGTTCAGGCAGGCGCGCTCGATCTCCGGGAGCTGGCGGCGCAGGTCGCGGGCGGTCTTGCGCGCGCCCAGCAGGAACAGCCGACGCAGGCCCGCACGGTGGGCGCGCGTGGCCCGGGCCGGGTCCGGTTCCAGCTCCAGCGAGACGGCGTCGCCGCGATCGACCAGGATCGGGAAGGCGCGCAGCTGCGCCCCCTGGTGGTCGAACTCCACACTCTCCGGCAGTGCGCCGAAGTCCCACTCGGTGATCCCCTCGCGGGTGATCTCGTCCGGGCGGCTGGCGTCGAAGTGGGCCTCGGCGCTGTCGCCCAGCCGGCGCTTCAGCGCGGCCAGGTCACGGCCGCTGGCCTGCTCCTGGCCTTCCGGGTCGAGGATGCGGAAGCGCATCACCAGGTGTGGCTCCAGGTTCTCCGGGCGCCAGGCATCCAGCGGGATCTCGGTGCCGGTCATCGCGCGCAGGGCCTCGGCCAGCGCCGGGATGAGCGGGCCCTGGCGGTGTTCGATGCGCGCCAGCGCCGCCTGCGCGAAGTCCGGCGCGGGCACGAACTGGCGGCGCAGGCCCTTGGGGAGGCTGCGCAAGAGGCCGGTCACGCGATCTTCCAGCAGCCCCGGCACCAGCCAGTCGCCCAGCCAGTCGGGCACCGCGTTCAGCGCCGCGATCGGGATGGTCACGGTCACGCCGTCGTCCGGCTGGCCGGGTTCGAAGCGGTAGGCCAGCGGCAGGCGCAGGCCCTCGACCTCCAAGTGGTCGGGATAGGCCCCTTGCGGGAGCGTGGTGTCCGGCTCGTTCAGGAGCTCCGCGCGGTCGATCCGCAGGGCGTCGGGGTCCCGCTTCTCGGTCTTGCGCGCCCAGGTCTCGAAGCTCGTACCGTCGGTGATCTCCGACGGCAGGCGGGTGTCATAGAAGTCGAACAGTCGATCCTCTTCCACCAGCAGGTCGCGCCGGCGTCCGCGTGCCTCCTGCTCGGCGATCTCGGCCACCGCCTCGCGGTTGGCCTGCACCCCCTTGGAGCGGGTGCGCAGCTCGCCGCCGACCAGGCCCTCACGAATCAGGATACGCCGCGCCTCGGCCGGGTGGTGCCTGGCGAAGTCCACCGGTTTTTTCGGTGCGACGACCAGGCCGTACAGGGTGATGCGGTCGAAGGCCCCGACGCGCCCGCTGCGACGCTGAAAGTGCGGCTCGAAGATGTGGTGCTTGAGCAGATGCGGCGCCGCGGCCAGGATCCAGTCGGGCTCGATGCGGGCGTTGTCGCGGGCGTAGACGCGGGTGGTCTCGGCGATCTCCGCGCTCATCACCCAGGCGGGCTTCTTCTTCGCCAGGACCGACCCGGGATGGATCTGGAAGCGGCGGTTGCGCGCGCCCAGATAGTCGCCACGCTCGGTCTTCTGCCCGATCTGGCTGACCAGCCCGGTCAGCAGCGCGCGGTGTACGGGCTCGGCGTCGGCCGGCGGGTGGTTCGGCTTCAGGTCCATCTCGCGGGCCTGGCGCAGCAGCTGCACGCGCAGCTCCTGCCACTCGCGCATGCGCAGGAAGTTCAGGAAGTGCTCGCGGCACCAGCGCTTGAGCGCATTCGAGCCGAGGTCCTCGCGCGCGGTGTGCCAGGCCTCCCACAGCCGCAGCATGCCCATGAAGTCGGAGCCCTCGACCTGGAACTCGCGATGGGCCTGGTCCGCGGCCTGCGTGGCCTCCGCCGGGCGTTCGCGCGGGTCCTGCAGCGACAGGAAGGCGGCGATGGTCGCGGTCTCGGTCACGCAGCCGTGGTCGGCCCCGGCCAGCAGCATCGCGCCGTGGCGCGGGTCGATGGGCATGCGTGCCAGCTGGCGGCCGCGCGGGGTGATGCGGCCGCGGGCATCCACCGCACCCAGCTCCTCCAGCAGGCGGTAGCCGTCCTTGACCAGGCGCGGGTCGGGCGGGTCCACGAACGGGAACTGGCGCGGCTGGCCGAGCTTCAGCGCGGCCATCTGCAGGATCACCGAGGCGAGGTTGGAGCGCTGGATCTCCGGGTCGGTGAACGGCGGGCGCAGGTTGTAGTCGTCCTCCGCGAACAGCCGGATGCAGATACCGGGGCCCAGCCGTCCGCAGCGCCCGGCGCGCTGGTCGCAGGCGGCTTGCGAGATCGGTTCCAGGCTCAGGCGCTGGACCCGCGAGCGCCAGGAGTAGCGCGAGACACGGGCCAGCCCCGAGTCGATCACGAAGCGGATGCCGGGGACCGTCAGTGCGGTCTCGGCGACATTGGTGGCCAGCACGATGCGCCGGCCGGCGTGCGACTGGAATACCCGCGACTGCTCGCGCGCGGACAGGCGCGCGTACAGCGCCAGGACCTCGGTGTCCGCGCGCACCTGGCCGCGCAGGGCCTTGTGGGCGTCGCGGATCTCGCGCTCGCCGGGCAGGAACACCAGGATGTCGCCGGGCCCGGCGCGCTCACATTCGGCCACCGCGTCGCGGATGCCGTCGAACAGGTCGCGTTCGCCGCGGCCGGCGTTCTCGTCCTCGCCAGCGTCTTCCGGCTCGATCGGGCGGTAGCGCAGCTCCACCGGGTAGGTGCGCCCGGCCACGGTCAGGATCGGCGCGTCGTCGAAGAACGCGGACAGCCGCTCCGGGTCCAGCGTCGCGGAGGTGATGATGATGCGCAGCTCCGGGCGCTTCTTCGACAGGCGCTTGAGCACGCCCATCAGGAAGTCGATGTTCAGGCTGCGCTCGTGGGCCTCGTCGACGATCAGGGTGTCGTAGGCGCGCAGCTCCGGGTCATGCGCCAGCTCCGCCAGCAGCATGCCGTCGGTCATCAGCTTGACCCAGTTGTTCGGCCCGGTCTGGTCGGAGAAACGGACCTTGAAGCCGACGGTGGAGGTCGCATCGCCCCCCAGCGTGGTGCCCAGTTCCTCGGCGATGCGGCTGGCGACCGAGCGCGCGGCGATGCGGCGCGGCTGGGTGTGGCCGATCAGCCCGGTCTCGCCGCGCCCGGCCTCCAGGCACAGTTTGGGCAGCTGGGTGGTCTTGCCGGAGCCGGTCTCGCCGCACAGCACCAGCACCGGGTGTTCGCGGATCGCGGCGACAATCCGCTCGCGCTCGGCGTGGATCGGCAGGTCGCCGGCGTAGACGGGCTGCGGGCGCAGGCGTTCGCGTTCGGCGGCGCCCTGTTCGGCGCGCGCAAGGCGTTCGGTCAGGGTGGAGACGAGCCGGTCACAGGGCTGGCCGCGTTGGTGCCGCTGGCGGGCCCGGCGCAGCAGTTCGCCCAGTTCGCGGCGTTCGTTGCCCTGCGGCAGGGCCTCCACGGTCCTCGCCAGCGCGTCCAGGTCCGGGCCGGCCGTGGCCATCAACCGTCCCGGTGACGCAGGCGCAGGGCCTCGATGTTCTCCGAGCGCAGGCGGTCCAGGGCGCGGTTGACGTCGTCCTCCTGGGTGAAGGGGCCGACAAAGACGCGGTGCCAGGTCTCGCCCTCGATCTGGACCTCGTGCACCTGCGGGCTCAGGCCCAGCAGGGAGATGCGGGCCTTCATCTCGTCGGCCTGTTCGAACCGCCGGAACGACCCGATCTGCAGGATCACCGGATCGCCCTCGGCCGGGGAGGCCGGGGGCGGGACCACCTGATCTTGCGGGACTTCGCGCTCGGCACCGGGGACGCGGACCTCGTCTTCGGGCAGCAGCTCGTAGTAGCGAAACCGCGGCTCGTCATCGGTGGGCAGGCGCTCCGGCTCCGCCGCGGGTGCACGCTCGGCCGGGGTCTCCGGTTCGCCGAACAGGGCGCCGATGTCGGGCGAGCGATCGGCTCCCTGGAGGTAGAGTACGGCGGCAATCCCCAGCCCGATCAGCAGGCCAGCGAACATCCAGACCCAGCCCGGGATCGGTCGCGAGGCGCGGGCGGGGGTCGTCTTGCGGCGCTTGCGGCGGGCCTGGGCCATGGGCTACATCCGTTCGGGGGCGGTGACGCCGAGCAGGCGCAGCCCATTGTGCAGCACCTGCTTGATGCCGGTCAGCAGCGCCAGGCGCGCGCCGATGACGTTGGCGTCCTCGGCATTCAGGAACGGCACGGCGTTGTAGTAGGTATGGAAGCCGGCGGCCAGCTCGCGCAGGTACTGGGCGATCTGGTGCGGCTCGCAGGCCTCGGCGGCGGCCGCGATTACCTCGGGGAAGCGGTCGAGCCGATCCAGCAGGTCGTCTTCCTGCGGCTCGGTCAGGCGTGCGGACAGCCCGGCGTCGTCCAGCGCGCTGGCGGTATGGCCGCGCTCGGCGGCGGTACGCAGCACGCTGGCGATGCGCGCATGGGCGTACTGGATGTAGTACATCGGGTTGTCGTTGGACTGCGACTTGGCCAGGTCCAGGTCGAAGTCCAGGTGCTGGTCGCAACGGCGCTGCACATAGAAGAAGCGTGCGGCATCCGATCCGACCTCGTCGCGCAGCTCGCGCAGGGTGACGAACTGCCCGGCGCGGGTGGACATCGGCAGGCGTTCGCCCCCGCGGTAGAGGATCGCGAACTGCACCAGCAGCACGTCGAGGCGGTCGGCCTCCAGGCCCAGGGCCTGCAGGGCGGCGCGCACGCGCGGGACGTAGCCGTGGTGGTCGGCGCCCCAGATGTTGATCACGCGCTCGAAGCCGCGCTGGAACTTCTCGCGGTGGTAGGCGATGTCGGAGGCGAAGTAGGTGTAGTCGCCGTTCTCGCGGCGCACCACGCGGTCCTTGTCGTCGCCGTAGTCGGAAGAGCGGAACCACAGCGCCCCGTCCTGCTCGTACAGCGCGCCGTGTGCCTCGAGATCCTGTACCGCGGCATCGATCGCGCCGGAGTCGGCCAGGCTGCGCTCGGAGAACCAGCACTGGTATTCGACTCCGAACTCGCGCAGGTCGTCGCGGATGTCTTCGAGGATCGCGTTCAGGCCGCAGTCGAATACCGTGCGGTACAGCTCCGGGCCCAGCAGTTCGCGGGCGCGTGCGATCACCGCGTCGATGTAGACCTCCTTGTCGCCGCCGGCCGGTTCGTCCGGCGGCAGGTCGCGGGTCACGGCCTCGGCCGGATGCACCGCCTGTTCGCCGATCTGCGCGGTCAGGGCCTCGGCGACCGGGTAGATGTAGTCGCCCTGGTAGCCGTTGGCCGGGAACGGGACCTGCACGCCGTGCTGTTCCAGATAGCGCAGCCAGACGCTGGCGGCGAGGATGTTCATCTGCCGCCCGGCGTCGTTCACGTAGTACTCGCGGGTGACGTCGAAGCCGCAGAAATCCAGCAGGTCGGCGACGGTGGCACCGAAGGCCGCGCCGCGGCCGTGGCCGACATGCAGCGGGCCGGTGGGGTTGGCGGAGACGAACTCCACCTGCACCGGGCGGCCGTTGCCCACGCTCGAGCGGCCAAAGTCGGCGCTCTGGGTGGCGATGCGGCCCAGCACCTGAGTGCGGGCATCTGCGGCGAGGCGGAAGTTGATGAAGCCGGGGCCGGCGATCTCGGTACCGGCCAGGCCGGGCACCTCGGGCATCGCGGCGCACAGGGCCTCGGCCAAGTCGCGGGGCTTGGTCTTCGCCGGGCGTGCGAGCTGCATCGCCAGGTTGCTGGCAAAGTCGCCGTGCTCGCGGTCGCGGGCACGCGTCACCTGCACCTCGACACCGTGATCGGCGGGTACGCGACCATCGGCCACCAGGGTCTCCAGGGCGGCCGCGAGGGCCTGGGTAAGGGCGTCTTTCAAGGGAACCGGGTCCGTCGTCTCAAAAGCCCGGCATTCTAACCAGAATGCCGGCCCGATGCCTGTTCTATGCGGGTTTCAGGCGAGCGAGACCGGGTCCACGTCGATCGCGATGCGAACCCCGCGAGGCAGATCTTCGGTCTGCCAGGAATGCCGCGCCTGCGCGAGCGTGCGGTGCAGGGCCTGACGCTCGGCCGCGCGCAGCAGGATCTGCTCGCGGAATCGCCGGTTCACGCGATGGCGCGGGGCGGGGGCCGGCCCCAGGACGCGCAGCTCGCCGTGGCGCGTCGCGAGCAGGTGTCCCGCGATGGTCTCCGCGTGGCGATGCGCCGCCGCGGCCTCGGCGGCTTCGACGCGGACCAGGGCCAGGTGCCCGTACGGCGGCAGCCCGGCCGCCTCGCGTTCGGCCAGCAGCGGCTCCAGCATCTCCGGGTACTTACGGGCATCCAGCCCCCGCATCAGGGGGTGATCGGGGTGGCCGGTCTGCAGCAGGACCCGCCCGCCGCCATCGCCCCGGCCCGCGCGCCCGGCGGCCTGCACGATCAGTTGCAGGGTGTGCTCGGTGGCACGCAGGTCGACGCTGAACAGCCCCTGGTCGACGTCGATCACGCCGACCAGTCCGACGCGCGGGAAGTCATGGCCCTTGGCCAGCATCTGGGTGCCGACGACGATCGCGGCGTCCAGCCGCCGGATGCGATCCAGTGCGGCCTCCAGGGCGCCCTTGTGGCGCACGCTGTCGCGGTCGAGGCGGATGATTGGTGTCTGCGGGAAGTGCCGGGCCAGGGCCTGCTCCAGACGCTGGGTGCCCAGCCCGCGATGGGCCAGGGTCTCGCCGCATTCCGGGCAGCGTTCGGCGCGGGGTTCCTGGTGCCCGCACAGGTGGCAGATCGCGCGGCGATCATGGGCATGCACGGTCAGGTGGGCATCACAGTCCGGGCAGTCGGCGACCCAGCCGCAAGCCTCGCAGGTCAGCACCCGGGCAAAGCCGCGCCGGTTGAGCAGGACAAAGCACTGCTGGCCCTCAGCCAGGGTCTGCTGCATCGCATCCAGCAGCGGCGCGGTCAGGCCCTCGTCCGGGCTGTGCACGCGGGTGTCGATCGTCTCCACGCCGGGTGGCTGCGTGCCATCCGGGCGGGTGCGCAGATGTACATGGGTGTAACGGCCCTGGCGCGCGGCGTGCAGGGTCTCCAGGGTGGGCGTCGCCGAGCCCAGCACGACCGGGGTGTGTTCCAGTTGCCCCCGCTTGACTGCCAGATCCCGCGCGCTGTAGCGAAAGCCGTCCTGCTGCTTGAAGGCGCTGTCGTGTTCCTCGTCGACGATGATCAGGCCCGGCTCGGGCAGCGGGACGAACAGGGCCGAACGGGTCCCGACCACGATGCGGCGCTCGCCCTGCCGGGCCGCCTCCCAGGCGCGCAGGCGTTCGCCCTCGGCCAGGCCGGAGTGCAGCAGTGCCACCTGTCCCGGAAAGCGTTGCTGGATGCGCCCGGCAAGCTGCGGCGTCAGCGCGATTTCCGGGATCAGGAACAGGACCTGACGGCCACGCGCGACCGCATCGGCGGCCATGCGCAGATAGACCTCGGTCTTGCCGCTTCCGGTGACGCCCTCCAGCAGCATCGGGCGGGGGTCGTCCGGGGCCAGCGCCGCAATAGCCGTCTCCTGCTCGGGGGTCAGGGTGTAGTCGGTACCGCTGGGGGGCGCGGGTTCACCGGGAGCGGCACGCGTCTGTTCCAGCCAGCCGCGTGCCTCGAGCTGTCGCAGGTCCTTCGCGGTGATCTGCAGGGCGGCCGTGGTGGCCAGCGTCGTCCGGTCCAGCGCGGCCCCGAGCGCGGGCAGGGCGCGCAGGATGGCGAGCTGGCGGCGGCCCCGTACCTGCCCTTCCGCGAGCGCCGCGTGGCCTTCCGGGGTGAGCCGCCAGAGGGGCTCGGGGGTCAGGCCGGGCAGCGGGTGACCCCGTCGCAGGCCCGGTGGCAGTGCGCCCAGCACGGCCTCGCCCAGCGGGTGGTGATAGTAGCGGGCCCCGAAGCGCAGGAGTTCCAGCACGGTCGGTGTCAGGATGGGCCCGGGATCGGGTGAACCCAATGCTTCGCGCAGCTTGTTCTCGGGGACGTCGCTTTGGTCCGCGAGTGCGACGACGATGCCGATCGCCTCGCTGCGCCCGAAGGGCACACGGACCCTTTGTCCGGCCCTCAGGTCGGTCCCGGCGGGGATCCGGTAGTCGAACAGGCGGTCCAGCGGTCGGTCGAGTGCGACCTGGGCAATTCCGGTCTCGGGCATTCGACTAGTCTACGCCAGTCCGCGTGGGTGCAAGAGTGTGATCGTTATCCACAAAACCTGTGGACAACTCTGTGGAGGAAATGGGGTGAAAGCCACTAAATGCCTGTTGCTGCTTGGGTCGTGTCAGAATGGCTAAAAAGCGACCAAAGCCATTTTTATCGTGTTATCAGTGGCTTGCGTTTCTTTGGTGATATCGGTTGGCCGTTGTGTCACCTAATTGCCATCGTTTCCTTGCGCCTGTGGGTATCGTGTACAGGGGGTGTACAGGGGTTG
Source organism: Thioalkalivibrio thiocyanoxidans ARh2 (assembly GCF_000385215.1). Taxonomy (GTDB): domain Bacteria; phylum Pseudomonadota; class Gammaproteobacteria; order Ectothiorhodospirales; family Ectothiorhodospiraceae; genus Thioalkalivibrio; species Thioalkalivibrio thiocyanoxidans. Next base: position 23,813 of record NZ_ARQK01000029.1, read on the forward strand.
CTCCGATATTGGTCTCCCGGGAGGGTGCGCACAAAAAAGCCCGGCCGCGTTGAAAACGGGGCCGGGCTCGCAAGCGAGGGACGGGCGCCAGGCCCGACCCAAGACTAGCCGAGGGCCTTGACCGAGGCCACCAGTTCGGCGGCCACCTTCTGGCCGTCGCCGTACAGCATCTGGTTGTTGTCGGCATAGAACAGGTGGTTCTCGATGCCCGAGAACCCGGCGCCCCTGCCGCGCTTCACGCAGATGACGTTGTGGGCCTGGTCGGCGTTCAGAATCGGCATGCCGTAGATCGGCGACTCCGGATTGGTCCGGGCCACCGGGTTCACGACGTCGTTCGCGCCGATCACCATCGCGACATCCGCGGTCTTGAACTCCTCGTTGATCTCGTCGAGATCGAAGATGATGTCGTAGGGCACGCCGGCCTCGGCCAGCAGCACGTTCATGTGCCCGGGCATGCGGCCCGCGACCGGGTGGATCGCGAATTTCACGTCCACGCCGCGCTTCTGCAGCAGCTGGGTGAACTCCCAGATCTTGTGCTGCGCCTGCGCCACCGCCATGCCGTAGCCCGGCACGATAATGACCTTCTCGGCGTAGGCCATCATGATCCCGGCGTCGTTGGCCTGGATCTCCTTCATCGTGCCTTCGATCTCTTCCTCGGCACCGCCGGAGGAGCCGCCGAACTGGCTGAACAGGATGTTCTTGATCGGGCGGTTCATCGCCTTGGCCATCAGCTGTGTGAGCAGCGTACCGGCCGCACCGACCACGATACCGGCGATCATCAGGGCCGGGTTGTCGAGGACGATACCCTTCAGACCGACCGCGAGGCCGGTCAGGGCGTTGTACAGCGAGATGACCACCGGCATGTCGGCGCCGCCGATCGGCAGGGTCATCAGCACGCCAAAGGCCAGCGCCAGGACGAAGAACAGCAGCAGGCTGAACGAGCCGATCTCGCCGCCACCGGTGGCCATCATGAAGCCCAGCAGCACGGTGATCGCGAAGATCGCGATGTTCACGATCTGCTGGCCGCCGAAGGTAAAGGTCTTCTTCATCAGGCCTTCGAGCTTGGCGTAGGCCACCAGCGAGCCGGAGAAGGCCACCGAGCCGATCAGCGAGCCGGTCACGGCGATCGCCAGGCCGGTGTTGGTGACCGTTTCCGGGGTGGCCTGCAGCAGGTAGATCGCACCGATACCGGCCGCGGCGCCGCCGCCCATGCCGTTGTACAGCGCGATCATCTGCGGCATGTCGGTCATCGCGACCTTCTTGCCACTCCACCAGGCCAGCGCACCACCAATGGCGATACCCAGGATGATCAGGGTGTAGTTCACGCCGCCGGAGATCTCCGGATGCACGAAGGTCACGAGCGTGGCGATCACCATGCCCACGCCGGCCCAGATGATCCCCGGACGCGCGGTGGTCGGGGAGGACATCTGCTTGAGGCCGACGATGAACAGCACCGCCGCCGCGAAGTAGGCGAGGTTGATGATCAGGCTCATGCGTTATCTCCCTTCTTGTCGTCCTTCTTGCTGGTCTTGAACATCTCCAGCATGCGTTCGGTGACGACATAGCCACCCACGGCGTTGCCCGCGGCCAGGATCACGGCGACAAAGCCGATCGCCTGTTCCAGCGGCGTCTGGGCATGGCCCAGCGCGACCATGGTCCCGACCAGCACGATGCCGTGGACGAAATTGGAACCGGACATCAGCGGGGTATGCAGGATGACCGGCACCTTGGAGATGATCTCGTAGCCGGTGAAGGCCGCGAGCATGAAGATGTACAGCGCGATAAAGCCTTCGATGATCATGATTGCGCTCCCTTCAGGGCCTCACGGGTGGCCTCGTGCACGATCTCGCCGTCGCGGGTCAGTACGCTCTTGGCGATGACCTCGTCTTCCCAGTCCGGCTTGAACTCGCCGCCCTCGGCGATCATCGGCGTGAGGAAATTGAGCAGGTTCTTGGCGTACATCTCGGAGGCATGCAGCGGAACCTGCGAGGGCACGTTCAGCGGGGCGTGGATGATCACGCCCTTGCTCCGGCTGGTCTTGCCCGGCTTGGACAGTTCGCAGTTGCCGCCACCTTCGGCCGCCAGGTCGATGATGACCGCGCCCGGCTTCATGCCCTCGACCATGTCTTTCGGGATCAGTTTCGGGGACTCGCGGCCCGGGATCGCGGCCGTGGTGATCAGCACGTCCGCCTTGGCGATGAACTCGCCCAGGGCGTCCTGCTGCTGCTTCTTCTCTTCCGCGGTCAGTTCGCGGGCATAGCCGCCTTCACCCTCGGCCGAGACGCCAAGATCCAGGAACTTCGCCCCCAGCGACTCGACCTGCTCCTTGGTCGCGGAGCGCACGTCGTAGGCCTCGACCATCGCGCCCAGGCGCTTGGCCGTGGCGATCGCCTGCAGCCCGGCCACGCCGGCGCCGATCACGATGACCTTGGCCGGGCGGATGGTGCCGGCCGCGGTGGTCAGCATCGGGAAGAAGCGGCAGGACAGATCCGAGCCCATGATCGCGCCCTTGTAGCCGACCACGGCCGCCTGCGAGGACAGCACGTCCATGCTCTGGGCGCGCGAGATGCGCGGGATCAGTTCCATCGCGAAGCTCAGAATCTTGCGTTCCTGCATCGCCTTGACCACGTCCGGGTTGCGGTGGGCGTGGAACAGGCTGACGACGGTTGAGCCTTCCGGCAGCTGATTGACCTCTTCCACCGTTGGCGGCGCCACGCGGACCATCAGGTCCGACTGGCCGTAGGCCGTCTCGGTGTCGACCACGGTGGCCGACTCGTAAGAGTCATCCGGGAAATGGGCGTTGGTGCCGGCCCCCTTCTCCAGCTGCACGGTGACGCCCAACTGGGCGAACTTGGCCGCCACCGTCGGATCCAGGGCCACGCGGCGCTCGCCGCTGGCACTCTCCTTGGGAACGGATAATTTGATTGCCATGCGCTCTCTCCCCGGGCCAAGCGTTCCCGCAATCCCTCCGGGACGTTCGGCCGCGCTCGCGGGTGGTAATAAGGACGCCGAACAAGGCTTTTGTGGCCCATTCGGCGGAAAAAACGGCCAGCAAGTGTAGCGGAATCGCCTTCGCGCTTAAACAGCCCGCCGATTTGTCGCGAATTCCGGGCCACAATCGGTTGCTCAAACCGGTATTCATGCCCCTGTAATTGCGTTGAACGGTCGGCCTGTTTATTGTCAAGCAAGTTCTGTGCGATCCCGTGCCGCGCAAGCGGTCGACTTCGGCGAAGGGGGCATGGATTTGCTCACGCCTGGTGCGTCGAGCCTGCTCAATTTCCGCGTGAGCAAATCCGTGTTTCCTTGGAGACGGGACGAGGTCATGTTGCCGACCGAGCATCAGGTCCTGCGTACGGACGCTGCGGGCATGCCACTGGAATGGATCGGCCTGGAACAGGCCGTGCGCCTCTATTACACCGAGCAGGTCGCCTACGCCTGCGGGAGTCTGCTGTATCGCGTGCGTGGCGGCATCAACGCCCGCACCGGGTTGCGATCCCGGGTCGAGGTCAACTCGATTATCGCCACCTTCGGCACCCGCCAGTCCCGCTTCAATCACTACATCCCGCCGCTCAACAACACCACGCTGTTCCGTCGTGACGCGCATCTGTGCCTGTACTGCGGACAGCACTTCTACGAGCGCGATCTCTCGCGCGACCATGTGACCCCGATCAGCCAGAACGGGGCGGATACCTGGAACAATGTGGTCACCGCCTGCAAGCGCTGCAACAACCACAAAGCCGGGCATACCCCCGAGCAGGCCGGCATGCAGCTGCTGGCGATCCCGTTCACGCCCACGCACGCGGAATACATCTACCTGAAAGGCAAGCGGGTGCTGGCCGACCAGATGGAGTTCCTGCTGGCGCATTTCCCCCGAACCAGCCCTCTGCGCGGCCGCCTCGGCTGACCGCTCCCGCGCGCCCCGCGCGCCGCTCGCGCTATCCTTGGCAGGGAACCAACCTGACCCGCGTGACTCCGACAGGAGTCATCCACTCTCTATTGCCGCAGGGAGCACCATGAAGTACTTCGGAGAGGCGGACTACCGCCATGGCCAGCCACGCAAGGCGGGCGTACTGCTGACCAACCTCGGTACGCCGGACGAGCCCACCGCCCCGGCGCTCAAGCGTTATCTGAAGGAATTCCTCTGGGACCCGCGTGTGGTCGAGTTCCCGCGCCCACTGTGGTGGCTGATCCTCAACGGCATCATCCTGAACATCCGCCCGAAGTGCTCGGCCGCCAAGTACGCCACCGTCTGGACCGACGACGGCTCGCCGCTGCTGGCCATCTCGCGGCGTCAGGCCGAGGGTGTACGCACCCGTCTGGCCGCGCAGGCTGGCGAGGAGGTCCCGGTCGCGCTGGGCATGCGCTATGGCAACCCGTCGATCGAGGCGGGCCTGGACGAGCTGCGCCGCCAGGGTGTTCGCCGCGTGATCGTGCTGCCCCTTTATCCCCAGTATTCGGGGAGCACCACCGGCTCCACCTTCGATGCGGTGGCGGATGTTCTGAAGGGCTGGCGCTGGGTCCCGGATCTGCAGTTCGTCGCCTCCTACGACGCCGAGTCCGGCTACATCGAAGCCCTGGCCAGCAGCGTGCGCGAGCACTGGAATGCGCACGGCCGGGCGGACCGCCTGGTGATGTCGTTCCACGGCATCCCGAAGCGCTATCTGCTCAAGGGCGACCCGTACCACTGCCTTTGCCATGCCACCGGCCAGAAACTGGCCGCCCAGCTGGGCCTGAACGACGACCAGTGGCAGGTGACCTTCCAGTCGCGTTTCGGCCGCGAGGAGTGGCTGAAGCCCTATACCGACAAGACGATGAAGGCGCTTCCCAAGGAGGGCGTGCGTTCGGTGGACGTGATCTGCCCCGGTTTCTCGGCCGACTGCCTGGAGACGATCGAGGAGATCGGCGACGAGAACCGCGAGATCTTCCTCAAGGCCGGCGGCGAACGCTTCCACTACATCCCGGCGCTGAACGACCGGGCCGACCACCTCGACTTCCTGGCCGGACTGGCCCGCCAGCACATCGCCCCGTGGCTGGACGATCCGGACAATGCCCCCGAGGCCCGCGCCGCCGCCCGCGAACGGGCGCTGGCCCTGGGCGCGCAGCAGTAGGCCGCAATGGACGAGACCACCGCGCCCGGGCGAGTCGCGGAAGCCGACGAGACCGAGATCGGTGCCGTGATCATCGGCGACGAACTGCTCAGCGGGAAGCGCCGTGACCGGCACCAGGAACACCTCACTGCCGCCCTTGCGGAGAAGGGGCTGGAGCTGGCCTGGATCCGCATTGTCGGGGACCACGCCGGCCGCCTGACGCAGACCTTTCGCGAGACGCTGGCGACTGGGGCAGAGGTCTTCAGCTTTGGCGGGATTGGCGCCACGCCGGACGATCGCACCCGCGCCTGCCTCGCCGAGGCGCTTGGGCTTCCTCTTCAGCCGCACCCGGACTTCATGGCCATCCTCGAGGAACGCTTTGGCGCGGAGGCCTGGCCGCACCGCGTGCGCATGGCCGACCTGCCGGAAGGCGCCAGCCTGATCCCGAATCCGGTCAACGGCATCCCGGGGCTCAGCTGCCAGCGTCATCACTGCGTGCCGGGATTCCCGGTCATGGCCGAGCCGATGGTGCGCTGGGTGCTGGACCAGCGTTTCCCCGGGCGTGATGCCGCCGCCGGCTCGATCGAGGAGGTCCTGGTGCTCGAGAACGTGACCGAGAGCCGCCTGGTCCCGGTGCTGGAGGCCATGGAGGCGGCATTCCCCGATCTGCGCATCTCCTGCCTGCCCCGGATGGACCGCCAGGCCCCGCAGGTCGAGCTGGGCCTGCGCGGCCCCCGCGCCCGCGTAACCGAGGGCCAGGCCGCGCTGCGCCAACAGCTGATTTCCGGGGGCTTTCTGAGCCACTGACAGGGTGGTGTCGCGCAGCGCCATTGGGGGCTTGCGCGCCCCTGCTTTCCCGGTATATTGCATTGGGCAGGCACTTGCCTGCGTGCCGCGTTCGCGGCCCGAATGGAAGACCCCGCACGTGAATCTGCCCGTTCCCGGCCCCGAGTGGCTGGACCCTGCCGAGAGGCTCCCGGCCCGCGCGCCGGCCGTCATCGAATCCCGGGTTCCCGAGGCCTGCGAGCCGGAGGGCTGGCTGGATACGCTGATGCGCGATCAGCGGTGCGTCTGGCCCGACTTCCTGCCGGCGGGCACGGTCGATGCCCTGCACGACGAGGTCTACGCCCTGCGCGATGCCGCGCAGCTGGCGCAGGCGCGGATTGGTCGGGGTGGCGAGCGCCATCGCGATCGGGCCACCCGCGGCGACTGGATCCACTGGCTGGATGGCGCCAGCCCGGCCCAGCAGGCGTTCATGGAGCGCCTGGACGCGATCCGGCTGCAGGTGGGCCGGACGTTGATCCCGGGCCTGTTCGAGACCGAATCGCACTTTGCCCTGTACCCGCCCGGCACTCATTACGCCCGGCATGTGGATGCCTTCCAGGCCGGCAACTGCCGCCGGCTATCGCTGGTGTTCTACCTGAACCGCGACTGGCACGAGCGGGACGGCGGCCAGCTCGCGATCTATGACGACGCAGGCCGCGAATGCCAGCGCATCCAGCCGACGGCCGGCACGCTGGTGATGTTCCTCAGCCAGGCCGTGCCCCACGCCGTCCTGCCCACCCGCCGCTGGCGCGCCAGCATCGCCTCCTGGATGCGCGTGCGCGAGCTTGCCAACCCCCTCGCCGGTCTCGACCGCTTCTGACACCGGCCACGGCGCGTTCTTGCAGCCTGCGGCGCCGGCGCCCATGATCGGGGAAGGGCGCGCAGCGCCCTTCGATCGAGCGCAACGCGGCGGGCCAGTATGGGCAAGAGCCGGCAAAGGCAGGACAAGGCGACCTCACTTCAGGACACGTCCACGGACGTGCCGTTGCAGGCCTCCTCGGCTTCGATCTGGGCCGAGCGCTATCAGTTGCATGACGCCCAGGGCGAGCCGGTGGATGCCTCGGTCGAGGCGATGTTCGACCGTGTCGCCGGGGCCCTCGCCGCGGTCGAGGCGCCGGACAAGCGCGCATCGATCGAGCGCGAGTTCCGCTGGGCGCTGGACAACGGCGCCATCCCGGCCGGGCGGATACTGGCCAATGCCGGGGCCGAGGCCCACAAGCCTCAGACCACACTGATCAACTGTACCGTATCGCGCACAATCCGGGATTCGCTGCAGGCCATCCTCGATGCCAATACCGCCGCCGGCCTGACGCTCAAGGCCGGGGCCGGCATTGGCTACGACTTCAGCACCCTGCGACCGAAAGGTGCGCTGGTCGCGGGTGCCGGCGCCCCCACCAACGGCCCGGTGGCGTTCATGCAGATCTTCGACCAGACCTGCCGCACCATCGGCGCAGCCGGTGGGCGCCGCGGGGCGCAGATGGCGACGCTGGATATCGGCCACCCGGACATCGAGCGCTTCATCCTCGTCAAGCGCCGCAAGGGGCGGCTGACCCAGTTCAACCTGTCCGTGCTGGTGCGCGATGCCTTCCTGGAGGCCGTGGAGCGCGACGACGAATGGGCGCTGGCCTTCCCGCTGTTGCCCGTCGAGCAGGACCGGGTGTCCGCATCCGATATCGTCTATCGCGACTGGCCGGTGGTCGAGGACGGCTACCGCGTCGACGACCAGGGGCGGGTCGCCTGTCGTGTCTACCGCCGCGTGCGTGCCCGCGAGCTGTGGGGCACCCTGATGCGCAGCACCTATGACGTCGGTGAACCCGGCGTCATCCTGATCGATCAGGTCAACCGCCAGAACAACGCCTGGTTCGACGAGGTGATCCGGGCCACCAACCCCTGCGGCGAGGAGCCGCTGCCGCCGGACGGGGCCTGTCTGCTGGGGTCGGTGAACCTGAGCCGGTTCGTGTCCGCGCCGTTCAGCGCCGATGCTGCCTTCGACTGGGCGCGTTTCGAGCGGGTGGTGCGCGTGTTCACGCGCATGCTGGACAACGTCGCGGACATCTCCGGACTGCCGCTGCCGGAACAGCGCGCCGAGATGCTGCGCAAGCGTCGCCACGGCATGGGCATCCTCGGGCTCGGGTCGGCCTTGGCGATGCTGGGGGAGACCTACGGCTCGGAGTCGGCCGCCGATTTCACCACAGAGGTCTGTCGCCGCCTGGCGTTGGAGAGCTGGCGGGCCGGGCTGGAGCTGGCGCGCGAGAAGGGCCCGGCGCCGATCATGGACGAGGACTTCACGCTGACCGCGGACATGCTGCGGCGTCAGTCGGCGCTGGCCGAGGCCGGCTATCAGGTCGGCGACGTGCTGAAGGGGCGGGAGCTTCATGCCCGCTTCAGCCGCTACATGCAGCGCATCGCCGAGGAGGACCCGGCGCTGGTGGCGGCGCTGGCCGAGGAGGGCGCGCGCTTTACCCACGCGACCTCCATCGCGCCCACCGGCACCATCAGCTTCTCGGTCGCCAACAACGCGAGCAACGGCATCGAGCCGACCTTTCTCCACCATACCTCGCGCAACATCCGCCGCCCCGGGCGGCGTACCCGCGAGGCGGTGGACTGCTACTCCTACGAACTGCTTGCCTACCGCGCCCGGGTCGATGCCGAGGCGGGGCCGGTGGATCTGCCCGCCAACGCGATCACCGCGGACCGGGTCAGTGTGGACGCCCACATCCGCATGCAGGCCGCCGCCCAGCCGTGGGTGGACTCGGCCATCTCCAAGACGCTCAACGTCCCGGCCGATATCCCGTTCGAGGACTTCCTGCAGGTCTACCTGCAGGCCTGGCGCGCTGGTCTCAAGGGTTGCACCACCTACCGGCCCAACCCGCAGGCGCAGATGGGCGTGCTGGTGGACCCCGCACGCCTGCGCAGCACCTGGTACACCTTCACCCTGGCGGACGGCCGGGAACTGACCCTGCGCGGCGACGAAGAGGTCGAATACGAAGGCCAGATCCACACCGCCGCGAATCTCTTCGCCGCGCTGGACGAGGGCTACTACGACGACGTCTGACGCCGTCGGGGAGGACACGATGCACCGGATCGACCAGCCCATCATCGCCTTTCGCCGCTCGGATGCCCGGCAGGGCGAGGGCGCGTCCGGCAGCGACGATCACCCCTTGGGCAAGCGCATCCCGTCGCGCCCCGAGGGGGAGCTCGAGTCGGTTACCGAGAAGGTGCGCTACTGGACCCAGGACGGGCCGCAGACGGTCTATCTGGTGGTCAGCTTCGTGGCCGTCTCCGGCACGGTCAGTGGCGAGCGCGTCACTATCGAGCGCCCGATCGAGTTCTTCCTGCCCACCGGGCAGCACTCCGAGTCCTACCAGTGGATCTCCGCCACCATGCGCAGCCTGTCGTTGGCGGCCCGTGGCGGCTACGCCGCCCGCGCCCTGCGCGATCTGCGCAAGGTCACCTGGGACCGCGGCCCGGTCCGCTGCGGCGAGAACGAATACGGCAAACCGCTGTACCACCCCTCCGAGGTCGCCGCGATCGCCCACGCCCTGCAACGTATCCTCCAGCGCCGCGGCTTCCTCGACCCGGACGGCCACCCCCGCCCGCTCCGCGAACTGGTCGCCGCCTGTCGCGACAGGGACCGAATCCCGGAAGCCGCCGCCATTCTGGAAGCCCCGCGCCTGGGGGCTACAGGCGCTGCGCCCTGCCCACAGTGCGACGGCCCGCTCGAGCTCATCGACGGCTGCCCCACCTGCCGCGACTGCGGTTATTCGAAGTGCTAGGGCGAGGAATGGAATCTCGGTTATCGGCTCTGCAGTCTCCCCCTGAGGTCCAGTGTCATGCACTTCATGCCGCCACCGGATTTCTGAAATTCGTCGATCGCGACCCGATGCACCTCCATGCCGCGCTGTCGGTAGCGTTCGGCGAGGCCAGTGGCCCGGTCGCTCAGGACGATTCGCTCGCCGTCACTGACCGCGTTAAGGCCGTAGGCCAGCGCATCGGCTTCGTTCGCCTCGATCACATTGGGCACACGATGCCGTACCGCCTCCAGGCTCTCTTGGGTAAAGGCGGGCGGATAGAGGGCAACGGATTGGCGATCGACCACGGTGAAAGCCGTGTCGAGGTGGTAGAAGCGGGCATCGGTTAGCTGGAGGCTGACCACTTCCACATCCAGAAACGACGCGAGCTCGGCGTGCGCCGCCTGATCGCTGCGCCAGGGGTAGCCGGCGAAGAGCGTGTCGTTCCAGATCAGCGCATCGCCTTCGCCTTCAAAGTCGTGGCGGGGCTGGTAGAGCGCTGTGAACCCCTGCTCGCGCAGCCAGCTTTCGAACCACCAGGTCTCTCCCTGACGCTCTGGATGCCGAAAGGTGGGCAGTGCCACCTTGTGACCCACGACGAGCGCGCCGTTGGCCGTGAAGACCATGTCCGGAAACCCCTCGACGGGCGGGATCAGGTTTACGTCCCAGCCGAGGGTCTCCGTATACAGTTGATAAAGCGCCTCCCATTGCCGGGTCGCGGTCTCCGGACACACGGGGCACTCAAGGTCCATCCAGGGGTTGATCTCATAGTGGATGGCGAAATACTCCGGGCGACACATCAAAACGGATTTCGCCATTGTGGTACTCCACTAGTAGCCGGAATCGGCACGAACACGCTTTTGACTTGAAACGTGCCAGCAAGGGTGCGTCCCTTCAAGTGCCTCCGTCGAGGTACGTGAGCGGGCGCGCGACAGCTGGTACGCCGGGTTGGGTAGAGACCGGCTGCGTAGTGGTCTGTCCACATTTCTGCATCCACCACAGTGGATAGCTACACGGCTGGCGGGGGCGTCGTGGAAATCTCGAATGCGGTCTCGTACTCTGGCCCGCCACTCGTCCATACCCCGCGGGAGACATCGTGGCCAACATCCTGAATCCTTACGCCGATGATCAGCCCGAGCCGAAGCATATCGTGCTGCGTGCCCGCAGTGATCAGGCGGTCTCCGCCGACTTCACCCTGCAGGATCGGCGGGGCCGTGAGAGCGCGGCGGAATACCTGTTCCATCTCTATTCCACCATCAAGCAGAAGCTCGGCGAGCCGGTCCTGGATACCGCTGCGCCATCGCCGGACGACCAGGCCGCCATGCAGCGACTGATCCTGTATTCGGCCGGCGCCCACGACACCATGTTCGGCACCTTTAATGCGTCCAGCACCTCCTCGGAGATGCCGGAGGAGGAGCGAAACGAGTTCGTAGAGATCTTCCTGCTGGCCTGTGCGACGGTCATTGAGGGTCAACGGATCACCGTCGACCTCCAGCGCGGCCTCATCACCGCCGAGGCGGCCTGAACGCAACGGCCCTGGAATGGCCTCGTGCTGCCAGCAAGGACTGGATTGGCGGGCCCGGTTGGGTGGAGGCCGGCCGCGCAGCGGCGCGAAGCCTGTCTTCGCGAGGCCGGAACGGCGTGCGCCGGCAGGCGCGCG
>NZ_ARQK01000030.1 GCF_000385215.1 Thioalkalivibrio thiocyanoxidans ARh2
GCTTTTGCGTGCGAACAAGGCGCGGTGACCGCCGTGCAGTCATTCTGCACAAGGGAGCCGCAACGCCGTGCGCGCGCAAAAGCGGCCGAGCCCCTGCATTCAATAGCTTGTGGGGTTGGTGCCCCAGGTTCCCCGATCCTGCGTTGCGGTCCTTGCCGGTAGAACCACTACCGGCTGCGCACCGCGCCTTGTCTCGGAAAACCTGGGGTATCAACGCGAACGTGTGCATGAATCAGTGTTCCCCTCAGGTAGCGGCCTGAGGATAGCTCCCCAGCACCTTGACGGTATCGGCGGTCTCGCGCAGCTGCTCCAGACAATCGCGGATCGCCGGATCCTTCTGGTGCCCCACCAGGTCGAGGAAGAACACATAGGTCCACTGAGTGCAGCGCGAGGGGCGCGACTCGATCCGAGTCAGGCTGATGCCGGCCTCGGCGATCGGCTTGAGCAGTGCATACAGCGAGCCCGGGCGGTTGGCCGTACTCAGCATGATCGAGGTCCGATCCGCGCCACTCGGCTCGGTCGCCGCGGTGCCGATAATCAGAAAACGCGTGGTGTTGTCCGCGCGATCCTCGACATGCTGCACCCGCAGGGGAACGCCATAGTGCTCGGCGGCCACGCGGCTGGCGATTGCCGCGCTTTCCGGGTCTTTGGCCGCCACCTCCGCCGCCCGTGCGTTGGAGGACACCGCCTCGCGCTCCGCATGCGGCAGGTGCGTATCCAGCCACTGCCGGCACTGGGCCAGCGCCTGGGCATGCGCGCGGACGCGCCGAATCTGGCTCAGGTCTTCCGCCTGCGCGAGCAGGTGATGATGAATTGGTGTCACCACCTCGCCACAGATCTGCAGCGTGGAGTCCATGAAGCAGTCCACGGTGTGGGTGACCACCCCCTCGGAGCTGTTCTCGATCGGCACCACACCAAAATGGGCGCGCCCAGCTTCGACTGCGCCAAATACCTGATCGATCGAGGTCAGCGGGGTCGCCTGCACCGCGTGACCAAAGTGTTTGCGCGCCGCGAGATGGGTAAAGGTCCCCTCGGGGCCCAGGTACGCGACCGTCAGCGGATGCTCGAGCGCCAGACACTCGGACATGATCTCCCGGAACAGCCGGACGACCGCCTCGCCGGACAACGGCCCGGGGTTTTCGTCGCGCACGCGCCGCAGGATCTCGGCTTCGCGCTCCGGACGGTAGAAGACCGGGTTCGGCTCGACATCGCGTTTGACTCGCGCCACGGCCTCGGCACAGCGGGCCCGCTCACTGAGCAACTCCAGCAACTGCCCGTCCAGCGCATCGATTCGATTGCGCAAAGACCCGAGGTCTTCCGCCCCCATGGTGGCTCTCGGCGATGACCCCTTCTCTGTCACGATCTACAGCACCCGCGCACGCAGTACGCCATCAATCTGCCGCAATGCGTCCAGCGTGGAGGGGTCGGGCGTCCCGTCCACATCCAGCAGGGTATACGCCAGGTCTCCACGGGAATCATTCATCAGGTGCAGGATGTTCAGGTTAGATTCGCCCAGTACATGCGAGACCCTTGCCACCCGATCCGGGAGGTTGCGATTGACCACTGCGATCCGGGTATCCCCCTTGCGGTCCAGCACCAGGGTCGGCAGGTTGACGGAATTCACCACATTGCCGTTTTCGAGATAGTCCCGGAGCTGGTCGGCAATCATCACCGCACAGTTCTCTTCCGACTCGGTCGTCGAGGCGCCCAGGTGCGGCAGCGTGATGACCCGCGGGTGGCCCAGCATAGTCGGTACCGGGAAATCCGTGATGTAGGCGTGCAGGCGCTCGGCATCGAGCCCTTCCCGCACGGCCTCGTCGTCGACGATGCCCTCGCGCGCCAGGTTCAGGACCATCGCGCCTGGGTTCATACCCTCCAGGCCCTTGGCATTGACGATATGGCGAGTGTTCTCGGTCAGAGGAACATGGACCGTCACCGCGTCCGCACCTTCCAGTGCCGCCTCCACCGAGCGCGCCCGCTCGATGTCCGAATCGAGGCGCCAGGCGTTCTCGACCGTGACCTTGGGATCGAAACCGACCACCTCCATACCCAGGGCCTTGGCGGCATTGGCCACTCCGACCCCGATGGCACCCAGGCCCAGTACGGCGAGCTTGCGTCCGGGCAGCTCGAAGCCGGTGAACCGCTTCTTGCCGTGCTCGACCGCGGCCATGAAGTCGTCCTTGCTCGGATCCAGCTCCTGCACATAGCCGGCCGCCGGAAGCAGGTTGCGAGCGCCCAGCAGCAGGCCGGCGATCACCAGCTCCTTCACCGCATTGGCATTCGCTCCGGGGGCATTGAACACCGCGACCCCGCGATCGGACAGCTCCGCGACCGGGATGTTGTTCACCCCGCTGCCGGCACGCCCCACGGCCAGCACGGAGTCCGGGATGTCGATATCGTGGAGGTTGAACGAGCGCAGCATCAATGCGTCGGGCTGGTTGATGTCCGAGGCGACCTCGTAACGGTCACGAGGAAAGCGATCGAGTCCTCGTATGGCGATGTTGTTGTAGGTCTGAATCCGGTACATCGGTGCCCTCCGTGATCGGTTCGGGGGAGTATCGCAATCAGGCGTGGCGGTTTTCGAAATCCGCCATGAACTCGATCAGATCGTCCACTGCACTTTCCGGTACGGCGTTGTAGATGCTGGCACGCATGCCGCCCACCGAGCGATGCCCCTTCAGCGACGACAGCCCGGCGGCATCGGCCTCGTTCAGGAACGTTCCATCCAGGGAATCGTCCGCGAGGATGAAAGGCACGTTCATCCACGAGCGCGCATCCGGCTCGACCGGGTTGCGATAAAACGCCGAGTTGTCCACGAAATGATAGAGCTTCTCGGCCTTGCGCTGGTTGATTTCGGCCATTTTCTCCAGCCCGCCCTGCTCCAGCAGCCACTCGAACACCAGCCCCGCCAGGTACCAGCCGAAGGTCGGCGGCGTGTTGTACATGGAGTCGTTTTTCGCCTGCAGCGCCCAGTCGACCACCGCCGGCAGGTTCGCATTCGATTCCTTCTCCAGCAGATCGTTGCGAACGATCACAACGGTCAGCCCGGCGGGGCCGATATTCTTCTGCGCGCCGGCATAGATAACGCCGAACTTTGATACGTCGATCGGGCGCGAGAGGATGGTGGAGGACATGTCCGCCACCAGCGGCACGCCACCGACATCCGGAACCTCGTGGAACTCCACGCCGCCGATCGTTTCATTCGGGGTGTAATGCACGTAGGCCGCATTCGGGTCGAGATTCCAGCTGTCGCGCGGCGGGATGGAGGCGTAGCCATTCGCCTGGGAGCTGGCAACGATGTTCACCGGACCGAACTTCTGGGCCTCCTTGATCGCCTTGCCCGACCAGGCCCCGGTGTCGATGTAGTCCATCGGCTTGCCGCCCGGCTGCAGGTTCATCGGGATCGCCGCGAACTGGCCGGTCGCCCCGCCCTGCAGGAACAGCACGCTGTAGTTGTCCGGGATGTTCATCAGCTTGCGCAGATCCTGCTCGGCCTTCTCGGCGACCTCCATGAACGGCTTGCCGCGATGGCTCATCTCCATCACGGACATGCCCGCACCATGGAAATCGATCAGCTCGTCGCGCGCCCGTTCCAGGACGGCCTGCGGCAGGGCGGCCGGCCCCGCGCTGAAGTTATGCACTCGGCTCATTCCGGATCTCCGTTGTCCGTCGTGTTCTGAGTAGATTCCGGGGTGTCTTCTTCCCCCGTGTCGTCCTCGTCCTCGCCCTGCAGCTTCTCGACCCGGGCCAGTTCCACCAGACGCTCGCCCTCGTCCAGACGGATCAGCCGCACGCCCTGGGTGTTGCGCCCGATCAGCGGGATCTGGTCCACCGGCGTGCGGACCAGTGTTCCTCCCGTGGTAATCAGCATCGCCTCGTCGTCTTCCAGCACCCGCGCGGCGCCGACCAGCGGCCCGTTGCGCCCTTCGGTCTGGATCGCGATCACGCCCTGTCCGCCGCGACGGTGGACCGGGAATTCGTCAAAGCGGGTACGTTTGCCGTAGCCGTTCTCGGTGGCCAGCAAGGCCGCCCCCTCGGCGACGTTCAGCAGCGCTATCACGCGATGATCCGACTCCATGCGCACGCCGCGTACACCGCAGGCGGTACGCCCCATCGGCCGCACGTCGTCCTCCGAGAAGCGGACCGCCTTGCCCGCCGTGGTGATCAGCATCACGTCCATCTGGCCGTCGGTCAGCGAGACGTCCACCAGGTAGTCGTCGTCACGCAGGTCCACCGCGATAATCCCGGTGGAGCGCCGGCGCGAGAAGTCCGTCAGCGGCGTCTTCTTGACCGTGCCGCGCGCCGTGACCATGAACACGTAATGATCCGGGTCGTACTCGCGCACCGGCAGGATCGCATTGATGCGTTCGTCCGATTCCAGCGGCAGCAGGTTGACGATCGGCTTGCCGCGCGAGGCGCGCGAGCCCTGTGGCAGCTCGTAGACCTTCAGCCAGTACACGCGGCCGCGGCTGGAGAAGCACAGCACCGTGTCATGGGTGTTCGCGACCAGCAGCCGGTCGACGAAATCCTCTTCCTTGAAGCTCGCGGCCGCCTTGCCCCGCCCACCACGGCGCTGCGCGCGGTAATCGGCCACCGGCTGGTACTTCACGTAGCCGGCATGGGAGAGCGTCACCACGACGTCCTCCTCGCCAATCAGGTCTTCCAGCGTCAGGTTCGCCTGGCGTTCACGGATCTCGCTGCGGCGTTCGTCTCCGAACTGTTCGGCCACGGCCAGCAGCTCGTTGCGAATCTCCTGCTGCAGCCGCTCGCCGGAGCCGAGGATATCGAGCAGGTCGTCGATCAGGTCCAGCAGCTCGCGGTATTCGTCGAGGATCTTGTCCTGCTCCAGCCCGGTCAGGCGGTGCAGACGCAGGTCCAGGATCGCCTGGGCCTGAGCCTCGGACAGGCGATAGCCGTCGTCGCCCACGCCGTATTCCGGCGCCAGGTCTTCCGGCCGCGACGCGCTGGCGCCGGCCCGGTCCAGCATGTCGCTGACCACACCCAGCGGCCAGCTGCGCGCCAGCAACCCCGCCTTGGCCTCGGCCGGATTGGAGGCGGCCCGGATCAGCTCGATGACCGGGTCAATGTTCGCCAGTGCGATCGCCAGGCCTTCCAGGATATGGGCCCGCTCGCGCGCCTTGCGCAGGTCAAAGATGGTGCGGCGGGTGACCACCTCGCGGCGATGCCGCAGGAAGGCCTCCAGCACCTGACGCAGATCCAGCACCTTGGGCTGGCCGTCGACCAGCGCGACGATGTTGATGCCGAAGACATTCTGCATCTGCGTATGCATGTACAGGTGGTTCAATACCACCTCGGCCATCTCGCCGCGCTTGAGCTCGATGACCAGACGCATGCCGTCCTTGTCCGACTCGTCGCGCAGCTCCGAGATGCCGTCGATGCGCTTTTCCTTGACCAGCTCGGCGATCTTCTCGGTCAGGCGGGCCTTGTTCACCTGGTACGGGAGTTCGGTGACGACGATCGCCTCGCGCTGTCCGCCCTCCAGCGGCTCGACATGCGAGCGCGCCCGGATCAGCACCCGGCCACGACCAGTGCGATAGGCCTCGCGCACGCCTTCCACGCCGTTGATGATCCCGGCCGTCGGGAAATCGGGGCCCGGCACGTGCTCCATCAGGCCTTCGATGGAGATCTCGGGGTCATCGATCAGCGCCACACAGGCGTTGATCACCTCGCGCAGATTATGCGGCGGGATGTTGGTCGCCATCCCCACCGCGATCCCGGCGGAGCCGTTGACCAGCAGGTTGGGAAACTTGCTCGGGAGGACCGCCGGCTCCTGTTCGGAGCCGTCGTAGTTGTCGATGAAATCGACCGTTTCCTTGTCGATGTCGGCCAGCAGTTCGGCCGCGATGCGCGCCATGCGCACCTCGGTGTAACGCATGGCCGCCGGGGAGTCGCCGTCAATGGAGCCGAAGTTGCCCTGGCCGTCGGCCAGCATGTAGCGCATCGAGAACGGCTGCGCCATGCGCACGATGGCGTCGTAGACGGCGGAATCGCCATGCGGGTGGTACTTACCGATCACGTCACCGACCACGCGCGCCGACTTCTTGTACGGCTTGTTGTAATCGTTGCCCAGCTCGCGCATCGCGTAGAGCACGCGGCGATGGACCGGCTTGAGGCCGTCACGGACATCGGGGAGGGCCCGGCCCACGATTACGCTCATCGCGTAATCGAGGTAGGACTGCTGCATCTCGTCTTCGAGATTGACCGGGAAGATTTCCTTGGCAAATTCAGCCATCGAGGGTTACGCCGTCCGTCTGAACAAGCTCGCGATCATACCACAGGGGTAACCACTGGGGCCTAGCGAATGGCCCTGAAATCGCTCCTCTGTGGCTCTCAGCCGAGGGCTGCGCGTGAAACGGGCTAATGTTGCCTTGTCAGTCTTCGAGAACGGCGTCCTGAGCCGCCGCCGCTCGCTGCCGCAGCTCTGCCAATTTGTCATGGTCGGGCGCCTCGACTACGCCATGCTCCGTCACGATCGCATCGATCAGGTGCGCCGGCGTCACGTCGAACGCCGGGTTGTAGGCGCGTGCACCGGCAGCAGCCACGCGGGTCCCGGCGAGTGCCAGCACCTCGTCTTCGGCCCGCTGTTCGATCGGGATGCCGTCGCCGTCGGGCATGTCGAAGTCGATGGTCGACAATGGCGCCGCGACCATGAATCGGACCCCGTGGGCACGCGCCAGCAGGGCCAGTCCATAGGTCCCGACCTTGTTCGCCACATCGCCATTGGCCGCAATGCGGTCGGATCCCACAATCACCCAGCCCACGCGACCGGAACGCAGCAGGCTGGCGGCCGCCCCTTCGCACAGCAGCTGTACCGGGATACCGTCATGCACGAGTTCCCAGGCGGTCAGGCGACTGCCCTGGAGCCACGGGCGGGTCTCGTCGGCAAAGACCTCGGTAATCCGCCCGTCGTCCCAGGCCGCGCGGATCACGCCCAGCGCGGTACCATAGCCCCCGGTGGCCAGCGAACCCGTATTGCAGTGGGTCAGCACGGCCCGTCCCGGCTCGATCAGACCGGCTCCGTGGCAGCCCATGCGGCGATTGCCCGCGATGTCCTCGTCCAGCATCTGCCGGGCCGCGGCCGTGGTCGCCTCAATCGCGGCCTCCAGATCCGTCGCGGCATCGACCTCCCGCGCCATGCGGTCCAGGGCCCAGAAGAGATTCACCGCCGTAGGCCGCGCGGCGCGCAGGCGCTCCATGTCCGCGGCCACCCGTTCGCGCCAGCCGGCCTGCCCGCGAGCCTTCCGGCACGCCAGCACGACCCCGAACGCGGCCGTGATCCCGATCGCGGGTGCGCCGCGCACGACCATGTCGCGGATTGCCGCGGCGACCTCGCCAGCATCGGTATAGCACTGGCGCACGGTCTCGTCCGGCAGCAGGCGCTGGTCCAGCAGATAGAGGTTGCCGTCTTCAAACCGAATCGGGCGGATCGTGTCCGAGCTGTACTGTGTCATGGACCCATTCTATCAGGGCACCGATGGAGGACCGAGGCCATCCCGGTTATCGGACGCCGATAAATGCCAGAACCGAGTACGCGATCGCCCCGTGGCCGGAATTTGATCGAGTTGCGCGCTGGTCGTGACCAGTGCCCCGCTCTGCCCGGTCTCGTAAAGCGGTATGCCCCGCTTTTCGAGCCGTTCCCGTGCCTCGTCGGGCAGTCCCGCCCCGTCTGCGGTGGTCGCAGCCCAGACCTGACTGGGCGGGAAACGTGCCAGCCAATCGTCGTGCAAGGCGCGCGGACTGGAGGTCCTCGGCGCCACCAGCAAGTCGACTGAAAACCCCGCGTTCTCTCGGCGCATCACCGCCTCGCCAAGGCTATCCAGCCCGCCCATCATCAACAGGGTGGCATCTTTGCCCTCCACCTTGAGCACGCAGGACGCGGAAGCCTCGCTATTCCAGCCGGGCGGCGGATGAAGCACTTCGAAACGCACGCCGTCCCAGGTCCACTGCTGCCCTTGTTCGCACACCCCGTCGGAGCGGGGGTTCGCAGAGTTGCGGCGCAGCACACGCCCCACGGGCATTTGTTCGCGCACCGCCGCCACGCCCCCCGCGTGGCCACTGTGCTCGTGTGTCACCATCAGGGCATCCAGCGACTGGATTCCACTCGTGCGCAGAGCCGGCACCACGATCCGGTCGCCCGCGCTGAACCCGCCTTCCCGTGCCGGACCTGCATCGATCAACAAGGTGTGGCGCCGGGTCTGCACGATGGTGGCCTGCCCCGCTCCCACGTCCAGGGCCTGGACGCGCCACTGCCCGGCTGCCAGATCCGGTCGCAAGGGTGCCGCCAGCGCAATCGCGGCCATCGCGATCCAGGGCGTCATTCGCCGTGCCAGCGGTTGCAGCGCCAGGAGCACGGACACCGCCCCCAGCAAGGCCGCGGCGACTGGCACATGGCGCTGATCCACCAGAACGGGGATCCCGGCCAGGGCCTCGAGCGTCATCACCAGCAGTGCCAGCAAGCCATCCGCCACCCCAAGCGGCAGCCCGCCGGCGGCCGGCCACCACCAGGCGAGCAAGGCCCCAATCAGCAGTAATGGGAGGATCAGCAGCGTCACCGTGGGCACCGCGACCAGGTTCGCCACGGGTGCGACCCAGGACCCCAGCTGGAACCAGGCCAGGCTGAGCGGCAGCATGGCCAGCGCCAGGACGACCTGGATACGCATGCCCTCGCGCCATCCGGTCGCTCCAATCCGCCCCTGCAACAACAACAGGATCACGGCGACCGCGCCGAACGAGAACCAGAATCCCGGCGCCAGCACGCTTGGCGGATGCACGATCAGCACCAAGGCGGCGGCCAGGGCCAGTGCCCGCCAGGCGACGCCCTCCCGGCGGGACAGCAGTGCGAGCGTGAATGCGACCAGCATCAGCAAGGCCCTCTGCGTCGGGATGCTGAAACCGGCGAGCACAGCGTAACCCGTGGCGGCCACGAGCCCGACCACACACACGAACAGCCAGCGCCGAATCCGTCGCAGCGGCGCGACCACGGACCACAGCCATCCCGCAATGCCTCCGGCAAACCCGGCCACCAGGGCCACGTGCAACCCCGAGATTGCCATCAAGTGATTGGTTCCAGTGCGGAGGAACGCCTGCCACTCGCTTTCGGTCATGGCTTGGCGATTGCCGATGACCAGGGCCTGCACGAGGCCCGGGTGGCGTAGATCCGGGGCAGCGTGTTCCAGTCGATCCTGCATCCGGGCCCGAAGACTGTGCATGACCACGCGGGCACTCGCTCGGCATTCTGCGGCTTTCATTGGCGTCACCAAGCGGGCGACGGCGCTTCCGTGCAACCCCTCGCGATAGAACCAGGCGGCCGCATCGAATGCCCCCGGGTTGCGGGGGCCTTCCACACCACGCAACCGCAAGTCCAGCCGCAGGTGATCCCCCACCCGGATTGCCGGTCGCGCCGGGAAGGCACTCACCTGGAGTCTGCGTCCTTCCAGGTCCAGTCCGGGGGCGCCCTGCACGGTTTCCGACACCCGCACACGGAACCGACTGCGTCGCTCGTCGTGCTCCGGCAAACCGATCACCTGCGCCCGCACCGAGACTTCTACGCCCGACCACTCGGGGCCGAGGACCTTGTCCGACCAGGCCGCGGCATGCGGGGGCGCCAGCCACGCCCCCGCGAGCAGACCCAGCGAGGCCGCCGGCAGCCAGGCGAACGAGGGCGCCCATCGCGCCGTCCAGAACCAGGCCAGTGCGACCATCGCCGCAACGACGGGAACGAGTACTGTGAATGGGCCCGCGAGAACGGCGGGCGGCACAGGGACCTGATGGAGTCCCCATATCCCCGCCATCAAACCCAGCACCGCGGCCATCATCGCACGCGGTACCATCCGCGAAGCGCAGGAATCCTCTCCCCAGGGGTCAGTCCTAGCAGGTAGGATGCACGCCCAGGCTTGGGCCCGCGAGAGTCCCACAGGCACCCATAGACATGGCGAAGCACATCATCAGAAGGCTGTTCCCCGGCATGGAGGGCGTGCGCGGCCATCGCGCGCTCTCGCCGCTGGGGCCGCGCCTGCGGTCTCCGGATCTGTGGCATCTGAACCGCCGCTCCGTGGCTGGTGCGTTTGCCGTCGGGCTGTTCGTGACCTTTCTGCCCATCCCTATGCAGATGCTGGTCGCCGCGATCGTCGCGCTGATTGTGCGCGTCAACCTGCCCATCTCGGTGATCCTGGTCTGGATCTCCAACCCGATCACCATGCCCCCCATGTTGTATATGGCCTATACGGTGGGCCGCAAGCTGCTGGGGGAACCGCCCCGCGATGTCCATCTCGACTGGAGCTGGGAATGGTTCAGTACCGAGCTGCTGACCATCTGGCAGCCGCTGCTGCTCGGCAGCCTGCTGTTCGCGACCCTGGCCAGTCTGTCCGGCTATCTGCTGGTGCGCGTGCTGTGGCGGGTCAACGTCGTGCAGCGCCTGCGCACCCGGCGCGCATTGCGACGATTGCGACAGGAGCGCCAGAAGGACAAGGCGGAAAACGACGATTCGGGCTGGTAGCCGGCGCGCCACAAACGCCGACTGGAAGGTTGGGATGCCGCTGCTCGGTGTTCCCGAGCGGGCGGGTCACTCGCCAGCGAGCTGGCCGTGGAAGTGCTCGTGTTCCAGATGCCCCTTGACCAGCTGTACCGACCGATCGAGCTCGCGCGCCAGGGTGATGTCATGGGTCACCAGCGCCAGGGCCGTGCCGGTAGAACGGTTCATCTCGCGCAGCAGCGCAAACACATGCTGGGCACGCTCCTGATCCAGGTTTCCGGTCGGCTCGTCGGCCAGGATGGCGGACGGCCGTGTGACCAGCGCACGCGCGATCGCCACGCGCTGGCGCTCGCCACCCGACAGTTCCGCCGGCTTGTGCGCACCGCGGTGCCCAAGGTCCACCTGGCCGAGCCAGTGCTCCGCCTCCTGCCGTGCCCGGCGGCTGGAGGCTCCTCGGATCAGCAGCGGCAGTGCCACGTTCTCGACGGCCGTCAGTTCGGGCAGCAGGTGATGGAACTGGTAGACGAATCCCAGATGCTGGTTGCGCATGCGCCCCCGACGCGCCTCGCTCATGCGGGACCACTCCTGGCCCAGTAGACGGACCTTGCCCGCCGTGGGCTGATCGAGCCCTCCAAGAAGATGCAGCAGCGTACTCTTGCCGGAGCCGGAGGCGCCGATAATCGCCGTCTGGTCGCCCGGCTCCAGCCGGAAATCGACCCCCTGCAGCACGGCCACGTCGAGCTTGCCGTCACGAAAGCGCCGCTCGACCCCCTCGGCCTCCAGTACTGGCATGGTGGCTTCAGTCATGGCGCAGGGCCTCCGCCGGTTGCGTACGGGCGGCGCGCCAGGCCGGGAACAGCGTGGCCACGACGGTCAGCAGGAAGGCCAGCCCCCCGACCCGGAAGACATCCGAAGCTTTCAGTTCCGAAGGCAAGTCACTGATATAATAGACATCCGCTGCCAGGAATTCGATGCCCATCGCGCGTTCAATGAACGGCACCACGACGTCGATATTGAGCGCCAGCGCGACGCCGGCGATCGAGCCGAGCAGGATACCGATCGCGCCGATCACCACCCCCTGGACCACGAACACCGCCATCACCCCCGAGGGGGATAATCCAAGGGTTCGCAGAATCGCGATATCCCCCTGCTTGTCGGTCACCAGCATGATCAGGGTGGAAACGATGTTGAAGGCGGCCACGGCGACGATCAGGGACAGGATGATGAACATCACCATCTTCTCGATCTGGATCGCGCGGAACAGATTCGCATGCTGGCGTGTCCAGTCGGACACCCGGAACAGCCCGTCCAGCTCGCTGGCCACCTCGCGCGAGATCACGCCGGCCCGCATCATGTCCGTCAGACGCAGGCGCAATCCGGTGACGTTCTCGCCGGTCTGGAATACGGCCTGGGCATCCTCGAGGTGAATGAACGCCGTCCCGCGGTCGTATTCGTACATCCCCACCTCGAAGATGCCGGCCACCTCGAAGCGGCGCATCCGCGGCATCACCCCGGCCGGAGAAACCGAGGCCTGTGGCGCCATCAGGATCAGAGAGTCGCCCACGCGCACGCGCAGCTCCGTCGCCAGTTCACGGCCCAGCACGATACGATAGGCCCCCGCCTCCAGTTGCCCGAGACGGCCCTGGGTCATGTGTTCGCCGATCCGCGCCACGCGCTCCTCGGATTCCGGCTCCACCCCGCGAATCAGCGCGCCGGAGATGTTCCCGGTCGCACTGAGCATGGCCTCACCCTGGACGTACGGCGCGGCCGCCAGTACCCGGTCGTCGATCGTCTCGACCTGGTCCTTCAGTGATTCCCAATTGCGCAGACCGCCGTTCACATCCTGGATGGTCGCGTGCGAGGCCATTCCCAGGATGCGATCGCGCAGTTCGCGTTCGAAGCCATTCATCACCGAGAGCACGGTGATCAGCGCCATCACGCCCAGCACCAGCCCCAGGATCGAGACGACCGAGATAAAGGAGATGAAGTGATTACGCCGCTTGGCGCGCGTATAGCGCAGACCGATGGCGAGCGGGAGCGGGCGGAACATCGGGAAATCATGCCAGAGTTACGCGTGCGCGCCTATCCCCAATGCCCCGGCGATCGCTCACGGGAGGCACGTGCGCGAGGATGTCGCTACCATGTACGTTAACGACCGCGAGCCACCGGAGATTCGTCTCATGCAAGGGAATCATGCAAAGCCAATGCTCACCTGTCCGCGCAGCCTGACCGCCGCATCCGCCGTGGCCATGCTGCTCGCGACCACGGCACTCGCCACCTTCGTCCCAAGCGAGGCGCATGCCGAGATCCTGCGGGGCACAGACGGAGACTTCCAGGTGCAGACCCGCGACGGGCTTCCCGAGCGCGGACAAAGCCAGTCCAGCGTCCGCGGGCAGCACGGCGAACCCGCCCAGCGCCACCCGACGGTCGGTGATCCCCCGATCACGCGCTGGGACTACGACGACTTTTCCGTGGTGTTCGAGGGCGAATACGTACTGCACAGCATCGTGCACGGCGAACAGACCCCGCGTCGGCCGTGACGGATGGCGCATCCCCCTCCAATACCCGGCGTCTACCAGCAGAGTGGGAACCCCAGGCCGGTGTTCAGCTCACCTGGCCGCATGACGGTACCGACTGGGCCCCGATACTGGATCAGGTCCATCCTGTCTTTGCCACGCTCGCGGCCGCGATCAGCCGCTTCGAGCCGGTGGTCATCGTCGCGCGCGACCCGGAGCACATCGAAGAGATCTCCGGCTTCCTGGTGGAGGCCGCCATCCGTAACGACCGCCTGTGGTTCGCGCTGGCCGACTCCGACGACACCTGGGCCCGGGACCATGGCCCGATCACCGTAGTGGAAGGCCCTCGGCCTCGCCTGCTGGACTTTGCGTTCAACGGCTGGGGCAACAAGTTTCCGGCCGCACGCGACAACGCGATCACCGCCACACTGGCCCAGCAGGGCGTCTACGGCCCAAACGTCCCGGAGCCTATCGCAATGGTCCTGGAGGGTGGCAGCATCGAGTCCGACGGCGACGGCACCCTGCTGACGACCACTCAATGCCTGCTGCAGCCCACACGCAACCCGGATCTGGACAAGGCCGCGATCGAACGCCGCCTGCATGACCACCTGGGAGCACAACGGATCCTGTGGCTGGAGCATGGCCACCTCGAAGGGGACGACACCGACAGCCATATCGACACCCTCGCCCGCTTCTGCAGCCCGGACACCATCGCCTATGTCCAGTGCGACGACCCCGACGATCCGCATCACGGCGAACTGGCGGCCATGGAGGAGGAGCTGCGTTCGTTGCGCCAGGCCTCCGGCGAGCCCTACCGGCTGATCCCTCTCCCCTGGCCTCGCCCGCACTACGGTCCCGACGGCCAGCGCCTGCCAGCAACCTACGCCAACTTCCTGATCATCAACGATGCGGTCCTGATGCCGGCCTATGACGATCCCGCCGACGCCATCGCGCTCGATCGTCTCACCGAGGCCTTTCCGGGACGTGAGATCGTGGAAATCGACTGCCGGGCCTTCATCCGGCAAGGTGGCAGCCTCCATTGCCTGACCATGCAATATCCCAGGGGTGCCCTTGGCATCCCGGAAGACTGATCCGCTATGACGACCGATACCCTGCCCGTGGCCCTGATCCAGCACCGCGATGCCGGCAGCGCCGAGGCCAACCTGGGCGCGACCGCCCAGGCCGTGGCCGAAGCCGCGGCAGGGGGTGCCCGCCTGGTCGTGCTGGCCGAGCTGCACACCGGCCCCTACTTCTGCCAGACCGAGGACCCGAGCGTGTTCGACCGGGCCGAGGCCATCCCCGGCCCATCCACCAAACGCCTGGGACAGATCGCCCGTGACAACGCCGTGGTGCTCGTGACCTCGCTGTTCGAGCGCCGGGCGGCCGGCGTCTACCACAACACCGCAATCGTCTTCGAGGCCGATGGCCGCCCGGCGGGTCTGTACCGCAAGATGCATATCCCGGACGACCCCGGCTATTACGAGAAGTACTACTTCACCCCCGGTGACACCGGCTTCGTCCCGATCGACACCTCGGTAGGGCGGCTGGGCGTGCTGGTCTGCTGGGACCAGTGGTATCCGGAGGCCGCGCGTATCATGGCCCTGTCCGGGGCCCAGTGCCTGATCTACCCGACCGCCATAGGCTGGGACCCGCGCGACGAGGCGGGAGAGCAGACGCGCCAGCGCGAGGCCTGGATCACCGTCCAGCGTGGCCATGCGGTCGCGAACAACCTGCCGGTCCTCGCCTGCAATCGCACCGGGCACGAAGCCGATCCGTCTGAAAGCAGCCCCGGGGCGCGGTTCTGGGGCACCAGCTTCGTCGCGGGCCCGCAGGGCGAGTTCCTGGCGCAGGCGGGCGAGGATCAGCCCGAGATCCTCCGCGCCACCCTGGACCTGGGCCGCACCGAGGCGGTTCGCCGCATGTGGCCCTTCCTGCGCGACCGTCGCATCGACGCCTACAGCCCGATTCTCAAGCGCTACATCGACCGCGCGGACTGACCAATTCAGCATCTCCCCGACGGGGTTCCCGCCGCGACCGGGATCGAATCCGTATAATGCCGGGCCGTTTTCCCGGATCGCCGACACTGCATGTCCGAACAGCCGCGCAACCCGCTACAACCCGGTCGCTTTCCCGGCGACGGCTTCGAGATCTGGTCGGGGCTCAATGCCTCGGTCGCTCCCCTGGCACTCGCCCGCGCCGCCGCATCGGCCGAATGGCCGCTGCTGGTCGTCGTCGAGTCGAACGAGGCCGCGGACCGCTGGCAGGAGGAGTGGGACTTCTTTGGTGCCGGGCTCGACCTGCCGGTCATGCGTCTGCCCGACTGGGAGACCCTGCCGTTCGATGTCTTCTCGCCGCACGAGGACATCATCTCCGAGCGGCTGCGCACGCTGTATCACCTCCCCTCGCTGGAGCGCGGGATCATCCTGATCCCGGTCTCCACGCTGATGCAGCGCCTGCCCCCGCGCGACTGGCTGACCACCCAGGGCCTCTCCCTGCGCAATGCCCAGCGCCTGGACCGCATGCAGTTGCGGGAACGGCTGACGGAGGCCGGCTACAGCGCGGTCAACCAGGTCATCAGCCACGGCGAGTTTGCGGCACGCGGGGAGATCCTGGATCTGTTCCCGATGGGCGCCGAGGAGCCGGTGCGCATCGAGTTTCTCGACGACGAGATCGATTCGCTGCGCCATTTCGATCCGGAGACCCAGCGCTCCACGGAAAAGGTCGAAAGCGTCGAGATCCTCCCCAGCCACGAGTTCCCGCTGAACGAGGACTCCATCCGCGCGTTCCGCACCCGCTACCGCGAGCAGTTCAGCGGCGACCCCAGCCGCCACCCGATCTACCGGGACATCAGCGAGGGTCTGGTGCCCCCGGGCATCGAGGCCTACATGCCCCTGTTCTTCGAGGGCATGGACAGCGTGTTCGACTACGCCCCCCAGGCGCGGGTGGTACAGGTCGGCAATATCGCCGGCGCCGCGCAGGAGTATGCGCGCGAGATCGCCGACCGCTTCGAGCAGCTGGGCCACCAGGTGGAACGCCCCCTGCTGCCGCCGGAGCGCCTCTATCTCGACGAGTCGGCCCTGAACGAGGCCCTGCGGGCCCGCGCCGGCATTGCCCTGGGCGGCGAGCCGCCGCAGCCGCTGCCGGCGGACCGAGGCAGGACCGTGCCCTTTACCTGCGATCCCCTCCCCGAGCTGGGAATGGAACACGGCAAGGATGCCCCCGCCCAACGCCTGAAGCGCTTTGTCGGGGAACAGGAACGGGTCCTGCTCACCGCCGAGTCCGCCGGCCGGCGCGAGGCCCTGCTCACACTGCTGCGCGAGCAGGATATTCCGCACCACGCGGTCGAAGTCTGGGAGGACTTCCTGAGAGGCGAGCCCGGCCTGAGCGTGACCGTCGGTGCGCTGAGCGAGGGATTCCGGCTGCCCGACGGGATCGTGCTCGTGCCGGAGTCCGCCATCCTCGGCGAACGCGCGCGGCAATCCCGCCGGCGCAACCGTCCCACTCGCGATGCCGATGCCGTCATCCAGAACCTCAGCGACCTGACGATCGGGGCCCCGGTCGTCCACGAGGAACAGGGCGTGGGTCGCTACCTGGGCCTGCAGACGCTGGATTTCAACGGCCAGCCGTCGGAGTTCCTGACGCTGGAGTATGCCGATGGCGCCAAGCTCTATGTCCCGGTCTCCTCGCTGCACCTGATCAGCCGCTATACCGGCGCCGACGCGGAACACGCCCCGCTCCACCGCCTGGGCAGCGAGCAGTGGAACCGCGCCCGCCGCAAGGCCGCCGAGAAGGCGCGCGACGTCGCCGCCGAGCTGCTGGAGGTCCATGCCCGGCGCGCCGCCAAGCAGGGCACGGCCTTCGCCACCGAGACCCCCGAGTATCACGCCTTTGCGGCGGCCTTCCCGTTCGAGGAAACCGCCGACCAGCTCCAGGCGATCGACGCGGTACTGACCGACATGGCCGACACCCGCCCCATGGACCGCGTGATCTGCGGCGACGTCGGCTTCGGCAAGACCGAAGTCGCCATGCGCGCCGCATTCGTCGCCGTGCAGAACAATCGCCAGGTGGCCGTGCTGGTACCCACCACCCTGCTCGCACAGCAGCACCACCAGAACTTCAGCGACCGCTTCGCCGACTGGCCGGTGCGTATCGAGTCCCTGTCGCGTTTTCGCAGCACCAAGCAGCAGGCCGCCGTGCTCGAGGGGCTGAAGGAAGGCAAGGTCGATATCGTGATCGGCACGCACAAGCTCCTGCAGTCGAACCTGGACTTCTCCAACCTCGGGCTCGTGATCGTGGACGAGGAACAGCGCTTTGGCGTGCGTCACAAGGAGGCGCTGAAGAGACTGCGCGCCGAGGTCGACATGCTGACCATGACCGCGACGCCGATCCCGCGCACGCTGAACATGGCCCTGTCCGGGCTGCGCGACCTCTCGGTGATCACGACCCCGCCGCGCGAACGCCTGGCGATCAAGACCTTCGTCAACGAGTGGAACGACGCGATCATCCAGGAGGCCTGCCTGCGCGAGATCCGCCGCGGCGGCCAGGTGTACTTCGTGCACAACGAGGTCAACACCATCGAACGCATGGCGGAGCAGATTCGTGCGCTGCTGCCGGGCGCCCGCATCGGCATCGCCCACGGCCAGATGCGCGAACGCGAACTCGAACAGGTGATGCTCGACTTCTACCACCGGCGCTACAACATCCTGGTCTGCTCCACCATCATCGAGACCGGCATCGATGTACCCACCGCGAACACGATCGTGATGAATCGCGCGGACAAGCTGGGCCTCGCCCAGATGCACCAGCTGCGCGGCCGCGTCGGGCGCTCCCACCACCGGGCCTACGCCTACCTGATCACGCCGCCGGAGAAGGCCATGTCGGCCGACGCGCGCAAGCGTCTGGAGGCGATCGCCTCGCTGGAGGATCTCGGCGTGGGCTTCACGCTCGCCAGCCACGACCTCGAGATCCGGGGCGCTGGCGAGTTGCTGGGCGACGAGCAAAGCGGCCAGATCCAGGAAGTCGGCTTCTCGATGTACAACGACCTGCTCAACCGCGCGGTCAACGCCCTGCGCTCCGGCAAGATGCCCGAACTGGAGACCCCGGAGAGCCCCGGAACGGAAGTCGAGCTGGGGCTGCCCGCCCTGCTCCCGGATGCCTACGTGCCGGATGTGCACACACGCCTGATCCTCTACAAGCGCGTCAGCAGCGCCGAGAACAGCGATGCACTGCGCGAGCTGGAGGTGGAACTGGTGGATCGCTTCGGCCTGCTGCCCGATCCGGCGAAGGCCCTGTTCGAGGCCGCCCGCCTGCGGCTCAAACTGACGCCGCTGGGGATCCGCAAGCTGGAGCTGGGCCCGGCCGGCGGCCGCTTCGTATTTGGACCGAATCCCGAAATCGATATCGCCGCCCTGATCGAACTGGTGCAATCCGATCCGAATGCCTACAAACTGGACGGCCAGAAGGCTTTCCGCTTTTATGCCGATATGGAGACCCTGGAGGCCCGCTCGCAGGCCGTCCAGCGTCTGATTCACACCATCAGCCCGAAACAGCAGGCCGCCTGAATGCACGCCAAAGCCGATCGCCCCGACCCGAACCGCCGCAGGCTCGTCAGCGGCCTCGCCTTCCTGCCGCTTTTTGGACTGGGAACGACGGCCACCGCCCAGGTCGGCCGCCGCTACCGCATCGAGCTGGTCATCTTCGAGCACACGACCGCGGAAAGCCGCCGCCTGCAGCAGGAGATCGCGTCCGTACGCGAACCCAACCTGGCGGGATCGGAGCTGGGGGGCCGCATCTACCAGGATTCCCGGCGCGGGTTCGAGTTGCAGCGGGCCGCAAGCCGGGTCGAGGACTCCGGCGCCGGGCGGGTGATAGCACGTCTGGCCTGGGATCAGCTGGGGCGCGACCATACCGCCACGCCCTGGCTGAAGGTGCAGCAGGGCCGCCGCCTCGGGGCACGTCAGGCCGTGTTCGGCGACTCGGCCACCGCGGCCCAGCCGATTGTGGCGGACGAGGACCGCTACGAACTGGAGGGCCGGCTACGGGTATGGGTCGGGCGTTTCCTCCACCTGGAGACCGACCTCGTCTATCACATCGACCGCGACGGCTCCGAGCCGCTCGGGGTGACCGTGCGCGGCCACCAGCGCATGAACTCCGGCAGCCAGCTGTTCTACCTCGACCACCCGGTGGTCGGGATCATCGCCCGCGTGACGCGGCTGGACAGCTAGCGAGGACGGGAACAGGCAGTACCCCGCCGGCTTTCCCGTTCAGCGCCAGTTGGGCTTGGTCTCCATCGCCAGCCAGCTTTGCAGGGCCGACACGCCCAGGTCCTCGAACAGCAGTTGCAGTGCACCACGGCGCGGCTTGAACGTGACCATCTTCTCGATCCCGATCACATCGCGCGCGACCGACTGATCCGTCCCCAGACCATCGATCAGGCCCAGATCCACCGCGCGTTGCCCAGTCCAGATCAGGCCGTCGAACAGCTCCTCGTTTTCGGCCAGACGATCCCCCCGTCCCTGGCGGACCACATCGACGAACTGCTGGTGCAGGCCGTCCATCAGATCATGGATATGGCTCACATGACCCTCGTCGAGCGGCAGAAACGGATCCAGCAGGGCCTTGTTCTCCCCTGAGGTGAACAGCCGCCGTTCGACCCCAATGTTCTCCAGCAAATCCACCACGCCAAAGCTGTCCAGGCGCACCCCGATCGAGCCGACCATGCTGGCCTGGCTGGCGTAGATCTCGTCGGCCGCAACGGCGATGTAGTAGGCTGCCGAGGCCCCGATATCGGTGACGACCGCATAGACCGGGATGTCCTCGTGCTCGTCCTTCAGCCGCAGGATCTCGTCATGGATCGCGGCGGCCTGTACCGGACTCCCGCCCCCGCTGTTGATGCGCAGCATCACGGCCCGAGTGCCATCCGCTTCGAACGCCCGTTTTAGTGTCTTGTTGAGCTCTTCGGCGTTGGCCCTGGCACTCGACGCAATCAGCCCGTCGATCTCGACGACTGCCACGTGCTCCTCCGGCTCGCGGTCGTCCTCGAACCAGGCGGTCAAGCCCATATCGCCGCCCCGCACCAGGACCAGCAGGGCGAACAGATAGATGAACAGCAGCAGCTTGAAGAAGATGCCCCAGCGCCGGGCACGCCGCTGTTCCACCACCTGGGCCTGGACCAGGCGCTCCAGCGTCTCGCGCTCCCAGCCCGGCTTGTTCTCGTTCGACCAACCCATCGCTTGTCCTCAGTCCTCGGGAAGCGGCTCCGACTGCCGCAGGAGATCCAGCAGTTCCTTCAGGTCGCGGGCCACGGCCAGCGGGCGCTCGTCGCTCAGCCGGCGGTGATCGTGGACCCCATGTGTCACGGCCAGCGACGGGACGCCGGCGGCGCGAGCCATCTGCAGATCATAAACGCTATCACCGACCATCCGCGCCCGGGAACGTTCCACGCCGCAGCGCGCCATCACATGCTCCAGCATCACAGGGCTGGGTTTCGACGGATGCTCGTCCCCGCAGGCCGTCGCGACAAAACGCCCCATGAGGCCGGCGGCTTCCAGGGCCTGGTCCAGGCCCGCCCGCGACTTGCCGGTCGCCACGCCCAGCAGCACGCCGCGTTCGTCAAGCCAGTCGAGCAAGGGCTCGACATGCGCGAACAGGGGCGTCTCCGGCGCATCGGTGGCGCCCAGATAGCACTGGCGATAGGTGGTGGCGAACGCCCGCACGAACGCAGCGTCGGCGCCCGGAAACAGTCTCTCCACCGCAGCCTCCACGCCCAGGCCAATAATATCGCGCAGCTCGCTTTCCGCGGGCGCCTCGCGCCCCAGTGCCGCACAGGCCCGCTGCAGACAGTGAACAATCCGGCGTGGCGAATCCATCAGCGTCCCGTCCCAGTCGAATACGACCAGGCGCAGGGCATCCCCCTCCGGTGGCAGCAGTGTGTTCATCCGGACGCTTCGGGGCTTGCGAGCGCATCGAGGACCGACTGCAGCTCGTCCGGCAGCGGCGCGGAGTACACATGCGACTCGCCGGTCGAATCCTCATACTGCAGGGCCTGGGCGTGCAGGAACAGGCGCTTCAGGCCTGCCCGGCGCAGTACCCGGTTCGCATCGGGCAACCCGTAGTCATGATCGCCGCCGACGGGATGGCCGATCGCCTGGCCATGCACGCGGATCTGGTGGGTCCGTCCGGTACCGATCCGAACCTCAGCCAGTTGGAAGGACCCGTATCGTTCCAGCGGGACGAACTGGCTGATCGCCGAGCGCGCACTCTCGAGGTCGGCGTCCTCCCCCGAGCGCATGCGGCGTTTCCCGTCCTGGCCCCGACTGGAGGCAATCGGCTCGTCGCACACGATGGGCTGCTCGCCGGGAAATGCCCCGACCAGCAGCGCCAGGTAGCGCTTCTCCACACGCCCCTCGCGCAACGCCGCGTGAAAGTCCTGCAACCCCGAACGGGTCTTGGCCAACAGCAGGCAGCCGCTGGTCTCGCGATCCAGCCGATGCCCCAGCTCCAACTCGGAACCGGGACGCAACTGGCGCATCGCCTCGATGATCCCGAAGGCAAGGCCGCTGCCCCCGTGCACCGCGAGCCCAGAGGGTTTGTCGAGGACCAGGACCTGGTCGTCTTCAAACAGGATGGACCGCCGCAGACGGTCCAGAACCCCCGGGGGGATGTCGCGCTCGACGGCCTCGGGCCGATCCAGGTCCGGTATACGCACCTCCGAGCCGACGCTCAGCCGCTGGGTCACCTTGGCGCGGCGCCCATCGACCCGGATCGCCCCCTTGCGCACCAAGCGGTAGATCAGACTTTTGGGAACTCCCTTGAGTTCGCGCAGGAGGAAGTTATCCAGGCGCTGGCCATCCCCGCGCTCGGTGACCGAGAGCGTATGAGGCCCAGAGGGAGATTGCGGCTGACGGGGACGTGCTTTCATCGGGCGCGATCCTACCTCAGGCGCGCCATCCTAACCATGTACCCTGGCATTTCCGCGACGAAAAAACTTGCCCAATCGGGGGGTTATGCCCTACATTGGCGCACGGTACCTGCTGGCGGATATTGCGCCCGGGCGCCTCGAATTACCCGCCGATCTGGTCCTGCACAGTGCGACTACATGCGACCAGACGGCCATCGCCCAAAAGCGAACCTGTGACACTATTTCTTCTAACCCAGTCCTGTCTCCCCGGCCCCGCATCCCGCGGACGGCTGGTCCCGTGGCTATTGGTGAACACCTGGCTGGCGCGTTGGATTCCTCTTCGCGCCGCCATGGCGAGCATGCGTCTCGAAACGTCGACGTGCCGCCTTCGTTCCGCACCACGTGGCCCCGGGCTTGTGACCGACGTACAGGACGATCGACCGAGTCCATTGCATGAAACGCATCCTGATCAATGCCACGCAGCCCGAAGAGCTGCGCGTGGCCATGGTCGACGGCCAGCGGCTGTACGACCTCGACATCGAACTGCCTTCGCGCGAGCGCAAGAAGGCCAACATCTACAAGGCCAAGATCACCCGCGTCGAGCCAAGCCTCGAAGCCGCGTTTGTTAATTTCGGCGCCGAGCGCCACGGCTTTCTCCCGTTCAAGGAGATCGCCCCCTCCGCAGTTGGCGCACCGGCCGACAGCGACAAGCCCATCCGCGAGCTGCTGAAGGAAGGGACTCAGCTTCTCGTCCAGGTGGAAAAGGAAGAGCGCGGCAACAAGGGTGCGGCGCTGACCACCTATATCAGCCTGGCCGGGCGCTACCTGGTCCTGATGCCGAACAATCCCAAGGCCGGTGGCGTATCGCGGCGCATCGAAGGCGAAGACCGCGCGGAACTGCGCGAGGCCCTGTCCGGCCTCAACATGCCCGAGGGCATGGGCGTGATCGCCCGCACCGCCGGCGTGGGCCGCAGCACCGAAGAGCTGCAGTGGGACCTCGACTACATGACGGCCCTGTGGTCGGCGGTCACCGAGGCAGCGGAAAAGGCCAATGCCCCGGCGCTGATCCACCAGGAAAGCAACGTGATCATCCGCGCCCTGCGCGATCACATGCGCAACGACGTGGGCGAGGTCATCATCGACGATGAAACCGTCTACCAGCAGGCGGAGGACTTTGTCCGGCTGGTGATGCCGAACAGCCAGCGCAAGCTGAAGAAGTACGACGACCCGGTCCCGCTGTTCAATCGCTACCAGATCGAGAGCCAGATCGAGAGCGCCTTCGACCGCGAGGTGCAGCTCCCCTCCGGTGGCGCCCTGGTCATCGACCACACCGAGGCCCTGATCTCCATCGACGTGAACTCCGCGCGCTCCACCAAGGGCGGCGACATCGAGGAGACCGCCTTCCACACCAATCTGGAGGCGGCCGAAGAAGTGGCGCGCCAGCTGCGCGTGCGAGACCTCGGTGGTCTGATCGTGATCGATTTCATCGACATGAACGCCAACAAGCACCAGCGCGAGGTGGAGAACCGCCTGCGCGAGGCGCTGGAACTCGACCGGGCGCGCGTGCAGGTCGGCCGCATCAGCCGCTTCGGGCTGCTCGAGATGTCGCGCCAGCGTCTGCGCTCGTCGCTCGGCGAGTCCAGCCAGATCACCTGCCCCCGCTGCCAGGGGCATGGCCAGGTGCGCAGCGTCGAGTCCCTGGCCCTGTCGATCCTGCGCCTGATCGAGGAAGAGGCCATGAAGGACCGGACCGGCCTCGTCCTGGCCCAGGTACCGGTCGATGTCGGTACCTTCCTGCTGAACGAAAAACGGGCATCGATCAACGACATCGAGGCCCGTCACCGGGTGGACATCAGCATCGTCCCGAACCCGCAGTACCTGACCCCGAAATTCGAGGTCCAGCGCGTACGTGGCGACGAGCGCGAAGAGGTCGTCAGCGGTCGCGGCTCGCACGAGCTGATGGAGACGGTCGAAGAAGACACCGACCCCCACGGCGAACGCCGGGGCAAGGTAGAGAAACCGCTGGTTCAGGGCGTGAAGGTCAAGGCACCGGCCCCGATGGCCGAGTCCCCTGCCCCGCAAGCACCGAGTGAACCGGTTCAGCAACCCGGCTTCTTCACCCGCATCTGGTCGTCGTTGTTCCCCAACGCAGCCCGCAATCAGGAGGCCGAGGGCGAGCAACAGGAAGAGGGACGCAAGGGCGGCAAGGCCGGGAAGGGCGCACAACGCACCGGTCGTGGTGGCGGCAACAATCGTGCAGGCGGGCCCGGTCGTCGTCGCGGCGCGCGTAGCGAAGCCGGCGACAGCCGCGAGACGGCCAAGGGTTCCGCAAACGGCAAGGGCGATTCCCGGCAGGACGCCAGCAGCAGTGGCGATGAGGGCGGCAAGGGTCGCTCGCGTCGGCGCGGCGGAGGCGCTGGCGGCAGCGACGCGGCCACCAAGACCCGCGACACCGAAAGCAGGGCCACAAAACCGAAGGCGGAGCCGGAAGAGCCTGCCGCGAAGGACAAGGAAACACCCGCCCCTTCAGGGGACGGATCGTCCACCGGCGACGACGATGGTTCCAAGGGCCGCACCCGTTCGCGCCGTTCGCGCCGAGGCGGTCGCCGCCGGGGAGGCCGTGGTCGCAACGGCAGCAGCGACGACAGCACGGGCAACGCAAGTGGCGGGACCCAGGGCGACGACTCGAGCAACGAGTCCGACCAGTCCGCCGCCCCTTCAAGCCCGGAACCGCAGAAAGCCGGCAAACCCGCCAGAAAGGGTTCCGGCAAGGGCAGTGGCCAAACAGCCAGCACCGAAGCCGATTCGGGCTCCAAGGCAAAATCCGGTGGTGCCGATACCGATGCCGGACCCTCCGGAACAACAGCCACGGACACGGGTTCCGAGTCCGGCACCGGGGCCGAGAAGGCCCCTTCCCGGACGCAGCAGCCCCGCGCACCCGAGAGCGCGCAAAAGGAGGCCGAAACCCCCACGGCTGCCTCCGAGGACACGCAAAAGGAGCCCGCAGCCCCGCGCCGCTCGAAGGGTAGCGCAAAGCCGTCGAAATCGGCCGCTTCCGGGAATAAGGGCGATTCCGCCTCCTCCGAAGAGAAGCGTCCAGCGGGTGAATCCAGCGCGGGCGATGCGTCCACCCCGCCCAAGGCGCCCCGACGCAAGAAGAGCACTGACCAGGACGAGGGCGACAAGCGCACGGACACGCCCGCGCCCGCCCAGACCGACGAGGGCTCCCAGGGCAGGTCAAATCAGGAGCCGCAGGCCGAGCAACCGGCCCGCAAACCCGAGTCGGTATCCGAACCCACCGGCAGCTCGGACGACAAGACCCGCGATTGATCGCTCCGCGGGGCCGATAACCGTCAGACCGTTATCGGCCCCCGGGCCCATCCGGGGTCATTCTGATTGGGCAAAGCCCCTCAGGACACGCGTTCCAGCGCGTGCTCCCGGCAGACATGGTCCAGAAGACCGTCACTGGCAGCTTCGACCAGGTCCATGACGTGGACGAAACCATCCGCTCCCCCGTAGTACGGATCGGGCACCTCGCGTTCGGGGTGTTCCTGGGCAAATTCGAGAAACCGATGCAGCCGTGCGCGCGCGCCTCCAGGCCGAATCTCCAGGGCATTGCGATAGTTCGCCTCGTCCATGGTCAGGATATAGTCAAAGTGCTCGAAATCTTCTGCCTCGAGCTGCCTGGCGCGCAGGTGGTCGAGGTCGTACCCGCGACGCCGAGCCTCCTCCCGCGCCCGCGGATCCGGACGCGCCCCGATGTGATAGCCGGCCGTCCCCGCCGAATCGACCTCGATGCAGGAGTCCAGGCCCCGGTCCCGTACGCGCGTCTCGAAGACGCCGTGAGCCATGGGCGAACGGCAGATATTGCCCAGACAAACCATCAGCACTCGTATCTTTTGCATGCCTTCATCATGTTCGCGAAGTGAGCGCACAGCATAGCAAAGCAAGGCCCCGGCACCCGCCTGTAGGCGCCACCAGCGGGGTATGCGATGCTGGAATGGTGTCTGTTTGGCCACATGCACGTTTTCGAGCAGCGCCCCGGAGACCCGATGCCTGACTTTACCGGCCCCCGCCCTACCGGATTGCCCGCGATCGGCATTGATCGCACGGGCTCGCGCCCGGGCGGGATGCCGACACTGGAAACCGGTACTCGGCTTCAGGTCCAGATCATCGGGCAACTGGCCGAGCGCGGGGTGCAGTTGCGCCCGGTATCACCCTCCGGTGCCCAGAGCCCGGCGGCCCGCGCCCCCAGCTTCAACGCACAGCTGGCCACACCGCTTCCCAGCGCGCTGCTTCCGGGCAATCAGGCCGGACCACGCATGGCCCTCGCCGAGGTCGTTCGCACCGAACCGCGCCTTGAGGTCCGACTGCTGCCGCTGCCGGGATCCGGACCCACGGGTGGCGCCTCGACCTCCGTCCCTGCCACGGGGGCGAACCCGGGCCAGGCGAGCACCAGCCTGCCTGCGACTGGTCACCAGGATCCCGCGCAATGGTTGCTGCGCGAACTGCGCCACCAGATCCCCGGTGCGCGGGGCCTGGCCAACGGCATCCAAACCCTGCAAGCCACGCTGGCTTCGGCGACGGCGGCGGCCCCGCAGCCCGGGGCGAACGAAGGCCCGCTACTGCCGGCCATGAACCGCCTGCTCGATCTTGCGCCGCCCGCTGTTCGCCTGGTAACGCCGGAGGGTGTCCATCGGCACATGCAGCAGTCCGGCCTGTGGCTGGAGGCCATGCTGGCGCAGGGCGCACGCGCAAACGGATCCACCGCACCGGCACAAGACCTCAAGGCACAACTGCTGCGGGTGGCCGAGCATCTTCGCCAGGCCGGAGAAAACCGTGCCCCGCCCCCCGCAACAACCAACCCCTCGACACCACCCGCCCCCGCCAGTGCGGCGGCACTGCCACCCCTTGGGCCACTGACAGGTCTCGTCGAGGGGATGCTGAAGCGCATCACCACCCTGCAACTGCAGTCGCTGCCATCCAGCGTTCAGGGTGACGACGAGGGCCAACCTCGCTGGTTCTTCGAACTCCCCTTTCGCAGCCCGCAAGGGATCCACGCCCTGGCCGGCCAACTACAGCACGAGGCAGGCCGCCCTCCGGACAGGCCGGAAGGCTGGACGCTGGTGCTGGACCTTGATCTGCAGGCCCTCGGGCCAACCCGTGTCGCCATCGCGCTGCGCGATGACCGGGTATCGGTGCATTTCACCGCCGAGCGGCCGGAAACCGCCGCAAGCCTGCAATCGGGCACCCCGGAACTGCGCCAGCGGTTGATCGGCCGTGACCTGAGCATTGGCTCCGTCTCCGTGCGCGAAGGCCGGGTGGAGCCGCAGGATCCTGCGAGCGTCAACCTGCGCGACGGGCTGCTGGACGAGCGGGCCTGATGCGATGAGCCAGCGCCGACGCCCCTACGACCCCGATGAACCGCAAGTTGCGCCACGCGACCCTGCGCAGCAGCGTGCGGTCGCACTGGAATGGGATCGCCAGCGCGCACCACGGATCACCGCCAGTGGCAGTGGCGTAACCGCGGAAGAGATCCTTCGCATCGCCGAAGAACACGGGATCCCGCTGCATCAGGACCCTGGTCTGAGCGAGGCACTGGCGCAGGTGCCCCTGGGCGAGGAAATCCCGGAAAGCCTCTACGTTGCGGTGGCCGAGGTGCTGGCGTTTGTGTTCGTGCTGGCCGGCATTACGCCCGACGACCGCGAACAGGGATACCGCCGCAACGACTCCGGCGCCGGCAACTGAAGACCGGCAGCGGGAATCAGCGACGGCTGGCGGAACCGGGGGCGTGCAGGCTGTACAGGAGATCGAGTTCCGTGGTGGTCAGTCCGCACATCCGGCGCACCTCTTCCCGCTCGCGGCCCTCCCGGATGAGTTCGATCGCCTGCTGATAGGCGCCGTCATCGGCGTCGCGGGCGCGCAACTCGCTTTGCTGGTCGTTCAGGCGCTCCAGCGCGCGCTGCACGGCAGATTGCGCCTGGCTGTGGTTGACAACGCCCTGGGAGATGACCTTCATCGCGCCCTGCAGCGCCATCACCGAGGTGGCCTGACGCTGATAGTCCTGGCGCAGGGTCGCGAGCTGGCGCCGCAGGGTCAGCACCAGGGAGACGGCGAGCACTGCCACGACGGTCGCCACCAGGGCGATTGCCGCGACAATCCAAACCAGAATGCCTTCCCCCATCGACCCAATACTCCAAACGGTCCAGCCGCGATTGTCGCGTGAATTGCCCGGATACACCAGCCGCCCCGATCCAGCGGCCCCGTGGAACGGGTGGTCAGGCGTAATCGTCGATCAAGCCCTTGCGGGGTCGCTTGCCACGATCACGCGGGGCGCGCTGCTGCGTGGGCTTCACGGCCGGACGCAGCAAAGGGTCGCGATCATGGTCATCGCTGAGCGTGCGACCGGGCACCGTGGTGTGGACCGGACGCACAGTGGTATTGCTCGTGGTCGAGGGGTTAACGGGCCGAACCGAGCGGTCCGGCTGAAGTTCATCCACCATGATCCCACCTCCCGCCACCTGACGCGTTTTCGGGAACCCGCTCTTTTGATCCTCACCGATGCGAGCCGGTTCCCGTTTACCGAATCGCCGCCGGTTCCTACAGCTCCCGCAACTGGGCCCATTCCTCGTCGGAAAGGAGCTTGTTCAGATCCACCAGGATCGTCAGCCCCTGATCCGTACTGGTCACACCCTGGATGAACCGCGAACTGTCGTCGTTGCCGACCTCCGGTGCGGGCTCCACCGAATCGAGCGAGATCCGCACCACCTCGGATACGGAATCCACCAGGATGCCGACATTCTGGTTGTCCACATCGATGATCACGATGCGCGAGGCCTCGTCCGGCTCGCGATCCTCCAACCCCATGCGGCGGCGCGCGTCGATTACGGTCACGACGTTGCCCCGCAGGTTGATAATCCCGAGGATATAGTCCGGCACACCGGGCACGGGCGCGATCTCGGTGACCTTCAGCACCTCCTGCACCTGCAGGACGTCAATCGCGTAGGTTTCCTCCGCGAGACTGAACGTCACATACGGGGCGGTGTCGGCCTTGGCCATCGCTTCTACGTCTTGTGCGCTGCTCATGTCTTCCTCGTCGCTCGCGGGCCCGCGTCGCGGGCCCGGTGTTCGGTTCCTGAATACGTTATCGGCCGCGCTCGCCCTGGCTTGAGTCCGGAGCGCCGCCCACCTCCCAGTCGCCCTGGTCCAGGGTGCGATCGAGGGCATCCAGATCGAGCAACGTCGCCATCTGGTCCCGTTCGACCCCGGCCAGCCAGGGCAGCCGCTTGCGGTGGCTGCGCCAGCGCAGGTCCTGCGGTTCGATCACGCGGGTCCCCTGAATCGCGCGACAGGCCAGTGCGAAGCGGGAACCGGCCAGAAACACCACATGGCGCGCCGTTTCCGGTTCGTATTCGCGATCCTCGGGGGTCACCACGGCCGCGAGATCAATCAGCTGTACGCGCCCCTGTTTGGTATCGGCCAGGCCGAGATACCAGACCGAGTGATTGGGCGTTGGGCGCACCTCCAGATCGTCCAGCGGGGCAACGCCCCCCAGGGACGCAAGCGGTGCCAGCAGGGTCAGATTCC
This sequence comes from Thioalkalivibrio thiocyanoxidans ARh2, assembly GCF_000385215.1. Lineage (GTDB taxonomy): Bacteria > Pseudomonadota > Gammaproteobacteria > Ectothiorhodospirales > Ectothiorhodospiraceae > Thioalkalivibrio > Thioalkalivibrio thiocyanoxidans. Next base: position 29,495 of record NZ_ARQK01000030.1, read on the forward strand.
CGGCTTCCAGCACCAGGGCGGAGAACCGTTCGGTCGGGCGTGGATACTCGTCACTCTCGATGACCGTGCGCGCTGGGGCCGGAGGTGCCACGGTTTCGGCCACCGCGGGGTGCTCCCTTTCGACCACCGGCTCCGACTCGGGGGGCGCCGGCCGGGGCTCCAGGATATCCGCGCGCAGCAGGTGGGCCGGCGCGGCCGGCTCGGGCTCGTCCAGCAGACTGCCAAAATAGTCGTGCAGGGCCTCGGGCTCGGCCTTCAGTGCCAGGTTGTCATCGCGAGAACCGTTCATCCCTTCTGCCTCCGGGCATGCGGCTGAGACAGCTGTCCGCCAATCGCCTCCAGCAAGTCCGAATACGCGAGTACGCCTCGTGCATCCGGAATCATGAAACACAGTGGCTGGCCGGCGCTCGATGCATCGCGAAACTTCGTATCGACCGGAATCACACCCGGCCATACCTCTTCGCCATAGAGACGGCGCAGCTCGGCAAGTGCCTCGTGCGCGGCGCGGGTACGCCGATCGAACAGGGTCGGGATGATCCGGTAGTGCAACTCGGCCTTGCGCGACTTCTGCACCATTTTCAGGGTGTTGATCATGCGCTCGAGCCCCTTGAGCGCGAGGAATTCGGTCTGGACCGGGACCAGCAGCTCGTCACAGGCAGCCAGCGCATTAACCATCAACACGCCCAGCATGGGGGGGCAGTCCATCAGCACATAGTCGTACTGGTCGGCGACCTGCTCCAGCGCCTGGCGCAGCACCAGCCCCATCCCGCTGCGCGTACCGAGCTGTCGATCCAGCGTCGCCAGCGCCGTGCTGGCCGTCAGCAGATCCAGCCCGGGGAAGCGTGTCTCGCGGATCAGGCCTCGCGGGTCCGGGCGCTTGCCCTCCGCGCACTGGCTGAAGAGCTCGTACACGCCGCGTGTGGCCGTCTCCGGGTCATGGCCAAAATAGGCGGTCAGGGAACCGTGTGGATCCACATCCACCATCAAGACGCGCTGCTCCGGCCCGGACAACAGGCCACTCAGGGTTACTGTTGTCGTGGTCTTGCCCACCCCGCCCTTCTGGTTGGCCACTGCCCAGATCTTCACTCGCCATCCCCCTCGTTCCCGTCCGTCCTCGGCGCCTCCAGCGACAGCGGCAGGTCTTCACGCAACTGCTCGGGCTCCTGCGCCCCGTCTTCGCGCGGACGTGCGCCCGGCAGGACCACAATCGCCACCCGCCGGTTCTCGGCCCGACCTTGTTCCGTCTCGTTGCTGGCCACCGGTCGATGCTCCCCGTACCCGAGGGCCACCAGGTTTTCGGGTTCGATACCCGCTTCCTCGAACACGCTGACCACCGCCGCCGCTCGCCCCGAAGAAAGCTCCCAGTTGGAAGGATAGACCGCGGTCTGTATCGGGACATTGTCGGTATGCCCCTCGACATGCACCCTGGACACGCGCGGCGCCAGGATCTCCCCGACTTCATCGAGCAGGGTCCGCGCCTCGGGGTTCAGCGTGGCCGAACCGCTCGCGAACAGCAGACGACTGGTGATCTCGATCTCCAGCCAGTAGGCCTCGCGGCTTACGCGAAGATCGCCATCCTCGATCAGCGGCGCCATCGCCATCTCCAGCTCGTCCGCGACTTCGGCCAGCGCCTCCAGGAATTCCTGCAGTTCGTCGTCCGTTTCGGTTTCGTCGAGCAGCCCCGAGAAGGCCATGTCGATGGGTGCCACCCCCTCGTCGACCAGGCCCGGCTGCACATCGATCGGCACCAGCGCACGCATCTCGTCGAGGGAATGCTCGCGCGACAACGTCGGCTCTCCGACCTGAATGGGGTCGGTCTGGGCCGGCGCGCGGAAGGCATCGACCAGTGACTCCGACAGCACGCGATACTTGCCGTCATCAACCGAGGAGATCGCATACATCACCACGAAGAACGCCAGCAGCAGCGTAACCAGGTCGCCATACGGGATGGCCCAGGCCTCGTGATTCTCCGCTTCTTCCTGGCGTCTGCGCCGAGCCATCGCGACCTCACTCGTGGATGAAGCCGCTAAGCTTGCTTTCGATGTTGCGCGGGTTTTCGCCCTCGGCGATGGCGATCAGGCCCTCCATCAGCATCAGCTGGTGCTGCGAGCGCTTCTGGATAATCGACTTCAGTTTGTTCGCCACCGGCAGGAACAGCAGGTTGGCCGACGCGATCCCGTAGATCGTGGCGACAAAGGCCGCAGCAATCCCCGCCCCGAGCTTGCTGGGGTCCGCGAGATTCTGCATGACCGCCATCAGCCCCATCACGGCGCCGACGATGCCGAGCGTCGGGGCGTAGACCCCCATGCTCTCGAACACCTTGGCACCCTGGGTATCGAAATGCTCGCGGTTGTCCAGATCGGCCTCGAGGATCTGGCGAATGGTCTGCGGCTCGGAGCCATCGACCAGGAGCTGCAACCCCTTGCGCGCGAACTCGTCGTTCTCCTCGTCGGCCAGTGTCTCCAGCCCCAGGAGCCCTTCCTTGCGTGCCACATTGGACCACTCCACGATGCGCCCGAGCATCGCCTCGTTGTCGATCCGGGGTGGCTTGAAGGCCCAGGGCAGGATGCGCATGCCGTGCAGAAAGACCGCCATGCGTGCCTGCACCAGAGTCGCCCCCAGCGTTCCGAGGACCACGATCACGAACGCAGCCGCGTTCCACAGCGCCCCAAGACCGCTGCCTTTCGCGATGCTTCCCCCGAGCACCGCGACGAGCCCCAGGGTGACCCCGATGAGGCTCAGGATATCCATCTAGCAAAACCCCTTCACCAGAGCCGGACCCACATCCGGCAATGGATAGACCTGGTCGACCAGCCCGGCTTCCGCTACCGCGGCCGGCATCCCGTAGACCACCGACGTGGCGGCATCCTGTGCCCAGACCTGAGCACCGGCGCCTTTCAGTGCGCGCGCACCTTCACGCCCATCCGCACCCATCCCGGTCAGCACCACGGCCAGTACCTGCCCGCGCAGGGCCTCCACCGCCGAACTGAACGCCGCATCCACACTGGGCTTGTAGATCGTGCCCAGCGGACTCTCGGCAACCCGTACGGTCGTCTGGCTGCCGCGCTCCAGGGTCGTCTGCATGCCACCGGGAGCCAGCAGGGCCACTCCCGGGCGCATCACATCCCCATCCTGCGCCTGCTTGACGCGGATCTGGCACATCGCGTCCAGACGCTCCGCGAAGGCTGGCGTAAAGCTCGCGGGCATGTGCTGAACCAGCAAGATGGGCTGCGGGAAGTTGGCGGGCAGGGCCTTGAGTACCTCCTGCAAGGCCACTGGTCCCCCGGTGGACGTCCCAATCAAGACCGCTCGAACCTGGCGCAGCGGCACCGCCGGCCGACTGACCGGCGGTGCCTGTCGCTGTACCTCGGCCGCCTTGCGATCGGACTCTTCGCGACGCGCGGACGGGCGTGCCTCGACCGCCGGTCGCGCACTCCCGGGCTGGCTCACCGAGCGGGCACGGCTGCGCGAAAGGCTGCGCACCCGCCGACGCAGTAGCATGCGCGCGCTGTCCTCGTCGGACGCGATATCGCTGAAGCGTTTCGGCAGAAAGTCCACCGCCCCGGCTTCCAGTGCATCCAGCGTCGCCTGAGCCCCCTCGGTGGTCAGGCTCGAGAACATCAGTACCGGCCGCGGGCTCTCCGCCATAATCCGCCGAACGGCCGTGATGCCATCCATCACGGGCATCTCGATGTCCATGGTCACGACATCCGGGTCCAGTTCCTTGACCTTGCGAATCGCCTCCTCGCCGTTTTCCGCGCTACCGACGACCTCGATCCCTGCGTCGGCATCCAGAATCTCGCTGATGCGGCGGCGGAAAAACCCGGAGTCGTCCACCACCAGTACCTTTACCGGCATCCCTAGCCCTCAACCGTTTGCGCGGGTCGCCGGGTACGACCCGCCGACGGGATCTTGTGGGTCAGCAGACCGACCAGATCCCCGACATCCAGGATCAGGGCGATCCCGCCATCGCCTGTGATGGTGGCCCCTGCCAGCCCCTTCACGCCTTGCAGATTCTGCCCCAGCGGCTTGATGACCACCTCTTCCTGGCCCACGAGATCGTCGACCACGAGCCCGACCTTCCGGTCGGCGGTGTGCACCACGACCACATGCGAGTCGGGTTTCGCCTCGGGGATGAACCCCGGCTTCAACCACCGCTTGAGGTAATGTATGGGAAGCGCTTGATTTCTGACGACAATGACCTCCTGATCGTCGACATAGTGGGTCTGTGTCAGGTCAAGATCGAGGATCTCCGAAACCGACGCGAGCGGGATCGCAAAGCGGCGACCGTCGAGGATCACCATCAGCGCCGGGAGGATCGCCAGTGTCAGCGGCAGCTTGACCCGCAGTGTCGTCCCGACACCCACCTCGGAATCAATCTCGATGGTGCCATTGAGCTGCGAGATCTTCGTCTTGACGACGTCCATCCCCACTCCGCGGCCCGACACGTCCGAGATCTCGGTCTTGGTGGAGAAGCCCGCCATGAAGATGACGTTGAAGGCCTCGCGGTCGGTCATCCTTTCCGCCATGGCCGGTTCCATCAGGCCCTTCTCGACGGCCTTGCGCCGCAGGGCCTGGGGATCCATACCGCCACCATCGTCCTTGATGATCAGCGCGATGTGATCGCCCTCCTGTGCGGCGCCCAGCACGACCGTACCCTTGCGGGGCTTGCCGGCCTTCTCGCGCACGTCGGGGGTCTCGATGCCGTGGTCCACGGCATTGCGCACCAGGTGCACCAGCGGATCGGACAGCGCCTCCACCAGGTTCTTGTCGAGGTCCGTATCCTCGCCGAAGATCTCCAGATCGATCTCCTTGCCGAGGCTGCGCGACAGGTCCCGAATGACGCGCGGGAAGCGGTTAAAGACCTTGTTGACCGGCTGCATGCGGGTCTTCATCACCGACGTCTGCAGATCGGAGGTCACCAGCGCCAGCGAACTGATCGCCTTGCCCAGCTCGTCATCCACATGCTGGCTGCGCAACATGCTGAGGCGATTGCGCACCAGCACCAGTTCCCCGACCAGATTCATGATCTCGTCCAGGCGCTCGGTGTTCACGCGTACCGATGTCTCGCTCTGGGGCGCCTGACGCGAGCCACCCCCGGCCGGCGCCGGCTTTGACTGTTGTTTCGCGGCCTCCGGGGTCGCGGCCGGCTTGGCCTCCTCGACCGGCTCCGGCTCGGGCCCCGCATTCGGCTCCTCGGGCGTGGCCGGCTCGCTGGTCTCGGCCGATGATGCCACCGACTCGACCGCAGGAGGCCCGCCGCCCCGCGCCTGCAGTTCGTCCAGCAGGTTCTCGAACTCGTCGTCGGTGATCAGATCGTCGCCATCATCCCCGGCCGCGGCCTCCGCCGCGTCAGCGCCTGACTCGCCACCAGGAACATCCGCCGCACCGGCACCCTCTACCGCCTGCGGGGCCCCCTCTCCGTGCAGCGTGTCGAGCAGGGCCTCGAACTCGTCATCGGTGATCTCGTCATCTGCACCTACCAGACCCGACTCTTCGCCTCCGTCTTCACCCGTTGCCATGGCCGTGGCTTCCACCTCGGCGGGGGGTGCCGGTTCCGGCTCGGGGGATTCGTCCGCTGCCGGGGCAGCCTCTGATTCGGAATCGTCGGCCACGTCCTCGTTGTTGGCCATCTTCCGCAGATCTTCGACCAGGTCCGCCTCCGCGGGTGTCGGATCGACCCCGGAGCGCAGGTCGCCGAACATCACGTTCAGCGTATCCAGCACCCGGAGCATCGTGTCCATCAGGTGGCCATCAACGCGGCGTTCCCCATTGCGCAGGAGGTTGAACACGTCTTCCGCGTGATGGCAGACCGTCACCAGCGCATCGAGGCTGAGGAAGCCCGCGCCGCCCTTGATGGTGTGAAAGCTGCGAAATACCGCATTGAGCAGATCCCGGTCATCGGGATTCTGCTCCAGGTCGATCAGCTGCTCGTTCAGCCCTTCGAGCAGTTCCCCGGCCTCGATCAGGAAGTCCTGAAGGATTTCGTCATTGGGGTCGATGGCCATTCGGTCTCTCCGTTCCGGTGAGGCTTGCCGTTGTAGGGTGGGTCCAGGGGAGACGCCGATTCAGGAATCGGCGGTTGTCTAGAAGCCCAGACTGGACAACAGATCGTCCACCTCGTCCTGTCCTTCAACGACATCCTGGCCGGAATCTTGAGTCTTCGGCACCGTAGGACCGTGACCGCGTCGATCGCCCTCGCGCCGATCGTCGTTGTCGTCCAGTGTTTTCTCCGCGGCCTCGATCGCTTCCATGCGCCCACTGGACAGCCGGATCAGCGAGACCAGGTTCTCCTCGAGATCCGTTACGAGCTGTATCACCCGCCGGATCACCTGCCCGGTTATATCCTGATAGCTCTGCGCCATCAGCACTTCCGACAGCAGGCGCCGGAGCTCATCGGTGTCGTGGCTGGCTTGCGCAAAGAACTCGTCCAGATCGCGCGCGAATTCGCGGAACTCATCCACCGACAGCTGGCGGTTGCGAAAACGGGTCCATTTGGCGGTCAGTTCGCCGGCCTGCTGGCTGAAGGACTCGGCGATCGGGAGGCTCGTTTCGATGGCGGTCAGGGTTTCATGCGCCGCTTTCTCGGTCATGGTGACCACGTAATTGAGGCGCTCGCGAGCATCCGGGATCTCCGCCTGGGTCAGCTCGACCAGTCGCGAATCACCACGGAAACTCTGCAGGGCCTCATGAAGGTCACGCGTCAGCTTGCCGAGCTCGTCGAACAGTTCGCGATCATACGGACGCGCAAGGTCCTGAATCAGCGCTCGCGCCGTGACGTCATCCCCTGCTTCAAGCACCTGAACAAGCTCGCGCGCGCGTGCGAGCTGCTGATCCCCCACCGGTTGTTCCTGGTCTGTCATCCAAAGCCCCTTGCTCGCTCCTCATCCCGGACGTACCGACCGGGACTGCCCCCCTGGCCGAGGCCTTGCTCGTGCCCGAGGATCCCGCCTGCCATACCCAGATTACCCCTGAGATTCAATGCGTTCGAAGATTTTATCGATCTTTTCCTTGAGCGTTTCAGCGGTAAAAGGCTTTACCACGTACCCGTTTACGCCCGCCTCGGCCGCCTCGACAATCTGATCACGCTTCGCCTCCGCCGTCACCATCAGTACCGGCATCGTCTTCAGCTTCTCGTCGGCGCGCACCGCCCGCAGCAGGTCGATGCCCGGCATATTGGGCATATTCCAGTCAGTGATCAGGAAGTCGAAGTCGCCGTTCTGGAGCATCGGCAGGGCCGTGCTGCCGTCATCGGCCTCATGCGTGTTGTTGAAGCCGAGATCACGCAGCAGGTTCTTGATGATCCGTCGCATCGTGGAGAAGTCATCCACGATGAGAATTTTCATTCCCTTGTCCACAGGTCACTCCGGGATTGATTATGCATGTGGGTACTAGAGCGTGGCCGTCAGAATAACTGCAAAGCCTCGCCATCTTCGAGCCAGGAACCCAGGCGTGCGCGCAGCCGGATCACGGCCTGACTGCGGATCTGGCTGACGCGCGACTCGGTCACGCCCAGCACCGCGCCGATCTCGCGCAGATTGAGTTCCTCGATGTAATAAAGCGAGAGTACCAGGCGTTCCCGCTCGGGCAGATCACCCAGCGCGGCGGCCAGCTCCTCGCGAAACTCCCCGGCCTCGATCGTCCGCGAGGGCGAGGCCTCCGCCCCCTCGATCACCCGGTCGGCATCGCCGTCGGTGCCGCCCAGGTCGTCCAGCGCGAACAGATGGGCGCCGGCATGGTCCTGCAGCATCGTGTAGTACTCGTCGATCGGGACTCCGAGCTCCTCGGCCACCTCGACCCCGCGTGCCGCGCGCCCTTCCCGGGCCTCGACCGTCTGGATCGCCTCGGCGATCTTGCGGCTGTTGCGATGCACCGAGCGCGGCGTCCAGTCGCTGCGCCGCAGCTCATCGATCATCGCGCCGCGGATACGGATCCCCGCATAGGTGGCGAAGGTCGCGCCCTGCCCGCCCTCGAACTGCCGCGCGGCCTCCAGCAGACCGATCATGCCCGCCTGGATCAGGTCATCGACCTGGACCGAGGCAGGCAGACGAGCCATAAGATGGTGCGCGATGCGGTGCACCAGCTCGATATGCTCCGCAACACGCTGCTCGTGGCCGGCCGCGGCGACGCTTTCGTAGCCTGGTAGTCGATTACGCGGCGACATCATGCGCTCTGCAGCATCCGTTCGACAAAGAATCCGACGCCACCATCGGCGCCGCGACCCACCGGCCAGCGATCGACCGTGCGGGCAAGCTCGGTAAAGGCCTTGGCCGCCGGGCTGCCCGGATACTGCTGCACCACCGGCGCCCGCTTCTGGACGGCCGTGCGCAGATTCTGGTCCATCGGGATGTATCCCGCCAGGTCCAGGATGACCTCCGGCAGATAGTTGCCACAAACCGTCGCGAGCTTTTGCAACAGACGCTCGGCCCCTGCGCGATCCTGCACCATGTTCGTCACCAGGCGGAAACGCCGCAAACCATGGTCCCGGTGCAGGACCTTGATCAGGGCATACGCATCGGTAATCGACGCCGGTTCGTCACAGACCACCACCAGGGTCTCCTGGACGGCCCGGCAGAAGGTCGTCACCGACTCCTGCAAACCCGCTGCGGTGTCCACGACGAGTACGTCCAGCGGTTTCGAATACGCGCTGAATGCATGAATCAGCCCGTTGTGCTCCACCTGCGAGAGGTTGGCCATCGCGGCGATCCCCGACGCCGAAGGGACGACCTTGATCCCTTCGGGACCCTCCACCAGGATCTCCTCCAGCCCTTCCGCCTGTCCGGTTACCAGGTCATGCAGCGTGCGCTCCGGTCTCAGCCCGAGCAGCACATCGGCGTTCGCCAGCCCAAGATCGGCATCGAACAGCATCACCTCGCGACCCAGCCGGGCAAGTGCGACGGACAAGTTGACCGAGACATTGGTCTTGCCGACACCGCCCTTTCCGGAAGCAACGGCGATGACCTTCAACGGTGGATTAGTGCGTGGCATAGCGTCCCTTCCCCACTGGATGAATCATTTCCAGGGCCCCGCCATCCGGCGTCCCGCGCGCCGACGCCACGTGGCTGCGCGTGCCGGCGAGCTCCGCGAGCGTCTGATCAGTCCATCGTTCATCGCGCGAGGCACCACGCGCAGGACGCTCTTCTTCACCGAGCGCACGCCGCGTCAGATCCCCCGTCTCCACCCGGTGGAAATCTTCCGCGATGCGTTGACCATCGCTGACAAACGTGAGCCCAAGGTGCTGGTCGAGCAGTACCGACAACGTCTCCCCCAATTGTTCGGCCTCGTCGAGTTTGGTCAGCACCAGGGCCGATGGCTCCGTCTTCCGGAACGCCTCCAGCACCCTTTGCAGTGCCGCCGCCTGGGTGGTCGCGGAGACGACCAGCCAGCTCTCGCACCGGATACGGTCCGGCCAGCCGGCGAACAGCGACTCGTCGCCCACCGCCGCAGGTGCCTGCCCCGCCGTGTCGACCAGAATCAGGTGCCCATCCTCGGCTCGCCCGGTCATCTCCCGCAACTCGCGCGCGCCCTGCAGCACCCGCAGTGACACCCCTGCCATCTGCGCGAAGGCCTGCAGCTGGCGTGTCGCACCAATGCGCTGCGCATCCAGGGTGACCAGCGTAACCGAATCCGGCCCCATGCGGCGGATCTGGCGCAACGCAATCCGCGCAAGCGTGGTGGTCTTGCCCACGCCCGTAGGCCCCACCAGTGCCAGCACGCCCCCTTCGTCGAGGATATCGGGATGGCGCGTGGCAATTGCGCCCGACAGGCGTGCACGCAGGCGCTCCCAGGCCTGCTCTACGGTACTGTCATCGAGGATGCTGCCCGCCAGGCTGCGCGCCAGTGCCTCGCTGAAACCCCGGTCCATCAAGCGCGCCTTGCACTCCGCCGCCAGCGGATGACGCGCCGCCCATTGCGCCGCCTCGTTGTCGCTGTGCTGACGGGTAAGCAGGCTGCGCAGATCCCGCAGCTCCTGCCGCATCGCGGCCAGCTCCGGATCCGCGGGCCAGGCCGAGGCGCTGCTCGGGCGCGACGCGGCCACCGGCTCCTCGCGTGGTGCCTGGACCGCGTTCACGGCGGCCTGCTGTTCGCGTTCGGAGACCCCGGCATCGCCATCCTCGAGAGCGGCAACCACCTCCAGCCAGCCGTCGACCCGACGGCTGGACAGGATTACCGCATCTTCGCCCTGCTGCTCGCGCACCTGGCGCATCGCGTCGCGCATGTCGCGGGCCCGATACCGTCTCACATTCATCGCTGTTCTCCCGTTCCGCTCAAGGGAAACACTGATCAGTGCACGCGCTCGCGCTCGAGTCGCTTTTGCGTGCGAACAAGGCGCGGTGACCGCCGTGCAGTCATTCTGCACAAGGGAGCCGCAACGCCGTGCGCGCGCAAAAG
>NZ_ARQK01000031.1 GCF_000385215.1 Thioalkalivibrio thiocyanoxidans ARh2
GGGGTTGGCACCCCAGGTTCCCCGATCCTGCGTTGCGCCGCTTGCGGGTAGAACCACTACCCGCTGCACGACGCGCCTTGTCTCGGAAAACCTGGGGTGCCAACGCGAGCGTGTGCATTAATCAGTGTTTCCCTAGAGGTAGGTCAGCCACCCGTCGTGCTGACGGTCGCGGCCCTGTACGACATCAAAATAGCGCGATTGCAGGCGTTCGGTAATCGGTCCGCGGGTGCCGGAGCCGATCGGGCGATCGTCGACCTCGCGGATCGGGGTCACCTCGGCGGCGGTACCGGTGAAGAAGGCCTCGTCGGCGATGTAGACCTCGTCGCGTGTGATGCGCTTCTCCACTACGCGCAGGCCTTCCTCCTCGGCCAGGGTAATGACCGTGCGGCGGGTGATGCCGTCCAGCGCGGAGGTCAGATCCGGTGTGTAGAGCACACCGTCATGAACCAGGAAGATGTTCTCGCCACTGCCCTCGGCCACGTAGCCCTCGGTGTCCAGCAGCATGGCCTCGTCATAGCCGCAGCGGGTCGCCTCCTGCAGGGCCATCATCGAGTTCATGTAGTTGCCGTTGGCCTTGGCCTTGCACATGGTCACGTTCACGTGGTGCCGGCTGTAGGACGAGGTGCGGATACGGATGCCCTTCTGGAGCCCCTCGTCGCCCAGATAGCTGCCCCAGTGCCAGGCCGCGACCATCGCGTGCACCTTCAGGTTGTCCGCGCGCAGGCCCATGCCCTCGGAACCAAGGAAACACATCGGGCGCAGGTAGGCGCTCTCCAGGCCGTTGTCGCGCACCGAGGCGATCTGCGCATCGTTCAGCTCGTCGGCCGAGTACGGGATGGTCATGCCAAGGATCTTGGCCGAGTTGAACAGGCGCCGGGTATGGTCCTGTAGCCGAAAGATCGCCGGACCGCGTTCGGTCTGGTAGGCGCGCACGCCCTCGAACACGCCCATGCCGTAGTGCAGGGTGTGGGTCAGTACGTGGGTCTGCGCCTCGCGCCAGGGCACCATCTGCCCGTCCAGCCAGATCACCCCGTCGCGGTCGGCCATCGACATGTCTTGTATCCCTCTAGGCGTTCTTGTTGGCGACCGGATCCGGCGCGCCGAACAGGTCATTCCAGGTCTCGATTACGCGGTCCCGCACCGCCAGCAGCTCGTCGTCCGGCTCCTCGACCCGGGCGTCCCGGCCCGCCAGCGTCAGGCGGTGGATGCGGTTGCGCAAATCCCGATAGGCATCCGCCAGCGCCTCGCTCAAGTCCTCGCCGATCACGCCCTCGCGCCCGAGGGTCTCCAGCGTGCGGATCTTGTCCGGCCAGTCACAGACGGCGGGATGGTCGTGGGCGGATACCAAAACCCAGTATTGAACCATGAATTCGATATCAGTGATACCGCCCCGGTCGCGCTTGAGATGGAAGCCCTGGCCCTTTTTCGAGGCATGCTCTGTCAGCATGCGCTGGCGCATCTCGACGACCTCGGCACACAGGGCATCGGCGTCGCGCTTGCGCGTCAGCACCTCGCGGCGCAGGTCATCGAACCGTTCCCCCAGCTCGGCATCGCCGGCGACGAAGCGGGCGCGTACCAGTGCCTGATGCTCCCAGGTCCAGGCGGACTCGTCCTGATAACGGCGGAAGGCCCGAAGCCCGCTGACCAGCAGACCGGACGTGCCGCTCGGGCGCAGCCGCGTATCCACCTCGTACAGCCTGCCGGCGGCGGTAAACGCCCCCAGAAGGTGAACCACACGCTGCGCGACCCGCGCGAAGAATTCGGTGTTGTCGATCGACTTGGGCCCGGCGGTTTGCGCATCCTCGCCCTCGGAGTCATGCAGGAACACGACATCCAGGTCGGAGCCATAGCCCAGCTCAAAGCCGCCCAGCTTGCCGTAACCAATCACCGCGAAACGCGCCGGGCGCATGCCGGCGCCCTCGCCACAGCGCGGCTCACCATGACGTTCGATCAGCTTGTCCCAGGCCAGCTGGAGCACCCGTTCGAGCATCACCTCCGCCAGCCAGGTCAGGTGATCGGAAACCTTCATCAACGGCAGAAACCCCATGATGTCGGCCGCCGCCACGCGCAACGTCTGCACCTGCTTGAACTGGCGCAGGCGATCCAGCATCTGCTCGTGATCCTCGCCCGGGAACTGCGCAAGCTCGGCCTCCAGTTCTTCACGCAGCCCGTCCCGGTCCGGCGGGGCATACAGGGCACGCGGGTCGAGCAGCTCGTCCAGCAGCACGGGGAAGCGCGTCAGCTGCTCGCTGATCCAGGGACTGGCCGCGACCAGCTTGACCAGCTGTGACAGCGCCAGCGGATTCTCGACCAGCAACGACAGATACACCGAGCGCCGGGCGATGGTGCGCACCATCTGCAGGGCGCGGGGCAGCACCGTGTCCGGGGCATCCATCTCGGCCAGGGCCCCAATCAGCAGCGGCATCAGGCGGTCCAGTCGCTGGCGCCCGGTGGTGCTCATCGCACGCACGCCGGGGCTGTCGCGCAGGTCCACCAGCCCTACCAGGGCCGCTCCGGGGTCGTCGAAGCCGAGGGAGGACAGGGCCTCCCGTGCCACGTCATCGTCCAGCGAGCCCTGCCACAGGCGATGCGACTGCTGTTCGCGGTCCGCCTCGGGCGAGCTGTCCATGGACTCGGCGTCGTCACGCTGCGGGGCGGTAAACACCTGCTCGAAGTGCGCATGCACCCGGCGCTGCTCGCGTACCAGTGCCGCCTCGAACGTCACCTCGCTGTCGAATCCGAGTGACAGGGCAAGGCGGGTCCGGTCGCCAGTGGCACGCGGCAGCCGGTGCGTCTGCTGATCATTGAGCATCTGCAGGCGATTCTCGATCCGGCGCAGGAAGCGATAGCCGCGCTCCAGCTGGTCGACCGCGTAGGCCGGCAGCAGCTCGCGCTCGCGCAACACCTCCATCACCCCCAGCAGGTCCCGCCGCTGCAGGGCCTGGTCACGTCCGCCACGAATCAGCTGGAACGACTGAGCAATGAACTCGATCTCGCGGATCCCGCCCTCGCCGTGCTTCACGTCCTCGTAGCGCCCGCGCCGGGCGGACTCGTCGTTGATCATCTGCTTGAGCTCGCGCAGGTTCGCGAGCGTGCCGTAGTCCAGATAGCGGCGGTAGATGAACGGGCGCAGGCGCTTCATCAGCGCATCCCCCGCGGCCGCGTCCCCTGCCAGCGGGCGCGCCTTGATCAGGGCGTAGCGTTCCCATTCGCGGCCATGCGCCTGGTAGTAGTCCTCCATCGCATCGAAGTGCATCACCAGCGGGCCCGAGTCGCCGAACGGGCGCAGGCGCATGTCGACGCGATAGCAAAAGCCATCCGCGGTTACCTCGGACAGCGCCGCGATCAGGGCACGCCCCAGCTTCTGAAAGTAGGCACCGTTGTCCAGCACCCGTTCGCCATCGGTCTCGCCGGACTCGGCGTAGGCGAAGATCAGGTCGATATCGGAGGAGAAGTTGAGCTCGCCCCCGCCGAGCTTTCCCAGCCCCAGCACGACCAGCGACTGCGCTGCGCCGTTGGCTCCCCGCGGCTGCCCGTGGCGGCCCTGGTAGTGACGGTCGAGCCAGTCCAGTGCCCCCTGGATCAGGCCCTGGGCAAGACGGCTGAGGTCGTGCATCACCTCGTCCAGGTCCGCCCGCCCCTCCAGGTCCCGCCAGGCGATGCGGATCATCTCGCGATGGCGGAGCTCGCGCAGCGCCTGCTTCAGTTGCTCTTCGCTGTCGACGTCCTGCAACGCGGTGCTCAGCATCGCGGCAAACGCGTCGTCGTCGCGCTCGGGCACGCGCCCCTCGTCATCCAGGGTATCGAGCAGATAGTCCGGATGCCGCCCCACCGTCTGGGCGAGGTAGTGGCTGAAGGCCAGCGGGCTGGCCGACTGGCCCGACAGGCTGCCGGGCCAGTCGGCCTTTTCGCCAAGGTCCTGCAACAGGTGCTCGACCTCCTCCTCCAGGAAGGGGGGCAGGGCTTCCGGGGTCTCGGGCAGGGGCTTGTCCATGGGCCAAGCTTAGGGAAACAGTGATCAATGTGCATACCGGCCCCGAACGTGACGCAAAGCCCCAAGGCCGCGGCCGGGAATCGTTGACACGGATGCGAACACAAATAACAATCGTTCTCGTCTAATTAATCACATGGAAGATTCAGCATGTCGTTTCGACCCCTTTCCTGGCTGGTGATGGCCGCCGCGGCCGTCGCCGTCTCCATGCCCCTGGTCGGCTGCAGCCCGGCCGACGAAGACGAAGTCAACCTCTACTCGGCGCGGCAGGAAAACCTGATCCAGCCCCTGCTCGAGCAGTTCACCGAGGAGACGGGTATCCAGGTCAATCTGGTGACCGGCAGCGCGGACAGCCTGCTGCAGCGCCTGCGCCACGAGGGGCGCAACTCGCCGGCCGATGTACTGATCACGGCCGACGCCGCCCGCCTGCACCAGGCGAAGCAAACGGGTGTGCTGCAGGCCATCGAATCCGATGTGCTCAACGAGAACATCCCCGAGCGCTACCGCGACCCGGAGGGCGAATGGTACGGCCTGTCGCTGCGCGCGCGCCCGATCCTCTATCACAAGGACCGGGTCGACCCGGAGGACCTGTCCACCTACGGGGCCCTGACCGACGAAAAATGGGAAGACCGCATTTGCGTGCGTTCCTCCGACAACGTCTACAACCAGTCGCTGGTGGCCGCGATGATCGCCACCGAGGGCGCGGAGGCCGCCGAGGCCTGGGCCGAGGGCATCGTGAACAACATGGCACGGCGCCCGCAGGGCGGCGACCGCGACCAGATTCGCGCGGTGGCGGACGGCGTGTGCGATATCGCCATCGCCAACACGTACTATCTTGGCCTGATGCTGGACGGCGACGGCCGCGACCGCGAGGTCGCCGAACAGATTGGCGTCTTCTGGCCCAACCAGGACGACCGCGGCACGCATGTAAATATCAGCGGTGCCGGTGTCACCGCCCACGCCCCGAATCGCGAGAACGCCATCCGGCTGCTCGAGTTTCTGACCTCGCAGGAGGCGCAGCAGTGGTACGCCGAGGCCAACCAGGAATACCCGATCCGGGATGACGTGCCGGCCAGCGAGATCCTGCAGGGCTTTGGCGAGTTCGAATCCGACGACATCGAGCTGCACCTTCTGGGTGACAACAACAGCGAGGCCGTGCGGATCATGGACCGCGTCCGCTGGCGCTGATGCCCTGGATTCACGAGCCCCCGGCCTTGGCCGGGGGCTCGCTGTTTGTGCGAAGCCGGTAGCCAGGGAACGGTCTTGGTGGTATTCGAAACAAGAACCTTTATTATTCGCACTCCATGAGCGCCCAGCCCTCCAACCCAGCCGCGCCCGGTACGCGCACCACTTCCCGGGGCAGGCCGCGACTGTCGTTCAGCCCGTGGTCCGTGGTGGCGATCACGGTGGCGCTGGTACTCGCGCTGCCGGTGCTGGTGATCTTCGGGCATGTATTCATTCCGGCGGGCGAAGTCTGGGAACACCTGCGCCAGACGGTACTGGCCGACTACGTCACCAACTCCCTGGCGCTGGTGGTCGGCGTCGGCATCGGGGTGCTGCTGATCGGCGTCCCGGTCGCCTGGCTGGTCAGCATGTGCGAGTTCCCCGGACGCGGGATCTTCCAGTGGGCGCTGATGCTGCCGCTGGCGATGCCGGCCTACATCATCGCCTACACCTATACCGGCATGCTGGACTTTTCCGGACCGGTGCAGAGCCTGATCCGCGAGCTGACCGGGCTGGGCTACGGGGAGTATTTTTTCCCCGAGATCCGATCGCTCGGTGGGGCGATGGTCATGCTGATGCTGGTGCTCTACCCGTATGTGTACCTGCTCAGCCGCGCGGCCTTTCTGGAGCAGTCGGTGTGTGTTCTGGAGGTCTCGCGCACGCTGGGCCAAGGGCCGTTCGGCGGGTTCCGCCGCGTGGCCCTGCCACTGGCCCGCCCGGCGATCATCGCCGGGCTGACCCTTGCGCTGATGGAGGTGCTCGCGGACTACGGCACGGTCGCCTATTTCGGCATCAGCACCTTTACCACCGGGGTGTTCCGCACCTGGTACGGGCTGGGTGACCCGGCCGCCGCCGCGCAGCTATCGGCGGTACTGCTGACCTTTGTGTTCATCCTCATCGTGCTGGAGCGCTGGTCGCGCGCGAAGGCGCGCTTCCACCACACCAGCCGCCGCTATTCCACCCTGCCGCGCTACCGCCTGCAGGGCTGGAAGGCCGCGGCGGCGTTCACCGCCTGCCTGCTGCCGGTGGTGCTGGGGTTCCTGCTGCCCGCCGCACAACTCTCGATCTGGGCGGTCCAGACCACCGACCACTGGATGAATGCCCGCTTCGCCGAGCTGGTGTTCAACACCTTCTGGCTGGCCGTGGCCGCGGCCGTGATCGCCGTTGTCCTGGCGCTGGTGCTGGCCTATGCCAAACGCATGCAGGGCGGGACCTTTACCAACCTGGCCGTACGCGTGGCGGGCATGGGCTACGCGATCCCCGGCACGGTCATTGCGATTGGCGTGATGATCCCGTTCGCCGCCTTCGACAACGCGCTGGACGGCTTTATGCGCGACACCTTCGGGCTGTCGACCGGGCTGCTGCTGTCCGGCACCGTGTTCGCCCTGCTGTTCGCCTACGCGGTGCGCTTTCTCGCGGTTTCCCTGCAGACCGTGGAGGCGGGCCTCGGCAAGATCCAGCCGAGCATGGACGACGCCGCGCGATCGCTGGGCATGCACCCGCTGCAGACGCTGACTCGCGTGCACCTGCCGATCATGCGCGGCACTCTGCTGACGGCGCTGTTGCTGGTCTTTGTCGATGTGCTCAAGGAACTGCCCGCCACGCTGATCCTGCGCCCGTTCGACTTCAACACCCTTGCGGTGCGTGCCTTCGAACTGGCGAGTGACGAGCGACTGGCCGAATCCTCCAGTGCCGCCCTGGCCATCGTGCTGGTCGGACTGGTTCCCGTTATCCTGCTGTCGATGACCATCGGCCGCTCGCGGCCCGGTCAGGGCGCGCCCAACCAGCGCCCGGACCCCGAGACTGACAAGCCGCAAAAGCCGCTCCCCATGCCCGCCGGTACGACCTGACATGACTCAAGCCGCCATCTCCACCGCCGCGATCCAGGTACCCCATACGCCGTTGCTGGAACTCGACGATATCGACATCGGCTACGACGGCAAGGCCGTGGTGCACGGGGTCTCGCTGGCCCTGCCCGAGGGGCAGATCGGCTGCCTGCTGGGCCCCTCCGGCTGCGGCAAGACCACGCTGCTGCGCGCGATCGCGGGATTCGAACCAGTGATGCGCGGGGCCATCCACCTGGGCGGGCGGGCCGTGAGCGAGCCCGGGCATACGGTGCCCCCGGAGCGCCGTGGCGTCGGCATGGTGTTTCAGGATTTTGCGCTGTTCCCGCACCTCAATGTCGCCGACAACATCGCCTTCGGTATCCGCGACTGGAGCCGCGACGCGCGCACCGATCGCGTCCGGACGCTGCTGAAGCTCGTCGGCCTGACCGGTTACGGCGAGGCCTATCCGCATGCCCTGTCCGGCGGCCAGCAGCAGCGCATCGCACTGGCACGCGCCCTGGCGCCGAAGCCGGCACTCCTGCTGCTGGACGAGCCCTTCTCCAGCATGGACGTAGAGCTGCGCGGCGACCTGGCCCGCGAGGTGCGGCGCATCCTGCGCGCGGAGCACACCACCGCGATCCTCGTGACCCACGACCAGCACGAGGCCTTTGCCTTTGCCGACCGCATCGCGGTGATCCACCAGGGCCGCATTGCCCAGTGGGATACCGCGTACAACCTCTACCACCGCCCGGCCGACCGTTTTGTCGCGGACTTTGTCGGCGAGGGCACACTGATCCCCGGCATGGTCTGCACCGAAGACCGGGTCGACACGGCCTTTGGCGAGATCCAGGGTTCGATGTCCGAACAGCTCCCGCCGGGGACCGCGGTGGACGTGCTGGTACGCCCGGACGATATCGCCATCGACAACGAACAGGGCACGGTGCGCACCGAGATCCTCGACAAGGCCTTCCGCGGGGCCGACTTCCTCTACACCCTGAAGCTCCCCGACGGAATCAACGTGTTGTGCATGGCGCCCAGCCACGACAACTTCGTGATCGGCGAGCATGTGCGCCTGCGCCTGGATTTCACACACCTGGTGGTGTTCTCGCGCGGGAGCGGAGTGGACTGCCCGGGCGCCTGAGCCTGGGGGAGACACGGACGCAGTCGTTGCCGGGAACTCACGTCCGCGGCAAGACACTGATAGGGACATCCCCTTTCCCGAAGCCCTGCGGCTACCCGCTATTATCGATCCATGAGCCTTCTTCCTCGCCCGCATCCGTTTCCCCTGCTGCATGCGCACGCGGCTCGGCGGGCAAGCTGGATCGGGGTGCTCCTGGTGCTGCTGGCGTTTCCCCTGGCGGCCGACGAGGACAATGGCCCGGTACCGGGTCTGGTGCTCCAGGGCGGCACGGAGTTCCAGCGCGAAAACATCCGCAACAGCCTCAACCTGGCGCGCCATCCCTGCGAGCTGCCCGGCTTTCGCGAGCGCCGCCTGCTGCGCGACTCTGAAGAACGCGCGCGCAACGCCCTGCGCGCCGTCGGCCACTACGACGCCGAACTGGACCTGAGTCTGGAGCGCGACGATGCCTGCTGGGACCTGCACCTGAGCTTCGAGCCGGGTCCGCCCACCACGGTCGAGACCATCGATATCCAGGTCACCGGCGAGGGGGTTGGCGATCTCGCCTTCGAGGCCGTGCTCAGCCAGACCGACATCCAGGAGGGCGATGTCCTGCGCCATGACCGCTATGACACCCTGCGCAATCGCATGACGCGGATTGCCGCGGATCGCGGCTATTTCGACGCGGACCTTCACACCCGCCGCCTGGAGGTCGACCGCGAGCACCGCACCGCGACCATCCGCCTGCACATGGACACGGGCGATCGCTACCGCATGGGGCGGGTTACACTGGACCAGGACATCCTGGCGCCGGAATTCGTCGAACGCATGATCCCGTTCGAGGAGGGCGATCCCTACAGCTCCTCGCAGATCATCGCGCTACAGCGGAACCTGAACGACTCGGGGTATTTTTCCGGCGTACGGGTGCGCCCCCTGCGCGACCAGGCGGAGGACCGCCACGTGCCGATCGTGGCCGAGTTCGAGCCCCGCCGGCGGCACAGCTACGAGGCCGGCATCGGCTACTCCACCGATATCGGCCCGCGCCTGCGCTTTCGTTTCGAGAACCGCTATGCCAACAAGCGCGGTCACCGCTATCACGCGGAGCTGGAGGCCTCCCCGGTACGCTCCGGTGTGGGCTTCAACTATGCGATCCCGCTGCGTGACCCGCTGCGCGAGCAGCTGAACCTGTTCACGACCTACCGCACCGAGGACACCGATTCCCAACAGTCGGACCGCTTCCAGATCGGGGCAAACCGCGTGCTGCAGCGAACCGGGGGCTGGCAGACCACCGAGGGCCTGCGCTACGAATACGAGGACTACACCGTCGGCGACGAGACGGATCGCAGCCGCCTGCTGATCCCGTCCTATCGGGTCAGCCGGATGGAAGCGGACGACCCGATGACTCCGCGTCGCGGCTACCGCTTCGACGTCACCGTCCAGGGGGCCCAGGAAGAGCTCCTGTCCAGCACCTCGTTCGCGCAGGTACTGGCCAGCGGCAAGTTCGTGCGCGCGATGGGTCCCGGACGCGTGCTGGCCCGGGCGGATGCCGGGTTTACGGAGGTGGATTCGATCCACGAGCTGCCCAGCTCCCTGCGCTTCTTCGCCGGCGGGGACGCCAGCATCCGTGGCTATGGCTACCAGAAGGTCGGCCCGACCAACGAGGATGGTGACGTGATCGGCGGGCGCCACAAGGTGGTTGGCAGCCTGGAGTACGACATCCCGGTACGCGGCAACTGGAGCGCCGCCGCCTTTGTCGATGCAGGCAACGTCGTCAACGAATGGACCGAGTTCGATCCCGTCTACGGCGTGGGCGTGGGCGTGCGCTGGCGTTCTCCGGTGGGGCCGATCCGCGTCGATATCGCCCACGGCCCGGACTCGGACGACGACTTCCGCATCCACTTCTCCATGGGGCCGGACCTGTGAGGCGTCTGGGCAAGGCACTGCTGTGGCTGATCGGCGGGGTCCTGCTGCTCCTGATCCTCGCGGCGGGATCCGTGATCGCGCTGTTGGCCTCCGAGAGCGGTACGCGCTGGCTGGCCGAACAGGCCGAGCGGCACGCCCCGGTGGATCTGCGCATCGAACGAGTCCAGGGCACGCTGTTCACCGAGCTCGCAATCCACGGTCTCTACCTGTCCCTGCCGGACGGCCCCCGCATCGAACTGGACGAAGGTCGCCTGGGCATCGACGCCCGCGCGGGACTGCGCGGCGAGCTGCGGATCCCGGTCGTTCATGCGACCGGGCTGCTGATCGACCTGCCACCCGAGGCGCTCGATGACGACGAGGAGCCCTTCGAACTGCCCGATGCGATCCGCCTCCCGCTGGCGGTGCAGCTGGAGGATGTCCTGCTGAGCGACCTGCGGGTGTACCGCGAAGGCACGCCCCTGGTCGCCATCACGCAGATCGCAGCCCGGGCGCGGGCCAGTGGTTCCCGAGTCGAACTCCAGCAGCTCGACTTGGACATGCCGGAGATCCGGGCGCAGTTGCAGGCGCGGGTCGAGACCGAAGATGACTACGCGGTGAACGCCGAGGGCACCTGGACCGCGCCCCTGCCGGACGCCGTGGCCGCAGGCCTCGATGCCAGCGAGGCCCAGGGGCGACTGGAGCTGGACGGACACCTGCGAGAACGCCTGCGGCTGCATCATGTCCTGAGCGCTGGGGTGGATCTGACCCTGCAGGCCGAGGTGGTCAATGCGCTGGAGGACCCGCGCTTCGACGCCGAGATCACCTGGGGCCCGTTCGCCTACCGGCTCGCCCCGGACCAGGCCGCGCATGTCGCCACGGGCCGGCTCCATGCCTCCGGCAAACCCGACTCCTGGTCGCTGGGCCTGGATGGCGGCGCCCGGCTGGACGACATGCCAGCAGTCGAACTCGTGCTGCAGGCCCATGGCGACCTGTCCATGGCCGAGATCGAGACACTGCGGCTGGATTCCGAGGCCGGACGGCTGGGGCTCGCCGGTCCCATCCGCTTCGACGAGGCCCTCGACTGGGATCTGCAACTGGCACTCGACGACCTCGACCCCGGCCCCCTGGGTCTGGAACTCGACGCGGGCCTGGAACGGCTGCGGGCCACCCTGCGGGGCCGCCTCCCACTGGACACCGGACAGCCACCGCTCGCGGCACTGGAAGCGACCGTCGACATCGACGAGCTGCGGGGACGCTTCGAGGACCATGTCCTGACCGGGCAGCTGGGCCTGACCCTAGCGGACGGCACGGCCCGCCTGCGCGACAGCGAACTCAAGGTCGACGAAGACGCCCTGACGGCCACCCTGAACGGCCAGGTCGCGGGGCTGGAGGGTGATCTTTCGGACCCGGGGCACGCGCTGGATCTCGCACTGGATCTGGCACTGGAGGCCCCGGATCTCGCCCGCCTGCATGAGGAGCTGGAGGGCCACCTGGAACAGCTACGGCTGGCCGCCAGCGGTCACTTCGCCCCCGCCTCGGGACAGCTTCGGGCCCAGTTGAGACTGGACCCCCTGCGGGCCGAAAGCCATGGCATCGCCGTGACCGGCGACGGACGCATGGACCTGACCGAGACCGGAGCCCGGATCGATCGCCTGCGCCTGGCGATGGACGACGGCGGGAGTCTGGACCTGGCGGGGGACGTGGGCTGGGCCGAGGGTCTCGACTGGGACCTCGCGCTGCAGGCCGAGGCGCTGGACCCGGCCATCATCACACCCGAGGCGCCGGGGCATCTGGATCTCGCACTCACCACGCGCGGCCGGCAGGCCGAGGACGGCGTACTGCATCTGCAGGCCGAACTGGAACACCTGTCCGGTACCCTGCGCGAGCAGCCAGTCGAAGGGCGCGGCCGGGCCGAGCTGGAAGGCGACGCCCTGACCGTGGAACAACTGGAGCTGGCACTCGGCGCCAACACCCTGAGCGCTCAGGGCCACTGGACCGACGCGCTGGATTTCCGCCTGCGGGTGGATGCCCCGGAACTGCAGCAGCTATGGCCCGACCTCGCGGGACGCCTGAACCTGGATGCACACGTAACCGGATCGCCGGACGCGCCTCGGGTGGCCGCCGAGGGCGACGGTGCCGGACTTCGGCTGGGGGACATCGCGCTGGGCCGGCTGGACCTGAGCGCCGAGGCCGGGCTGGCCGAGGATGCCCCCGCCCGGCTGGATCTGCGGCTCGAGGATCTGGAGCCGGCCACAGGGGTTCACCTGGCCAGCCTGCGCCTGGGTGGCACGGGGACCATCGACGATCATCGCCTGGAGCTCGACGTGGACGGGCAGGAACTGGGTACGCTGGCACTGGCGCTGGCCGGCGGCTTCGATCTCGAGACCACGCACTGGAGCGGCCAACTGACCCGACTGGACCTGACGCAGCCCCAGGCCGGCGACTGGTCACTGCCCGCCCCGGTCGCTCTGGAAGGGGGCCCGGAGTCCGCCCGCCTGGAGCGCCTGTGCCTGACCCGGGAAGGCGGGCGCGTGTGCGCGGACGGGCGCTGGGAGGCGGCGACTGGCGGCAACTTCAGTGCCTTGATGCAGGACCTCGAGCTTGGCTGGCTGGACCCCCTGCTGCCACCCGAGCTGGGCATCGAGGGCCAGATCAATGCCGAGGCCAGCGGCCGTCTGGATGACCGGGGCCGCATCGAGGCCGATCTGGCCGTGCGCCCGACAGATGGGCGCCTGATGGTGCGCGACGAGGATGGCGAACTGCAGGATGTGCCCTATCGCGATGCCCATCTCGACGCGCGCGTACGCGACCGTGACGTGGATGTCGATTTTCGGCTCGGCTTTCTCGACGGCGGTATCGCACGGGCGGCGCTGGAACTGCGTCCGGATGGCGACGACATGCGGATCGACGGCGACTTCGAGGCGCGCCTGGATGACCTGTCCTGGATCGCGGCGGCAAGCCCCGACATCCAGCGCCTGCGCGGCGTGCTCGATACCCGGCTGACCTTCGGTGGGCACCTGGACGCCCCGCTGGTCGAGGGCGCCGTGCGCTTTAGTGACGGGGGTGTCCTGATCCCGGAGGCCGGGATCGACATCCTGATCCCCCAGATGACCGCCAACGTCGTCTCCGCGGAGGAGATGACCCTGGACGGACGGCTCGAATCGGGCGATGGCGCGATCGATCTGACGGGTCGCGTAGACCTGGGCGGGGACGGCCCGCGCGCGGAGATGCAGATTCGTGGCGAAGACTTCCTCGCCGTGAACCGCGTCGATGCGGAAGCCACCATCACCCCCGACCTGGAACTGGTATTCATTCCCGAGGATGGCATCCGTGTGCGCGGCGAGGTGCTGCTGCCGTGGGCTCGACTCCGTCCGCCGGATCTCCCCCCGGGCGCGATCCGGGTATCCGGTGACGAGATCATCCTCGGCGAGGAACTGGAAGAGGCGCAGGCCCTGAAGACGGATATCCGCATCCGCATCCGTCTGGGCGATGACGTGCGCTTTGACGGTCACGGGCTCACCGCCCGCTTTGCCGGCGAGGTGGACGTGGAGGAGATCGCCGGGCACCCGACCCAGCTGTTTGGCGAGATCCGCATCCCCGAGGGCCGCTTCGATGCCTACGGCCAGGACCTGCGGGTGGACCGGGGGGTGCTGCTGTTCCAGGGTCCCGCGGAAACACCGGAACTGGACCTGCGCGCCGTGCGTACGGTGCGCGAATACAACGTCACCGTCGGGCTCGAGATCGGCGGCACCCCGGACAACCTGCGTTCCAGGGTGTTTTCGGACCCGGCAATGGACGAGACCGAGGCCATGGCGTTCCTGCTGACGGGGCGGCCCCTGTCAGGTGCAACGGAGTCGGACGGCAACCTGATCGCTTCCGCGGCGGCGGCCTACGGCCTGGAGCAGGGTGCACTGATCACCCAGCGGATCGGGACCGAACTGGGGCTGGACGAGGTGGCCATCGATACAGAGGGCGGCATTGAGGAGACCGCCCTGACCCTGGGGCTGTACCTGTCCCCGCGCCTGTTGCTGCGCTACTCGGTCGGCCTGTTCGACAACACCTCACGCGTACTGCTCAGCTATGAGCTCAGCCGACGTCTGACGCTGGAGACCTCCTCCGGAACCACCGAGCAGACCGTGGACCTGATCTACCGGATCGAGCGCTGAGCCCGGGCCAAACTCCGGCGCACACAGGAGCGTTGGGGCTGCGCGGGTCCCGGCCTGGTGCGCATCTGCCTAGCTCGATTCCCCGTTGTCACGCAGAGCCCGCTGGATGCGCTGGCGAATCTGACTGCGATAGAGCTGCTCGTTGGGGATGCCGACCAGCGGCTCGCCCACCGGCTTCCCTTCGGCGTCAAAGGCCACGATCGTCGGTACGACACGGGCCCCGTAGGCACGCCCCAGCTCGTGACCACGGCGCACCTCGCCATCGAAGTCCCGCACCTCTTCGCGGTCGAGCATGACCTTGCGGATATGGATGCCTTCGAAGTTCGCGTCTTCGCTCATCGGACCCAGGTGCTGGTTCTCCGCCCGATCGCAGTAGGGGCAGCTGTCGGAAGCGAACATGATCAGAGTCGGCTTGCCCTCTCCGTCCTGCACCAGAGACTGCAGGTCAGTGGCCCGTTCGATACCGTGCGCGGAGGCGGTACCGGACAGCCACAGCCCGCCGAGCATCAGAACCACTGCCAGGCCGGCCAGACGCATCCCCTTGCGCAGCTTGAGCGTATGCATCTTCATGATCGTTACGGTCCTCTTGATTTTGGACTTAGGCTAGGACGGAAGGCTTAACCGAAGCTTAACGACCCCGAACCATGGTCACCTGGCCGAAGCTCCGGTGCCCTTCATAAAAAAGGCCCCGCCGAGGCGGGGCCTTGGTCCCGGTCATCGGGCACGCCGATGGCCGGTTTCCGACAGGCGGAGGACCTTAGTCGACGCGCTGGCGCACGTCGGAGGTCACTTCCACGCGGCGGTTGGCCTCGCGGCCTTCGCGAGTGGCGTTGTCGGCGGTCGGACGTTCCTCACCGTGGCCCACGGTGCGGATGTCGTCTTCACGCACGCCCTCGCTGGCCAGGAAGTCGGCCACGGACTGGGCACGACGCTCAGACAGGCCCTGGTTGTACTCGGCCGGACCGATGGTGCAGGTATGACCTTCGACCAGCACCGAGCTGTACTCGGCGTCATCGGCGGTCAGGCTGCGGGCCAGCTCACGCAGGGCGTCGCGGCCTTCCGGACGCAGTTCGGCGCTGTCGAAGTCGAACAGGGCCTGGGCGCTCAGCGTGGTGGTTTCGAACTCCGGCTCGGGCTCGGGCTCGGGCTCGGGAGCCGGATCCGGCTCGGGGGCCTCGACGGTCTCTTCGATGTAACCGGCGCACTGCGAATGCTTCACGTTTTCCGGGGCCCAGGAGCGGGTGCGGACGCACTCGCCGGAGCGATCCATCACGACGTTGCCGCTACGGTCGGTGACATTGGCCGCCGGCGGTTCCTGAGCCATGGCCTGACTCGCGGTACCGATCAGCAGCGTGGCCACGGACGCGGCCAGAAGATTCTTAACCAGCTTGTGATTCATGTTCATAGCCTCCTTGTAAAAACAAACGACGACTGATCAGAGACAAGCGCGTTGCCGAACGGTTGACTCCCGACCGGAATCTGGAGCAGCGAGCGCCAAGCCCTCTACAGCAGCTTGATAGTGGCACATGCTTTCCGGTTTTGCACGCATTCCAGCCAAGAATTGTATCGGCATCACAACGTTGTCACATTAAGGAAACACCCGTCTGTGATCAGGCGACTCCCTTCTTTTGTCTGCGCAGGACCACTGCCAGCCGACAAGCACGCCATCCTCACGAAAAACCTTGTTCCCTTAAGGACACACAGATTGCTTGTGGGTTCCGGTCTACAAGAACAGCCTGGCTCAATCCAGACAAAAAGACCCCGCCGAAGCGGGGTCTCGCCTGTGTCGGGCAAAATACAAAGGCCGAGCGGCTTACATCATGCCGCCCATGCCTCCCATTCCGCCCATGCCACCCATGTCGTCCATGCCGCCGCCGGCACCGCCACCGTCGTCCTTCTTCGGCAGCTCGGCCACCATGGCCTCGGTGGTGATCAGCAGGGCGGCCACGGAAGCAGCGTTCTGCAGCGCCGAGCGGGTCACCTTGGTCGGATCCAGGATGCCCATGTCGATCATGTCGCCGAAGTCGCCGGTTGCCGCGTTGTAGCCGTAGTTGCCCTTGCCTTCCAGGACCTGATTCAGGACCACGGACGGCTCGTCACCGGAGTTGTAGACGATCTGGCGCAGCGGCTCTTCCATTGCGCGGCGGGCGATGTTGACGCCAGCGGTCTGCTCTTCGTTCTCGCCCTTGAGCTTGGTGATCGCGGCACAGGCACGCAGCAGGGCCACGCCACCACCGGGGACCACGCCTTCCTCGACCGCCGCACGGGTGGCGTGCAGGGCGTCCTCGACGCGGGCCTTCTTCTCCTTCATCTCGACCTCGGTCGCGGCGCCGACCTTGATCACCGCAACACCGCCGGCCAGCTTGGCCACGCGTTCCTGCAGCTTTTCCTTGTCGTAGTCGGAGGTCGCTTCCTCGATCTGGGCGCGGATCTGGTCGACGCGGGCCTTGATGTCCTTGTTCTGACCCATGCCGTCGATGATCGTGGTGTTTTCCTTGGTCACCTGCACCTTCTTGGCTCGACCCAGGTCTTCCACCGTGGTCTTCTCCAGCGACAGGCCGACCTCTTCGGAGATCACCTGGCCACCGGTCAGAACGGCGATGTCCTGCAGCATGGCCTTACGGCGGTCACCGAAGCCCGGGGCCTTCACCGCGGCGACCTTCACGATGCCGCGCATGGAGTTCACCACCAGCGTGGCCAGGGCCTCGCCCTCGATGTCCTCGGCGATGATCAGCAGCGGCTTGTTGGCCTTGGCCACGCCTTCCAGGATCGGCAGCAGATCACGGATGTTCGAGATCTTCTTGTCGAACAGCAGGATGTAGGCGTCGTCCAGCTCGGCGCTCATGCTCTGCTGGTTGTTGATGAAGTAGGGCGACAGGTAGCCGCGGTCGAACTGCATGCCTTCCACGACGTCCAGCTCGTTCTCCAGCGAGGAGCCTTCCTCGACGGTGATCACGCCTTCCTTGCCGACCTTGTCCATCGCGTCGGCAATGATCTCGCCGATCGCGACGTCGGAGTTGGCGGAGATCGAGCCCACCTGGGCGATCGCCTTGTGCTCGGTGCACGGCTTGGACAGCTTCTTCAGCTCTTCGGTCGCCGACTTGACGGCCTTGTCGATACCGCGCTTGAGATCCATCGGGTTCATGCCGGCGGTGACCGCCTTCATACCTTCGCGGACGATGGACTGGGCCAGCACGGTCGCGGTGGTGGTGCCGTCACCGGCGGCGTCGGAGGTCTGCGAGGAGACTTCCTTCACCAGCTGGGCACCCATGTTCTCGAACTTGTCTTCCAGTTCGATCTCCTTGGCCACGGACACGCCGTCCTTGGTCACGGTCGGGGCGCCGAAGGCCTTGTCGAGGACCACGTTGCGGCCCTTCGGGCCCAGGGTCACCTTCACGGCGTTGGCCAGGGTATTCACGCCCTTCGCCATGCGGGTACGGGCGTCGTTGCCAAAACGGACTTCTTTTGCACTCATGTCTCGTTCTACTCCTGAAAATGTGGGGATAGGGGCGGATCGCCGGGGCTTAGCCCTCGATCACGGCCATGATGTCGTCTTCGCGCATCACCAGGACGTCTTCGCCTTCGACCTTGACCTCGGTGCCGGAATACTTGCCGAACAGCACCTTGTCGCCGGCCTTCACGTCCAGCGCGCGGACGTCGCCGTTTTCCAGGATCTTGCCGTTACCGACCGCAACCACCTCGCCGCGGATCGGCTTCTCGGCCGCCGAGTCCGGGATCACGATCCCGCCGGGGCTGGTGCGCTCTTCTTCCATACGCTTCACGATGACGCGATCGTGCAAAGGCCGCAGGTTCATGGTGCGAACTCCTTATATCGATGTTCTTAACAGGTTGGAGGATGTCGGGTAGGAGCCCTGTTAGCACCCACCCCGAACGAGTGCTAATAATAGGGACACACCAAGCCGAGTCAAGGGCTGCGAGGAGGGAGAAATCTCAGCGGCGGTCGTCGTGGTCCAGGCGCTCGTCGGGGGCAGAGTCGTCACTGCCGTCGTGGCGACGAAACTCCCCCTCGATCGGGTCACCCGGCCCAGCCGCGCCGGAGCCCCTCGTCCGCGCCCGGATCATGCCCCGGCGCAGGATGCCCTCGGCCGCCCAGCGACGCAGGGGCGGCACCAGCAGCACAAAGCCGGCCGCATCGGTGAAAAACCCGGGCAGCAGCAACAGGACCGCCGCCGACATCAGCAGCCAGCCCTCGACCAGCCCACGCGCGGGCATCTCGCCGCGGGCCAGGCTCTGCTGTAGGCGCCGCCAGTGATAGAACCCCTGCAGACGAAACAACAGAAGTCCCGCAGCGGCCGTCGCGACCACCAGCGCCACCGTGGCCAGCGCCCCGACGGCGTCACCCACCCAGGCGAAACCGAAGATCTCGAGCAATACCAGCCCGAGAAAAACGAACAACGGGAGGAAGGGGCTGCGCATGAATAACGGGTTCCAGAACAGGACGAAAAAGCCATTGGAACACGCCCCCACCCCCCTGTCGAACCGCCCTCCCAGCGGTATGCCGCCACGCTCGGACTCGCTCTCGTTTTCCTTGCATTCAGGAGGGAATTGAGGGAGGCTTCTGCCCGTCTTGTTTGTGAACGACTTCAGAATTCCGGAGCCCAGCCGCATGACACCACGCCGTATCGTCACCCTGCTTCCCGCCCTGCTGGCTGCCCTGCTCCTGGTGCTCCCGGGGCTGGGCAGTGCCGTCGTGGAAGACCCGCGCGACCCTGACCATCACTTCTTCGATCCGACCTTTGGCGACTTCCAGGAAGAGCTGGATGAGGCCCGCGACGCCGGCAAGAAGGGCATCCTGCTGTTCTTCGAGATGGATGACTGCCCGTTCTGCCACCGCATGAAGAACCAGGTGCTGAACCAGCCGGAGGTGCAGGAATATTTCAAGGACCGGTTCAGCATCTTTGCCGTGGACGTCGAGGGCGCAATCGAGGTGGTGACGTTCGAGGGCGAGACCAAGACGATGCGGGACTTCGCGACCCGCGATTTCCGCGTGCGTGCCACACCGGTGTTCCAGTTCTTCAACCTGGACGGCGAGCCCATTGCCCGATTCACCGGGGCCACCCGGGATGTCGACGAGTTCCTGCTACTGGGCGAGTTCGTCGCCGAGGGGCATTACGAAGACGGAAACTTCACCCGCTTCCGCCGCGAACACGCCGGACGATAGGTAGCCCAATGCACCCAGGACATGCGACGCACCGGAACGGGCGGCGCCGAATCGCAGCGCCCATTCTGGCCAGCCTGATCACAACCGCCCTGCTACCTCTGCCAGTGATCACGGCCGCGCAGGACGTTCCGGCCGACGGGGTTGTCGATGCCGAACCGCTGCCCGAACCGCTGCGGCTGGAGAACGCGCTGAGCGCGGTCGACGCCCTTCATCCCCAGGTCCGGCGCGCCCGCGCGGAACGCGAGATCGCGGAACAGGAGCTCGCCGGGACCCAGGCCGAACGGGACGTGACCGTCAACGCGCGGCTGGAGGCCCGCTGGGTCGAGCCGAACGACCTCGCACCGGACCAGAGCCGCAACGACTCCCGTGCCGCCATTGTCGCGCGCAAGCTGCTGAGCGACTTCGGCCAGTCCAGTGCCCGCGAGGCCGCCGGCACCCAGCGCCTCGAGGCCGCCCGGGAGATGGAGACCCTGGCGCACGCGCGGCACGCGCTTCACGTGATGGACCGCTACTTCAACGTCCTGCTCGCCGACCTTGGCTTCGCCCGCGACACCGAGGCGATGGCGGCCGCGTTCGTCACCAAGGAGCGTGCGGAAGAACGCGCCGAGCGCGGGCAGGTATCGGACATCGAGGTCTTTCGCCTGGAGTCGGAGTACCAGACCCTGCGCGTGCAGCGCCAGCGCGCCCTGCAGAATCAGCGCCGCGCGCGCGACGAACTGGCCGAGGCCCTGAACCGGCCCGGCGAGCGCATCCGCACCGTACTCGCCCCCGCCCTGCCGCTGGATCTGCCGGACCTCCCGGATCTGGACGAACTGATGGCCGAGCTCGAAAGCGCCAATCCAACGCTCGCCGCCGAGCGCCTGCAGGTGGAGGCCGCCGCGCGCGGCGTGGACGCGGCACGCGCCCAGCGACGCCCGCGTCTGTATGCGGAGGCGGAGACGGGCTACTGGAACCGCGAGTTCGGTGGCGATCGCAACCCGTTTGCGGCGGGCCTCGTGCTGGAGATCCCGCTGTACGAGGGGCGTCGTCAGGACAGCCGGGTCGGGCATGCCGTCGCGGCGCGCCAGCGCGCCGAGGCCGATATGGGACAGACCCGGATCGAGGTCCGCAATCGCCTGCGCGAGCTCTATCACGAGGCCCAGGCCCTGCGCATGCAGCGCGACGAGGCCGAATGGCGCATGGACTATCGCCAGCTGTATATCGACCGCGCGCGCTACCTGTACGACATCGAGGACCAGGCCGATCTCGGCGACTCGATGGTGCAGCAAAGTGCCGCGGCCTACTTCAATGCCCAGACCGAACTCGAGCTGGCCATGGTCTACGAGCGCCTGGCCCTGCTGACCGGCCGTCGCGACCTCAGCCCCTTTCGCCTAGCCGGTACGGCCATGGCGGAATCGGAGTAACAAATATGCGTCCAAAGGCGCCCCAAGGGAGAACACCCGATGTCCATTGATCGCCTGATGCCGGGCCGGCCCCGTCGCCGGCTGCTGCTCTCGGCCATCGCTTGCTGCACCCTGCTGTTGCTGATCCCCGCTGGATCGGCGGCCGAGGAAGACGGCACGCTGGAGGGTCAACTGGACTGGGGACAGACCTATCGCATTACGGCCCCGGTCGCCGGCAAGATCCAGTCAATCGAGGTCGGCCCGGGCGAGCACGTCGACCAGGACACCACCCTGTTCCGCCTGGATACCCGGCGCGTCGAGGCCGATCTGCGCGCGGCCCAGGCGGCGATCGATCGCCTGCAGCTGGAACTGGACGAGGCCGACCGGGAGGTCGAAAAGGCGGAGGACCTGTACGACCAGACCCTGATTGCCCTGCGCGAGGTGGAACTGGCCCGCATCGAACAGGCCACTGTGGCCGCGCGGCTGGCCGAGGCCCGCGCCCAGCGCGACCGAGCGCGTGCCGACCGCGACGATGCCACCGTCCGCGCACCGGCCAGCGGCCGTGTCACGCGCATTGATGTCTCCCCCGGTCAGTTCGTAAACCCCGCACTGGCGCCGGCGGTACTGGCGGTACTGGGGCACGGCGACACCATGCGCGCTCGCGCGCTGGTGGCGCCGGAGCGTGTCGCCTCTCTCAGCGAGGGGCAGGCGGTCACCATTACCGTTGGCGACGACGAGTTTTCCGGCACGATCGACAGGATCGGCTGGGAACTTGTGAGCGACAACGAGGATCAGGGGTACCGGGTCGAGGCCGAATTCTCGCCAGGCGACGATGCCGTGCTGCGCCCCGGCCAGCCGGCCCGGATCGAACTTCGCACAGACTCCTGATGCCCAAGAACTGATCATGCCGGAGAAGGAAACCGACAACACGAACGTGCGCGCCTGGCTGGTGCTCACCACCCTGGACGACGCCGCCGAGGCGGAGAGTCTGGCGGGTGATCTGGTTCAACGCGGGCTTGCGGCCTGCGTGCACATCCTCCCTGCCGGACGCTCGGTTTATTTGTGGAAAGGGAATATCGAGACCGATCCCGAAGTCACATTGCTGATCAAGACCTCCGTCGATGCCCGCGATGACCTGCAGGCCCACCTGACGGAATACCACCCCTATGAAACCCCGGAGATCATTGCCGTGCCGATCACGCACGGATCCCCGGATTACCTGGACTGGATAACGCAATGCACCTCCTGAAACTGCGCAACTGGCTGGCGACCCTGCTGGTCGCATTCCTGCTGACCCCGGGGCTGGCACATGCCATCTTCGATGACGATCTGCTGGACCCGGATGACGCGTTCAGCCTAAGCGCCGAGGCCATTGATGCCGACACGATCCGCCTGACCTGGGAGATCGCGGACGGCTACTACATGTATCGCGAGCAGTTCGAGTTCGAGCCCGAGAGCGAAGGGCTGGAACTCGGCGAACCGGACATCCCGGACGGCGAGAAGAAGACCGACGAGTTCTTCGGCGAGGTCGAGACCTATCGCGACGAGGTCAGCATCGAGCTGCCCATCCTCGCGGCCGACAGCACCGAGATCGAACTGACCGCGCGCTCGCAGGGCTGTGCGGACATCGGCGTGTGCTACCCGCCGCACTTCCAGACGGTCTCGCTGGAGCTCCCGGGCCTGCCGGGCGAAAACGGCGAAGAGGCGGTCGAAGAGGAGGCCGCCGAAGACGAAGCGGTCGAAGAGGAACGCAGCGCCCTGGACGAGATGGGCGATCTGACCGGCGACCTGGGCGCGGCCGATGACCTGCTCGAACCGGAAGAGGCCTTTGCCGCTTCGCTCGAGGCGATCAGCCAGAATGCCGTGATCCTGCGCTTCGAGATCGCGGAGGACTACTACCTCTATCGCGACCAGCTCGATGTCCGCATCGCCGAGGGCGACGGTATCGAGCTGGGCCCCGTCAATCCGCCCGAGGGCGAAATGCACGAGGACGAGTTCTTCGGGGAAACCGAGATCTACCGCGACGAGGTGGAGATCCTGGTCCCGGTGCTGCGCGACGAGGACGACGTCTCCGAAATCACGCTGGCGATCGACTACCAGGGCTGCTGGGACGGAGGGGTGTGCTACCCCCCGCTGACCCAGGAGGTATCGGTCAGTTTCGCTGACGACCTGGCCGTCGAAGCCGACGAGGACGCACTGCCCGAGACCGGCGACGAGGCCCTGGACGAGATCGAGACCGCCCCGCCCGAAGAGGAGGTCGTCCCGGAGGAAGAAGATGAGGCCGCCCCTGTCACGCAGCAGGACCGCATCGCGGCCCAGCTGGCCGATGGCCAGATCTGGCTGGTGGCCCTGGCCTTCTTCGGCTTCGGGCTGCTGCTGACGTTCACCCCCTGCGTGTTCCCGATGATCCCGATCCTGTCGAACATCATCATCGGGCAGAAGAACCTGACCACGCGCAAGGCATTCCTGATCTCGCTGGTGTTCGTGCTGGCGATGGCGCTGACCTATACCATCGCCGGGGTCTTCGCCGGGCTGGCCGGGGCCAACCTGCAGGCCGCGTTCCAGAACCCCTGGATCATCGGCACCTTCGTCGCGATTTTCATCGCACTGGCGATGTCGATGTTCGGCTTCTACGAACTGCAGATGCCGGCCGGCGTGCAGAGCAAGCTGTCGCAGATCAGCAACCGCCAGGAAGGCGGCACCTACATGGGCGCCGGGATCATGGGCTTCCTCTCGGCCCTGATTGTCGGCCCGTGCGTAACCGCACCGCTGATTGGCGCCCTGCTCTACATCAGCCACACCGGCGATGCGGTACTGGGCGGCATCGCCCTGTTCTCCCTGAGCATGGGCATGGGCGCCCCGCTGCTGGCGATCGGCACCTCGGCCGGCCGCCTGCTGCCGAAGGCCGGTCCGTGGATGGATACCATCAAGGCAGCATTCGGCGTCGGTCTGCTCGCGATCGGCATCTGGCTGCTGGAACGGGTGATCCCGGGCCAGGTGGCGATGTTCCTGTGGGCCACTCTGCTGATCGTCACCGCGATCTACATGGGCGCCCTGCGCTCGTTGCCGGAAGGCACCTCGGGCTGGTACAGCCTGTGGAAGGGGCTGGGCGTGGTGATCCTCATCTACGGCATCCTGCTGATGATCGGCGCGGCTACCGGCGGCAAGGACGTGTTCCGGCCGCTGGCCAGCCTGACCCAGCCCGCGGCTCCCCCCACGGCCGAGCAGGGCCCGACGGAGATGGAGTTCACCTACATCCACAGCCTTGAAGACCTCGAGCGCGAGGTCGACCGCGCGCGCGAAAACGGCCAGCCGGTGTTCGTGGACTTCTACGCCGACTGGTGCGTGGACTGCGTGCGGCTCGAACGCACTACGTTCCAGGACCAGCGCGTAATCAATGCCATGGCGGATGTACACCTGCTCAAGGCGGACGTGACCGACAACACCTCGGAGCACCGCGAGCTGATGCGCCACTTCAATCTGTTCGGGCCGCCGGCCATGATCTTCTACGACCGGGACGGCAACGAACTGCGCAACTATCGCAACGTGGGCTATCTGAACGCCGACCGCTTCCTGGCCCACGTCGAAAACGCAATCGGGGTAACGCCATGAAGCATCGTTCGCATCCGTTCGGCTGGGTCGCCCTCGTGGCGGCCAGCGCCCTTGTGCTGGCAGGCTGCGAGGAACCCACGCCCGAGATGGATACCGCCGGGGCCAACGGAAACGGGGCCACGGAAGCCGCCGCCGAGGATACCCAGGGTAACCGCCGCATCGACTTCACCCTGCCGGACCTCGAGGGCAACGAACGCCAGTTGAGCGAATGGGACGGCGACCTGGTCGTGCTGAATTTCTGGGCCACCTGGTGCCCACCGTGCAAGAAGGAAATGCCGCTGTTCCAGGAGACCTGGGAAGAACACCGCGACGATGGCTTCACCATCGTCGCGGTCGCCGTGGACGAACTCAGCGCGACCCAGCACTTCGTCGACGACTTCGGGATCGAATTTCCGATCCTGATCGGTCAGGACGAGGCCGTGGAAGTCGGTCGCGAGTACGGAAACCGCATCGGGGCGCTGCCCTACACGGTACTGATCGACCGCGACGGCATCATCCGCGACACCCATCGCGGCGAGGTCGAAGAAGAAGACCTGCAGGCCTGGCTGGACGATTACCTGTAAGGGTGTGCGGCGTCAGCCGCTGCCAGGTCATTGAATCCCGCCTGCTGGAGCTTGCGCTCCGCCAGGCGCACGGCCGCGACCAGCGCCTGCTCGGGGGGCTCACCCGAAACCAGCGCGTTAATCAGCCCGGCATTGAAAGTATCACCAGCGCCCACGCTGTCGACGACGCGCAAACCCGGGGTGGGGGCGCAGTACACCTGGTGGTTATCCTGGGCGAGCCAGGCACCCTCGGCCCCGGCCGTCACCGTGACAATACGCCCGGGGTAACGGCGCGCCAGCTCGGCCACAGCCTCTTCAGGGCGGGCGCCAACCCCCTCTGCCCAGTCCCGCGACAGCATAAGGACATCGGCCCACTCCAGACACGCCTCCAGCCCCGGACGTGGTTTCTCCAGTTCCAGCGAGATCGGCTGATCCGTCACGGCTTCGCGGACCCGGGGCAGGATCTCGCTCAGGGTCCCCGGCTGGCGCCCCTCGAAATGCAACCAGTCGTACTCCTCCCAGGCGATCCGGCGAAGCTCGGCCGCGCTCAGCTCGGGGAGGTCACGATGATGTACGATCGTGCGGCTGCCCGACGCGCGCGACCGCAGGATATGCGATGTCGGGGTCGCGCCCGGAGACCGCGGACAGGCACCGATGTCGATGCCGGCGGCGACCAGCCGTTCGCGCAGCCAGTCACCCGCCCGATCCTCCGCAAGAACGGCCGCTAGCGCGACGCGGTGACCGAACTGCGCAAGGATACGGGCGGTGTTGGTCGCGTTCCCCCCGGGCTGGGAGGAGCTGGCCAGCGCGCGAACCTCGTCGTCCTCGCACGGATAGCACTCGACGTCCAGGGTGTGATCAAGCGTTGCGATGCCCGTAGTCAGGATGCGCGCCATGGTTGCTCTCGTCATTCGACCGGGGGCGTATTGTGCTGGCCGCGACGCGCCGCGTCATCCGCGACATCCCTGCGACAGGCTGCGACAATGTGGCCTCACCCGAGCACGACGAGCGGTAATGGCTACCTTCCCCTCTCCGGAAAGCGCCGAAGCGGCGTTCTACGAGGCCTTTCAGGCCGGCGACCCTGACGCCATGCGCGAGATCTGGCAGGACAGCCCCGAGTGCGTCTGCATACACCCCGGGGGCGAACGCCTGTTGGGCACCGACGTCATCCTCGAGAGCTGGGATGACATCCTGCCGAACATGCGCGGCGTGGTAATCCAGCGCACCGAGCTGAACGTGATCGCGGGGCAGGACCTGGTGATCCACACCCTGCGCGAAAACCTGTACGTCAGTGGCGAACGCCGTGGCGTCATGCTGGCCACGAACGGTTTCCGGCTCGAAGGGGACAGCTGGCGGATGTTTCTGCACCACGCCAGCCCCGACCCGGATCCGCCGCCGGCCCGGGATGCGGGGCGGATTCACTGATGGGAAACACGAGTGACGAATGCATGGCGGCCTACTACAAGGCCTTTCGCGCCGCGGACATCGAACAGATGATGCGACTGTGGGCAGAACGTCCGGATATCGTCTGCGTCCACCCGGGCAGCCCGCGCGCTCATCGCGGGGTGGCCGAGGTGATGGAGAGCTGGCTGCTGGTATTCGCGCGCGAGCTGAATATCGGGATCGAGCCGCGCATCGTCGGGCGCCAGGAAACGGCCGATAGCCTGAGTCTCGTGATCGAGGAGGCGATTACCCGCCCTGGCGATGTGGCGGCCACCGGGACCATCCTGATCAGCCAGACCTGGCGCCGTAGCGAAGGGGGCTGGCGCCTGCAGTTTCACCACGCCTCGCACGGTCGCCGCGCCCCGCCCTCCCAGCAGGGAATGTTCGTGCCGGATGGGGGCGGCTCCACCCGGCACTGACGTGCAAGCGGTGCTGACGCCAGAAGTTCAACCCTCGGAACGGGGCTGGCACAGATCCGGACGCTGGACCTTGAGGGCATCACAGACCCCGCGAACGGCATCGCGCACGCGTCGACCTCGTCCCTCCAGCGTCATACTCGAAACCTCCTGATACAGCGGATCACGGCGCTCGAACAACTCCTGCAGCTTGGCCCGCGGATCCGCCACCTCGTTCAGCAGCGGGCGCTTGCGATTGCGGCGCGTGCGCCGGAACTGCTCCTCCACCGGGACGCGCAGGTAGATCACGAAGTGTTGGCGCAAGAGGTCGCGGTTCTCCGGGCGCTCGACAATCCCGCCGCCCGTGGCGATCACCGCACCATCGCGCTCCAGCAGCGATTGCAGCATCGCAGACTCGCGCTTGCGAAATCCCGCCTCGCCCTCGAACTCGAAGATCGTGGGGATATCCACGCCGGTACGGCGCTGGATCTCCTGATCGGTATCGAAGAACGGCCGCCGCAGCAGCCCCGCCAGCCCGCGCCCGATTGTGCTCTTGCCGGCCCCCATGGGCCCTACCAGGACAATGTTCTGCATGGCGGCAAGGCTACTGGCCCAGCCGGACAAAGAAAAGCCGGGGACAAGGCCCCAGCTTTTTCGCACCTTGCTGCCGACCCATCCAAAGGCCGGTAGAGCACCCGCGCCTAGTCGAGCACGCGCGGGGTCACGAAGATCAGCAGCTCCGCCTTGGTATTCTCCGTGGAGCGGTTGCGGAACAGGTTGCCCAGGAACGGGATATCCCCAAAGAACGGGACCTTCTCCAAAGACGCGCTGCTCGTAATTTCGTAAACGCCACCCAGAACCACCGTCTCGCCATTGCCGACGAATACCTGGGTCTGCACCTCGCGCTTGTTGATTCCCGGCACACCCAGGACCTCGCGTTGACTGGGCTCGTCCTTGGTCACGTTGATATCCAGGATCACGTTGCCGTTCGGGGTAATCTGCGGGGTCACCTCCGTGGACAACACCGCCTCGATGAACTGGGTGGAGGTCGCACCGGAGGCGGTAGCCTCCTGATACGGGATCTCCTCGCCCTGCCGGATTGAAGCCGTCTGGCCATTGGCGGTAATCACACGCGGACTGGAAATGATCTCGCCACGCCCTTCGACCTGCAGGGCCGACAGCTCCAGATCGAGCAGTACACCACTGCGCAAGATGCTGATCCCGGCCTGACCGGCATTGCCGGCAGCCGGCAACGAACTGTTCAGACGGTCGCCAATGGCGACGCCACCCAAATCACCGGTTGCCCGGCCACGGGCATCATCTGCGCCCTCAATCGAGCCCGCCCCGCCGACCTGGGTGCGGCGGTCACCACGCGTGCCACTGATGCCGAAACGGGCCCCCAGCTCGCGATTGAAGGTGTCTTCCGCAATCACGATGCGGGTCTCGATCAGCACCTGCTGCACGGGCACATCGAGGGTCTGCACCAGACGACGTACGTCCTCGATGCGACTCTGCGTGTCCTGCACCAGCAGCGTGTTGGTGCGGCTGTCGATGGTGATGCTGCCACGCTCGGACAGGAACTGGCCGGTCTCGTCACCGCGGATCAGCGAGGCGATCTGCTCCGCCTGAGCGAAATTGATCTGCACAAATTCGGTGCGCAGCGGTTCCAGTTCCTGGCGATCACGCTGTGCCTCCAGTTCCAGACGCTCGCGAGCCGCAATCTCGTCGCTCGGAGCGACGTAGATCACGTTGCCGTCCATGCGCTTATCGAGCCCGCGAGAGCGCAGGATGATGTCCAACGCCTGATCCCAGGGCACATTGTTCAGCCGCAGCGTCATGTTGCCGTCAACGGTATCGCTCACGACAATGTTGAGGTCGGTGAAATCGGCCAGCAGCTGCAGGACCGAGCGTACCTCGATGTCCTGGAAGTTCAGCGACAGGCGCTCGCCCTCGAACTGCTCTTCCTCGCGACGACGGGCCTCGCGCTCGGCTTCGGTAATCGGTGCCACCTCGAGCACGAAGCGACGGTCGCTTTGGTAGGAGAGAACCTCGTATTCCCCGTGCGCGTCGACTTCCATACGCACACGCTCGCGCTCGGCAACGGTATCGACGGTACGAACCGGTGTGGCGAAATCGAGCACGTCCAGACGCCGCTCGAGGGATTCGTCCACCCGGGCGCGCGGGAACGTCAGCTCGACCTTGCCCGCCTGCTCGCGCACGTTGACCTCGGCCCCCGAGCGCGAGAGGTCGATCTCGACTCGCCCCTCGCCCTCGGAGCCGCGGCGAAAATCGATGCCCGTGATCTCGACCGGGCGCGCGCTGCGCGCGGTCCGCTCGGTCGGCTCGCCGACTCGCTCGGCCACCTGCTCCACGTCGGTGTCAGCCTCGGAGACCCCGCGCCCCAGGGTCAGGATCAGGTTGTTACCATCCACCCGGGTCTGATACTCGGAGGGCTGGGTAAGGTTCAGCACCACGCGGGTGCGGTCGCCCGACTCGACGGCGGTGGCGGTCAGCAACGGCCCGACGTTGAGATCCGTCTCGCGGCTGCGCAGTGCGTTCCCGGCGTCGGGGAGGTCGAGCGCGATCCGCGGCGGGGAGTCGATGGCGAAGGCCCGGACATCTTCAGGGGGCGTATCGGAGAAGCGCAGATTGACCTGCACCCGGTCACCACTGATGCTGGCCGCCCGAATCTCTTCCAGTTCGGTCGCCGCCACCCCCTGCGAAACCATGAACAGCAAACCCGCCATCACGGTGCCCGCCAGCGCGCGCATGGAAGAACCCATGTGTAATCCCCTGTAGTTGTTGCCGGTATAGCGGCCCATTCGGTTCATCATCGTTATCGCTCCCCCCGACCGCTAGTCGGCCAGCGCCACGGAGTTTTCGCGTTCCACGTACCCACCGAAGGCATCCGGGACCACCTCGACCAGCTTCACCCGGGTGGCGGTAATCTCGACGATCCGGCCGTGGTTCTCGCCCATGTAATTGCCAACGGTCACGCGCTGAATGCCCCGATCCGGCGTACGCACCAGGGCATAACGCACATCGTCCTGTTCCAACGAGCCCACCATCCGCAGCGAATCGAGCGGGAAGCTCTCGAGAAATTCACGCGGGCGATCGGGATCGATCTCGGCATCGCCGGGCTCGCCCTCGGCCACCGCCAGGTCGGGCTGCGCGATCACGGAGGAGTCGAACGGGGAGCGGGTATGCCCGGGGTACAGGAACGGCTCGTGCGGCTCCAGCGTCGGGATCGGATCGATGCCACTGCCCGGGCGCTCGTTGACCTCCGCGACGTAGTGTTCCAGGTCACTCTTGTCCGGGGCACAACCCGACAGGACAAGTGTGCCCAGCAGGCCGAGTGCGAGTGCCGCTCCCAGGGATCGCTGTGCAGGGTTCCGCATCAGTGGTCCTCCAGGTAGCGGTAAGTGCGCGCGGTGGCGTCCATCAGCAGGTCGTCATCGTTATCGCCCCGACGGATGTGCATATCATGCATGGTCACCACGCGCGGGAGGGCCGAGGTCCCGCTGACGAACTCGGCAAGCTCCTCGTAGTCGCCGCGTACCCGCAAGCGGATCGGGACCTCGGCGTAGAAGTCCCGGCGGTTTTCCCCACGCGGCTCGAACAGTTCGATCTCGAGCCCGGCCTGCAAACCGGTCTGTGAAATATCCACCAGCAAACTGGGAATCTCGGCGCTGCTGGGCAACAGCTCCAGCAACGAGGCAAACATGCGTTCCATCTCCTCGAGCTGCTCCTCATAGGCCTCGAGGTTGGCGGCACGCTGTTGCTTCTCCTCGAACTCGGCGCGCAGCTGCTGCTCGCGATTCTCCTCGCGTTCCAGCTCGGTACGCTGCTCGCCAATGAAGAAGTAATAGGACAGCCCCAGGATGAGCAGTACGATCACAACGAGGATCAGCGCCTTGACACCCCCGGACGCCTCGCCAATGTTGTTGAGGTCGATTTCATTGAGTTCCTTGATATTCATCAGGAATCCTCCTCGACATCCGCCGGCCGTGTCTGGGTGGCGTCGAGGCGGAAGTCACGTACCTGCAGGCGCCCCTCTTCGCGCCGCTCGATAATCTGCAGGTTGGAGTCAGCCAGCCACGGCGAGGCGTCGATACGACGCATCAGAGCGGAGATCCGGGTATTGGATTCGGAACGCCCCGTCAGGCTGATGTGCTCGCTTTCCTGGCGCACCTCGTTGAGATACGTGCCATCCGGCAGCGTCTCGACCAGCTGATCGAACAGGTGCACGGCCTCCGGGCGGCGAGCCTGCAGCGTCTGGATGACCTCCATGCGCGCAATCAGGGCCTCGCGCTGCTCATCCAGGTCGCGGATGCGGGCAATCTTGCGGTCCAGCTCGCGGATCTCGCTCTCCAGCATCTGGTTGCGCGACTGCTGGTGATCGATCAGCGCGCTCATGAAGGTATGCCCGCCGAACGCCAGCAGTATCCCGACCACGACTGCGCCGCCCACGGCACCAAAGAATTGCTTGCGTCGCTGCTCGCGAGCCCTCTCGCGCCACGGGAGGAGATTGATGTGGATCATCCGGCGTACCCCCTGAGGGCCAGGCCACAGGCCGTAAGCAGCGCGGGGGCATCATTGGCGAAGCGCTGCTGATTCACACGGCGGGAAAGCGCCATCCCGCGAAACGGATTGGCAATGGATACCGGCGTCCCGGAGCTTTCCTCGAGCATCTCGTCGACACCCGCGATCGCCGCGCAACCGCCACCGAGCAGGATGTGGTCAATCGAATCCTGCGGGCGTGTCACGTAGAAGTACTGCAGCAGACGCTGGATCTGGTCCATCATCGTCTGCTTGAAGGGTTCGAGGATATTGCTGACATAGTCGGCCGGAAGGTCGCCGCTCATCTTGGCGGAACCGGCCTCCTGATAGTTCATGCTGTAGCGGCGCATGATCTCCTCGGTAAGCATACGCCCGCCGAAGTTCTGCTCGCGGGTGTAGACCACCCCCTCGGTCTGGCTGACGACATAGACCGCCGTCACCGAGGAACCGACGTCGACGATGGCGACGACAGGCTTGTTCTCGCGATCGGGAATCTGCTCCATCAGACGTCCGGAGGCGTGCTCGATCGCGTAGGCCTCGACATCGACCAGCTCGGGGGTCAGCTTGGCGGATTCGGCGATCGCCACGCGCGAGTCGACATTCTCGCGCCGCGAGGCGACGACCAGGACGTCGACCAGCTGGGGGTTCTTTTCGTTCTTGCCAAGGACCTGGAAGTCCAGATTGACCTCTTCGAGCGTGTAGGGGATGTACTGGTCGGCCTCGACGAAGACCTGGCCCTCGAGCTCGGGGTCGCTGAGCGTGGCCGGCATCTGGATGGTCTTGGTGATGACCGCCGAGGACGGCACGGCCATTGCGCAGTGCTTGAGCTTTGTGCCGGAGCGTTTGACCGCGCGCGCGAGCGCGTTCCCCACCGCCTCGGTGTCCTGGCAGACCTTGTCCACCATCACACCGTCCGGCAGTGGCTCCACCGCAAAGGCTTCGACCCGGTAGCCCTTACCCTGGCGGGCGAGCTCCAGCACCTTCACCGCGGCGGAACTGACATCCACACCCAGCAGTCCCTGCTTGCTCTTTCCGAGACTCAGCACACGTCCCCCTGTATACCCCGATGAAAGTAACTGGTAGCGTTACAATCAAGTATGCTAGCTCGTTCACAATATACACTGCGAAATCCGGGTTGCAAGTTGCTTTGAAAGCTACTTCTTACCTTGGCCCCACTTTTTTTACAGTCATGAAGCCGATTCTCAAGATTTTTGCGGCGTTACTGGCCCTGGTTCTGGCGGCCGGAATCGGCGTATCCGCGGCCATTGCGGCGCTCTACGTGCACTATGCCCCGACCCTCCCGGAGGCAGAGGCCGTACGTGATGTACGTCTGCAAACCCCGCTACAGGTCCGCACCGCCGATGGTCTGCTGATGGGCGAATTCGCAGAGGAACGCCGCATCCCGCTGCCAATCGACGAAATCCCCGAACGCGTCCGCCAGGCCTTCATCGCGGCCGAGGACGAGCGGTTCTACGATCATCCCGGGGTCGACATTGTTGGTCTGGCAAGGGCGGCGATCAACGAGATTTCCACGCGCGGCGACCGCAGTCAGGGGGGATCCACGATCACCATGCAGCTGGCGCGCAATGTCTTTCTGACACGCGACCGTACCTATGAACGCAAGCTGCGCGAGATCTTCCTGGCCATTCGCATGGAACAGGAGATGACGAAGGACGAGATCCTCGAGCTGTACCTCAACAAGATTTACCTGGGCCAGCGCGCCTACGGGATCGAGGCAGCCGCACGGGTCTACTTCGACCGCTCGGTCGACGAGCTGGAGCTGGACGAGATCGCTGTCCTCGCGGCACTGCCCAAAGCCCCCTCCACGACCAACCCGGTCGCCAGCGCCCAGCGCGCCGAGATTCGTCGCAATTATGTGTTGCGGCGCATGCTGGATACTGGCGCGATCAGCGAGTCGGAATACGAGGAGGCAGTGGCCCGCCCGGTATCGTCCGAGCGGCACGTGGCCGCCACCGAGGTCGATGCCCACTGGGTGGCGGAGGCGGCCCGCCAGATTGTGTTTAACCTCTGGGGCGACGACGCCTACCGGCGCGGTCTGCAGGTGCATACCTCCATCGACTCCCGCTACCAGGAGGCCGCCAACCAGGCCTTGCGCGAGGGCCTGCTGCAATACGACGAACGCCACGGGTATCGCGGGCCGGAGGATCGACTGGGCGAGGAGAGCATGGCCGACGCCGAGTCGCGCATGCGCGCCCTGAAGGCGCGCGGCGTGCACGGGCGCCTGCTGTTCCCGGTGGTCGTCATGGAACGCGAAGGCGACGGCACGTTGCACGTCGACGGCGGCCAGATCGGCGAGCTCACCATCGAACCGCGCGACCAGGAATGGGCACGCAACCCCGAGTTCGAGGTGGGCGACGTGGTTCGCGTCCGCCCCTACACGGATGGGCGCTGGCGTCTGGCACAAAAACCGGAAGTAACCGGCGCAGTCATCGCCCAGTCGCCCGAGGATGGGGCCATTGTCGCCCTGGCCGGCGGTTTCGACTTCTTCGAGAACCGGTATGACCGCAGCACCCAGGCCCAGCGTCAGCCAGGCTCCGCGTTCAAGCCGCTGGTGTACGCGCTGGCGCTACAGGAAGGCTATCGCCCGGAAGGTATGCTGGTGGACGCGCCGATGGTCTTCGACGATCCCGCGCTGGGGGCCGAGTGGCGACCGCAGAACTACTCTCGCCAGTTCCAGGGCGAGATGAGCATGCGCGATGCCCTGGCCCAGTCGCGCAACCTGGCATCGATCCGCCTGCTCAACAGCCTCGGGCCGCAGCGCGTGCACGAACAATTGCCACGCTTCGGCCTGGACCCGGACCAGCACCCGAGCAACCTGTCAATGGTGCTCGGCACCGGCGGGGTTACACCCCTGCAACTGAACAATGC
This sequence comes from Thioalkalivibrio thiocyanoxidans ARh2, assembly GCF_000385215.1. Classification (GTDB taxonomy): domain Bacteria; phylum Pseudomonadota; class Gammaproteobacteria; order Ectothiorhodospirales; family Ectothiorhodospiraceae; genus Thioalkalivibrio; species Thioalkalivibrio thiocyanoxidans. The sequence continues at coordinate 34,232 of NZ_ARQK01000031.1, forward strand.
CTATAGCGTGTTCGCCTCCGGCGGCAAACTGCACAGCCCGTGGATGATCACGCGCATCGAGACGGGCGACGGCGAACTGCTCTACAAGGCCCCAACGGAGCGGGCCTGCCCCGACCCCTGCGAGGACCCGCCCGGCCAGGATCTGTACCTGAACGCCAGCGGGGGCCCGCTGCAGTACACCGACCCGGCACAGGTCCTGGAGCCGGGTGCCGCCTGGCAAATGAGCAACATGCTGGGGCACGTGATCACCGCCGGCACCGGGCGCCAGGCGCAGCAGCTGGGGCGCTCGGACCTGGCAGGCAAGACAGGCACCACCAACAGCTATCGCGATGCGTGGTTCTCGGGCTTCAACGCCGACATCGTGGCCACCGCCTGGGTCGGCTTCGACGACAACCGTGAACTGGGCCGGCGCGAGAGCGGTGGACGCACAGCGCTCCCGCTCTGGGTACGGTTCATGGACTCGGTCCTGACCGACGCGCCGGAGCGACCGGTCGAGCGGCCGGATGACCTGCAGCGTGTAGCCATCCTGCCCGACGGCCGTCGCGCACCAAGCGAGGAGACCCCGGGAGCCAACATCCAGTGGCTGATCCCGCAACAGGTGCCGGAGCGCGGCCAGGCACCCTCGGGTCCCAGCGGGGAGAACGGCCAAAGCCCACCCGAATCGGTGTTCTGATGAATCCTTCTCGTATACGTCAGGAACTGGCCCAGGAGGCCGCCAGGATCCTGCTGGACGATGGGGTCCGGGACTTTGCGCTGGCCAAGCGCAAGGCGGCCGAGCATCTGGGTGTCGATTCCCGCCACGAGATGCCGCGCAACAGCGAGATCCAGGCGGCCGCGATCGAGCGCAGTCGCCTGTTCGCAACCGACGACAGTCGTCAGGCCTATCGCGACCGCCTCGAGGCCGCTCGGATCGTGATGGAACGGCTGGCGGAGCTGGAACCGCGCCTGGTCGGGCCGCTACTGGACGGTATCGTCGAGCGCCAGCCACTGGTCAATCTGCACGCGTTTGCGGAGACGGTGGAGGAGGTCATCCTCGATCTGGGCGAGCGCGGGATCCGGTGTCAGACCGGCGAACGCCGCTATCGCAGTCGCCAGGGGCGCGAACAGCGTGTGCCGTTTCTGAGCTTTCGCGGGCCACACGACACGGACATCGAACTGACCGTGTTCCCGCTGGACGGGCTGCGCCAGGCGCCGCCATCGCCGGTGGATGGCAAACCCATGCCCCGCGCCGGGCGCGCGGAGGTCGATCAGCTGCTGGCGGTCGCAAACGCCGACGCACCCGCGACCGCCAGCGCGCCCTGATCAGGCCGCCCTGATCAGGGCGCTCCAGGCTTGAGAATGCACTGAATCAATCGCGCCGGTAGGAGGTGACGGTCTCGACCAGTGTCGCAACCCGATCCGGGTCGATGCCCGGATGAATCCCGTGCCCCAGGTTGAAGACATGCCCGGTATCGCGGTCGAACCCGTCCAGCACCCGCAGGGCCTCCTCCCGCACGACCGCATCCGGCGCGTACAGCACCGACGGATCCAGGTTGCCCTGCAGCGCCACGCGGTCGCCCACGCGGCGGCTCGCCTCGCCAATCTCGATCGTCCAGTCCAGCCCCAGCGCATCGGCGCCGGTCTCGACCTGCGCCTCGAGCCAGGCATCGCCACCCTTGGTGAACAGCGTGACCGGCACGCGGCGGCCGTCGTGGTCCCGGATCAGACCATCGACGATGCGCTGCATGTAGGCCAGCGAGAACTCGCGATAGCCACGCGGCGTCAGCGAGCCGCCCCAGGTATCGAAGACCATCACGGCCTGCGCACCGGCGCGAATCTGCGCGTTCAGATATTCGGTGACCGAGGAGGCGACCTTCTGCAGGAGCGCATGCATCGCCTGCGGTTCGCCGTACATCAGCCGCTTGGTCTCGGCGAAGTCGCGCGAGCCCTGGCCCTCGACCATATAGGTGGCCAGCGTCCACGGACTGCCGGCAAAGCCGATCAGCGGCACCTCGCCATTCAGCTCGCGGCGGATCAGGCGCACCGCGTCCATTACGTAGCGCAACTCCTGCTCCGGATCCGGCACCGGCAGGTTCTCGATCGCCTCGAGCGAACGGACCGGGTCGCGGAAACGCGGCCCCTCGCCGGTCTCGAAGTACAGTCCCAGCCCCATTGCATCCGGGATGGTGAGGATGTCCGAGAACAGGATCGCCGCGTCCAGCGGGAACCGGCGCAGCGGCTGCATCGTGACTTCGCAGGCCAGCTCCGGGTTCTGACACAGGTTCATGAAGCTGCCGGCCTGGGCGCGGGTCTCGCGGTACTCCGGCAGGTAGCGGCCGGCCTGGCGCATGATCCAGATCGGTGGGCGATCCACGGGCTCGCGCAGCAACGCACGCAGCAGACGGTCATTCTTCAGGGTCTGGGACATCGAAAAGCTCAAACGCCGAGGTATTCAAGAATGCCTTCGGCGGCCTCGCGACCCTCGAAGACGGCGGTTACGACCAGGTCCGAGCCGCGCACCATGTCGCCGCCGGCAAAGACCTTCGGGTTGCCGGTCTGAAAGGCGTGCTCACCGACGGCCTGTACACGCCCGCCCTCGTCTACGCCGATCTTGTATTCGGCGAACCAGTCCGCCGGGGACGGACGGAAACCAAAGGCGATCAGCACGCGATCGGCCGGGATCACGTGTTCGGAGCCCGGCACGGGCTCGGGACGGCGGCGGCCGCGCTCGTCCGGCGCGCCCATCTGGGTACGCACGACCTTCACGCCCTCGACCTTGCCGTCGCCGACGATCTCGACCGGCTGCACGTTGAACTCGAACTGCACGCCTTCTTCGCGAGCATGGACGACCTCCTTGCGCGAGCCGGGCATGTTCTCTTCGTCGCGACGATAGGCGCAGGTCACCGAGGCCGCACCCTGGCGGATTGAGGTGCGATTGCAGTCCATCGCAGTGTCGCCACCGCCGAGGACCACCACACGCTGGCCGGCCACGTCGATGAAGCCGTCTTCATCGTGCTCCCAGCCCATCACCTGGCGGATGTTGGAGATCAGGAACGGCAGCGCTGGGTACACGCCCGGCAGGTCCTCGCCGGGGAAGCCACCCTGCATCGCGGTGTACGTGCCCATACCGAGGAACACGGCGTCGTATTCCTCCAGCAGGGTCTCCATCTGGATGTCGCGGCCGATCTCGGTGTTCAGGCGGAACTCCACGCCCATGCCCTCGAGGATCTCGCGGCGGGTGCGGATCACCTGCTTCTCCAGCTTGAACGGCGGGATGCCAAAGGTCAGTAGGCCGCCGATCTCCGGGTAGCGGTCATAGACCACTGCCTGCACGCCGTTGCGCGCCAGGATATCGGCGCAGCCAAGGCCGGCCGGCCCGGCGCCGATCACGGCCACGCGCTTGTCGGTCGGGGTGACATCGGACAGGTCCGGGCGCCAGCCGGCCTTCAGGGCCTCGTCGGTGATGTACTTCTCCACCGAGCCAATGGTGACCGCACCGAAACCGTCGTTCAGCGTGCAGGCACCCTCGCACAGGCGGTCCTGCGGGCAGACTCGGCCGCAGACCTCGGGCAGGGAATTAGTCTTGTGCGAGAGCTCGGCGGCGGCGAACAGGTTGCCCTCTTCCACCAGCTTCAGCCAGTTCGGGATGAAGTTGTGGACCGGGCATTTCCATTCGCAGTACGGATTGCCACACGCCAGGCAGCGGCCCGCCTGCTGACCCGCGGTCGCCGGATCGAACTGACCGATGATCTCGCCGAACTCGTGGATACGGATCTCGGCAGGGGTCTTCTGAGGGTCCTGGCGCGGCAGGTCCAGGAACTGCATCGGATTGGAAGCCATGGATCACTCGCTCCGACGGGAACCGGCGGCATGACGCCACGGGGTTCAACCGTTCATGCGTTCAGGAAAGGAACGTTTCGCTCAACCAAGCGCAACGGTCAAGAAATCTCCAGGGTAACGCGGGTGAATGTACGCATTCGCGCTCGAGTCGATTTTGCCTGCTGACAAGGCGCGGTGAGCGCGGTGTAGCCGAGCTACATAAGCGAGCCGCAACGCCGTCAGCAGGCAAAATCGGCCGAGCCCCTTCGCCCAACAAAATGGTGGGGTTGGAGCTGCCTGTTCCCCGATACAGCGTTGCGCCACTTGCGGGTAGAACCACTACCCGCTGCACGACGCGCCTTGTCTCGGGAAACAGGCAGCACCAACGCGAATGCGTACATTCACCCGCGTTACCCTAGCGCTGCACGGACCTTCTGGCTGACAACGCCCATGTCCGCGCGGCCGAAGACCCGGGGCTTGAGCACGCCCATTACCTTGCCCATGTCGCTGGGACCGGCGGCGCCGGTTTCGGCAATCGCCTCGCCAATCATCTGCTCCAGCTCGGCGTCGCCCAGCGGCTCGGGCATGTACGCCTCGATCACCGTGATCTCGGCGGCCTCGCGCTCGGCCAGGTCCTCGCGGCCACCCTTGCGGTACTGGTCGATGGAGTCGCGACGCTGCTTGAGCATCCGGTTGAGGATGGCCAGCACCGCGTCGTCGTCGGCCTCGCGCCGCTCGTCGACCTCGAACTGCGAGACCTCGGCCTGGATCAGGCGCAGCGCCGCAAGGCGTTCCTTCTCCCGGGCCCGCATGGCCTGCTTCACGTCATCCTGCAACCGGGCCTTGAGCGACATTGGAAGGGTCCTCGATCCGGGCCTGACGCCCGAAAGGCGATTCTTAGTACAGACGCACCCGACGGGTCATGTCGCGGGAGTTCTTCTTCAGCTGGCGCTTCACCGCTGCGGCGGCCTTGCGCTTGCGCTCGGTGGTCGGCTTCTCGTAGTACTCGCGGCGGCGGACTTCCGCGACCACGCCGGCCTTCTCACAGGTGCGCTTGAAACGGCGCAGGGCAACCTCGAAGGGCTCATTCTCGCGAACTCGTACGTGCGGCATACAATCTCCGGATGCGAATGCTGATTCGTCTACCAAAACAAAAACGCCACCCGAAACACTCCGGGCAGCCATGCAGAACTCCCTATGGTAATCCAACCGGCGCCATTTGCAAAAGTCCGTGAAGCGATGCCCATCCTGACCGCGCGCACGCTTACGCCCAAAGCGGCACGCACGCTATGATGCTCCTGATGAACGCACCCGGCACGCAAAACCTGAACGTCGAGCTGGGCGAGCGCAGCTACCCCATCCGGATCGGACCGGGCCAGCTCGCCGCCGCCGACACCCTGCGCCCGGCGCTCGAGGGCCGCCGCGTGGCGGTGGTGACGAACACCACCGTGGGTCCGCTGTACGGCGAGGCCCTGCGCGAAACGCTCGGCCAGTGCGGGATCGCGGGCGAGCCCCTCTGGATCGAGCTGCCCGATGGCGAGGCCCACAAGACCCTGGCCACGGTGGAATCGATCATCACCCGCCTGCTGGAGGCCCGGCTCGACCGAGGCAGCCGCATCGTCGCGCTGGGCGGGGGCGTGGTGGGCGATATCGCCGGCTTCGCCGCGGCGATCTACCAGCGCGGGATCGACTTTGTGCAGGTGCCGACCACCCTGCTGGCCCAGGTCGACTCCTCGGTGGGCGGCAAGACCGGGGTCAACCACCCGCTGGGCAAGAACATGATCGGCGCCTTCCACCAGCCGCGCGCGGTGCTGATCGACACCGACACCCTGAAGACATTGCCCGAGCGCGAGCTGCAGGCCGGGCTCGCCGAGGTCATCAAGTACGGGCTGATCCGCGACGCCGAGTTCTTCGCCTGGCTGGAGGCGCATATCGACGAGCTGCGCGCCCTGGAGCCCGAGGCGCTGGCCCGGGCCATTCACCGCTCCTGCGCCTGCAAGGCCGAGATCGTCGCCGCCGACGAACGCGAAGGCGGCATCCGCGCCCTGCTGAACCTGGGCCATACCTTCGGCCACGCAATCGAGGCCGGCATGGGCTACGGCGAATGGCTGCACGGCGAGGCCGTGGGCACGGGTATGGCGATGGCCGCGCGCATGTCGGAGCGCATGGGCTGGCTGAGCACGGCCGAGCGCGAACGCGCCGAGGCCCTGATCCAGCGCGCCGGCCTGGCACTGGATCCGCCGGACCCCATGACCGCGGAGCGCTTCCGCGAGCTGATGGCGATCGACAAGAAGGTCGCCAGCGGCCGTCTGCGTCTGGTGCTGCTGCGGGGGATCGGCCAGGCCGAACTCACCGACCAGTTCGACGTGTCGGCGCTGGACGCGACCCTGCACGAGGGCACCCGTGTCGCCTGAGGCCCTGGCCACCACACCCCGGGTCGACCGGGCCTCCGGGCTCGCGGCGTACGCCGCCGACCCCGCGGCCTCGCGCGGCCGGAACCACCCGGAAGCGCCGCCACGCCACCGTAGCGATTTCCAGCGCGATCGCGACCGCATCGTGCACTCCAGCGCGTTCCGCCGCCTGGAATACAAGACCCAGGTCTTCATCAGCCACGAGGGCGACCTGTTCCGCAACCGCCTGACCCACTCGCTGGAGGTCGCGCAGATCGGTCGCTCGATCGCCCGTGCCCTGCGCCTGAACGAGGACCTGGTCGAGGCCATCGCCCTGGCGCACGACCTCGGCCACACCCCGTTCGGCCATGCCGGCCAGCATGCCCTGAACGACTGCATGAAGGCGTACGGCGGCTTCGAGCACAACCTGCAGTCGCTGCGCATCGTCGACCTGCTGGAGCGCCACTACGCGGAATTCGACGGCCTCAACCTGACCTTCGAGACACGCGAGGGCATCCTCAAGCACTGCTCGCCGCAACGGGCGCTGGAATTGGGCGCAATCGGGCGGCGATTTCTCGAGAAGCAGCAGCCCTCGCTGGAGGCGCAGCTCGCCAACGTGGCCGACGAGATCGCCTACAACAACCACGATGTCGACGACGGCCTGCGCTCCGGACTGCTCGACATGGACCAGCTGACCGAGGTGAGCCTGTTCCGCGAATGCCTGGAGGCAGTGCACGCACGCTACCCGGGCCTCGAGCCGCGACGGGTTCAGCACGAAACCGTTCGCCGCATGATCGACGCCCTGGTCTCCGACCTGATCGAGACCAGCCAGGCCGCGATTGATGATCAGCGGGTGCAAAGCCCGGACGATGTCCGTCAGGCTGGCCAGTCCCTGATCCGCTTCAGCCCGGAGATGGCGGACCAGGCGCACGAGCTGAAGGTCTTCCTGCGCGAGAACCTGTACCACCACCATCAGGTGCACGCGGTGATGCACAAGGCACGCCAGCTGATTCAGGACCTGTTCGCCGCGTTCGACTCCGAGCAGCGGCTGATGCCGGAACGCTTCCAGCGGCACGCCGAACAACTGGCGGGCACCGACCCGCATGCGCCGCAGCGCGCGATTGCCGACTACATCGCGGGCATGACCGACCGCCACGCCATCCGTGAACACCACCGCCTGTTCGATCTGGGCACGCTGACCTGAGACTGAGACCCATGGCGCTTTCCGACCAATGCCTGAAACAGCTCGGCCTGCACACGGCGCCGTTCGACGAGACGCCCGACGAACATTTCATCTACACCGATCCGCTGCTGGACGGCCTGCTGGAATCGGCGCGCGCCGCCCTCGATGCCCCGGGCGCCATCGTGATCATGACCGGCGAGAACGGTTCCGGGCGCAGCCTGCAGTTGATGCGCCTGCTGGCCATGCTGCCAGAACCCTTCGAACTGATCGCCTTTCGCGCGCGCATCAACACCCAGTTCGAGTCGGTCGATCACACCATTCGCAGTTACCTGCGCTCGCAGAACGCGGACGACCCCGATCGACCCCTGACCGAATTGCTGGCCGAACGCGTGGCGATCGGCATGGACCCGGTAATCGCGATGGACGACGCCCATCTGGTGGGCACCGACATCGTGAACAACCTGATGCGCATGCGCAGCGAGGTACTCGAGTCCCAGGGCCGCGCACCGCGCATCGTGCTGGTGGGCTCCGGCGGCCTGCTCCGCCGCCGCCTGTACCTGCCGGACCCCTCCGACGAAGACCAGGTCACGCGCGTCAACCTGCGTGCCTTCAATCTGGAGCAGACAGCCGCGTACCTGCGTCACCGTCTGCAGGCGGCAGGCCTCGACGATCCGGAGCGCCTGCTCGACCAGGACACGATCCACCACCTGCAGACCACCAGCCAGGGCCTGCCCGGCAACCTGAACCGCGAAGCCAACCAGGTCCTGGAACGCCATTGCCGCAGTGAGCGCCATGCAGCCAGTGCGGCCGGCGCATCCACGGCACCGGGCGCCACCGCTTCCGGCATCGCGCTGGGTGACGAGGCCGAACGCGAGGATGAACCGTCGCCCACGGCATCGGAGGCCACGGGCGTCACCCTCGACTCCGACGCCGACCTCGATCGCGACAGCGGCCCGATGCTGCGGGCCCAGCGCGACGAAGACGAGTTCACCCCGGCCGCCGAGGCCCTTGCACAAACCGACAGCGAGGACGAGCCGGAACGACCACCGGAATCCGAGCACGAACTGGACGAACCCAAGGGGGACCAGCGCACCGCCCCCTTCTGGAATCAGCGATGGTTCGTGCCGGCGGTCGCGGCCACGGTCGCGATCGGTATCGCCGCCCCTGTCGCCCTGCAGCTGATGGACGGCCGCGAAACCGAGGCGGAACAGGAGGTCGTCGAACTCCCGCTACCCGAAACCAGGCCCCCAGCATCCCCGGGGGAGGACGACCAGGTCGCCCCCGACCCGCTGGAGCATACCGACGACACGCTGACCGGCCCGGATGTCGAGCCCCTGCCTGGCCGGGAACCCCCGAGCGGTGACCCAATCGCCGGCATCGAGGCCGAACCAGCCGCGGAACCTGAGCCACAACCCGAGCCTGCGCCGGAACCAGAGCCAGAACCAGAGCCAGAACCAGAGCCAGAACCAGAGCCAGAACCAGAGCCAGAACCAGAACCAGAGCCAGAACCAGAGCCAGAACCAGAGCCAGAACCAGAACCAGAGCCAGAACCAGAGCCCGAGCCAGAGCCCGAGCCGGAACCGGAGACGACGACCGAGGCCCTGGCCGACGAGGATGGTGACAGCGAGCGCCTGCGCGGCGACCTGGAGTGGCTCGGCAACCAGTCCTCCGATGCGTTCACCATCCAGCTGATCGCGGCCCCGGACATGTCTACTGCCCGCGGCT
>NZ_ARQK01000032.1:0-30000 GCF_000385215.1 Thioalkalivibrio thiocyanoxidans ARh2
GCTCTGGTTCCGGCTCTGGTTCCGGCTCTGGTTCCGGCTCTGGTTCCGGCTCTGGTTCCGGCTCTGGTTCCGGCTCTGGTTCCGGCTCTGGTTCCCCCGAGTCTTCGGCGAGCATGCCCTCGGGCCGAATTCTGTCAAGGTCGACCCAGTGGGCCTGCAGGCCACCACCGGCCCCGGACTCCATCAGCTCGGGCTCTTCGTCGTCGCGCACGAGCCAGAGCCCCCCCAGCACCGCACCGTGCAGCGCAACACTGACGGCCAGGCCCAGCGCGAGGGGGCGCAGGCGGCTGGCGGGACCTTGACGGGGTGGTTTCATGAGAGGCATTGGCGCGATCCGAACACCGCATTATTCGGCGCCCGACGTCCGTCTGCCAGCACTCCGCTTTTCCGCCCGTCGTTCAGCACGGACGCCACACTATAGCGAATGCGAATGGTTTGCAACACCATTTACTAAGAACGGGAACGATGATGCGCGGACACAAAAAAGGCCCCGGAGTCCGGGGCCCTTGAGGGTCCGCCCTGCGCAGGGCGAGGCATGCGGACGCGCTCAGTGCTGGTGACCGCCGACGCCGTGGGCGTGGCCATGCTCCAGCTCCTCGGCGGAGGCCTCGCGGACCTCGACCACCTCGACGTCGAAGTTGAGGTTCTCGCCGGCCAGCGGGTGATTGCCGTCCACGGTCGCGGTCTCGCCCTCGACCTTGGTCACGGTCACGGTCAGCGGGCCGTTCTGGGTCTGCGCCTGGAACTGCATGCCCGGCTGCACGGAATCCACGCCCTGGAACGCCTCCAGCGGGATCTCCTGCACCATGGCCTCGATCTTCTCGCCATAGCCCTCTTCCGGCGCCACCTTGGCCTGGACCTTGTCACCGGCGGCCTTGCCCTCGAGCTCGCGCTCGAGACCCGGCACCAACTGGCCATTCCCGTGCAGGTAGGCGAGCGGCTCGCGGCCCTCGGAGCTGTCGATGGTCTCGCCAGCATCGTTGGTCAGGGTGTAGTGGATGGACACCACGGCGTTTTGTGCAACTTGCATGGGCTTCGCCCTCTCGATTCATGAACCGCACAGGGTAACGCGCATGACCCCGTGACGTCAGGTCCACCCTTTTCCGGGGCGGTTTCCGGGGACTGAGCCTCGCCGGTGTCGGGCTCAGGCCTCTTGCAGCAGCAGGCGGTTCAGGCGCGAGACGAAACCGGATGGGTCCTCCAGCTGCCCGCCTTCCGCCAGCAGCGACTGGTCGAACAGCAGCGAAGCCAGATCCTTGAAGTCGTCCCCTTCGGCGGCGCGCAGACGCTCGACCAGCGGGTGCTTCGGGTTGATCTCGAGCACCGGCTTGCTGGAGAAGGTCTCCTGCCCGGCCTGCTTCAGCAGCTCCTGCAGATACAACGCCATCTCGTGCTCGCCGAGCACAATGCAGGCCGGCGAGTCGACCAGGCGCTTCGAGGCGCGCACGGAGTCGACGCGCTCGCCCAGCGCGGTCTGGATACGCTCCGGCAGGTCGCCCAGGTCCTGGTCGGCCTTCGCGCTGTCGTCCGCGGCATCCTCTGTCGCCGCCTCCTCGCCGATGATCTTGTCCAGATCGAGGTCACCCTTGGCGACATTCTTGATCGGCTTGCCATCGAACTCGCGCAGGTGCGACAGCAGCCACTCGTCGACCCGGTCGGACAGCAGCAGCACCTCGATACCGTGCTTGCGGAAGATCTCCAGGTGCGGGCTGTTGCGCGCCGCGCTGGCGTTGTCCGCGGTGATCACGTAAATCGCGTCCTGGCCGTCCTTCATCCGGCCGATGTAGTCGGCCAGCGAGACGTTCTGGGTGTCGTCGTCGTTGTGCGTGCTGGCGAAGCGCAGCAGGCCCGCGATCTGCTCGCGGTTGGCGTAGTCCTCGCCCGGACCCTCCTTCAGTACGCGGCCGAAGTTCTGCCAGATCTCGGCGTATTTCTCCGGCTCGTTCTTCGCAATGCCCTCCAGCAGGCCGAGGACCTTCTTGACCGATCCGGAGCGGATGGAGTCCACCAGGCGGTTGTCCTGGAGGATCTCGCGCGAGACGTTCAGGGGCAGATCGGCCGAGTCCACCACCCCGCGCACGAAGCGCAGGTAGCTGGGCAGCAGTTTCTCGGCGTCGTCCATGATGAACACGCGCTTCACGTACAGCTTGACGCCGTGGCGCGCGTCGCGGTCCCACAGGTCGAACGGGGCGCGCTTCGGGATGTAGAACAGCGTGGTGTACTCCTGGCGTCCCTCGACGTGGTTGTGGGTCCAGGCGGCCGGATCCTCGAAGTCGTGCGCGACGTGCTTGTAGAACTCGCGGTACTCGTCGTCGCTGATCTCGCTCTTCGGCCGGGTCCACAGGGCGCTGGCGCGGTTGACAGTCTCCCACTCGTCGGTGGGCTTGCCGTCGTCATCGGCCTTGCGCATGCGGATCGGGAACGCCACGTGGTCGGAGTAGCGGCTGATGATGTGACGCAGACGGAAGGGCTCGAGAAACTCGTCGGCATCCTCCTTGAGCGTCAGCGTGATCTCGGTCCCCGCCTCGGGGCGCTCGCAGTCAGCCAGGGTGTACTCGCCGTCGCCACGCGACTCCCAGCGGGTACCGGCCTCCTCGGGGGTACCCGCGCGACGCGTCTCGAGGCGGACGTGGTCGGCCACGATGAACGAAGAGTAGAACCCCACGCCGAACTGGCCGATCAGCTGCGAGTCCTTCTTCTGGTCGCCGGTCAGCTTCTCGAGGAAGGCCCTGGTACCGGAGCGCGCAATGGTCCCGATGTGTTCGACGACCTCGTCGCGCGACATGCCGATGCCGTTGTCGCGCACGGTGACGGTCCGGGCCTCCTTGTCTACCTCGACGTCGATCGCCAGCTCGGCCGGCTGCGGGATCGCATCAGGCTCGGCCAGTGCCTCGAAGCGCAGCTTGTCGCAGGCGTCGGCACCGTTGGAGATCAGTTCGCGCAGGAAGATCTCGCGGTTGGAATACAGCGAGTGGATCATCAGCTGCAGCAGCTGACTGACCTCGGTCTCGAAGCGGCGAGTCTCGGTATGGCCCTCGGCGGCCGAAGCGGTCTGCGTGTCCGTCATGGTCCTGTATGTCCTCTCGTGCGCTTGAATGGGTTCGACAGGACTCGACGTGGGGTCACCCGCGCCGATTTCAAGGGCCCTGCTCCCCGTACACCCCGCCGTGGCACTCGGGGTCGAGGACCGCGTGCACCCGCCCGAGCACCGCGGACAAACGCCTTCCCAGGGGCTCGGGCGGCCGAAGGAGCAGGACACCCGAGCCGGCCATGCCGCGGCCACCTCCAGCTTCCGGGCGGATGTGAAGTTCGCTCACAAGCCACGGGACCTCCAGTGCGGAGGTCAGCTCGGCGCGCAGGGACTGGTCGGGCCGACCGGGAACCACTGGATACCAGATCGCGACAATGGCTGTGCGCCACCGGGCACGCAGGATCCGCGCGACCCGCGCCACCTCCGCGTACTCGCCTTGGCTCTCATAGGGCGGATCCAGCAACGCCAGGCCGCGCTCGAGCGGCGGAGGGGCCAGGGCGTGCACTGCCGTAAGGGCATCGTACGAGTGCACGCGGCAGCGCGCATCACGGTTCAACGTCGCCCGCAGGCCTGCCCGGGCCGCAGCGCGCGGCTCGCTGGCGATCAGGGCATCCCGCTCTCGCAGGCTGGCCCGGATCAGTTCGGGTGACCCCGGGTAGTACCTTAACCGGGCCGGGTCCGGCTGCTTCGCCGCGACGGCACCGAGATAGCCCAGCAGGAGCGGGTCCGCCGCCATCTCCGAACGCGCCTCCCACAGGCGGCCAATTCCCTGCTGCCAGTCTCCGGTGGCCGAGGAACCCTCCCCGGTGAGGTCATAGCGGCCGACGCCGGCGTACAGATCCAGCGCCACGAACGGCTGGGTGTTCTCCCGCAAGGCGTCGAGAAGCGTCCACAACACGAGATGTTTGCGCACATCGGCAAAGTTGCCGGCATGGCGCGCATGTTGATAGCAGCTCATACGGCTCTCGGAACCTGCCGAACCCTGTCTCCCCATACAAAAGAGCCACCGCGAGTGCCCCGCGATGGCTCAAGGAGGGAAGGCCTTTACGACCCGCCCGCGACCGTGTGAACGGCTTACTGATTGACCGGCGAATCAGGGTGCAGCAGATAGGCCATCACGTGGCTGATCTGTTCCTCCGTCAGGAAGTTGCGCCCGAATCGCGGCATGTGAGTGCAGGGGAAATACTGATGCGGGTTGTTGATCACCTCGTGCACATAGTTCAGCACCGACTCGTCGGTACCCCTCTCGCGCCCGTAGTTCGCGAGACTCGGCCCGATCGTGCCATAGGTGGTCTCCGCCGGGTCCATCTGGTGGCATGCATAGCAGTTCGCACCCGGCTCCCGCGTACCGTGGTCGTCGTTGTTATGCCCAACGCGATAGCCATAACCAGAGCGGGCGAGTTCCGCTCCACGCCGCCAGTCACCCAGCTCCACCCCTCCATCCGGCCGCTCGTACGACGCACGCGCCGCTGCGACTACCTGACCTGCAGTCTCGTTGTCGGGAGAACCTTCGAGCGAACAGAGGGCCTGGATCTCGTCCTGCTGCATCCGCTCTCGCCCGGTGCCACCTTCCTGGACTTCCTGGTCCAGACGGAAGCTGTCGCTCTCGAGCACCAGGTGCTCGGCGAGTTCCTCGGGGCTCATCTGGGTGATGTCGACCTCGCGGTCCGAGGCGTCCTGAAAGAACTGGTCGCAACCCGCCAGCGCGGCAGAAGCCGACACGACCACCGCGGCGGTCAGCATTTTCTTGTTGAACATCCCTGAGCCTCCCCTCACGTCCGTCACAACCGATGGCTTTTCCAGCCCGTGCCGCATCGTCCCGCGACCCATCGGTTCCCCTGTTCAGCCCATATTGCGGCCCGGCAGGCGGCTTCTGGCGCAAGCCAGACCCGACAAATACCCGACCACAGAAATTCGTAAGGAAGCGGGTTGCCACGCGTCATGCGTGACAACCCGTTTTGCTGCCATGCTGCACCGGTCCCATCCGGGACCGGGCAGCTGTCGTGCGAAACGACTTACCGGTTGTTAACCGGGGACTCCGGATCGAGCAGGTAGGCCATGATGTGGCTGATCTGCTCTTCGGTCAGCAGCCCCTGGAAGCGCGGCATTTCACCGCAGGGGAAGTACTGATGCGGGTTGGAGATCACCTGATGCACGTACTGACGGATCTCCTGGCTGTCGCCACGCTGCGCCCCGTAGTTCTCGAGGTTCGGGCCGATGGTGCCCTGCACCGAGACGCTCGAATCCATCACGTGGCAGTTGTAGCAGTTGCCACCCGGCTCGCGGGTACCGTGGTCATCGATATTGTGGCCGATGCGGTAGCCGTAGCCGGAATCCGCCAGCTCGGCACCCTTGCGCCAGTCACCCAGCTCGATATCGCCTTCCGGCGCTTCGTACTGCTCGCGCGCGAGCGCCACGACCTTGCCGGCGACCTCGCCATCCAGATCGTTGCGGGTGTTGTCGAACGAGCAGGCCTTCTGGATCTCGTCCTGGGTCATGCGGTCGGCCCAGGTACCGCCTTCCTGCATTTCCTGGTCACGCCAGCTGCCGGTCTCGAAGATGAGATGTTCGGCCAGCTCATCGGCGCTCATGGCCGTGATATCCACGTCATCCGCCTTGTTGCCGTCGGCGACGGCACAGCCGGCAGCCAGGGCGACGGATGCAAATGCGGCCACACCGGCCGCAACAGTGTTTTTATTAAACATACTTGATGTCTCCTATTGCGTCCGTAGTTACCGCTTCAGATCGGGCAGGATGGCCGGTTCGCCACGCGCCGCGTCATTCCAGTAGGAGATCAGCGCGGTGTTCACCGGGGTGTCCGGCAGGATACCGGCATGACGCATCTGCCAGAGGCAGCCACGGATACGGTGGTTCTGGCTGCGGACGTTATCCTGTCCCGCACGGTGGGCCGGCCAGGAGACCGCCTTGGTCCACTCCTGCGAGTTGCGCATCTCCGGCAGCACGGACGCGCGGATCTGCTTGCCAGACTGGCCGTGGCAGGACGCGCAGTTGAAGTCCATCGCGCCACCGCGGCGGAAGAACAGCACCTCGCCGGCGTCACGCATCGCCTGCTCTTCCGGATGATCCAGCGGGAGGTCCCACTCGTAGCCGGAGGACTGGTGCGCGATGTAGGTGGTCAGCCGCATGATGTCCGAGCCGGAACCATGGCGCTGCGAGACAGCGGAGTCATCTTCGGTGAAGCCCTGGATCTCCTTCATGCAGTGCACCAGGCGCTGCTCGAAGTCCATGACCTTGCCGACGTCGTCAAAGTAGCGCGGCAGGCGAACGTAGGCGCCTTCCAGGACACCCTCGCCCTTGCCGAAGTCGCAGGCCTCC
The DNA here is from genome assembly GCF_000385215.1 of Thioalkalivibrio thiocyanoxidans ARh2. Lineage (GTDB taxonomy): Bacteria > Pseudomonadota > Gammaproteobacteria > Ectothiorhodospirales > Ectothiorhodospiraceae > Thioalkalivibrio > Thioalkalivibrio thiocyanoxidans. Next base: position 6,368 of record NZ_ARQK01000032.1, read on the forward strand.
AGCGAGACATTGTTCGGACCACGCTCCTTGTAGAACAGCTCTTCGCCGTCATCCAGCAGGTACAGGGCGGGGTTGTCCGGCATCATCATGATGTTCATTTCACTCTGATGCAGGTACTTCGAATCGGGCTGCGCCTCGAGCAGCTTCTGCAGAACGTCGTTCGGGTCCTGCCATTCTGCCTGGGCCGCGGTACCCGCAACCCCGACTGCCATTGCTACGGGCAACGCAAGCAATGCTTTCTTGAACATGGAAACCTCCATCACACGGTTTTTTCGATACGGTCCGTGGCCGGGGCGGCCCGGACCTGAGTAGCAGAGTGCTGAACCGGGGTCCGTGCTGTCAACACAAAAAGCTATATTAGCGTTTTCTAACAGTCTGTTTTTCAAGGATTCTCGGCGGCCAGCACCGTTTGGCAGACGCGGCATGCGGGAAATCTATTCCGTCGTGTGGTGGACTTTTTTGCGCATCGAGGGGGACACCCGAAGCGCGGCTGGCCCAAGGCGCTCGGCAAGTCATTGAACAACTGGAGGGAAGCGCACCGAATGGCGGGGCAGAGGGGCGCAGCAAAGAAAAAAGGCGATCCTAGTCGAACTGTAGGACGCCTTCGTGAACGAGCAAAGCCCGCTTCACCTCGGCCAGCGGGCCATCCTGGTCGCCCGCGTAGCCGCCAATGTCGCGCGCACCCCTGTAGCGCGCGGACACGACACGATGGCAGGGAATGAACAGGGGCCAGGGGTTGGCCCGACAGGCCTGCCCCACGGCACGCGGGGCCGACCCGATCTCGGCGGCGATCTGCGCATAGGTACGCACCTCGCCTACCGGGATCGCCGAGAGTGCCGCCCAGACGCGGCGGGCATGTTCGGTGCCCGGAGGAACCGCCGACGTTGCCCGCCATTGCAGCGGGTCGCTTGCGTAGTCGGCGGGATCGAAGGCGGGCGGGCAACGATCGGCTGCCGGAATATCCCGCAACGGCGCGAGGTCGGATTCGTCGCCGGGACGCTGCCAGCCGCAGGCCAGCAGATCACCCTGCCCGGACTCCAGCCACACAAAAGCCAGCGCGACTCCCGGCAGGAGGCAGCGCTGGCTTCGCAAGGCCGATTCGGCCGACAACGGAAAACCGGGCGGGCGCGAGCGGAGCTGCGCGGCCACCCGGGTCATCAGGCGCCGTTCCGGTTCGCCTTGATGTCTTCCTTGATACGCGCGGCCTTGCCGGTACGATCGCGCAGATAGTACAGCTTGGCCCGACGCACCTTGCCGCGCCGCTTCACCTTGATCTCGGCAATCTGCGGGCTGTGGGTCTGGAAGGTCCGCTCCACACCATTGCCGTAGGAGACCTTGCGCAGCGTAAACGCCGAGTTGAGGCCACGGCTGCGCTTGCCGATCACCACACCCTCGAAGGCCTGCAGGCGTTCACGCTCGCCTTCACGCACCTTCACCTGCACCACCAGGGTGTCGCCCGGGCCAAAGTCCGGCACGTCGGACTTCATCTGTTCGGCTTCCAGTTCCTGAATCACGCTGTTCATCGTTCGACCTCAATCATCGCTTTCGGTGTGCGGACCGCCTTTCCGGCGTTCCACACGGTATTCGTCCAACAGGGCCAGATCTTCGACCCCGAGCTCTTCACGCGCCAGAAGATCCGGCCGCCGCTCCCAGGTGCGCCCCAGCGCCTCGCGCCGTCGCCAGCGCCGGATCGCGCCATGGTCGCCACCCAGCAGCACCGATGGCACCGCGCGCCCCGCCGCGACCTCCGGCCGCGTGTAGTGCGGGCAGTCGAGCAGGCCCTCGCTGAACGAGTCCTGCCCGGCGGAATCCGCGTGCCCGAGCACACCCGGGAGCAGGCGCGCACAGGCATCGATCACCACCATCGCGCCCAGCTCGCCACCGGACAGGACATAGTCGCCCAGCGACCATTCCTCGTCGACCTGCGCCTCGATGAAGCGCTCGTCGATGCCCTCGTAGCGGCCGCACACCAGCGCCACCCGCGGCTTCCTGACCAGCTCTCGCAGCATGGCCTGCCGGATCGGCCGCCCCTGCGGGGTCAGGGCAATCACATGCAAGGGTGCCGTGGCATCGGCCCGCGCCGCCTCCAGCGCGGACGCCAGCGGCCCATACTGCATGACCATGCCGGGGCCGCCACCGTAGGGACGATCATCCACCGCTTGGTGGAAACCGGCACCCCAGTCACGCGGGTTCCAGGTCTCCAGCACGAGTCGGCCCTGCTGCACCGCCCGCCCGGTCACCCCGGATTCGCCCACCGCCGTCACCAGCTCCGGAAACAGCGTGACGATATCGAAGCGCATCGTCCGCCTCAGAATTCCGGATCCCAGTCGACCCGCAACCGCCGGGCCTCCAGGTCCACATCCAGAATGTACTGGCCCCGTACCCACGGGATCAGGCGTTCACGCTCGCCGCGCACGACCAGCACATCATTGGCGCCGGTCTCCATGAATCCGGAGATGCGCCCGAGTGCGGTCCCGTCCTGGTGCTCGACCTCCATGCCCAGCAGGTCGGCCCAGTAGTACTCGCCGTCCTCGGCGGGCGGGAGCCAGTCGCGCTCAATCGCAAGCTCGGCGCCCATCAGGCCGTAGGCCGCCTCGCGATCCGCGGTCTCGGCAAATTTCATCACGACGCCGGGCCCGTGGGCCCGGCCCGCTTCGACCTCCGCCAGCCGCCAGTCGGCGCCGGAACGCAACCACAACCGGGGGAAGTCGGCAATCGCGGCGCGCGGCTCGGTCTCGGAAAAGATCCGGACCCAGCCCTTCACGCCGTACACCCCGGAGACGCGCCCGACGCGGATGCGTTCACCCGCCTCGCTCATCACCGGGGTTCGGACTACGCGTAATCAGCGAGCCAACGGCCTCAGGCCGCGGCTTGCTGCTTGCGGTAGCCCTTGACCAGATGGTTCACGCGCTCGGACATGCCGGCGCCGTGACCCAGCCAGTAGTCCACGCGCTCCAGATCGATGCGCAGCGGCTCTTCCTGACCGCGGGCGACCGGGTTGAAGAAACCGATCTGTTCCTTGTAACCGCTGTCCCGACGCTTGCGCGAATCGGTGACGACGATCGAGTAGAACGGGCGCTTCTTGGCGCCGCGGCGTAGCAGGCGAATCGTAACCATATGTTGTGTAGAACCCCGTTTGAGTCCGTTTTCTCGAGAAAACGCGCGATTATAACGAATCCCGCCGCCAGCACAAGGTGCCGGGGCGGGGCCGGCCTCTGGCTAGCGGAACGGCATGCCCCCGCCGGGGCCACCCATTCCCCCCATGCCGCCGAGTTTTCCACCCAGGGCGCGCATCATCTTCGACGCGCCACCCTTGGAGAATTTCTTCATCGCCTTGCTCATCTGCGCGTGCTGCTTGAGCAGGCGATTCACGTCCTGGATCTGGGTGCCGGAGCCGGCGGCGATCCGGCGCTTGCGCGACCCCTTGATAACGTCCGGGTGGCGCCGCTCGTGTTCGGTCATCGACGAGATCACCGCCATCATGCGACCGATCTCCTTGTCGTTGGCCTGGTTCTTCACCCCGTCGGGCAGCTTGCCGCCCCCGGGGAGCTTTTCCAGCATCGAGCTGATCCCGCCCATCTTCTGCATCTGGCCGAGCTGCTCGCGCAGGTCGTTCAGGTCGAAGCCGCGCCCCTTCTTCAGCTTGCGCGTGAGCTTGGCCGCCTTGTCCTGGTCGACCTGACGGCTGGCCTCCTCGACCAGCGACAGGACATCGCCCTTGCCGAGGATGCGCGAGGCAATGCGTTCGGGATGGAACGGCTCCAGCGCATCCGGGCGCTCGCCCATGCCGATGAACTTGATCGGAACCCCGGTGATCTGGCGCACCGACAGCGCGGCACCGCCACGGGCGTCCCCGTCGGCCTTGGTGAGCACCACACCGGTCAGCGGCAGGGCCTCGCCGAAGGCGCGCGCGGTGTTCGCCGCGTCCTGGCCGGTCATGGAATCGACCACGAACAGGGTCTCGATCGGGTCGATCGCCTGGTGCAGGGCCTTCACCTCGGCCATCATGTCTTCGTCGACATGCAGCCGGCCGGCGGTGTCCACCAGCAGCACCTCGACACCCTCGCGCCGCGCCCGAGTGACCGCTTCCTCGGCGATGGCCTCGGGCTTCTGGCTGGTGTCGCTGGGATAGAAGGTGACACCGACCTGCCCGGCCAGCGTTTCCAGCTGCTGGATCGCGGCAGGCCGGTAGACGTCGCAGCTCACCACGGCGACTTTTTTCTTCTCGCGTTCCCGCAACAGGCGCGCGAGCTTGCCGATACTGGTGGTCTTGCCCGCGCCCTGCAGACCGGCCACCAGCACCACGGCCGGCGGCTGCACGGCGAGATCCAGCGAGGCATTTTCCCCGCCCATGGTCGCGACCAGCTCGTCGTGGACGACCTTGATCAGGGCCTGCCCCGGGGTGAGGCTCCCGACGACCTCCTTGCCCAGCGCCTTTTCCTTGACGTCCTTGATGAACTCGCGCACGACAGGCAGGGCCACGTCGGCCTCCAGCAGCGCCATGCGCACCTCGCGCAGGGCATCCCGGATATTGTCCTCGGTGAGCCGCGCCTGACCCTTCAGGCGCTTCATCGTCTCCTGCAGGCGGCTGGAAAGGCCGTCGAACATCGTCTGTCCTCGTCTCGATCGGGCCCCGGCCATCGCCGGGAAAGACCGGACAGTATAGCGGCCCCGCCCATCCGCCTGCACGTCCCCGCCAGCATTACGGGATTGCCGGCACAGGACATCCCCGAATGTGCATTCAGACGCGCGAGCGGGGATAATCGCCCCCCATGACCACCGTTGCCGGATTGCTTGCCGTAGCCCTGTATCTCGCCACCACGGGGTACCTCATTGTCGCCACCCGCAGCCAGCCCCTGGCCGCCGGACAGCCGCGCGCGCCCCTGGTGCTGTGGCTGACCGCCCTGGTTGTGCATCTGGCCGCGCTGATCCCGCTGGTGGTAACCGAGGCCGGTCTGAACCTGTGCCTGGGCAATGCCCTGTCCGCCTCGCTATGGCTGGTGGCGGCCCTGCTCTGGCTGACCGCCCTGCGCCACCCGCTGGCGGTACTGGGTGTGGTGATCCTGCCGCTCACCGCACTGGCCGCGCTGGGCGCGCTGCTGTGCGAAGACGGCACTCGCTACGCGACCTCCGCCGGGATCGATGTACACATCCTGTTCTCGGCACTCGGCTGGGCCTTCCTCGCGCTCTCGACGGCCCAGGCTGCGGTGATGGCTACGCAACACCGTGCGCTGCACAACCACCACACCTCCGGGATCGTGCGCTTCCTGCCACCACTATTCTCGATGGAGATCTGGCTGTTCCGCATGATCTTCATCGGCTGGCTGTTCCTCGGACTCAGTCTGCTCTCGGGCTTCGTCTTCGTGGATGACCTGTTCGCGCAGCACCTGGTGCACAAGACCATCCTGTCCTTGCTGGCCTGGGGGATCTTCTCCATCCTGCTACTTGGCCGCTGGCGCCTCGGCTGGCGCGGGACACGCGCCCTCGCATGGACCACAGGCGGCTTCGTAGTGCTGGTGCTGGCCTATTTCGGCTCCAAGCTCGTGCTGGAGGTCATCCTCGGGCGGATCTGAAGCCGCGGAGAGGGCTTGACACCCCTGCAACGCTTGCCTGAAATGAACCAGACGCCCACCACGGCGCGACCACCCCATCCCTGACCCGCAGGCCGCCTCTTGCAAGAGATCCCGCTCTCCTTCCTGTTCGGCGCCCTGATCGTACTGTTCCTGCTGTCGGCGTTCTTCTCCGGCTCGGAGACCGCACTGATGGCGCTCAACCGCTATCGCATGCGCCACCGTGCCCAGACCGGACATCGAACGGCCGCTATCGCTGCGCGTCTCCTGGAGCGCCCGGACCGCCTCATCGGGCTGATCCTGCTGGGCAACAATTTCGTCAACATCCTGATTGCCCAGATCGCCACCTTTATCGGCTGGCGTCTGTTCGGGGATACCGGGGTCGCCATCGCCACCGGTGTACTCACCCTGACCCTGCTGATCTTTGCCGAGACCGCGCCCAAGACCCTGGCCGCATTGCACAGCGAACGTGTCGCCTACCCGGCAGCCTGGGTCTATGCCGGCCTGCTGAAGGTGCTGTGGCCTGTGGTCTGGATGATCAACGTCCTCGCCAACGGTGTGCTGCGACTGTTCGGGGTGCATATGACGCCCGGCCAGCGCTCGGCCCTGAATACCGACGAGCTGCGCAGCGTGGTCTCCGAGGCAGGCGCCCTGATCCCGGCCAACCACCAGCGCATGCTGCTGAACCTGCTGGAGCTTGAACGCACCACGGTCGAGGACATCATGATCCCGCGCAACGAGATCGTGGTGCTGGACCTGAACGAGCCCTGGAACGAAGTCCTCGAGCAACTGGTGCATGGCAGCTTCACGCGCCTGCCAGTCGTCGAGGGCGAGCTGGACCACATTGTCGGATTCCTGCACCGACGCGATGCCCTGCCCCTGATCGAGCGCGACGAGTTTGGTCCCGATGATCTGCGCCAGATCCTGAGCCCGCCCTACTTCATCCCAGAAGGCACCGCGCTGAATCGTCAGCTAATCAACTTCCAGCAGCAGAAAAAGCGTATCGGCCTGGTGGTGGACGAGTACGGCGATATCGAAGGCCTGATCACCCTGGAGGACCTGCTGGAAGAGATCGTCGGCGAGTTCACCACCGACTCCCCGGCCATGAGCGACGACGTGCTGCGCCAGGACGATGGCTCGGCGATGGTCGATGGCGGCATCCACCTGCGCGAGCTCAACCGCTCGCTGGGCCTGGAGCTCCCGGTGGACGGCCCCAAGACCCTGAGCGGGCTGATCGTCGAATACCTCGAGAGCATTCCCGAGGCGCCGGTCAGCGTACGCATCAACGGCGTGGTGATGGACATCGTGCAGATCAAGAACAACACCATCCGCACCGTGCGCGTGGTCGCCCCCGACCTGCCCGCCACACCGGACGACAAGGAAGCCTGATGGCGAAGGCGAAGACCCAGCACGTATGCCGGGAATGCGGCGCGGTGAGCCCCAAGTGGGCGGGCCAGTGCGGCGACTGCGGCGCCTGGAACACCCTGGAGGAGGCCGTGCCGGCCACCCCGTCCGGACCGCGCGGCGGCTACGCGGGCGAGGTCGCCGGCATGACCCGGCTGGGCGAGGTGGAGGCCGGCGAAGTCCCACGGACCGGCACCGGCCTGTCGGAGCTGGACCGTGCCCTGGGCGGCGGACTGGTACACGGTTCGGTCGTGCTGCTGGGTGGCGACCCGGGTATCGGCAAGTCCACCCTGCTGCTGCAGACCCTGGCCATGCTGCCCGTCGACGACACGCTCTACGTGACCGGCGAGGAATCCGCCCAGCAGATCAGCATGCGCGCGCGGCGCCTGGGGCTCGCGGTCGACGGGCTGCGCCTGCTGACCGAGACCCAGGTGGAAAACGTGATCGCCACCTGCGAACGCGAACGCCCGCGCGTGCTGGTGATCGACTCCATCCAGACGCTGTACACCGCCGCACTGCAGTCCGCCCCCGGCTCGGTCGGGCAGGTGCGCGAGAGTGCCGCCGCCCTGGTGCGCCTGGCCAAGCAGCGCGGCATCACCGTGATCTTGGTGGGCCACGTGACCAAGGACGGCCAACTGGCCGGACCGCGCGTGCTCGAGCACATGGTCGACACGGTGCTGTATTTCGAAGGCGACCCGGACGGGCGCTACCGCATGCTGCGCGCGGTGAAGAACCGCTTCGGCGCGGTCAACGAGCTGGGCGTGTTCGCGATGCTGGAAAACGGCCTGAAGGCCGTATCCAATCCTTCCGCCATCTTCCTGTCCCGGCATCAGGGCCCGGTGCCCGGCTCCGTGGTCATGGTCACCCGTGAGGGCACCCGGCCACTGCTGGTGGAGGTGCAGGCCCTGGTCTCCGAGAGTCATGCCCCGCAACCGCGGCGCATCACCGTGGGGCTGGAGCAGAACCGCCTGACCATGCTGCTGGCCGTACTGCACCGCCACGGCGGCGTGGCACTGTTCGACCAGGATGTATTCATCAACGTGGTCGGCGGCGTGCGCGTAACGGAGACCGCAGCCGACCTGCCGATGCTCGCCGCCGCGCTGTCGAGCTTTCGCGACCGGCCGCTGCCGCAGGAGATGCTGGCCTTTGGCGAGGTCGGGCTGGCCGGCGAGATCCGGCCGGTGCCGAACGGCGAGGAGCGCCTGCGCGAGGCCGCCAAGCACGGCTACACCCGAGCGATCGCGCCGGCGGCCAATGCGCCGCGCAAGCCCATCAAGGGCATGGAAGTCGTCGCAGTCTCGCGCCTTTCGGAGGTCCTCGACGCCCTTTAGCGCCCGGCCCCGCCGCCTCTTGTGGCTGGGCCTAGTCCACGCGCTGGAGTTTACGGTGGCTTCGTCCGGCCGCCTGCCAGGCGCTGTCTCGGCAGCGCGCCCCGCCAGTTGTTAATCGAAAACGGGCGGTATTCGAGCACCCGCTACAAGCCCGAGCTGTAGGGTGCGTTGAGCGCAGCGAAACGCACCATGCCAACGTCGGGGCAACCCTGATGCGATTCGCTGCGCTCATCAGCATCCTACGATGGGCTCCGCCGGCGCCCGCTCGCGGGCGCGGCACGCCAGGGCCGAAGGCCGCGCGTGCCCAGGATGTTGGAACACCCAGCCTCCATCTACTGGCACGAACGTCAAGCCAGCCGTTGTCTTGACCTTCATCCCCCGTATGAAGCCCCTTGCGGAAGGGTCCTCGGGACGGAGGAGAGGCGCTGACTGTCTGAGCGAAGCGCAGCGCAGCGAGTTTCAGCGCCGCCGGCCCGAGGACCCTGGAGCAAGGTTCCCGGGCGGAATCCGGGTGCCCTTCTTTGGGTACTTTCTTGGGCAAGCAAGAAAGTACCTCGCTGCGCGCTGGCGAGACAGCGCATGGCAGGCGGCCGGACGAAGGCACGTAAACTCCAGAGGACGAACCAGGCCCAGCCTGAACAGCCGCGGCAAAAGCCGGAAACGAAAAAGGCGCCCGGAGGCGCCTTTGGTGAAGCGGGCAAAAAGGCCGCTTCAGTTGACGGTGTCGAGGTCGGAGGCGAGGGACTCGCGCGTGCCCTCGGGGACGGCGTCCAACCGGTGGCTGTAGTTCTCGTGCTCCACCCCCATGGCAATGGCCGCACCGGATTTCGCGGCGGAGACCATCTCCGGGGTCAGTTCGAAGCGCAGGAAGTGGACCGACGAGGTCTTGTCATCGGTTTCCCGATCCAGGTCCTCGTTGGCGATCGGATAGACCTTGTCGTGGCCTTCGACCTGCACATAGGTCTTGCGCTCGATCCCGATCAGTTTGGACAGCTGCACCTTGCGCTCGTCCACGTCCGGGTACTCGACCATCATGGTCGCCTTCCAGTTGGAACCGTCCGGGATCAGCGGGTTGTAGGCGTCCAGCTCGTCCTGGATGCCCTCGGCATCGAAGATCTTCTCGACCCGCAGCATCTCCTGGATCTGGTACTGCATGGTCTTGCGATCCTCGAAGTGCAGGGTCACGGCCGGCCCCACCTGCACCACGCGGTTGCGCTTGTGCTGCATGACCTCGTTGCGAAACTGGGGCCGCACCTCGTGGTACTTCTCCAGCGAATACAGGTCTTCTCGACTCAGTTTGTCCACACTTGCCTCCATCTCGATACCTCCGTCACGTCGGACTGGTCCGCAGGACCCCTCAATGGTCGTGGTCTCCCATCTTTGTGTAGTCCTTGTCGGACCAGAGGTTGTCTTTCAGTTCGTGGTCGAACACCGGGTTATGGCGACGGATCCACTCCAGCACCATCGCCGCGTGTTCGATCTCCTCGTCGCGGTTGTGCGCGAGGATCGCCTTCAGTTCCTCGTCCTTGCAGGCATCGATGCGCTGCTGGTACCAGTCCACCGCCTCAAGCTCTTCCATCAGCGAGACGATGGCGCGATGCATCTCGCGCGACTCGTCACTCAGTTCCCCGACGGGTTCGTGGTAGCTGTCACTGGCCATGTCTTGTCTCCATCCGCGATCGCCCCGGCGGGCGCACGTCGTGTTCTGTTGGCAACAAACCGGCGCTACAGGCCGTAGGCCTGGCGCAGCAGGGTCAGCGGGTGTTCGGGCGCCTTGTCCTCGCCCTTGCCCTGCAGTCCGTTCTCGATCATGTGCCCGGCCATCGGGCAATCGCTTGAATAGTGATCGGACTCGGCTTTCTGCACCCGGTTCACCACCGGGCGGCAGATCTTGGCCGCAGTCTCGTAGAACTCGCTCTTCACGCCGTAGGTACCGTCGTGCCCGGAGCAGCGTTCGATCACGTCGATCTCGGTATCCGGCACGAGCTTCAGCAGGTCACGAGTCTTCAGCCCCATGTTCTGCACCCGCAGGTGACAGGCCGCGTGGTAGGCGATCTTGCCCAGCTTCTCGGGGAAGTCGGTGTTCAGCCTGCCTTCCTTGTGCCGCTCCATCAGGTACTCGAACGGATCGAAGATGCGGTCCCGTACCGCGATCACGTCGGCGTCGTCCGGGAACATCAGCGGCAGCTCCTGCTTGTACATCAGCACGCAGGACGGGACCGGGGCGACGATGTCGTAGCCCTGATCGATCATGCGCTTCATCGCCGGGATGTTCGCATCCTTCGCGGACTCCACGGCCTTCAGGTCGCCCAGCTCGAGCTTGGGCATGCCGCAGCACTGCTCTTTCTCGACCAGCGTCACCTCGATGCCGTTGTGTTCGAAGACCTTGACCAGGTCCTCGACCAGGTGCGGCTCGTTGTAGTTGCCGTAGCAGGTGGCGTAGAGGGCGACCTTGCCCTGGGTGGCGCCGGCCGGCTCCGGGTTGCTCACACCCTGGGCGACCTTGGCCAGGCGCGAGCGGCCCTTGCTCGAGTGGTACTCGGGGACCGGAGCGTCCGGGTGCACCCCCATGGTCTTGTCCAGCAGCTTGCGCACCGCACCGTTCTTGTTCGCGGCGTTGACCGCACCGGCCACGACCGGGATGCCCGCCAGCTTGCCGACCGTGTCGGTGCTGGACATGAATTTGTGCGAGGCCTTCGCGCCCTCGTTCTGGAAACGGAAGGCCTTGGCCCGCAGCATCAGGTGCGGGAAATCGACGTTCCATTCGTGCGGGGGCACATACGGGCACTTGGTCAGGTAGCACAGATCGCACAGGTAGCAGTGATCGACCACCTTCCAGTAGTCCTTCCTGTCGACGCCGTCGACCTCCATGGTCTCCGACTCGTCGACCAGATCGAACAGCGTGGGGAAGGAGTTGCAAAGGCTGACGCAGCGCCGGCAGCCATGACAGATGTCGTAGACCCGCTCCAGCTCGGCGAACAACGATTCCTCGTCGTAGAACTCGGGGTTCTTCCAGTCCAGCGGATGACGGGTCGGGGCTTCCAGACTTCCTTCACGTTGGTGCGTCGGCGCAGACATGCATCCCTCCGGTGTCCGTATCAGTGACGATGCTTCGAGGGAAACACGGAACAACATGCGAACGCAGCCGTCGGGCTGACTTCACAGGCTGTTCCGTACCTCCCGGAAACGGGACCGGCCAGGGCCGGCCCCGCGTACTACGGCCGGGAAACGACTTAGTCGTCCAGCTGATCCAGCGCCTTCTGGAAACGGTTGGCGTGAGAACGCTCCGCCTTGGCCAGGGTCTCGAACCAGTCGGCGACTTCATCGAAGCCTTCGTCACGGGCCGTCTTGGCCATACCCGGGTACATGTCGGTGTACTCGTGGGTCTCGCCGGCAACAGCGGTCTTCAGGTTCGCGGCGGTGGGACCGAATTCCAGGCCGGTGGCCGGGTCGCCGCAGCTCTCGAGGTACTCGAGGTGGCCGTGGGCGTGGCCGGTTTCACCTTCGGCGGTGGAACGGAACACGGTCGCGACGTCGTTGTAGCCTTCCACGTCCGCCTTGGAAGCGAAGTACAGGTAACGGCGGTTGGCCATCGATTCGCCGGCAAAGGCCTCCTTGAGGGCTTCTTCGGTCTTGCTACCTTTCAGTTCCATGGGTCTCTCCTCTTGCTGGTTAGGATCCACACATCGATGCGACTGCTGTGCAGATCGGGCATTTAGACCTTGTCTAAAACACGTTGAAACTCTAGTCAGCCCCCGGTCGCATGTCAACCGATTGCCCCGCTGACCGTGGGGGCGCGGTCACGAAACTCAAGCCGCCGGTTGCCCGGCGCCTTTTCTCGCCGCGACGGATCGGATACTTTCTCACCTTTTGGTCCCCGCAATCCAATACGAACACGACACCATGACCGACCAGTCCACCGACAGCCCCGCCGAATTCGAAGCCAGCCTGGAGGCCCTGGAGGCCCTGGTGGCGCGGATGGAATCCGGCGAACTGGGCCTGGAACAGTCGCTGGCGGAATTTCAGCGCGGCATGGAACTGGTTGGCCGCTGTCAGAAGGCGCTGGACGACGCCCAGGCACGCATCGAGAAACTCGCCGGCGAGCCTTCCTCGGAGGCCGCCGCGACCGGGAGTGCCCCCGACACCCCGACCGACCCCGACGACGTCCCCTTTTAGGACCCTGCCTTGAGCATCCCAGATCCATCCGAGGCGCTGAAGGCCTATCAGCGTCGTATCGAGACCGTACTCGACGAGCGTCTCGCGCCCGACTCTGCGCCGGACGCGCGGCTGATCGAGGCCATGCGCTATGCCACGCTCTCCGGTGGCAAGCGTCTGCGCCCGGTACTGGTGTACGCAGCCGGGGCCACCTGCAGCGCCCCTGATGAGGTACTCGATGCGATGGCCGCGGCCGTGGAGATGGTCCACGTCTACTCGCTGATCCACGACGACCTTCCGGCAATGGACAACGACGACCTGCGCCGTGGGCGGCCGACCTGCCACCGTGCGTTCGACGAGGCCACCGCCATCCTTGCCGGGGATGCGCTGCAGGCCTGCGCCTTCGAGATCCTGGCCGCCGGCGTACGCGCCCTGCCCGGCCAGGCCGGTCTGGAAGCCCTGGCCGAGCTCGCCCGTGCAGCGGGCCTGCGCGGCATGGCGGGCGGGCAGGCCATCGATCTCGGCGCCTGCGGCAAGCCGATCGATCTGGCGGAACTGGAACGCATGCACCGGCTCAAGACCGGCGCCCTGATCCGCGTGTCGGTGCGCCTGGGCGCAATCGCCGGTGGCGCCTCGGAGGACAATCTCGGCCACCTGACCCGCTACGCCGAATGCATTGGCCTGGCCTTCCAGATCCGCGACGACGTGCTGGACGTGGAGGGCGACCCGGAGGTGCTCGGCAAGGCCTGTGGCGCGGATGCCCGGCTGGACAAGGCGACCTTCCCCTCGCTGCAGGGCCTGGAGGCCTCGCGCGAGCGCGCGGTGGCCCTGGTCGACGAGGCGCTGGCCGAGCTGCAACCCTTCGGCCAGGAGGCGGACTTGCTTCGCTTCCTGGCGCGGTACATCGTCGACCGCATGAACTGATACGGCCTGCCCATGACCTCCACCCCCCTGCTGGATGCAATCGAATGGCCCGCTGACCTGCGGGCGCACCCGGCCTCGGAACTCCCGGGGCTTGCAGCAGAACTGCGCCAGTTCCTGATCGAGAGCGTCTCGCGCACAGGCGGGCACCTGGCCGCAAACCTGGGCACGGTAGAGCTGGCGATCGCGCTGCACTACGCGTTCAACACCCCGGACGATCGCATCGTCTGGGACGTCGGCCACCAGGCCTACGCGCACAAGATTCTGACCGGGCGGCGGAACGGCATGGCCAGCCTGCGCCAGTACGGCGGCCTGGCCGGCTTCCCCAAGCGCGCGGAGAGCGAATACGACGCCTTCGGGGCCGGGCACTCCAGCACCTCGATCAGCGCCGCCGCCGGGATGGCCCTGGCGGCCAAGCACGCGGGACTGGACCGACGGCATGTCGCAGTCATCGGGGACGGGGCGATGACCGCCGGCATGGCCTTCGAGGCGCTCAACCACCTCGGCGATCTCGACTGCAATCTGCTGGTCATCCTGAACGACAACGACATGTCCATCTCGCCCAACGTCGGCGCGATGAACCAGTACTTCACCCGCCTGCTGTCCGGACGCATCTACAGCTCGGTGCGCGAGGGCTCCAAGCGCATGCTGGAGTTCGTCCCGCCGGTCAAGGCCTTTGCCGAGCGCGCCGAGGAACACATGAAGGGCATGCTGGTGCCCGGCACGCTGTTCGAGGAACTGGGCTTTCGCTACTTCGGGCCGGTGGACGGACACGACGTGAGCGGCCTGGTGTCGATCCTGAAGAACCTGCGCGGCGGTCACGGCCCGCAGCTGCTGCATGTAGTCACGCGCAAGGGACAGGGCTATGCCCCGGCCGAAGAAGACCCCTGCCGCTACCACGGGGTCTCCAAGTTCGAGCCGGAAAACGGCCTGAAGCCCTCCGGCCCGAAGGCACCGACCTATACCGATATCTTCAGCCAGTGGCTTTGCGACCAGGCCGCGGCCGACGAGCGTCTGCTGGGCATCACCCCGGCGATGCGCGAGGGCTCCGGCCTGGTCGCCTTCTCCGAGCAGTTCCCGGAACGCTACTTCGATGTCGGCATCGCCGAGCAGCACGCGGTCACGCTGGCCGCCGGCATGGCCTGCGAGGGGCAAAAGCCCGTCGTCGCGATCTACTCGACGTTCCTGCAACGGGCGATGGACCAGGTGATCCACGACGTCGCCCTGCAGAACCTGCCGGTGCTGTTCGCGGTGGACCGTGCGGGGATCGTCGGCGCCGATGGCCCGACCCATGCCGGCACCTTCGATACCGCGCTGCTACGCAGCGTCCCCAATATGCTGCTGATGGCCCCGGCCAGCGAGCGCGAGTGCCGCCAGATGCTGTCCACTGGCTACGCCCACGATGGCCCGGCGGCAGTGCGCTATCCGCGCGGCGGCGGCCCCGGGGCCCTGCCGGAAGGGGGTAGCGAGGATCTGGAGACCCTGCCGATCGGACGCGCCGAGGTCGTGCGCGAGGGTCGGGGCCTGGCGATCCTCAGCTTCGGCGCGCTGCTGGAGACCGCCCTGGCCGCCGGCGAGGCGCTGGACGCCACCGTGGTGAACATGCGTTTCATCAAGCCGCTCGACACCGAACTCCTGGCGCGGCTGGCCACCAGCCACGAGCGCTTCGTGACACTCGAGGATCATGCCCGCGCCGGTGGCGCCGGCAGCACGGTGCTGGAATGGCTCTCCGCCGAGGGCCTGACCCTGCCCTGCCAGGTACTGGGCATCCCGGACGTTTTCACCGAACATGGCTCGCGCGAACAGATCCTGGCCGACTGCGGCCTCGACACCGAGGGCGTGCTGGCCGCGGTTCGCCACGCATCCGGGCAGGAGAATTGCGCGGAAGACGGCGGCCGGCTAGGCTTCGCGGGCTGACAAACCCCCGGCCGGCGACGGCCGCTCGCCCGGAAAAGATCATGAGTGCCCGCTACACCCTCCGTGTCCTGACCGACTTTGCCTCCGCGCATACCCTGCGTGACTACCCGGGGCAGTGCGCGAACATGCACGGACACAACTGGAAGGTGGAGGCCGAGGTCCAGGCCGAGACCCTGGACGACGCCGGCATGGCGGTGGACTTCAAGGTGGTCAAGACCGCCGCGCGCGAGATCGCCGGGCAGCTGGACCATCGCTATCTGAACGACGTCCCGCCGTTCGATACGGTCAACCCGACCGCCGAGAATATCGCGCAGTGGTTCTTCCGCCAGATGTCCGAACGCCTGAACCGCCCGGGCCTGCGCATGCACGCGCTGACCCTGTGGGAGACCGACCGCGCCTGCGTACGCTACAGCGAGGACGGTTAGCCCTCCCGCGCCTCGCAGTGACGGGGCGCCCCCACAGCACAGCCCTTACAGATGATTCGAGGCGTAGTCCGCCAGCCGCGAGCGCTCGCCGCGGGTCAGCGTGATGTGCCCGCTGTGGGTCCAGTTGCGGAAACGGTCCACCACGTAGGTCAGGCCGGACGAGGTCTCGGTCAGGTACGGGGTGTCGATCTGCGCGATGTTGCCCAGCGCGACGACCTTGGTGCCCGGCCCGGCGCGGGTGATCAAGGTCTTCATCTGCTTGGAGGTCAGGTTCTGCGCCTCGTCGAGGATGATGTAGCGGTTGAGGAAGGTGCGCCCGCGCATGAAGTTCAGCGAGCGGATCTTGATGCGGCTGGTCAGCACGTCCTGGGTGGCCGCCCGTCCCCAGTCGCCGGCCCCCTCGGACTTCGCCAGCACCTCGAGGTTGTCCATCAGCGCGCCCATCCACGGGGTCATCTTCTCTTCCTCGGTCCCGGGGAGGAAGCCGATATCCTCGCCCACCGGGACCGTGACCCGAGTCATGATGATCTCCTTGTAGGTGTTGTCCTCCAGCGTCTGCGCGAGTCCCGCGGCCAGGGTCAGCAGGGTCTTTCCGGTGCCGGCCACCCCCAGCAGGGAGACGAAATCCACCTCCGGGTCCATCAGCAGGTTCAGGGCGTAGTTCTGTTCGCGGTTGCGGGCGTTGATACCCCAGACGCTGTGGCGCGGGGTCATGTAGTCGTCCACGAGCTCGATCACCGCCGACTCGTTCGGCTGGTCGATTTCCAGCACGATCGCGGACAGCGGATTCTCGCCCTCGCGGTAGACGAACTGGTTGGGCTGCCACTCCGCGACCAGCGGCCCGGTCACCCGGTAATAGGTGCGCCCGGACTCCTGCCAGGAGTCCATCTTGGCCCCGTGGGTCTCCCAGAAGTCCGCCGGCAGCTCTGTCATGCCGGAGAACAGCAGGCTGACGTCGTCCAGGACCTGGTCGTTGTAGTAATCCTCCGCGTGCAGGCCGATCACCGCCGCCTTGATGCGCAGGTTGATGTCCTTTGAGACCAGCGTGACCGGGAGGTCCGCCCACTCGGCCTTGAGCGCCTGCGCGGTGGCCAGGATGTCGTTGTCCGGGGTCGATCCGGGCAGCGAGTCCGGCAGGCGCGAGGTCAGATTGCGGGTCTGGAAGAACAGCCGCCCGGAGGGTGCGAGCGTCGACTCGCTGAGCGATTCGGCCTGTAGCGGCAACCCGGCGGCAATCTGCTCGTGGGTCGCGCCGCTCATCAGCTCGTCGATAAAGCGCGAGACCTGGCGCACGTTGCGCGCGACCTCGGAGAGCCCCTTCTTGCCCCGGTCGAGCTCCTCGAGCACGACCATGGGCAGGAAGATGTCGTGTTCCTTGAAGCGGAACAGCGCGGTGGGGTCGTGCATCAGGACATTGGTGTCCAGGACAAAAAGGCGTTTCGGGTCCTCCGATGTTTCGCTCATGGCGCCTCCGCGGCCGGGGTGAGTCGAAAACAAATGGGTCGAACGTCTACTGCCAGCTGCGCAGCGGCAGGCGAACGCGCGGGTGGCGTCACCGGCCGGCCAACTCGCGTACCGCGGCCAGGACCTCGTCCACATGCCCCGGCACCTTGACCTTGCGCCATTCCCGGCGGAGCACGCCTTGCTCGTCGATCAGGAAGGTGGAGCGTTCGATGCCGCGCACCTGCTTGCCGTACATGTTCTTCATCTTGATCACGTCGAACGCGTCGCACAACTGCTCGTCGGCGTCGCTCAGCAGGTCGAACGGCAGCTCCTGCTTGGTGCGGAAGTTCTCGTGGCTCTTCACGCTGTCGCGCGAGACCCCGAGGATGACCGCGCCGGCGGCATCGAACGCAGCCTTGTTGGCGGCAAAGTCGCGGCTCTCGTTGGTGCAGCCCGGCGTGCTGTCCTTCGGGTAGAAATAGAGCACCACGATCTTGCCGCGGAAGTCGCCCGGGCCCAGGGTCTGCCCACCGGTGGCCGGCACGCGCAGATCTTCGGGAACGGTCTGGTCAATGGCGATCGTCATAAGGGTCACTCCGGGTCGTGGTTGGGGCGAACGGCGCCGGACCGGAATCAGGCCTTGATCGGATCCAGCACGCCATCCAGGTTCAGTTCGTCGCAAAAATCCATGAATTCGCCACGCAGGCTGGCCAGGTGCTGTCCCGCCGGGATGTCCACCACCATGTTGGCGGCGAACATGCGCGCGCCCGTGTGCTGGGCGGTATAGACACGCGTCTGCACGTCGCGCAGGTTAACCCCGCGGCTGGTGAAGAAATCGGCCAGGGCATTGACCAGCCCCGGTGCGTCCAGCGCGACCACATCCACGGCATAGGCCATCGCGGGCTGGCTGGATTCATCCAGCGGCCCGCGACGCACCGTGACCGCGAGGTCCAGCTCGGCCTCCAGGCGCTCCAGGCGGGCTTCCAGCGTGGCGAGGGTCTTCCAGTTGCCACTGGCGCTCAGCGCCATGCAGCAGTAGCCGTCCAGGGTGGTAATCCGACTGGACTCCAGGTTGCAGCCCGTGTCGACGATGACTCGGGTGACGCCGGCCACCAGGCCAGGCTGGTCGGGTCCGATCAGGTTCAGGATCAGATGGGTATGCGAGCCGGCCCCGACCACCTCAGCCATGCCGGCCTCTGCAGCAGAAGGCGCCGCCGACCGGCCGGAGTCCTGGCACAACGCTGGAGGGGTTGGATGCGTCTGCGGGCATGATGGTTGGGAACATACCACCTCGCCTGATTGACGCCAACGGTCGCGGCCCCGCCCAGGCGCGCTCCAGACGTGGTCCGCGCACGGATTCTTGAACGCCTTGTCGCGCGCCCGTTAGACTGCACCATTACCGTCGCTGGAGGAGTCGATGTTTCAAGGCAGCATGGTCGCACTGGCGACCCCGATGCACGCGGACGGCAGTCTTGACTGGCCGGCGCTTGATCGACTCCTCGAATTCCACATCGAGGCCGGTACCGACGCCATCGTTGCGGTCGGCACCACCGGCGAATCGGCCACCCTCGATTTCGACGAACACTGCGAGGCGATCGCCCATACGGTCAAGACCGTCGGCGGTCGCCTGCCGGTGATCGCCGGCACTGGCGCGAATTCTACGCGCGAGGCGATCGCGCTGACGCGCTGCGCCCGCGAGGCCGGCGCGGATGCCTGCCTGCTGGTATCCCCGTATTACAACAAGCCCACGCAGGAAGGTCTGTACCTGCACCACAAGGCCATTGCCGAGGCCGTGGATATCCCGCAGATCCTCTATAACGTCCCGGGGCGAACCGCGGTCGATATGCTGCCCGAAACGGTCGAGCGCCTCGCCGAGATCCCGAACATCGTCGGCATCAAGGAAGCGACGGGCAGCAACGAGCGTACTGCGGAGCTTGTCCAGCGTGTGGGCGGCCGGATCGACCTGTTCAGTGGCGAAGACGCCAACGGGCTGGCGTTCCTGCTGGCCGGCGGGCAAGGGGTCATCTCGGTAACCGCGAACGTCGCTCCGGCCCTGATGGCCCGCATGTGCCGCGCCGTACGCGAGGGGCACGCGGACGAAGCCCGCGAGATCAACCGTCAGCTCGACGGGCTGCACTCCGCCCTGTTCCTCGAAGCCAATCCCATCCCCGTAAAATGGGCCTTGCAGCGTATGGGGATGATAGAGGAAGGTATCCGTCTGCCTCTGACACCCCTTTCCGAACCGTTCCATGCACCGGTACTGGACGCGATGCGCCAGGCCGGCATTGAGGTCTGAGTCCGATCATGAAATTGCCTTCCAAGCCCTATTACTCCGCCACGCGCGCCACCCTCGCGATCGCCACGGGTCTCGCCGTCGCTGGTTGCGGAACCTGGGGCGGCGATCGTCAGACCGGCCCGGAATACGAGATGAGCCGGCAGATGGAGGACCTCGAGGTCCCGCCGGACCTGATCGCGCCGGACACCGAGCGGGCCTACCGCCTCCCGGATGATCCGGGAGGCCGCATCAGCGCCCGCGACATGCAGCAGGACACGGCCCAGCGTCAGGAACAGCCCGGGCAGGTCCAGCCCGGGACTCCAGCGGCCGACGTGCAGGTGCTCCCCGAATCCGCCGAGGTGCAACTGATGCGCGACGGTGGCACGCGCTGGCTCCAGGTCGATGGCGACCCCGGCGAGATCTGGGATCGCCTGGTTGCCTTCTGGGACAGCCAGAACCTCCGGCTGGAACGCAACGAGCCCCAGGTGGGCGTGATGCAAACCGAATGGGCCGAAGACCGAGCCGGCATCCCCCTGCGCGGCACGCAGAACATCTTCGCTCGTGCCCTTGGCAACGTGTACGACGCCAACACCCGGGACCAGTACCGCATGCGCGTCGAACGCGCCAACGGCCAGTCGGAGATCTACATCACCCACCGCGGCGCCGAGGAACAGGCCGAGGGTGAATCCTGGCGCTGGGCCATGCGCCCGTCCGACCCGGAACTGGAAGCCGAGATGCTGAACCGGTTGCTGGTATACCTCACGACCGGCGATCCGGGTGAAGGCGGCGCACGTGTCGCCGAGACCCTCGTTGACCGGCCGACCGAGTTGCAGCTGACCGAACATGACGGCTCACCCGCCCTGCTGCTGGGCGGCGAGTACGACCGTGTCTGGCGCCAGCTCGGGACCTTCCTGGATCGCGCCGGATTGCTGGTGGACGAGCAGGATCGCCAGGCCGGAATCTACGAAGTGACCTACCGCCCCGGCATGACGGGCGAGCGTGAAGAGCGCGGTTTCTTCAGCCGCGTCTTTGGCCGCGGTGGCGATCGACGCGAAAACGAGCGCTACCAGGTCCGCTTGCAGGACCGTGGCGATGGCGATCTGCTGATCGAGGCACGTGATCTCGAGGGCGACCGCCTGAGCAATCGCGACGCCGAATTCGTGCTCGAGCGCATTCAGACGCAGATGCAGCGCTAGAAAGCCCGCGAGGGCGCGCCCCCAGGCTCCCCCTGCTGGAATGGCGAGGGGGCCGCAGCAGGGTCTTCCGCGAACCGGGCAAGGCCGCCGCGCAATCACCTTCGGAGCAATCCGTGATCCGATTCTGTTCACTTGGCAGCGGGAGTGGCGGCAACGCACTCGTGGTCGAGATCGGCTCGACGCGCCTGCTCGTGGACTGCGGCTTCTCGATGCAGGAAGTCGAGCGGCGCCTCGCCCGTCAGCGGCTTGCCCCCTCCGATCTTGACGCCGTCCTCGTGACCCACGAGCATGGCGACCATCTGGGCTCCGCGCCAGCCCTATCGCGGCGCTACGGCCTCCGCGTCTACGCCTCCACGGGGACTCGTCTGGCGGCCCGCGACGCCGGGTTCGCCCATTTCGAGCCGATCCAGCCAGACCTCCCGGTAGAGGTCGATGATGCCCAGGTCATCCCCTACACGGTCCCGCACGACGCCCGTGAACCGACCCAGTTCGTCTTTTCCGACGGCGCATCACGACTCGTCCTGATGACCGACGCGGGGCATATCTCGCCCCACATGGTCGACATCGCCTCCGGGGCCCAAGGCCTGCTACTGGAATGCAACCACTGTCCGGACCTGCTCGCATCCGGCCGCTATCCGCACAAGCTCAAGCGCAGGATTGCGGATGGCTACGGCCATTTGCCCAACCATGACGCGACCCGCCTTCTCCAGAGCGCCGACACGACGAGGCTCGCACACCTGATCGGAATGCATCTTTCCAGCGACAACAACCGCCCCGAACTGGCGGAACAGGCCCTATGCGCGGGCGTCGGCGCCAGTCGCGACGAGATCGCCATTGCGTCCCAGGACACGGGATTCGAGTGGCGCTGTATCCCGTAGCCGCCCCTACGCCGCGCCGCCGGCTCTCGGACCGTACGCCTAGCGGCGCGATTCCCGCAGGAAATAGACCCCGCCCGCGATGAAGGCGAGCCCGATAATGGTCGCGATCGGCCCGCCAAATCCCGAACCCTCCCGAGGGGCAATGGGGGTAAACGCAACCTCGCCCCCAAGGACCGCATAGCTGCCAATCCCGATCAGAACCAGCCCGACCGCGACCAACCCTCCATCCGTTCGTTTCTTCCCTCGAGCCATACCCAAACCCGTCTTCTACCGTTCTGCCGCGAGAACTCCCGCGACGATCATCCTACCCACACCGAGAGATGCATAAAAAAAGCCCGGCCCCCTTATCGGGAACCGGGCTTCGGATTAATGCCTGGCGGTGACCTACTCTCACATGGGGAGGCCCCACACTACCATCGGCGCAGAGCAGTTTCACTTCCGAGTTCGGGATGGGATCGGGTGGTTCCTACTCGCTATGGCCGCCAGACAAACTGGCCAGATCACCCAGCGCGAGCGCTGCGTCATCTGAATTCGGAATGCAATCTAGGTGATGTGTACAACAGTGATGTGTCAGTCGAGACCAACCAACAACACCTTGGGTGTTATATGGTCAAGCCGCACGGGCAATTAGTACTGGTTAGCTTCATCCATTACTGAACTTCCACACCCAGCCTATCAACGTTGTAGTCTTCAACGGCCCTACAGAGACCTCGAGGGTCCAGGGAGATCTCATCTTCAGGTGGGTTTCCCGCTTAGATGCTTTCAGCGGTTATCCCTTCCGCACTTAGCTACCCGGCAATGCCACTGGCGTGACAACCGGAACACCAGAGGTGCGTCCATCCCGGTCCTCTCGTACTAAGGACAGATCCTGTCAAATCTCCGACGCCCACGGCAGATAGGGACCGAACTGTCTCACGACGTTCTAAACCCAGCTCGCGTACCACTTTAAATGGCGAACAGCCATACCCTTGGGACCTGCTTCAGCCCCAGGATGTGATGAGCCGACATCGAGGTGCCAAACACTGCCGTCGATATGGACTCTTGGGCAGTATCAGCCTGTTATCCCCGGAGTACCTTTTATCCGTTGAGCGATGGCCCTTCCATACAGAACCACCGGATCACTAAGACCTGCTTTCGCACCTGCTCGACGTGTCTGTCTCGCAGTTAAGCACCCTTTTGCCTTTGCACTCGTCGCGCGATTTCCGACCGCGCTGAGGGTACCTTCGCACTCCTCCGTTACTCTTTGGGAGGAGACCGCCCCAGTCAAACTACCCACCACACACGGTCCCCGACCTGGATCACAGGCCTGGGTTAGAACTCCAAACTTGCCAGGGTGGTATTTCAAGGGTGGCTCCACTGAGACTGGCGTCCCAGCTTCAAAGCCTCCCACCTATCCTACACAAACAAGCTCAAAGTTCAGTGTGAAGCTGTAGTAAAGGTTCACGGGGTCTTTCCGTCTAGCCGCGGGTACACAGCATCTTCACTGCGATTTCAATTTCACTGAGTCTCGGGTGGAGACAGCGCCGCCATCGTTACGCCATTCGTGCAGGTCGGAACTTACCCGACAAGGAATTTCGCTACCTTAGGACCGTTATAGTTACGGCCGCCGTTTACCGGGGCTTCGATCAAGGGCTTCGCCGAAGCTAACCCCATCAATTAACCTTCCGGCACCGGGCAGGCGTCACACCCTATACGTCCTCTTTCGAGTTTGCAGAGTGCTGTGTTTTTAATAAACAGTCGCAGCGGCCTGGTCTCTGCGACCTCGACCAGCTCAGGGAGCAAGTCCCATCACCAGCCAAGGCGTACCTTCTCCCGAAGTTACGGTACCATTTTGCCTAGTTCCTTCACCCGAGTTCTCTCAAGCGCCTTGGGATTCTCACCCTGCCCACCTGTGTCGGTTTGGGGTACGGTCCCGCGTTAACTGAAGCTTAGAGGATTTTCCTGGAAGCAGGGCATCGGTCACTTCGCTCCCGTGGGAGCTCGTCATCGTATCTCAGGATTGTGTCCCCGGATTTGCCTAAGGACACTCCCTACATACTTAAACCGGACACCAACAGCCGGATGACCTAGCCTTCTCCGTCCCCCCATCGCATTAACGCGAGGTACAGGAATGTTAAC
>NZ_ARQK01000032.1:35000-43739 GCF_000385215.1 Thioalkalivibrio thiocyanoxidans ARh2
TCCGCGGCGAAACACCGCCAGTTGTTCTTCCAGTTCGATCATCTCTTGTGCCCTTGGCGGATCCCGCGCAGGGGCCTGGCCTGCGAAGGGTAACGTTCCGCTCTAGAATGCTGGGTTCGCAACAAACGCGCCCCCACGGGGCGCGCAAAGGGCGCAAGGATACCGTGCACCCCGCAACGAAGCGAGATGACTCCGCCACCGGAACAGGAACGCATACGGATGACCCAGCGGTTGATTGGATTGATGTCCGGCACGAGCCGGGACGGTGTGGATGCGGTCCTGGTCGAGATCGACGAAACGGGCCCGCTGCGCACCACGGGGCACTGCCACCTGCCTTACTCGGACTCGCTGGAAGGGGATCTCGCGGCTGCCGCGACCACCGAGACCCTGCGCTTCGAAGACCTGGGCACCCTGGATGCCCGGGTCGGGCTGTTCCTCTCCCGCGCTGTTCAACAACTCCTGGAATCCTCCGGCCTGCAGGCTGCGGACATCCTGGCGATCGGCTCGCACGGGCAAACAGTCCACCATGCGCCGGGCGCCGAGCCCGCCTTCACCTGGCAAATTGGCGACCCGTTCCGGATCGCCGAAGCCACCGGCATCGACGTGATCGCGCACTTTCGGCAGCGCGACCTCGCGGCAGGAGGCGAAGGGGCGCCGCTGGCCTGCGCGTTCCATGCAGACTGGCTGGGGCACCCGAGCGAAACCCGGGCGATCCTGAACCTCGGCGGGATCGCGAACCTGACCTGGCTGGAACCGGGCCAGCCGGTACGCGGGTGCGACAGCGGCCCCGCCAACACCCTGCTGGACGGCTGGGCCCACCGACACCTGGGCCAGCCCTATGATGCCGATGGCGCCTGGGCGCGCACGGGACACATCGACCGGCCGCTTCTGGAACAGCTGCTCGCGGACCCGTACTTCCTGCGCCCCGCCCCCAAGAGCACGGGGCCCGAGTATTTCTCGCCCCACTGGCTTCGCCAGGTCGGCGGCGAACGGATCGACCGCCTGAACGCGGAGGACATCCAGGCCACCCTGGTCGAACTCACGGTGGAGGGGGTACGTCTGACGCTCGAATCCCTGCGCACATCCGCACCGCATCGCGTTATTGTCTGCGGTGGCGGCGCCCACAACGGCTACCTGATGGAGCGGCTGCAAAGCCAGCTTGCCGGCAGCACAGTCGAGACCTCCGAACGCCATGGCATACCGCCCCAGCAGGTGGAGGGTGCCGCCTTTGCCTGGCTGGCGTATCGGCATCTGCGCGACGAAGCCGGCAACCTGCCGGAGGTTACGGGGGCCCGAGGGCCGCGTATCCTCGGCTGCCGGATCCCCGGCCGCGCGCCTGGCCCCGCATCGAGACAGGCATGAAAAAGGGCCCGACCGCAACGGCCGGGCCCTGGCAGTACGGAAACGGCTCTGCCGGTCAGACCGAGAAGCTGGACCCGCAACCGCAGGTGGTCGTGGCATTCGGATTGCGAATCACGAACTGCGCACCTTCCAGGCCTTCGGTGTAGTCGATCTCGGCACCCACAAGGTACTGAAAACTCATCGGATCGATCAGCAGCGTCACCCCGCCGTTCTCGACCACGGTATCGCCGTCGCCAATCGTCTCGTCGAAGGTGAAGCCGTACTGGAAGCCGGAGCAACCACCACCGCTGACGAACACCCTCAGCTTGAGGTTGTCGTTGTTCTCCTCCTCGATCAGCCCCTTCACCTTGCTCGCCGCGGCATCGGTGAAGATCAGCGGGCTCGGGATCTCCATGTCCATATCCGCCTCGGTATTGGGTGTCATGGCTTCGGACATTGGGTGCCTCCTGTAAGAATCATTTTCATTCACGCTACGGAATACTGACCGCCAGCGTCAAGAATACCCCACGAATGATGCTGGGCCATCCTCACGAAGAGGCAACCTGCGGCGCGCTGTGGTCCGCAAGCTCCTCCAATTCGCCCTGCAAGGGCTCCTCCATTCGTTCGAGCTGACCGTCGATACTCGCGCCCTCGGTGATCTGAAGACTCTTGTAATACAGATGCCCGTGCAGCCGTGCGGTCGCGCCGAGCTCGACGTACTCACTCATGTGCATATCACCGCGCACCTCGCCGTTCACCACCAGGTGGGGCACCATCACCTGCCCTTCGACCACACCCTGGGGTGCCACCATCAGCACCGCGGAGGGGTCGCTCGGCGCACGGATACTGCCGACCACGCGACCCTCGACATAAAGCCCGCCACTGAATTCCAGCTCGCCGCGCACCACAGCATTCTCCCCGATCATGGTGTCGACCCGGCGTGTGCGCTTGTTGCCACGCCCCTTCTTGCGTCCGATCATGCCCCTTCTCCCGCCATACGATCCCACTCTCCGCGCTTCGTCGCCGCGTCGGGACCATCCTCGTCTTCCGGCTCCACCCTAACGACTACAGCTTCCGGGGTGAAACCCTCCGGCAACACGACCCGCACGCGCGCATTGCGCAGCAGGCGGAACCCCTCGATGTCGCGTTCCTGCTCCACACCCAGGTCTTCGTGATCGAGGGTTGTATCCTCGTCGTCCCCCTCGAAACGCCCGGCAATCTCCAGCGACCAGCGCACATCCAGCGACCGATTCAATCCCGGCCGATAGACCTGGAACACCACATCCCAGACGCCGGACTGTCCCGTCGACTGCAGCGCCAGATCCCGCAGCCCCAGACTCGCGTCGTCATTGCTCTCCGCCAGTCGTTCGTAGAAGGCCACCTCGTCCCGCAACCGCGCGAGCTCGGCTTCCTGACGCTCAACATCCTCGCGGTAGGCATCGATCTCGGTCTCCAGCAGCGACAGCCGCCGCAGCGCTCGCTGCTGCTCGGCCTCTGCCTGCCGGCGCGCCTCGACCTCCTGCTGCAGCTCGTCCGTCAGGGCATCGATACGCATCTGCGGATCAATCACGCCCTCGTCCGGCCAGTGCATCCACAACCAGCCGCCGATCCCGGCCACCAGCAGAAAAGGCGCCAGCAACAACACGCCCAGCCCCCAGCGCCGCCGACGCTGTCGCACCGGCCGCGGCGGCGGGATCCGGGGACGGCGCCGCGGCACTGGTGTCGGAAGCTTGGACATTAATCAGTGTTTCCCTCAGGGGAAGACCGCCAGCTCGCGCAACCCCTCGTCCTCCGGGCAAGCGAACATGAGGTTCATGTTCTGCACGGCCTGCCCGGCCGCACCCTTGACCAGGTTGTCGATCACCGACAGCACCACCAGACGATCGGAGTGCGGCGGCCGTGCCACCGCGACCCGACAGCGGTTGGTCCCCCGCACGCTGGCCGTCTCGGGATGCGACCCCGGCGGCAGGACGTCGACGAACGGCTCGTTGGCGTAGCGTTGTTCGAAGCAGGTCTGCCAGTCGGTCTCGGCTTGTCGCGGCCGCAGATAGAGGGTCGCATGGATGCCGCGCGTCATTGGCACCAGGTGCGGCTGGAAGATCAGCCCGACCTCGCCGCCGACCACACCGCTCAGGGTCTGGTGAATCTCCGGCCAGTGCCGATGCCCGCCGGCCGCATAGGCACGGAAGTTCTCCTGCACCTCGGCAAACAGGCCGCCCACATGGGCCTTGCGCCCCGCACCGCTGACGCCACTCTTGGCATCCGCGATCACGTCGGCCGGGTCGACCAGTCCCTGCTCCAGCAGCGGCAGAACACCAAGCGTCACGGCCGTCGGATAGCAGCCGGGCACCGCAATCAGCCGCGCCGGCCGGATCTGGTCACGATGGATCTCCGGCAGCCCGTAAACCGCCTCGTCGAGATACTCCGGGGCCCCGTGCGCCTGGCCATACCAGTGCGCCCACAGCTCCGGGTCACGTATACGAAAGTCGGCCGACAGGTCGATCACCCGCACCCCACGCTCCAGCAGCGCACCGGCCATCGCATGTGCCACGCCATGCGGCGTGGCAAAGAACACCACGTCGCACTCGCCCAGCACGTCGGGGTCCGGCTCGCGAAAGACCGCATCCACGGCCCCGCGCAGACTGGGGAACAGATCGGCGACCGCAGTCCCGGCCTCGCCGCGCGAGGTCACCACCGCCAGCTCCGCCGAAGGGTGTCGGGCCAGCAGGCGCAGCAACTCCACGCCGGTGTACCCGGTCGCACCGACAACCCCGATGCGGATAGGTTTGCTATTGGTCGTTGCCGTCATGCTGCGGCATGATACCGGCTTACCACAGAGCACGGAACGAAGGCCCACTCAGGCCAGTCGAATCCGGCGATCATTCGAACCAACAGGGACCCCTGTACCCATGAGCAGCTTTCGTATCGACCGCAAGGCCATCATTGGCGGCATCTTCATCCTGGCCCTGATTGGGGTTGCCCTGGCCATCTGGCTGACCGATGACGGCATGCGCCCGGCGCCGGAGTTCACTGCCACGACCCTCGATGGCGAGGAGGTTTCACTGTCGGACTACGAGGGGCGCCCGGTGATGATCTCCTTCTGGGCCACCAACTGTCCGTCCTGCGTGCGCGAGATCCCGAAGCTGATCCACCTGCACGAGACCTACGCCGAGAAGGGCTTCGAGTTACTGGCCGTCGCCGTCTCCTACGATCCGATCAACCGGGTGGAGTCGATGCGCGAGGACCGCGAGATGCCCTACAAGGTGATCCATGACAGCGAAGACGGCATGTCGCAGGCGTTCGGCGGCGTGCGCCTGACCCCGACCACGTTCGTGATCTCGCCCGGCGGCCGCATCGTCTACCAGAAGCTGGGCGATCCGGACTTCGAGCAGATCGAACGCCACCTGCAGCGCTGGCTGTCCTGAGCCAGCCACCACCGGCACCCCTGGGAGATCTGAAGCATGGAAGCCTACAACTGGCTGCTCAGCCTGCACGTGATCTTCATGGTCACCTGGTTCGCCGGGCTGTTCTATCTGCCAAGGCTGTTCGTCTATCACGCGATGACCGACGATGCCCTGGGTCACGAGCGCTTCAAGATCATGGAGCGCAAGCTGTTCTACGGGATCATGACGCCCGGCGGGGTGCTGACCATTGCGTTTGGCGGGGCCATGCTGGCCCTGATCCCGGGGTATCTGAACGAGCCCTGGATGCATTTCAAACTGACGCTGGTGGCACTACTGGTGATCTATCACATCTGGTGCGGCTGGATCGTGCGCGACTTTCGGGATGACCTGAACCGCCGCGAACACACCTGGTTTCGCTGGTTCAACGAGTTTCCGGTGCCGATCCTGGTCGGGGTGGTGGTGTTGGTGATCAACCGCTCCATCGAGGATGCGCTGATCGCGATCGGGGTCGTACTGGCGATCTTTGTGCTGGCCGCACTGATCGGGTGGTGGAAGCGCCGGCGCGAGGCCGCCTGACGCAACGACTCAGTTCTTGCCCGCGCGCACCAGCCCGCCGAGCCCGGCCTGCACCAGGGCATTGTTCAGCAGCGAACGAATCTGCTCCGCGTTCTCCAGCATGCGGCACTGGGCCAGCAGCGCCTCGGCGCGATCCGTGGAGAAGCTGCGGATCACCCACTTCACCCGCGGGATCGCGGAGACGCTGACACTGAGGCTGTCGATCCCCATCCCCAGCAGCAGGATCACCGCGGCCGGATCGGCCGCCATCTCGCCGCAGACGCTGACCGGCTTGCCCGCCCGGTGCGCCCCGTCGGTGATGATCTCCAATGCGCGGATGCAGGCCGGGTGCAGGGTGTCATAGAGATTGGCCACGCGCGCGTTGTTGCGATCCACCGCCAGCAGGTACTGCACCAGGTCATTGGTCCCCACCGACAGGAAGTCCACCCGCCGCGCCAGCGTCTCCGACAGATAGACCGCCGCCGGGACCTCGACCATCACCCCGACCTTGGGCATCGGGATCATGAAACCCTCGTCCAGCAGTTCCTCGCGGGCCCGGTTGAGCAGTGTCATGGCCCCCTTCAGCTCGTCCAGCGCCGAGATCATCGGGAACAGGATCTGCAGATTGCCGTGTGACCGGCTCGCCTTGAGCATCGCCCGCAGCTGGGTCAGGAAGATCTCCGGGTGGTCCAGCGAGATGCGGATGCCGCGCCAGCCGAGGAACGGGTTGTCCTCCTTGACCGGGAAGTACGGCAGGGCCTTGTCGCCGCCGATATCCAGGGTCCGCAGGGTCACCGGCATCGGGTCGAATGACGCCAGCACCTGTTCGTAGAGCTGGACCTGCTCCTCCTCCCCGGGGAAGCGGTCGCGGATCATGAACGGGACCTCGGTGCGATAAAGCCCCACACCCTCGGCCCCGGATTCCAGCGACGGCTTGATATCGGCCAGCAACCCGGAGTTCGCCAGCACCGGAACCGCCACGCCGTCGCGGGTGGCCGCCGGGTCCTTGGCCAGCGCCCGCAGGTCCTCGGCCAGCTCGCGCTCCTCGCGCACCAGGCGCTCGAACTCGGTGCGCAACTCCGCATTGGGGTTCACGAACAACCGGCCACGATAGCCGTCGACCAGGATCTCGCGGTTCTCCAGGCGGCCCACCGGCAGTTCCGAGACCCCCATCACCGCCGGGATGTTGAGCGCCCGCGCCAGGATCGCGATATGCGAGGAACCGGTGCCCTTGGCGGAGACCATCGCCCCCAGGCGTTCGATCGGCACCTCGGCCAGGTGCGATGCGGTCAGGTCATCGCCCACCAGGATGCCGCCATCCGGGAACTCCTCCTGGCTGCGCTCGGCCGGCAACAGGTGCGACAGCACCCGCCGACCCAGGTCCCGCACATCGGCCGCGCGTTCACGCAGGTACGGGTCCTCCATGTCGTCGAACACGCGAACGCTCTCGCGCACGGTGTCGCGCAGGGCAGCCGGGGCCCACTGACCGTTGCGAATACGCGCCTCGGTCTTGTGGACCAGGGAATCCGAACCCAGCAACATCAGGTAGGCGTCGAACAACACCTGCTCGTCCGCGCCGAGCGCCTCGCCCATACGCTGCTTGAGATCCTCGATCTCGGTGCGCGTGTCAGCCACCGCCTTGCCGAAGCGCTCGAGTTCCTCGTCGACCCCGACGCCCTCGCGATCCGGGATGGAGTCGAGATCCGCGAGCCGATAGGCGACCACGGCCCGGCCGATCGCGACCCCGGGGGAACCGGCGATCCCGGTCGCCTCGACATTGACGTGCCCGATCAGCGGGGTCTCGGAGGAGATCTCGTCGTTGAATTCCGCGTAGGCGATCGCACCGGCCAGCTGCGCGGCCAGGGTGATCAGAAAGGAGACGTGCTCGTCATCGAACTTGCGTGCCTGGTGCTGCTGCACGACCAGCACCCCCAGCAGGTTGCGCTGGTGGATGATCGGCACCCCGAGAAAGGCCAGGAAGTGCTCCTCGCCGGTCTCCGGGAAATAGCGAAAGCGCGGGTGATCCTGGGCACTGTCCAGGTTGACCGGCTCGGCGCGCGAGGC
Source organism: Thioalkalivibrio thiocyanoxidans ARh2 (assembly GCF_000385215.1). GTDB lineage: Bacteria > Pseudomonadota > Gammaproteobacteria > Ectothiorhodospirales > Ectothiorhodospiraceae > Thioalkalivibrio > Thioalkalivibrio thiocyanoxidans. Next base: position 42,365 of record NZ_ARQK01000032.1, read on the forward strand.
GACCAGCCCCACCAGGCCTTCGGAGGGATCCATCTCCACATGCCCGATGGATTCCTCGCGCAGGCCCTCCGACGCCATCAGCACCAGGCGGCCCGACTGCGGCGACTTCAGGTAGATGGAGCAGACATCGATATCCAGCGCGGCCTTCACGCGGGTCACGATGATGTGCAGCGCTTCGAAGAAATCAGCGGCGCCATTCACCTCCTGCACCACGCGGCGCAGGACCTCCAGCATCGAGGGGGGATTCGGGTTCGTCAACGTGGCGACACCGGGGAAACCTGTGACGGGGCCTGATCGCTGGCGTCACGTCCGTGGACCTTGCGCGGGCGCCGGGCTTCCAGCTCCGGGAACATCAGCGGCACCAGTTCGCACAGCGCGCGGCGATAGACCTGGCGCTTGAAATGCACGACCTCGCGTGCCGGACGCCAGTAGTCGATCCAGCGCCAGTCGTCGAATTCGGGGGTACCCATCGCATCCAGGATCACGTCGCTCTCGTTGCCCATCATCCGTAACAGGAACCAGCGCTGTTTCTGGCCGATGCAGACCGGACGGCGGTGACGCCGCACCATGCGCTCCGGCAGGCGGTAACGCAGCCAGTGCTGGGTATTGCCGAGCACCTCGACATGCTCGGGCAGCAGGCCTGTCTCCTCGCGCAACTCGCGGTACATCGCCTGCTCCGGCGTCTCTTCCGCGCGGATACCGCCCTGGGGAAACTGCCAAGCGTCCTGGCCCACGCGCTTGCCCCAGAACAGCTGGCGCTCCCGATTGCACAGGATGATGCCTACGTTGGCTCTATACCCCTCACAATCAATCACTTGCATCAACCAGGCGCTTTCTTCACTGATTGCATTGTTCCACAGCCCGAGGCCCCGCGGCAAAGACCTTGGGAAACGCTGATGAATGTACACACTCGCGTTGGCACCCCAGGTTTTCCGAGACAAGGCGCGCCGTGCAGCGGGTAGTGGTTCTACCCACAAGCGGCGCAACGCAGGATCGGGGAACCTGGGGTGCCAACCCCACAAGCGATTGAATGCCGGGGCTCGGCCGCTTTTGCATGCGCACGGCGTTGCGGCTCCCTTGTGCAGAATGACTGCACGGCAGTCGCCGCGCCTTGTTCGCACGCAAAAGCGACTCGAGCGCGAGCGTGTACATCCATCAGCGTTTCCCACGCATCCCCCGTGGCAGGACGGGCAAAGCTGCGTGCGAAGTCATGCCCCGGTAAACTCCCGCCGTCTTCCCAGCGCGACCCCTAATCCGCGGAGCGATTCATGAACCTGGCCCTGTTCGACCTCGACAACACCCTGCTCGCCGGCGACAGCGATCACGCCTGGAACCAGTTCCTGGCCGAGGTGGGCGCCGTGCACCCGACCTGTCA
>NZ_ARQK01000033.1 GCF_000385215.1 Thioalkalivibrio thiocyanoxidans ARh2
CATCGCCGCCGTCAGCGTGGTCTTGCCATGGTCCACATGACCAATCGTCCCCACATTCACATGCGGCTTCTTACGCTCGAACTTTTCCTTGGACATCTCTCGCTTCCCCGGATCGTGACGCTTTCACAAGCGACGCAGGTTGTACGCTGACTTACACAAAAAATTGGAGCTCATGACCGGACTTGAACCGGTGACCTCTTCCTTACCAAGGAAGTGCTCTACCGACTGAGCTACATGAGCCTGACCTACCTGGCCAGGGCCGGACCCGAACCTAGCGCCGGATCAACTGGAGCGGGTGATGGGAATCGAACCCACATCATCAGCTTGGAAGGCTGAGGTTCTACCATTGAACTACACCCGCAGAACCCTGGCTTGCCGAACCACCGCCCCGCTACAGGCCGCTGGCTTGAAAACCCGATGGTGGAGGGAGGAGGATTCGAACCTCCGAAGGCTGAGCCAGCAGATTTACAGTCTGCCCCCGTTGACCGCTTGGGTATCCCTCCTCGATCAAGCCGCGTATTCTGAACCAGCGCGAACGACAGCGTCAAGCGGAGACTGCGGGACCGGCACCGAAGACAGGATCCGCAGCCCGCACGCGCGGGCTCGGCTTCCATTCTCTGCCTATGATCGCTCTCATACGTGGCGTCTGACGGTTTCCATTCCACCACGGACACACGTAGAGTGTGCCTATTGAGGATCAAGGATTCGCGCGTAGACGCCCATGTCCAAAACCACAACGGCGCCCCGCCTGCCGGGGCTGGCCAAGCGTCTCGTGGACGCTGGCCTGATCGCGGAAGATATCGCTGCCCAGATCGCCGAGGAATCGCGCGCTCAGCAGACCCCGTTAATGGCCCTGCTCGCCAGCAAGGGGCAGGTGTCCGAGGCCCGCCTCGCCGAGGCCGCGGCCGAGGAGTTCGGGCTCCCGGTACTGGATTTGTCCTGCTTTGAACCAGAGCTGCTGCCCAAGGATCACCTGAACGAGAAGCTGATCCAGAAGCATCACGCCCTGCCGATCATGCAGCGCGGCAACCGGCTCTATATCGCCGTCTCCGACCCCACCAACCTGGGCGCCACCGACGAGTTCAAGTTCGCCACCGGGATGCCCGTAGAGGCCGTGCTCGTCGAGGGGCACAAGCTGGACCGGCTGATCGACAGCGCCCTGAGCGCCGCCTCGTCACTGATGGACGACCTCGGTGACGACGACCTGGAAAACCTGGCGATCGAGTCCGGTGGCGGCGACGAGGGCGACACCTCGGATGCCGCCGATGCCGTGGACGACGCGCCCGTGGTGCGCTTCGTCAACAAGCTGCTGATGGACGCAATCAACCGCAAGGCATCGGATATCCACCTCGAGCCTTTCGAGAAGGACTTCCGGGTGCGCTTTCGCATCGACGGCGTGCTGCACGAGGTGGCCCACCCACCCAACACCCTGGCGCCAAGGATCACCGCGCGCGTGAAGGTCATGTCGCGCATGGACATCGCCGAACGCCGTGTCCCTCAGGACGGACGCATCAAGCTGAAGCTGTCACGCACCCGTGCGATCGACTTCCGCGTCTCCTCGCTGCCCACGCTGTACGGCGAGAAGATCGTGATGCGTATCCTCGACCCCAGCAGCACCCAGATGGGGATCGACCAGCTGGGCTACGAGGAGCACCAGAAGGAGGCCTACCTCCAGGCGCTCAAGCGGCCCTACGGGATGATCCTGGTTACGGGCCCGACCGGCTCGGGCAAGACGGTGTCCCTGTATACCGGCCTCGGGATCCTGAACACCGCGGACCGCAACATCTCGACGGCGGAAGACCCCTCCGAAATCAACATGCCCGGGGTCAACCAGGTGAACATAAACCCCAAGGTCGGACTGACCTTCGCGAGCGCCCTGCGCGCCTTCCTGCGCCAGGATCCGGACGTGATCATGGTCGGGGAGATCCGCGACCTGGAGACCGCGGAGATCTCGATCAAGGCCGCCCAGACCGGACATCTGGTGCTCTCCACGCTGCACACCAACGATGCGCCGCAGACCCTGACCCGCCTGGCGAACATGGGTGTCCCACCCTACAACATCGCCTCGTCGATCCTGCTGATCATTGCGCAGCGCCTGGCGCGCCGGCTGTGCCCGAACTGCAAGGAGCCGGAGGATCTCCCGGAGGAGGTTCTGCGCAAGGAGGGTTTCACGGATGCGGACATCCAGGCCGGGGTAACCGCCTATCGGGCGGCGGGCTGCGACCAGTGCACCAACGGCTACAAGGGACGGGTCGGCATCTATCAAGTCATGCCGATCAGCGAGGAGATGCAGCGCGGCATCCTGGAGGGCTACAACTCGATGCAACTGGCCCAACAAGCGGCAAAGGAAGGGGTCGAGGACCTGCGTCGCGCCGGCCTGATGAAGGTCATGGCAGGGCTGACCAGCCTCGAGGAAGTCAATCGGGTGACAAAAGACTAGAACGCCACGACCCGTCGGGAGGGACTCCTCCGACCCGGGTCGCCAGCACAGGGGGACAGGTAGATGGCCGATTCCGGGACAATCTACGCGTGGGAAGGGCTGAACAAGAACGGCGACCGGGTCAAGGGCGAGACCCCGGCGGACAGCGAGGCCGTCGCACGGTCAGAGCTGCGCAAGAACGGCATCAACGTCGTCAAGATTCGCAAGAAACCGAAGTCGCTGTTCTCCGGCGGCAACAAGAAGATCGTCCCGGCGGACATCGCCTACTTCCTGCGACAGATGACCACGATGCTGCAATCCGGCGTGCCGCTGGTGCAGGCCTTCGAGATCGTTGGCCGCGGCAACGAAAAGCCGGCCATGCGCGATCTCGTGCTCAAGCTCAAGGCCGACGTCGAGGGCGGCGAGACCTTCGCCGCCGCACTGGCCAAGCAGCCCAAGCACTTCGACGACCTGGTGGTCAACCTGGTCGAGGCCGGTGAACAGGCAGGGACGCTCGAGACCCTGCTGGACAAGGTCGCCACCTACAAGGAAAAGACCGAGGCCCTGAAGGCCAAGATCAAGAAGGCCTTGTTCTATCCGGCCGCGGTCATTGTGGTCGCGATCGTGGTCACCGCGATCCTGCTGATCTACGTGGTCCCGCAGTTCGAATCGCTGTTCCAGGGATTCGGCGCCGACCTTCCGGTCTTCACCCGCATGGTGGTCGACCTCTCCAACTTCGTGCAGGCCTGGTGGTGGTTGATCCTCGCGATCATGGTCGCAATCGGCTTCGCCTTCGTGCAGACCCGACAGCGCTCGCCGCGCTTCGCACGCTTCCTCGACCTCGCCTCGCTCAAGGCTCCGGCTTTCGGCCCGATCCTGCGCAAGGCCGCCATCGCCCGCTTCGCGCGGACGCTGTCCACCATGTTCTCCGCGGGTGTACCGCTGGTCGATGCCCTGACCTCGGTCTCCGGCGCCACGGGTAACGCGCTGTATCGCGAGGCCACGCTGCGCATGCGCGACGAGACCTCGGCCGGGGCCCAGCTGCAGTGGTCGATGCGCAATACCGGGGTGTTCCCCAACATGGTCGTACAAATGGTTTCGATCGGAGAAGAATCCGGGTCGCTGGACTCGATGCTGGCGAAAGTCGCGGACTTCTACGAGGCGGAGGTGGACAACGCCGTGGACAGCCTCTCGAGCCTGCTGGAGCCCCTGATCATGGTGATCCTGGGCGTGCTGGTCGGCGGCCTCGTGATCGCGATGTACCTGCCCATCTTCCAGATGGGTCAGGTTATCTAGGATGCCCGGCACGGAAGCGTTGCTGCCCCTGTCCTGGGCAATCGCGGTCGCGGCGGTATTCGGGCTGCTGATCGGCAGTTTTCTGAATGTCGTCATCGCCCGGCTGCCGGTGATGCTGGAGCGCGGCTGGAATGCCGAGGCACGGGCGATCCTGGAGCAGGAACCCGCTGCGGACGATACCCCGTTCGACCTGCTGCGCCCGCGTTCGCGCTGCCCCCACTGCAAGCGGCCGATCCGGGCACACGAGAATATCCCGATACTCAGCTTCCTCTGGTTGCGCGGGCGCTGCCCGGGATGCGGCACGGCCATCAGCTGGCAGTATCCGCTGGTCGAGATCCTCACTGCGACCCTGTTTGCACTGACCATCTGGCACTTCGGGGCTGGCACGACCGCGCTGCTGGCGCTGGTCTTCACCGGCGTCCTCATCGCCGCCGCCGGGATCGATGCGCGCACCACCCTGCTGCCGGATCAGCTGACCCTGCCGCTTCTGTGGCTGGGCCTGCTGGTCAACATCCCGGGCACCTTCACCGACCTGCAGTCGGCCGTGATCGGGGCAGCGGCAGGCTACCTGGTGCTGTGGCTGATCTTCCACGGCTTTCGCCTGGCTACCGGCAAGGAGGGCATGGGGTACGGCGACTTCAAGCTGCTCGCCGCACTGGGGGCATGGCTGGGCTGGCAGGCGCTGCCGGTCATCCTGCTGCTCGCCTCCCTGGTCGGGGCAGTGGTCGGCGTCCTGCTGATCCTGCTGCGCGGGCGCGACCGCAACATACCGATCCCGTTCGGACCGTATCTCGCGGCGGCCGGCTGGCTGGCGCTGATCTGGGGCGATACGCTGGTGGCGTTCTACTTCCCACAGGGGCTCTAGTTCATGCGGCGGGTCGGACTGACAGGCGGGATTGGCTGCGGCAAGAGCCGCGTCGCCGGACTGTTCGCCAGCCTGGGGGTTCCGGTGCTGGACGCCGACCGGGTCACCCGCGAACTGCAGGAGCCCGGACACGACCTGCACGCCGCGATCGTCCGCCACTTCGGCCCGGGGATACTGGACCCCCGGGGGCACCTGGACCGAGGAGCCCTGCGCGCGCGGATCTTTGCCGAGCCCGAGGAGCGCAAGGCCCTGGAAGCGCTGGTGCATCCCGCGGTCCACGCAGAACTGGAACGCCGGCTCCGCGACCTGCCAGACACGAACGGATATGCGCTGATCGTCGTGCCATTGCTGTTCGAGGCCGGCTGGGACAGCGAGTTCGACCAGGTCATCGTGGTCGACTGCCAGCCGGAGGAACAGCTTGCGCGGGTCACCCACCGCGACGGCCGCACACCGGCCGAAGTGCAGGCGATCATGGACTGCCAGCTGAGCCCGGAAGAACGCCGCCGGCGCGGCGACCGGGTGATCACCAACGACAGCACGACCACGGACGAGGATCTCCACCGCCAGGTCTCCGCCCTGCACCAACAGCTGCGATCCGGAACAGACAACTAGGAGCCGGTCGGCGCGCCTCGCGGGACCAACACTGTGCGCCGGCCCCGACTCCTGGCGGGGGCGGGTAGAAAGTCCCCCCCAAAATACCGGATACTGCCGTGATCTTGTTGCCGCGCAACGCTGCGAACCCAAGCCGGATGGGCCGCCCGTGACCCAATTGCTCACCTTCGAACAACCGCTCCATGAACGCGTGCGACTACTGTTGCGCCTGGAGGCGCTGGCGCAGCGGTTCGGGGACGCCCTGGAGTCCGGACGCCCGTTCGACCACCACGAGGCCCTGGTCTCGCTGGTCGACATCTATGCGCTGGTCACCCGGGTCGACATCAAGCGTGAACTGATGGGCGAGATCGAACGCCAGACCGCAAATCTCAACCGCCTCACCAACCAGCCTGGCGTCGACCCGGAACGCTTTTCCGAGACCATGCAGGCCCAGAAACGCCTGCACTCGGCGCTGGAGGAACAGGCCGGCGCGCTCGATCACCGGGTGCGCGGAAACGAATTTTTCAACAGCGTGCGCCAACGCATGGCGCTGCCCGGCGGCGCTTTCGACTTCGACCTCCCCATCTATCACCACTGGCTGGCCCAGAGCTCCCCGGAGCGCACGGCCCTGCTGCTGGAGTGGTTCGAGCCGCTAAACACAGTCGCCGAGGCAACCGTGCAGGTCCTGTCCTACATGCGCCAGTCCGGACGCTCGGAATCCGCCCTCGCGGAAGACGGCTATTTCGAGCGCAGCCTGGACACGAGCCACGCATGGCAACTGATCCGCGTCAGTGTCGACCCCGACGCGGGGTTCTATCCGGAGATCAGTGCGGGGCGCCAGCGCTTCACGGTCCGATTTTTCTCGCCCGAGGACTTCCGCAACCGCCCCGTACCCGCGGCACGAGACATCGAGTTCCAGCTGTGTTGCTGCGCCCTTTGAGCCGGCCGCACGCCCCCGCGCTTTAACCCGGTTGTGAACCGGGGCCTTGTTCGAGCAACCCGCGGATCGCCGCGATACCCTGCGCACCGCAGGTCCGGGCCTGCCCCAGGTCTGCCTCCTGCATCCCGCCCAGGGCATAAACCGGGACCCCCGCCTCGCGCACCTGTGCCGCAAAGCGCTCCCACCCCATACCGGGCAGACCCGGGTGGGATGCGGTAGCCCGAACCGGGCTCAGGACCGCAAAGTCCAGCCCCAGGCGGGCAACCGCCGCCAGCCCTTCGGCGTCGTGCACCGAGGCGGCGACCGGTCCCGAGACGGGAGGACGCCCCGAACACTCTCGCCAGCGCCGTTCCGGCAGGTGCCAGCCCGTCCCCGGCAGATCATCGACCCACTCCCAGGGCGCATTTGCGAGCAGCGGGATGCCGCGCGCCCGAGCGAAGCGATGCAGCGGCTCGATCAGGGCCCGGTAATCCGCCCGCTCGAGGCCCGGGGCGCGCACCTGTACCATCGGACTCGACAGACGCGCCAGCGCCGCCTGTACCTGCTCGATCACAGCCGGGATCTCGGACCGCCCGGCGGGTGCAGGGGTGATCAGGTAGTGCTGCGGCAGGACCAGGGCCTGGAACATCGGGTGATTGGCGGCGGGGAAATCCGTGGGTTCCAGAGTCGCCGGGTCGCGCCAGGCCCATTCCTGACCCTCGCGACCATGCACCTCGCCGGACCAGTCGGTCACCCGGAACACGCGCAGGGCCACGGAACACTCGGCAAAGTCATGGCGCACGGTCAGGCACTGGACACCCCCACGCACGACGATCCCCAGCTCCTCGTGCAGCTCGCGCGCAAGGCCCGCAAAGGCACTCTCGCCGGCATCAATTTTGCCGCCCGGAAACTCCCAGTAACCGCCCAGGTGCCGTCCGGCCAGGCGACGACTGACCAGCACGCGGCCGTCGCCATTGAGGACCAGCCCCACCGCGACCTCCAGCGGCGAAGTCGGATGGCCCGGCTCAGGACCGGTATTCGGCATTGATACGAACGTACTCGTGGGAGAAATCACAGGTGTACTTGCGGGCCGCGGCCTGCCCCCGACCCAGCGCGATCCGGATCTCGATCTCGTCCTGGGCAAAGGCCTGCTGCCCGGCTGCCTCGGTGTAGTCCGGGGAACGCCCGCCCCCACGGACGATCTCCACACCATTGACGGTGATGGCGACCTGCTCGATCACCAGGCCCGTAACGCCGGCGCGACCGACTGCGGCCAGGATGCGCCCCCAGTTGGGGTCGGAGGCGAACAGGGCGGTCTTGACCAGCGGCGACAGGGCAACGGTCTCGGCCACCCGCGAGGCCTCGGCCCCGTCACGGGCCGATTCCACCGCCACGGTCACGAACTTGGTCGCACCCTCGCCGTCGCGCACGATCGCCTGCGCGAGCTCAAGGCACAGATCCCCGAGTGCGCGCGCGAAGGCCTCGCGGTCCTCGGCCGTTGCCAGCGTTGCGCCACTGGCGCCCGAGGCCATGCAGACGACCGCATCGTTCGTGGAGGTGTCGCCATCCACCGTAATGGCGTTGAAGCTGGCCGCATTCGCTTCACGCAGCAAAGGCAGCAGCTCGGCTTCGGTGATAGCGAGATCGGTCCCGATGAACCCGAGCATCGTGGCCATGTTCGGGTGAATCATCCCGGAGCCCTTGGCGATCCCCGTCAGGGTCACGGTACCGCCCGACAGCTCGATGCGGCGACTGCTGCCCTTGAGCACCGTATCGGTGGTCATGATCGCGCGGCCGGCCGGCATCCAGCCATTTGGGACCAGGGCCGCGTGCAGGGCGGGCAGGGCCGTGGTGATCCGCTCGACCGGTAACGGCTCGCCAATCACCCCGGTGGAAAACGGCAGCACCGCGCGGGCATCGCCCCCCACCACCTCGGCGACCGCCTCGCAACAGGCACGCGCGGCGGCCAGCCCCGGCTCGCCGGTCCCGGCATTGGCATTGCCCGCGTTGATCAGCAGCCAGCGGCCGGAAGCCTCGGCCTGATGCTCGCGGGCGACGATGACCGGGGCGGCACAGAAGGCGTTGGTAGTGTAGAGCGCGGCAATGGTGGCATCCGGGCCGGCGTCGACCAGCACCAGATCGTCACGCCCGGCGTAGCGAATGGCTGCCGCCGTCGTGGCCAGGCGGATGCCCGGCACCGGCAGCAATGTGTCCGGGGGTTGCAGCCCAACGGCCATGTTCAGTGTTTCCCTAGACGCTCAGAGCTTGCCGTGGCACTGCTTGTACTTCTTGCCCGAACCGCACCAGCAGGGCTCGTTGCGCCCGAGCTTGGGACCCTCGCGACGATAGGGGGTATCACCGCTCGCCACCGGCTCGCGCTCTTCCGCCCCGGCCTCCAGCGCGCTGTCCGGATTCTCGTGCTGGAACTCCATGTCGGATTCGGCCGGGGCCTTCTTCTTCGGCTGCAGCGCCTCGACCTCTTCGGGCGAACGCAGTTGGATACGCAGCAGATACTTGATCACGTCGTGCTTGATGCGCTCCAGCAGGGACTGGAACATCGCGAAGGCTTCTTTTTTGTATTCCTGCTTCGGGTTGCGTTGCGCGTAACCGCGCAGCCCGATGCCCTGGCGCAGGTAGTCCATCGCGGCCAGGTGTTCCTTCCACTGGGTATCCAGCACCTGCAGCATCATGTCGCGCTGCAGGCGGTTCATCGTGGTGTCGCCCAGCTGCTCGCGCTTGCCGGCGAGCAGCGTTCGGGCGTGCTCGATAATCCGCTCGCGCAGCGGCTCCTCGTGCAGGTCTTCCTCGGACTCGAGCCACTGCTTCACGGGTAGTTCGATCCCGAACTCGCCGGTCAGGGCCTGCTCGAGACCCTCGACGTCCCATTCGTCCTCGATCGAGCCCGGCGGGATGTACTCGCTGATCTGGGCATTGATCACGTCGCCGAGCAAGGCATCGATGGTGTCACTGATGTCCTCGGTGGTCAGCAGTTCCGCACGCTGCTCGTAGATCACCCGCCGCTGGTCATTGGCGACGTCGTCGTACTCCAGCAGCTGCTTGCGGATATCGAAGTTGTGCGCCTCGACCTTGCGCTGGGCGTTCTCGATCGCCCGCGAAACCCAGGCGTTCTCGATCGCCTCGCCTTCCTTCATCCCCAGGCGCTGCATCAGGCCGCGGACGCGCTCGGAGGCGAACACCCGCATCAGGTTGTCTTCCAGCGAAAGGAAGAAGCGGCTGGAACCCGGATCGCCCTGGCGCCCGGAACGCCCGCGCAACTGGTTGTCGATACGGCGGGATTCGTGGCGCTCGGAACCGATGATGTGCAGTCCCCCGGCCTCCAGCACCTGGTCGTGACGCTTCTGCCAGTCGGCCTTGATCTTCTCCCGCGTCGCGGTGTCCTCCGGATCGACCTCGGCCAGCTCGGCATCCAGCGAGCCCCCCAGCACGATGTCGGTCCCGCGGCCGGCCATGTTGGTCGCCAGCGTGATCGCGCCCGGGCGCCCGGCATGGGCAATGATCGCCGCCTCGCGCTCGTGCTGCTTGGCGTTGAGCACCTCGAACTTGATCCCGGTCTTCTTCAGCCGGTCTGCCAGGCGCTCGGAGGCCTCCACGGAGGCGGTGCCGACCAGTACGGGCTGGCCCCGATCCACGCACCACTGGATCTCCTTGATGATCGCATCGTACTTCTCGTCCTGGGTCAGGTAGACGAGGTCCTGCATGTCGTCGCGCACGAGCGGCTTGTTGCCGGGCACGACCACGACCTCGAGTCCATAGATCGTCTGGAACTCGTAGGCCTCGGTGTCCGCGGTACCGGTCATGCCGGAGAGCTTCTCGTACAGGCGGAAGTAGTTCTGGAAGGTGATCGAGGCCAGCGTCTGATTCTCGCGCTGGATCGGCACGCCCTCCTTCGCCTCGATCGCCTGATGCAGGCCCTCGGACCAGCGGCGGCCGCCCATGATGCGGCCGGTGAATTCGTCGATGATCTGCACCTTGTTGTCGCGCACCAGGTAGTCCACGTCGCGGTGGAACAGGGCATGGGCCCGCAGCGCGGCATTCAGGTGATGCAGGACCTGGATCGAACCGGCGTCGTACAGGGACTGGTATTCCTCCAGCAGCCCCTCCTCGCGCAGCAACTGCTCAGCCTTCTCGTGACCGTCCTCGCTCAGGAAGACCTGCTTGGCCTTCTCGTCGACGTAGTAGTCGCCCTCGCTCTCCTCGTCTTCCTGACGGGTGAGCTGGGGCGGGATCTTGTTCAGCCTTTCGTACAGCTCGGAGCTGTCGCCACTGGGGCCGGAGATGATCAGCGGGGTCCGGGCCTCGTCGATCAGGATCGAGTCGACCTCGTCGACCACCGCAAAATTGAGGCCGCGCTGTACCCGCTGATCGGCCGAAAAGGCCATGTTGTCACGCAGGTAGTCAAAGCCGAACTCGTTGTTGGTGCCGTAGGTAATGTCCGCGGCATAGGCCTCGCGGCGAGTCACGGGGCGCAGGTGATCCATCCCCCCTTCCTCGGCCTTGTAATCGGGGTCGTACAGATACGAGGCGCTGTCCACGCCCTGCCCCCCGGAGGAGTTGACTACACCGACGCTTAGCCCCAGCGCATGATAAAGCCGACCCATCCAGGCGGCATCGCGGCGGGCCAGGTAGTCGTTCACCGTCACCACGTGCACGCCGTCGCCAGTCAGGGCATTGAGGTACACGGGCAGCGTGGCGACCAGGGTCTTGCCTTCCCCCGTGCGCATCTCCGCGATGCGCCCGTCGTTCAGCACCATGCCGCCGATCAGCTGTACATCGAAGTGGCGCATGCCCAGCACGTGAATGCTCATGGCACGGCAGACTGCAAAGGCCTCCGGCAACAGCTTGTCGAGGGACTCGCCGTCCTGGGCCCGCTTGCGCAGCTCGGTGGTCTTGTGATGCAGCTCTTCGCGCGGCAGGGCCTCGTTGGCTTCCGCCAGGGCGTTTATCTGCTCGACCTGCTTGCGATATCGCTTGATGATGCGGTCGTTGCGACTGCCGAAGAACTTCTGTACGAGCTGCTTGACCATAGGGATCCGCTTGAGGGGGCTTGTGAGAGCCAACCGTTGTCCGAAACCCGCTTAGGATAAACCATCCGCCCACCACCTGCGCGGGGGCGGACACCGGCAAGGGGTTTCGGTTTCAGTCGTCGTCGGGCAGGAAGTCGTAGGGGTTGACGGCCCGCCCTGCTTTCAGGACTTCGTAGTGCAGATGGGTATCGGTGGCGCGGCCGGTGCGGCCCATCCGCGCAATGCTATCGCCGGCGCTCACGCGCTGACCGGCCTCGACCAGCAACTCCGAGTTGTGCGCATAGCGCGTGCGCAAGCCACCGCCATGGTCGATTTCGACCATCTTGCCGTAGGCGTCGCGCTTGCCCGAGAAAACCACCACGCCACCCCCCGCCGCACGGATGTCCGAGCCATGGCTGCCGGCGAAATCCATCCCCGAGTGGAAGCGTCGCTCGCCGGTAAACGGGTCATTCCGATAGCCAAACGCGGAGCTAATCCAGGCCTCGTCATCCACCGGCATGAGCTGAGGGCGCAGGGCCTCGCGCGACGCATCCTCGCGCAGCGTATCGTCGATCAGGGCCACCGAGGCCTGGTGCCGATTGAGAAGACGCTCCAAGGCATGGAGGCGTTCATCCATGGCCATGGGGGAATCCGGGCCTTCCAGTTCGGGGCCACCCTGCCCCCCCATCGCGGGCACCAGTTCGGACAGATCCAGATCGAGGGTCTCCCCCACCGAACGCATGCGCAGATCCACACGAGCGAGCTGCCGCTCCAGTGTCACCACACGCTCTGCCAGATGCTTGAGCCCCTCGTGGGCAACCTCGCGCTCGGCGGCCTCGATGACGGCCTGGTCACTGCCCGGGACAACGGGGACCTGGACGACCTCTCGCTGCTGCTGCCCCACCCAGTAGGCACCAGCGACGGCCGCCACCATCAGGGCCAGCAGCGTGGCGGCGAGGATAAGGGTGGCACGCAGCGGAAGCCGGGTACACAGGCCGTCCGGTCGTAGTACGATCAGTTGCATGGCTTTCTCGATTACTCTTGTACTGTCGGACTGCGCGGGGCGGCAGCGATGATGCCGCGCCCCGCCAACCGCTTTGTTGCGGCCAATCTGAGCGTTCACTGTTCCCGCGATCTGGAGCTGGAGCGGGCTCTCGCCCCCGTGGTGGGCGAGGAACTGCGGCGCGGGCGCCTGGCCCTGACCCGACAGGGAGAAACCCTGATCGCGGTTTGCACCGATCGCGCGCTGGCGACCGAGATCCGCTTCCAGCAGCGCGAGCTGCTCAAGACGCTCGCGGCGGCCGGCATCGACGGCACCACCGAGGTGCGCATCCGACTCGACAGCACGCCACGCGCGCCGCAACCCGAGCCGGTCGCGGTCCAGCGCGAGATCCCGGAGGCGGCCCGCTCGCTACTCAGGCAGACCGCCCGTTCGGTCAGCGATCCGGCGCTGTCCGGGGCGCTGGAACGCCTGGCCGCGCTGTCCTCGCGGGGACGCTAGCCCCCGCCGGGCCTAGCCGGTAGCGATCGTTGGCGCCAACTGGCCGAAGGAGATCGGCAGCCGCTCCGAGGGGTCCTCGAAGGTAACCTTTTCCCAGGCGGTCTCGTCCGCCGCCAGCTGGCGAATCAGCTGGTTGTTCAGCGCATGCCCGGACTTGTGCCCGGTAAACGCGCCGATCAGGCTGTGGCCCAGCAGGTACAGATCCCCGACCACATCGAGGATCTTGTGCTTGACCAGCTCGTTGTCGTAGCGCAGGCCATTCTCGTTCAGGATCTTGTAGTCATCGAGCACTACGGCGTTGTCCAGGCTGCCGCCCAGCGCCAGCTGGTTGGCGCGCAGGGCCTCGATGTCGCGCATGAACCCGAAGGTCCGGGCACGCGAAACCTCCTTCACAAAGGAGGTGGACGAGAAGTCCAGCTCGGCACGCTGGCTCCCGTCGGTGAACATCGGGTGTTCGAAGTCGATGCAGAAACCGACCTTGAACCCGTCGTAGGGGTCGAAGCGCACCCATTTGTCGCCCTCGCGGACTTCCACGCTGCGCTTCACCCGGATGAATTCCTTGGGGGCGTCCTGTTCCTTGAGCCCGGCGGACTGCAACAGGAACACGAACGGCCCGGCACTGCCGTCCATGATCGGGACCTCGGCGGCACTGACATCCACGTGCAGGTTGTCGATACCCAGCCCCGCGATCGCGGAGAGCAGGTGTTCCACGGTGGAAACACGCACGTCTCCCTTGACCAGCGTTGTCGACAAACGTGTGTCGCCCACGTTCTCCGCCCGGGCCGGGATTTCGACGACAGGATCCAGATCGCTCCGATGGAAAACGATCCCGGTATTCACCGGCGCTGGTCGCAACGTCAACACGACCTTCTCCCCGGTATGCAGCCCCACGCCTGTGGCCCGGATGCTGTTCTTGAGCGTTCTTTGTCGAATCAACGCGTATAACCTCTTTCTTTTCAGGCGCATAGTGGAGCCCGGGCCCTCCCGGGCTCCTCATGCACACAACGATTACCGCATTATTGCAAGTTTCCGCCCTCCCTGCATGCGGCCCCTTGCTCAGTCGGCCTGTTTGCGCAGAAAGGCCGGGATATCGAGCACATCGATGCCTTGCTGCTGGTTGTAGTCCACCGCGAGATTGTCCCCGCCACGACGTTTGACGGTCGGCTGATCGAGGTCCACCTCGACGTCGGAGCCCACCGCGCGCTTGGGCTGGGCATCCACAACGCGTACCTGGGGACGTTCCTGCTGGGACGGCTGAGCCCCCAGACCGGTGGCCACCAGGGTCACGCGCAGTTCGTCGCTCATCTCCGGATCGATCACGGTCCCGACCACCACGGTCGCGTCCTCGGAGGCCAGGGCCTTCACGGCCTCGCCAACCTCCTCGAACTCGCCGATGCCGACATCCATACCCCCGGTAACGTTCACCAGGATGCCGCGAGCGCCCGAGATGTCCACATCCTCCAGCAGCGGGCTGGCGATCGCAGCCTCGGCAGCCTGCCGCGCACGGTCCTCGCCGGTCCCGGACCCGGTCCCCATCATGGCCATGCCCATCTCGCGCATCACGTTGCGCACGTCGGCAAAGTCGACGTTGATCAGGCCCGGACGGGTGATCAGCTCGGCGATCCCCTGTACCGCACCGAACAGCACGTCGTTGGCGGCCTTGAAGGCATCCAGCAGCGTGGTGTTCTTGCCCAGCACGGTCAGCAGCTTCTCGTTCGGGATGGTGATCAGCGAATCGACCTGCTCGGTCAGCGCCTTGATCCCGGACACAGCCACCTGCATGCGCTTCTTGCCCTCGAACGGGAACGGCTTGGTGACCACCGCGACGGTCAGGATGCCCATCTCCTTTGCGATCTGCGCGACCACCGGGGCCGCCCCGGTGCCGGTACCACCACCCATGCCGGCGGTGATGAACACCATGTCCGCACCCTGGAGCAGGTCCTGGATGCGCTCGCGGTCCTCCAGGGCCGCCTCGCGCCCGACCGACGGATCGGCCCCGGCACCCAGGCCCTTGGTGATGTCGCCGCCCAGCTGCAGCAGCGTCTTGGAGTCCAGGCTCTTCAGGGCCTGGGCATCGGTGTTGGCGCAGATGAAGTCCACGCCGTCGAGTTGCGAGTGAACCATGTGCTGTACGGCATTGCCGCCACCACCCCCAACACCAACGACCTTGATCGTGGCGTTCTGGCTAAAGGTATCCATCAGTTCGAACGTCATGGCTGCGTCCTCTCGGTTCGTGTGTACATGTCAGTTGTTTGTCCATGGTCGGAGAGCGGTCCGACCCCCATAACTCCGGCGGCCCCGGTCATCAGAGCTGTCCGGAAAACCAGCGCTTCATGCGCGCCCATACACCCTGGAACCCGCTGCTCACGGGCCGGGCCTCCTGCTCCGCACGCGATTCGCGGGCATAGAGCAGCAGCCCCACCCCCGTCGCGTGGATCGGATTCTTCACCACATCCAGGAGCCCGGTGACGCGTTGCGGCACCCCCAGGCGCACGGGCATGTGAAAGACCTCTTCGGCGAGGTCCACCACACCTTCCATTCGGGACGAGCCGCCGGTCAGCACCACCCCGGCGGCAATCATTTCCTCGGTACCGCTGCGGCGCAGTTCCGCCTGCACCAGTTGCAGCAGTTCCTCGTAGCGCGGCTCGACCACGGAGGCGAGCGTCTGGCGCGACAGCCGGCGCGCGGCGCGATCGCCGACACCGGGGACCTCGATGGTCTCGCCCGGGTCGGCCAGCGTGCGCAGCGCGCAGGCGTACTTGATCTTGAGTTCGTCGGCGTACTGGGTCGGCGTACGCAGGGCCACCGCGATGTCGTTGGTCACCTGGTCCCCGGCAATCGGGATCACCGCGGTGTGCATGATCGCGCCGTGGGCGAACACTGCGATGTCGGTCGTGCCGCCGCCGACATCCACCAGGCAGACACCCAGGTCCTTCTCGTCCTCGCTGAGTACCGAATAGCTGGAGGCCAGCTGTTCCAGGATGATGTCGTCCACCCGCAGCCCGCAGCGCTCCACGCACTTGACGATGTTCTGCGCCGCGGACACCGCGCCGGTCACCAGGTGCACCTTGGCCTCCAGCCGCACCCCGGACATCCCGATCGGCTCGCGGATGCCCTCCTGTTCGTCGATGATGTATTCCTGCGGCAGCACGTGGAGGATGCGCTGGTCGGCCGGGATGGCGATCGCACGGGCGGCATCGATCACCCGGTCCACGTCACCGGGGACCACCTCGCCATCCTTGATCGCGACCACGCCGGTGGAGTTGTAGCTCTTGATGTGGGAGCCGGCGATCCCGGTGTAGACCGAATGGATCTCGCAGCCGGCCATCAACTCGGCCTCCTCGACCGCGCGCTGGATCGACTGGACGGTGGACTCAATGTTCACGACCACGCCCTTCTTCAGCCCGCGCGATGGCGAGGAGCCGATACCGATGATCTCGATCTCGCCCTCGTCGGTCAGCTCGCCGACGATCGCCTCGATCTTCGAGGTGCCGACATCCAGGCCAACGATCAGTCCGGGTTCCGACTTCTTTGCCATCATCTTTCTGCGTCCTGTCGTTCGTGTCATCGGGCGTTGCCGCCGTTGTTGTCCGCTTCTTCGGCCCAGGCCACGGCCAGACCGTGCGGATAGCGCAGGTCCACCCGCGCAATCGGAGCGTCCTCGCGCGCCCGCAGGGCCGGTGCCGCGCGCACCAGCTGGCCCAGCCGGTTCAGATTCACGTCGCGGCCCATCAGGACCTCGGCCCCGTCGGCCAGATGGATCGTCCAGTCATGCCGCTTGCCCTCGTGCACGCCCACGACCTCGAACCCGGCATCGGCCAGGCGCGCGGAGACCTCCAGGTAGCGGTGCATCAGCACCACCTGACGGCCGTCCTCGCCGGCCAGTGCCGGCAGGAAATCCCATTCGGCGAGATCCACCGGTCCGAACAGACGGCCGTGGCGGTCCACCAGGTGGTCGTCGCCCCACTGGGCTACCGGAACCGGCTCGGTCACGTGGATCTCCAGGGTGTCCGGCCAGCGCCGGCGCAGTTGCACCGCGTCCACCCAGGGCATCGCCTGCAACTCCTCGCGCAGGACCTCGAGGTCCGTGCCCACGAACCCTGGCGCATGCGCCCGCACCCGCTCGAGGATCGCGTCCGTGTCGGCATGACGCGGCTCGCCGGCAATCTGGATGGAGCCGATCGGCAGATGCTGATCCGGGTCGAAGTGCAGCCACAGGCTGAAGCCCAGCACCAGCGCCCCCGCCAGTCCCATGCCGGCGAGCAGTCGCAGCCCCGGCCCCGCCATGGCCTGCAGGCGCGACGGACCTTCCGGCCGCCGCGCGGGTCGCGTTGTGCGTCGCGCGCTCAACGCAGCCCCCCGCATTCAAAGCTGGAATCGAGAATGCGCAGACACAGCTCGTCGAAATCGATGCCCGCCTGCGCGGCCGCCTTCGGCACCAGCGAGTGGTCGGTCATGCCGGGGATGGTGTTGACCTCGATCAGGAAGTTCTCGCCGTGCTCGTCCTGCAGGATGTCCACCCGGCCCCAGCCGCAGCCCTCGAGCGTGGCAAAGGCAGCGATCGCCAGCGACTGCAGCTCCAGCTGGGCACTGCGCGACAGGTCCGGGGGCGGGCACAGGTAGCCGGTATCGTCCGCCTCGTACTTCGCGTGGTAGTCGTAGAATCCGGTCGCCGCGCGAATCTCGATCACCGGCAGCGGCTCGTTGCCGAGCACCGCAACCGTGTATTCGCGCCCGGTGATCCACTGCTCGGCGAACACCTGCCCCGGCTGCACGCGCGCCGCATCAAAGGCAGCCGGCAGGTCCTCGGCACGATCAACCCGGGTGATGCCCAGACTGGAACCACCGCGCGCGGGCTTGACGATCAGCGGGAGGCCGAGGGCATCGGCCACCGCCTCCGGATCGAAGCCCGGCGTCAGCAGCCGATACGGCGCGCTCGGGAGATTGGTCCCCGCCCAGAGTCGCTTGCAGGCCAGCTTGTCCATGCCCAGCGCCGAGCCCAGCACCCCGGTCCCGGTGTAGGGCATGCCGGCCATGTCGAGGCAGCCCTGCAGCGTGCCGTCCTCGCCGCACTCGCCATGCAGGGCGATGAACACCCGGTCATAGTCCTCCAGCGCCATGCAGCGCGCCGTCTCGCGGGTGAGATCGACGGCATGGGCATCGACGCCCTGGCGGCGCAGCGCGGCCAGCACGGCGTTGCCGCTCTTGAGCGAGATGTCCCGCTCGCCGGACCAGCCGCCCATCAAGACCGCCACACGTCCATATTCTTCCGGTTTGCGCCTGCTCATTGCCTTCCCTCGATTGTCTCGTCCGTGGGACCCGGTCGACCCAGCAGCCGCACCTCCGGCTCCAGGCGTACACCAAAGCGCCGCTCCACCTCGCTTTGCGCGTGGCGTAGCAGCCATTCGATGTCGGCGGCCTGCGCCGAGCCATCGTGGGTAATGAAATTCGCGTGCTTGGGCGAGATCTCCGCGCCACCGTGGCGCAGGCCCTTCAGTCCCGCCGCCTCGATCAGGCGCGCGGCGTGATCGCCGGGCGGGTTGCGGAACACCGACCCGCAGGACGGCAGGCCCAGTGGCTGCTTCTGTGAGCGCTCGCGCAGCAGCTCCTTGATGCGCGCCGTGCCAGCGGCCGGATCGCCGGGCTCCAGCTGCAGCACGCAGCCGGTAAACCACTCGTCCGGACCCTCGACGCTGCGATAGCCGATGCGGTACTCGCCCGGTTGACGCTGGTGCTCCTGCCCGCCGGCATCCACGGTGGATACCGACTCGACCAGCGGCCAGATCTCGCCGCCCCAGGCCCCCGCGTTCATGCGCAGCGCGCCGCCCAGGGTGCCCGGGATGCCGGCCAGGAACTCGCCGCCCACCAGGCCCTCGCGGGCACAGAACCGTGCGGCCTGGGCACAGGCGAGCCCCGCACCCAGTTGTACACGGTTGCCCTCCAGGCGCTCGCGCTCGTTGAGGACCCCGGACAGGTGCACCACGAGCCCTTCGATGCCGCCGTCGCGGATCAGGACGTTGCTGCCCAGGCCCAGGAAGGTCACCGGCATAGCGGGGGCATGCCGGGCGTGATCCGCCAGTGCCGACACCAGGTCGGCCCGGTCCACCGGCCGGAACAGCCAGTCGGCCGGACCGCCCACACGCCAGGAGGTCAACCCGGCCAGCGGGGCCTCGGGCCGCACCTGGCCCCGAGGGGCATGAGCAAACGGGCCGTTCACCGGTTCCACCGCGCGCGCCGCCATCATGTCGCACTCCCGGGGCGCTTCTTCGCCCCCAGCTGTTCCGGCAACAGGCTCGCCAGCCGGCCGATATCACCGGCCCCCTGGGTGATCACGACGTCGTTGGACTTGAGCATCCCGGACAGGACGTCGGCGACGTCCGCCGCATGCTCGACGAACACCGGCTCGACCTGTCCGCGCAGCCGGATCGCCCGCGCGAGGCTGCGGCCGTCTGCGCTGGGGATCGGCTCCTCGCCGGCGGGATAGACCTCCAGCAGGATCAGCACATCGGCCTCGGACAGGGCCTCGGCGAAGTCCTCGAACAGGTCGCGTGTGCGGGTGTAACGGTGCGGCTGGAACACGGTGATGCGCCGCCGGTCGGGCCAGGCGTCGCGCGCCGCGGCCTGGGTCGCCGCGATCTCGCGCGGGTGGTGGCCGTAGTCGTCGACCAGGGTCAGCGGGCCCTGCGCGGTATCGAGCTCCTGCACCTGGAAGCGCCGACCGATCCCCTGGAAGCGCTCCAGCGCCGCCTGGATCGCGTCGGGGGCGACCTCCAGTTCGTGCGCGACGGCCGCCGCAGCCAGGGCATTGAGCACGTTGTGGCGCCCGGGCAGGTTCAGCGTGACCGGGAACGCGGCCTGTCCCGGCAGCTTCAGATCAAAGAACATGCGCACGCCTTCCTGGCGCACGTTCAGGGCGCGCACATCGGCTTCCGCCTCGATGCCGTAGGTCAGGCGCGGGCGCTCCAGTTCCGGATAGAGATCGCGCACCTGCGGGTCGTCCGCGCACAACACGGCGATGCCGTAGAACGGCAGGTGGTGCAGGAACTCGAGGAAGGTCGCGCGCAGGTTCCCGAAGTCGTTGCCATAGGTCCCGAGGTGGTCGGCATCGATATTGGTCACGATGCTGATCATCGGCTGCAGGTGCAGGAACGAAGCGTCGCTTTCGTCGGCCTCGGCGACCAGGTAGTCGCCCGCCCCCAGGTTCGAGTGACTGGCGGTGCTGTTCAGGCGCCCGCCGATCACGAAGGTGGGGTCCATGCCGGCCTCGGCAAGCACGCTGGCCACCAGGCTGGTCGTGGTGGTCTTGCCGTGGGTACCCGCCACGGCGATGCCGTAGCGAAAGCGCATCAGCTCCGCGAGCATCTCCGCCCGGCGCACGATCGGGATCCCGCGGCGGCGGGCCGCCTGCACCTCGGGGTTGGAGGGGTCGATTGCGCTGGACACCACCAGCACATCGGCCTCGGCAACGTTCTCTTCCGTATGAGCGGGTGCCACCGGGATCCCCATGCCGGTCAGTCGCGCGACCATCGCGGACTGGCCGAGATCCGATCCGGAGACCTGGTAGCCCAGCTGATGCAGGACCTCGGCGATCCCGCTCATGCCGGAACCACCGATGCCGACACAGTGAATACGGCGGATGCGGCGCATCGCGTGGCGTGGCAGACGCGGGGCATTCATGAGCTCTGCCTCCCCCGCCGGGCATTGGCCATCTCCAGGCAGGCCTCGGCCAGACGCTCGGCAGTGTCCGGGCAGGCCTGGTCGCGGGCCAGGCGCGCGCGTTCCCGCAGGGCCTCGCGCCCCAGCGGACGCACAATCTCGGCGACCCGCTCGGGCGTCAGATCGGCATCCGCCAGGCGCCAGGCCGCACCCGCCTCGACGAGGGCTCGGGCATTCGCGGTCTGATGATCGTCGACCGCATGCGGATACGGCACGAACAGGGCCGGGACGCCAGCCGCCGCAACCTCGGCCACGGTCAGCGCACCGGCCCGACAGATCACCAGATCCGCCCAGGCATAGGCCTCGGCCATGTCCTCGATAAACGGGGTCACTTCGTATTCCAGCGCGGTCTCGGCATAGGCCGCGCGCGCCTCGTCCAGCGTGCGCTCCCCGGCCTGGTGGCGAATCACCAGCGGCTGCGCGGGACGGGCCTGCTCGAGCCCCGCCGGCACGACACGGTTCAGCGAACGCGCGCCGAGGCTGCCGCCCAGCACCAGCACCCGCAGCGGGCCGGAGCGCGCGTCGAAGCGCTCCTCGGGCTCCGGCAGCGCCGCGATCTCCGTGCGCACCGGATTGCCCACGACGGTCACCGTATGGCGCTCGGGGAAGGCATGGTCGAAGCCCGCATAGACGCGGTCTGCGATGCGTGCCAGCCAGCGGTTGGTCAGACCGGCGACCGCGTTCTGCTCGTGGATCGCCAGCGGGCGGCCCAGCGCGGCGGCCATCAGGCCGCCGGGGCCGGCCGCAAATCCGCCAAAGCCGATCACGGCGGCCGGACGCAGCCGGGTAATCAGGGCCAGCGCCGCCCACAGCGAGATGCCGAGACGCCACGGGGCCAGCAGCAGCCCCACCAGCCCCTTGCCGCGCACGCCGCTGATCGGGAGGGTGTGCAGCTCGATCCCCGCCGCGGGCACCAGGCGCGATTCGATGCCGCGCGAGGTACCCAGCCAGAGGACCTCGGCACCGCGGGCGCGCAGGGCCTCGGCGACGGCCAGCCCCGGGAAGACGTGTCCGCCGGTACCCCCGGCCATGATCAGGATGCGCAGGGGATTGTTCATGTCCGCCCCCTCTTGCGCCGCGGCGAGCTCGGCTGGCGCGGGGCCGGGACCTGCGCCTCGCGATAGACCCGCATCACCAGCCCGATCGCCATCAGCGTGACGATCAGCGAACTGCCGCCGTAACTGAGGAACGGCAGCGTCATGCCCTTGGTCGGCAGGAGCCCCATGTTCACCGCGAGATTGAGCGCGCTTTGCAGCGCCAGCCAGATCGCGACACCGAAGGCCAGGTGAGAGCCGAACGCATGGCCCGCACGCTCCGCCCAGAGCCCGATCTTCACGCAACGCCAGACCACCACCGTAAACAGCACGATCAGGGCAAGCACACCGATAAAGCCAAATTCCTCGGCGAAGACCGCGAACAGGAAGTCGTTGTGGGCCTCCGGCAGGTAGAACAGCTTCTGCACGCTGTTGCCCAGACCGGCGCCGAACCAGCCGCCCGAGCCGATTGCGATCAGCGACTGGGTCAGCTGGAACCCGGTCGCAAACGGATCCTGCCAGGGGTCCAGGAATGCGGTCAGGCGCGCAACGCGGTAGGGCGCGGCCACCGCGACAAAGGCCATGCCCACCGCGATGGTCGCGCCGAGCGCGGCGAACTGCCACAGCTTGGCACCGGCCAGGAACAGCATGCCCATGCCGATCGCCAGCATGATGGCCGCGCCGCCAAAGTCGGGTTGCAGCAGCAGCAACACGGTGCCGAAGCCCAACACGACCAGCGGACGCACAAACCCCAGCAGGTGCAACCGCAGGGTCGAGTAGTGGCGCACGATATAACCGGCCAGGTACATCACTACCAGCAGCTTCACCGGCTCGGCCACCTGGAGATTGAACATCCCGATCGGGATCCAGCGGGTCGCGCCGTTCACGGTGCGGCCCACGCCCGGCAGCAACACCGCGATCAGCAGCACCATCACCAGGATCAGCAGCCACGGCCCGGCGCGTTCCCAGCGCTGCAGCGGGACCGTCCACATAACCGTCGCCAGTGCGAGCCCGATGGCGGCGAACAGGACCTGGCGCTGGAAGAAGTGCCAGGTGTTGCCGTAGTAGCGCTCGCCCAGATCCATCGAGGCCGAGGCGACCATGATCAGACCGAGCCCGAGCAGCAGCGCGGCCGCGGCCAGCAGCGGCAGGTCCACGCTGTTGCGCAGGCCGTCGAGCGAGTCCCGCGAGGGCAGGCCGAGGGGCAGCGATCCGGTACTCATGCCGCTCGCTCCCGCACAGCCCGCGCGAAGTCGTCACCACGCGCCTGGTAGTTGTCGTACATGTCGAGGCTCGCGCAGCCCGGCGAGAGCAGTACGGTGTCGCCGGGCTGCGCCCAGGCGGCCGCCTGTTCCACGGCCGCGGTCATGTCGTCCACCCGCTGCACAGGCACCACCGAGGCCAGGGCCCGGGCAATCAGCGGGGCATCCTCGCCGAGCAGCACCACGCCCCGGACCTTGCCGGGCACGTAGTCCGCCAGCGGCGAGAAATCCTGCCCCTTGCCCTGCCCGCCGGCGATGAGTACCAGCGGCCCCGGGGTACCCCGCAGCGCGGCCAGGGTCGCACCCACGTTCGTGCCCTTGGAGTCGTTGATGTAGTCGACCTCGGCCACCCGCGCGATCCACTGCGAGCGGTGTGGCAGCCCCGCAAAATCGGCCAGCGCCGCCAATGCCTCCGCCCGCGCCTGCGGCGATTCCAGCCACGGCCAGGCCAGGGCCAGGGCGGCCAGGGCATTGGCCCAGTTGTGTTGCCCGCGGATGCGCAGACGTGCCGTGGACAGCAAGCGCTCGTTGCCACGCACCAGATCCGGCTCGTCCTCGCCGGTGGTGACGCCAAAATCGGTCGCTGCGAGCGGGGCATCCAGTCCAAACGAGACCACTCGCAACCCTGCCGGCAGGGGCAGTTCGCGCAACCAACGGTCATCACGGTTGAGCACGCCGCGTTCGGCGCGATCGAGGATGCGGGCCTTGGCCTGGATGTACGCCCCGAGGTCCGGATAGCGATCCAGATGGTCCGGAGAGATATTCAGGATTGCGGCCCCGGCCGGTGCCAGGCAATCGCTGCGCTCGAGCTGAAAGCTCGACAGCTCCAGGACATAGACCTCCACCGCCGCATCCAGCAGGTCCAGCGCGGGGGTACCGAAATTGCCCCCCATGGCGACCTTCTGGCCGGCCGCGCTCAGGATCTCGCCGACCAGGGCCGTGACCGTGCTCTTCCCGTTGGACCCCGTAATCGCGACGACCGGGGCGTCGACAGCCTCGGCGAACAGGTCGATGTCCCCGGTGATGGTCGCACCCGCCTTGCGCGCCCGAGCGACGGCCGGGTATTCCAGCGCGACTCCCGGGGAGACGATCAGTCGCGCATAGCGCGAGGTATCAAGCTCGTCCAGCGGGCCGGCCCAGGCCTTGGCCAGCCAGGCGGCATCGGGGCCGGCCGCCAGTGCCGGTGCGTCGCGACGCGTGTCGGTGATCGCGAAGTTCTCGCCACGCGCACGCAGGAATCGGGCGACGGACTGCCCCGTCGCTCCGGTTCCCACGATCAGATTGTGCGGCTGTGGCTTCGACATGGCGTCAGCGGATCTTCAGGGTCGCAAGACCGATCAGGACGAACACCACGGTCAGGATCCAGAAGCGCACGATCACGCGCGGCTCCGGCCAGCCCTTGAGTTCGAAGTGGTGGTGCAGCGGCGCCATGCGGAAGATGCGCCGCCCGGTGAGCTTGAACGAGGCGACCTGCAGCATCACCGACAGCGTCTCCAGCACGAAGATGCCGCCCATGATCAGGAGCACGATCTCCTGACGGGTCAGGATCGCCATCATGCCCAGGGCTGCCCCCAGGGCCAGGGCCCCGACATCACCCATGAAGACCTGGGCGGGATAGGCGTTGAACCACAAAAAGCCGAGCCCGGCCCCGACCAGTGCGGCGGCGAAGATCCCGACCTCGCCCACCCCCGGCACTGCGGGGATCTGCAGGTAATCCGCGAATACTGCGTGGCCGGCCGCATAGGCGAAGACCCCGAGGGCCCCGGCCACCAGCACCGCCGGCATGATCGCCAGGCCATCGAGGCCGTCGGTCAGGTTGACCGCGTTGGAGGAGCCGACCACGACCAGCCAGACCAGCGGGATAAACAACCAGCCGAGGTGGTACTCGAAGTCCTTGAAGAAGGGGAGATAGAAGCTCGTTTCGACCGGGCTTTGCGCGGTCGCCATGATCACCCCGGCGGCGACCAGCGCGAACAAGGTCTGCCACAGGATCTTTGCCCTGGCCGTCAGCCCCTTGCTGTTGCCGTAGCGCAGCTTCAGGTAGTCGTCCCAGCCTCCGACCGCACCAAAGGCCAGCGTGGTCAGCAGCACGATCCAGACAAAGCGATTGGTCAGATCGCTCCAAAGCAGGGTCGCTACGGCGACCGCCACCAGGATCAGCGCCCCGCCCATCGTCGGCGTGCCGGCCTTGCTCAGGTGCGACTCCGGGCCGTCGTCCCGGACCTGCTGGCCGACATTGCCGACCGTCAGCCGGCGGATCATCGCCGGACCAATCAGCAGCGCGATCGCCAGCGCGGTCACCACGCCCAGGATCGCGCGCAGGGTCAGGTACTGGAAGACCGTGAAGCCGCTATGGAACTGCGCGAGATATTCAGTCAGCGCGAACAGCATTCGCAGCCCCCCGTGCCGACGGGGCCAGCTCCAGGCCCTCTATGATCCGCTCCATGCGTTGGCTGCGCGAGCCCTTGACCAGAACCGTAGTGTCGTCCTGCAGCAGTTCCTCCAGCCGCGCTTGCAGCGCATCATGATCGGCAAACCACTCGCCGCCCTCGCCAAAGGCCTCGGCACTGTCGCGGGCGGCCTCGCCCAGCGCCAGGCAGTAGTCGAGGCCCATTGCGCGGGCCAGGCTCCCGGTCTCCCGGTGCAGCGCCGGGGTCTCCGTACCCAGTTCGCCCATTGCGCCCAGGACGAGGATCCTCCGGCCGGGCATGGCTGCCAGCACCTCGAGCCCCGCGCGCAGAGAATCCGGGTTGGCGTTGTAGGTGTCGTCCCACAGGCGGGCGCCACTGACGTGCCAGAGTTCCTGCAGACGCCCCTGCACCGGGGTCCAGCGCGCCAGACCGTTGGCGATCGCATCGATCGGCACCCCCACCGCATTCGCCGCTGCGGCCGCGGCAACCGCATTGGCGGCGACATGGCGCCCCGGACTGGACAAGCGCAGGTCACGTCCGCCCCCCAGGATGGTCAGCCGCAAACGGTCGGGAGCCTGCCACATGCCCTCGACCTCTCCACCACCCTCCAGGGAAAAGCGCTGGCAGTGATGGTGTTCGTTCAACGACAGCCAGTAATCGGCGAATGGATCATCCAGGTTGATCACCGCGGTACCGCCCTGGGACGGCAGGCCGGAGAAGATTTCGGCCTTCGCGTGAGCCACGCCCTCGAGGCTGCCGAAGCCCTCCAGGTGGGCCCGCCCCGCGTTGGTGATCAGCGCGACCATCGGCTCGGTCCAGCGCGCCATACGGGCAATCTCGCCGGCATGGTTGGCGCCCATCTCGATCACCGCGTAATCGATGTCCTCGGGCATGGCCAGCAGGGTCAGCGGCACGCCGATCTCGTTGTTCAGGTTGCCCTGGGTGGCATGCACCGAGCCCACCCCCTCGAGGATGCAGCGCAGCATCTCCTTGGTCGTGGTCTTGCCATTGGAGCCGGTCAGCGCAATCACGCGCGCCCGGCTGCGGCGGCGCCAGTGCTGGGCCAGTCGACCCAGGGCCTCGCCGGCATCGGCCACCACCACCTGCGGATGCGGAACCTCCAGCATGCGTTCCACCAGCAGCACGGTCGCCGGCAGATCCGCGGCGACATGCTCGTGGGCATCAAAACGCGGGCCGCGCAGGGCCACGAACAGCCCTCCGTCGAGCGGTTGCCGGGTGTCAGTGAAGACCCCCTCGAAGACCTGCTCCCCGTCGCCATTTTCCAGTCGGCCGCGCACGGCGTCCGCCAGTTCCTGTCCGGTCATCCGGATCATTGGATATCCCCCCCACTGTCTCCCGCGTTCGTGCGAGCGCCGAGCTGGCGTGCCAGCTCGCGATCGCTGAACGGATAAAACCGCGTACCCACCTGCTGGGTGGTCTCGTGCCCCTTGCCCGCCAGCAGGATCACGTCGCCCGCGCCCGCCTCGGCCACGGCCGCGCGTACTGCCGCCTCGCGATCGCCCACCTCGCGGCAGGCCTCGGGCCGGTCACAGCCGGCCAGCACGGCGGTCCGGATCGCGGCCGGGTCTTCCGAACGCGGGTTGTCGTCCGTCACGATCACCTGATCGGCGCGCGCACTGGCGACCCGACCCATGGCCGGACGCTTGGTGATATCGCGATCGCCGCCGCAGCCAAAGACCACGATCAGACGACCGGCCGTGTGCGGGCGCAGCGCGTCGAGTGCCGCGGCCAGGGCCTGTGCGGTGTGGGCATAGTCCACAACCAATAACGCCCCGCCGGGCAGTTCGAAGCGCTCCATGCGCCCCGGGACACCGCGCAGACGCGACACCGCATCCACACCGGCGGGCCAGGAATGACCCAGCGCACGCAGAGCGGCGAGCGTCGCCAGCAGGTTGCCGACCTGAAACAGCCCGAACAGGGCCGTCTGTACGGGCCAGGCACCACCCTCCGCCTCCAGCGTGAAACGGATCCCGTCGGCGCGGGCCTCGACCTCGCGCGCAACCAGATCGGCCGCTGCCCCCACCGCGCTGTACGTCAGGGTGCGCCCGGCCGTGGTTTCGCGGATCAGGCGCTGCCCGAGGGCGTCGTCGGCGTTGAGTACGGCGGTCTCCAGCCCCGGCCAGGCAAACAGCCGTGCCTTGGCATCGGCATAGGCCTGCTCGCTGCCGTGAAAATCCAGATGATCCGATCCGAGGCGGGTCAGCACGGCGACGCGCACCGGGAGCCCGGCCATGCGCCCCTGTTCGAGCCCGTGCGACGAGGCCTCGATCGAGAGCGCCTGGCAGCCGTCGGCGGCCAGCCGGGCCAGGTGCCGGTGCAGGTCGATCACGCCCGGGGTCGTGTGGCCACAGTCCTCCAGCGCCCCGAAGCGGCCCACGCCCAGCGTGCCGACCACCCCCGTGGGGACACCGAGCTGCTCCAGGGCGCTGGCCAGCAGCTGGCTGACCGAGGTCTTGCCATCGGTACCGGTTACCGCGACCACGGGGTACTCGGCCGGCCAGGCACCCCACAGGGCATCGCAGATCGCCGGCAGCGCGGCGCGCAGACCGGGGAGATGCAGCACCGGGATATCCAGGGCCGGGGCCGCCTCGGCCTCGTCCCACAGGATGGCCACCGCGCCCTGCTCGGCTGCCGCCCGCGCATGGGCAAGGCCGTGGCCCTGCGTCCCGCGCAGAGCGACAAAGACTGCCCCCGGGGTCACGCGGCGGCTGTCCTGGACGAGATCGGTCACACACTGTCCGGCGACCTCGCCCGCCAGCGGCGGCGCACCAGCGGGCCACAGGCTGCCGAGCGTCGGGACGGTCTGGACCGTATTCGCCGCCATCATGTCGAGCCCTCGCGCTCGGCAGCGAACTGCATCGGGAGATCCGGCATCGCGTCCGGGCGCACGTTGAACATCCGCAACGCCGAGCCGATCACGTTCCGAAATACCGGCGCCGCCACCGCGCCACCGAAGTAGGTGCCGGCATTGGGCTCGTCGATCACCACGGCCATCACGAAACGCGGATCCGATGCCGGCGCCAGCCCTACGAAGCTGGAGATATAGCGATCTTCCGTGTAGCCACCGGGGCCGCTCTTGCGGCTGGTTCCGGTCTTGCCCGCGATGCGGTAGCCGTCGATCGCGGCCTGGCGGGCGGTGCCCTCGGAGCCGATGGTGTGCTCCATCATCGCGAGCACGCGCTGGGCGGTCTCCGGGGTCATCACGGCGGCCGGCTCGCGCAGGTCATCGGCAGTCTGCACCAACTGCACCGGGATGCGCTGGCCGTCGTTGGCGAATGCGGTATAGGCCGCGGCCATCTGCAGGGGCGTGATCGACAGGCCGTAGCCATAGCCCATCGTGGCCTGCTCGACCTCGCGCCAGGTCGGGAAGTCGCGCAGGCGGCCGCTCACCTCGCCCGGGAAGTGCGTCCCGGTCGACTGGCCGAACCCGGCCTGATGAAGCACCTGCCAGAACCGGTCCGGCGGCAGGTCCAGTGCCAGCTTGGTCGCCCCGACATTGCTGGAACGCGCGATCAGGGTCGTCAGGTCGATCACGCCATAGTCACGAAAGTCGCGCACGGTCAGCCGCCCGACACGCATGGTCCCGGGACGGGTGTCCAGGGTCACGTTGGGGTCGATGATGCCCGCATCCAGCGCCGCGGCCACGGTGAAGGGTTTGACCACCGACCCCGGCTCCATGCTGTCCGTCAGCGACCGGTTGCGCGCGAGTTCCGAGCGGATCGAGCCGCGATTGTTCGGATTGAAGCTCGGCTGATTGACCATCGCCAGGACATCGCCCGTACGGGCATCCAGCAGCACGGCAGAGCCGCCCTGAGCATCATGCTCGGCCACCGCGGCCTTCAGCTCGCGGTAGGCCAGGTACTGCAGGCGCTGGTCGATGGTCAGGCGCAACGTGCGACCGTCGCGGGCGGGCCGGATGCTGGCCACATCGCGGATCGTGCGTCCGTGGCGATCGCGCAGGACACGCTTGGCACCCGGCGCGCCCGACAGCCAGTCGTTGAACGCAAGCTCCACGCCCTCCTGCCCGCGATCGTCAATATCGGTGTAGCCGAGGACGTGCGAGGTCGTCTCGCCATGCGGGTAGTAGCGCCGGAACTCGCGCGTCAGGCCAAGCCCCTGGATGCGCAGGGCGGTCACCTGCTCCGCCTGGGCCGGCAGCATATGCCGACGCAGGTACATGAACTCCCGGCCGGCACGCGTCTCGATGCGCTCGGCCAGCCAGTCGGCATCGACCTGCAGCGCCTCGGCCAGCTCCGGCCAGCGGTCGCGCTGCTCCAGCAGGTCCTTGGGATTGGCCCAGGCGGTCTGTACCGGGGCGGAGATCGCCAGGGGTTCGCCATTGCGATCGGTCACCATGCCGCGATGGGCCGACTCGGTCAGCGTGCGCACCTGGCGCTGCTCGCCCTGCTGCGTCAGGAAGTCGCGGCTGAGCACCTGCAGATCGATGGCGCGCAGCACCAGGGCCACGAGCACCAGCGCGGACACGACCAGCAGTACCTTCAGGCGGCCATGGCTGACTTGGCGCTTCAGGGCTCCCATGTACGCCCCCCGATCACCACGATGCGATCCGGCTCGGGCTTGATCATGCCCAGTTCCTCGAGCGCCTGCTGCTCGATACGCCCCTGTGTCGCCCAGGTCGACTGCTCGATCTGCAGCTGCGTCCACTCCAGGTTCAGGGTGTCGCGCTCCGAAAGCTCCGACTGGTGCGCAATAAAGGCCTGGCGTGCCTCGTGTTTGGCCGCCACCACGCCGACGGCGGAGGCGAAGACCCCGGTCGCCAGGATGATCAGGATGAAGCCGCGAAAGACCATCAGGTGCGCTCCCCCACGCGCAGCACCGCCGAGCGCGCACGCGGGTTGCGGCGCTGCTCTTCGGCATCGGCACGCACCGGCTTGCCGATCGCGCGCCACGGGCGCTCGGGCGTTTCGGGCATGACCGGCAAACCGCGCGGCAGGCGCGCGTCCGGGCGCGGGCCACGCAACGCCTGCTTGACCATCCGGTCCTCCAGCGAATGAAAGCTGATCACCACCATGCGCGCGCCCGGGTGCAGCACCTCCGGGATCGTCTCGAGCCACTGCTCCAGCTCCTCGAGCTCCCGATTCACATGGATACGCAGGGCCTGAAAGGTGCGCGTGGCCGGATGTTTGCCCGGCTCGCGGCCGGGCACTGCGCGGCGCACGATCTCGGCCAGCTGGGCGGTCCGCGTAATCGGGGCCTCGGCGCGCGCGGCGATGATCGCACGGGCGATACGACGCGAATGGCGCTCCTCGCCGTAGTGGTAGATCACATCCGCGATCTCGTCCTGCTCCGCGCGGGCCAGCCAGTCCGCCGCGCTCTCGCCCTGCGCGGGGTCCATGCGCATATCCAGCGGGCCGTCATGCTGGAAGCTGAAACCGCGCTCGGGGGTGTCCAGCTGCGGCGAGGAGACCCCCAGATCCAGGAACACGCCATCCGGCGCACGATCGGGGAAGCGCCGGCGCAGGGTATCGGCCATCGCCGAGAACGGGCCCGGCTCGAAGACAAAGCGTGGATCGTCCGCAAACGAAGAGGCGGCCGCAGCCGCCTCGGGGTCCCGGTCCATCGCCAGCAGGCATCCGCCGGCACCGAGGCGATCGAGAATCGCACGGCTGTGTCCGCCGCGCCCGAAGGTCCCATCCACGTAGAACCCGTCAGCGCGCACGGCCAGCCCCTCCAGCACCGCGTCGCGCAGCACCGGGATATGAATGGCGGCTTCCGTCATGGTCACAACGCAATGGACTCGAGCGCGTCGTCATCCACATCACCCCCCAGCGCCTGCTCGCAACGGGCATCCCAGGAATCGGCATCCCAGATCTCGAACTTGTTGCCCTGCCCCAGCAGCACCGCGCGCTTGTCCAGACTGGCGTACTGGCGAAGCGGCGTCGGCAGCAGCAGACGGCCACTGCCGTCCAGCTCGCACTCGGTCGCATGACCGACCAGGAGGCGCTGCAGGTTGCGGACCTTCGGATTCATGTTGGGGCGGGACATCAGGCTTTGCTCGATGCGCTCCCACTCGGGGAACGGGTACAGGAGCAGGCAGCGGTCGGGGTCAACGGTGATCACCAGCTGGCCGCCACAGGATGCCGCCAGCGCATCGCGATAGCGCGCGGGCATGGCCAAGCGACCCTTGGCATCCAGATTGAGCTGGCTTACGCCTCGAAACATGGCCGGTACCGGTTGCGGTGGTTACCCACCTTTTCCCACCTTTTCCCACTTTTCGACACTATAGGTACGGCTATCTCCAGGAGTCAAGAAAATTGACCCGAAAAAACCAAAAATAAGCGTTGAATCACAGAGACTTAGCGAAGCCCCACCCAGCCATGGCGCGGGCACAAAATAAGACCCCAAAAGCCGCGCCTTGAGGGCCACACTTAAGAAACTACTTCACTATTTTTCGACAGGAACCGCCGACACGGCGACACGCAGGCCCGCGGACGGGGTACGAAAGGTGGGAAAAAGTGGGAGCCGGCCGTAAGCCGGGTTCTGTCGTGGACAGTCATTCATCTGGGACGTCCGTCACCGGACGCCTCGAGCAGCCTACCCGGGTGCGATGCGGGCCACACCATGCACCCCTATTTGGCCTTGCTCCGGACGGGGTTTACCCTGCCACGGACTGTTACCAGCCGTGCGGTGCGCTCTTACCGCACCATTTCACCCTTACCTGTGCCCGAAGGCCATCGGCGGTGTATTTTCTGCGGCACTTTCCGTCGGCTCGCGCCGCCCAGGCGTTACCTGGCGTCCTGCCCTGTGGAGCCCGGACTTTCCTCCGCATCCAGTGGATGCAGCGACTGCCAGGCCAGCTCCCGCGCTCCTTTTACGCCCGCACCCGCAACAAAGCAAGGAAAACCCCATCAGCCCTCGTCCTTCAAACGCAGGGCCCGGGCGTAGACACGGTTGCGCGGCAGCCCGGTGGCATCGGCCAGCACCCGCACAGCCCGCTTCAACGGGAGCTCACCCAGCAACGCCCCCAGCAACCGCTCATGTTCGTCGGCCAGCGGGGCATCCTCGGACTCCGGGTCGGCCGCCTGCGGGGCCGGCGCAAGGATCAGGACGAATTCACCACGCAGACGATTGGCATCGGC
Source organism: Thioalkalivibrio thiocyanoxidans ARh2 (assembly GCF_000385215.1). Classification (GTDB taxonomy): domain Bacteria; phylum Pseudomonadota; class Gammaproteobacteria; order Ectothiorhodospirales; family Ectothiorhodospiraceae; genus Thioalkalivibrio; species Thioalkalivibrio thiocyanoxidans. The sequence continues at coordinate 32,160 of NZ_ARQK01000033.1, forward strand.
ATCGAGCCAGGCCGGGAGTTCGGCAGCGGCTCCTCTGTAGTGTTCCTCGAACTGCTTGGTCAACTCGCGCCCGAGGAACACCACCCGCTCCGGCGCCAGCGCGGCCAGGTCGTCGGCCGCGGCGCGCACACGATGCGAGGACTCGAACAGGATCGTGGTCACCGGCTGCACCAGCAGGGCCTCCAGGCGGCGACGGCGGGCCCCGCCGGCATGCGGAAGGAAACCCTCGAAACAGAAACGGTCGGATGGCAGACCGGCGACGGCCAGCGCGGCGAGCGGCGCACTGGCGCCGGGTATCGCGCGCACCGGCAGCCCCGCCTCGGTCGCCGCCCGTACCAGGCGATAGCCCGGGTCGGAGACCAGCGGTGTCCCGGCATCCGAGATCAGTGCCAGATCGTCGCCCGCCTCCAGCGCGGACAATAACGAAGGGATACGGTCGCGTTCGTTATGCTCATGGAGGCTCACCAGCGGGGTCTGCACCCCCAGATGCGACAGCAATCCTGCGCTGTGTCGCGTATCCTCCGCAGCGATACGCGATACTCGCGCCAGCACATCACGGGCACGGGGGCTCAGATCGGCCAGATTGCCGATCGGGGTCGCAACCACCCATAACGTGCCGCAATTCGTTGACACAACCTGATGCGCTTTCAATACTGACTCCTCAATACGCTGATCATCCCGCTATCGTGAACTTGCACCGTTATTTTGCCGCCGGAGGGCGCTACCGGGGCCGCCTCGCCCTGAGTCTGCTCGCCGGCGCGATCCTCGCCGGCTGCGCGACGCCGCGCCCCGACCCGACCCCCGCCCCGGAACCGGAGGAGGAACGACCCGAGGTCGTCGACCTTCCGGCGCACGAGCGCGCGCCCGTCCTGATCAGCGAGGCCTGGGCCGATCCGCAGCCGGACAGCGTGCGCGCAGCGATCGACGCGGTGCTGGACCTGGACGATCCGGACGGCGACCTGATCGACCGCGCCGACGCGCTGTGGCGCGACCTGGATGCCGAAGACCGCGAGCCACTGGCGGACCGCGTACGCGGCGGCCGACTGGCGGCCGCACGCGGTGACTGGGACGCGGCGCGCGAACGGCTCGGGGCCGATGCCCCGGATGACGAGACACGAACCGCCGAGGTCTACCGCGACGGCCTGGCGCTGCACGCCCGGCTGTTGGAGCACGAACGGCAATGGTATCAGGGGCTGGACGCCCGCCTGCGCCTGGACAGCATGCTGGTGCTGGAACCGGACGCACAAACCGCCAACCAGGAACGCATCTGGGGCCTGCTTGCGGCCCTGCGCCCGGCCCAGCGCGACCGTCTGGCCACCAACGAGCTTCCGGACGCAGAACCCTGGGTACGCCTGTTCGCCGGTCTTCGCGGCGTGAATTCACAAGACGAAGCCCGGCACGTGGCGCGGCAGTGGCGAGAGCGCTACCCGTCGCACCCGGCCAACAGCCTGCTCCCGGAGCTGGTCGCGAGCCACCCGCTCCAGGCCGAGATGCCGGACACCATCCTGGTACTGCTGCCCCTGTCAGGGGATCTGGCCCAGTTGGGCAATGCAATACTGGACGGGATCACTCGGGCCTATTACGCAGAAACCGGGGGCCAGGGCCGACTGGTGATAAGGGATACGCGCGGAGACGCCGAGACGGCGGCCGAGCTCTATCGCCGGGGCGTCGAGGACGGGGTGGACCGTATCATCGGCCCACTGGACCGTGAGGCCGTGCGCGCGGTGGTCGGGAGCGACGACACACGGCCGACGCTGCTGCTCAATCGGACCCGCCTGGACGGGAACGGCGCCTTCGGCACCCTCGCGCTGAACCCCGAGGAAGACGCATACGCCGTAGTGGACCGCGCGATACGTACCGGCTGGAGGAATCCACTGGTCATCCTTCCGGAGGGCGAGTTTGGTGACCGGGTGGCTCAGGCCTACCAGGATGCGCTCGCCGACTACGGGCTGCGGCCACGCGACATCGTGCGACTGCGCCCGGATGCCGAAGACATCAATACCCAAGTCAGCGATGCACTGGGGATCGAGCAGAGCGAGGCGCGCATTCGCGAGGTCGCGCGCCGCACCGGCTTGAGCCTGGAAGGCGACCCCCAGGTTCGAGGCGATGCCGACCATCTGTTTGTGACCGGGACCTCTCGCCAGATGCGGCAGCTGGTGCCCTATCTGCATTTCCATGGCGCGCGACAGCTGCCGATTATGGCGACCCCCCACATCTACGCCGGGCAACCGAACGCCAATCGCGACCGCGACCTGAACGGCATCGTGTTCCCCGACGCCCCCTACCTGCTGACGACCATCGAGCCGCTGAACGGCGAGATGTCCGACGGCGGAGCGGAGGCGCTTCCGCGCTTTGTCGCGCTGGGCATGGATGCCCTGCGCCTGAGCCTGCATGATCGTGCAGTGCGCGAGGCGGCCCACCATCAACTCGTCGGGGGCGCCGGCACCTGGTCACTTAACCCGGTAAGTGGTGACTGGGTGCGCGACCCGGCCTGGGCGCGCTTCGAGCGCGGCGAGCCCCGCCAGCTGGGGACCACCAGCGAAGGCAACTGACCGATGTTCCGCCCGGGTGCCACCGGCCAGGCTGCCGAGGAGCGGGCGGCGCAGTACCTTGCAGGGCAAGGACTCGAACTCGTGGCGCGCAACGTGCGCCGCCCCTGGGGAGAGCTCGACCTGATCGCCCGCGAGGGCGAAACGCTGGTACTGGTGGAGGTACGCAAGCGCAGCCACCGCGGCTTTGGCGGCGGTGCCGAGAGCATCGACAGGGGCAAACGCAGGCGCCTGCTGCGCGCCGCGGAGGGGTATCTGCAGGAGACCCGCTGGCAAGGGCCCGTTCGCTTTGACGTGGTACTCCTCGACGGCGATGACGCGATCGAATGGCTGCCCGACGCCATTCAGGGGGATCCGGCATGACGCCTCTGGCGCGCGAGATCGAGCAACTGCTGCCCGCCGAGGACCGCCTGCTGGACCCGGCCGACTGCTGGTCCTACGGCGCCGACAACTCCAAGCTGCACGCCCCTCCGGAGGCAGTGGCCTTCGCCCGTGATGCGGAGACCGTCGCCGAACTGGTGCGGCTTTGTCGGCGCCTCGGCGCAGCCCTGACCTGTCGTGGGCGCGGCACCGGGACCACCGGCGCGGCGGTCCCCGATCACGGCGGACTGGTCCTGTCGTTCGAGCGCATGAACCGCATCCTGGAGGTCGACCCGGCAAACCGCTGGCTGATCGCGGAGCCCGGCGTGACCAACGGCGAGGTGCAGGCGGCGGCGGATGCCCACGGGTTTTTCTGGCCCCCCGACCCCACGAGCAGCGCCTACTGCACACTCGGGGGCAATCTCGCTTACAACTCGGCCGGGCCCCACGCCGTGAAGTACGGAACGCCGCGCGACAACACCCTCGGGCTGGCAGGGGTCGCCGGCACCGGCGAGCCATTCCGCACCGGCGTGCACACCACGAAGGGGGTTGTAGGATATGACCTGACCCGGCTGCTGATCGGCTCCGAGGGGACGCTGGCCGTAATCACCGAGGCCACGCTGCGCCTCACACCGCAACCCGAGGCGACGCGCCTGATCCAGGCGGTGTATCGGACCGTGGGCGACGCGGCTGCGGCAGTCTCCCGGCTGATGGGCCGCGCCGAGATCCCGTCGGCCCTGGAGTTCATGGACCACTCGGCGATCGCCATGATCCGCGACTATGCGCCGGACTGCCCGCTGCCGCGCGACGCCGGGGCCATTCTGATGATCGAGACCGATGGCACCGAGGCCGGGATCGACGCCACGACGCGCGGCGTCCGCGCCGCCGCGGGTGGCGAGGGCTGCCTGCAGACCAGCAGTGCCGACACCCCGGAAGAGGCCCAGGCCCTGTGGGCCGTGCGCAAGGCCCTCTCGCCGGCCCTGCGCACCGTCGCGCCGAAGAAGATCAACGAGGATGTGGTCGTGCCCGTCTCCCGCATACCCGACCTGATCGCCGGCCTCGACCGGCTCGCGCAGACGCACGCGATCAAGATCGTGAACTTTGGTCATGCCGGCAACGGCAACATCCACGTAAATCTGCTGGTGAACCCGGACGATCCGCAGGAGCTCGCCGCCGCCGAACGCTGCCTGGACGAGGTGTTCACGCTGGTACTGGGGCTGGGGGGCACGCTGTCCGGCGAACACGGCATCGGACTGGTAAAACGCGCCTTTGTGGGCCGGGAGATCGATCCCGTGGCGCTGAACCTGATGGCCGGGATCAAGCAGAGCTTCGATCCCGACAACATCCTGAACCCCGGCAAGGCGCCAGGGCCGGACATCACCGGGACTACTTGACGACCTTGAGGGCGGGGCCCTTGCGCTTGGCAGCCGGCTTGTCCCCGTCCTGTCCCGAACCCGTGGGGCCCGAGTCGTCCGGTCCATCGCCACCCGGGCCATCTTCCGGCCCCGGTCCCGGCTCGCTGCCGAACATCATCCCCTGTCCGTTCTCGCGCGCATAGACGGCGAGCACGGCCTGTGTGGGTACGTAGACATCCATTGGATTGCCGGCAAAGCGAGCAGAGAAGGCCACGGCCTCGTCCCCGATATTCAGGGCCTGCACGGCGGACGGGCCGATGTTGAGGGTGATCTTGCCCTGCTCGACAAAGGCATCGGGTACCAGCGTACCCTCCACCGTGGCGTCGACCAGGATGTGCGGCGTAAAGCCGTTATCCGTGATCCACTCCCACAGGGCCCGGAGCAGATAGGGACGCGAAGAGGTCACAGCCTCAGCTCGCGCTCGGCCTCGGTGAGACTAATCTGGAAGGAATCCCGCTTGCAGACCCGATCAGCGTATTCCTGGATCGCGGTCGGGAGCGAATCGAGGTCGATCCCCAGGGCCGGCAGGCGCCACATCACCGGGGCAATCGCGCAGTCGACGATGCTGAACTCGTCACTCAGGAAGTACGGTTTCAGCTCAAAAATCTCCGCCGAGTTCAGCAGACTCTCGCGCAGAATCTTGCGCGCCTTTGTGAGCCCCCCGCCCGCGGCCTTGTTGACCGCGTCCAGCCCTTCGTACCAGTCGCGCTCGACGCGATAAAGCGCCAGACGCGCGGCGGCACGCGAGACGGGATCCACCGGCATCAGCGGCGGATGAGGAAATCGCTCGTCCAGGTACTCGGTGATGACATGCGTCCCGTACAGCGCCAGGTCCCGATCGACCAGCGTCGGCACCTCGTTGTAGGGATTGAGATCGGAGAGATCCTCGGGGAGTTCGTCCGGCCCGAGGTTGACGACATCCACCGCGATGTCCTTCTCGGCGAGGATGATGCGCACGCGATGACAGCGCACACAATCGTGAGCGGAAAACAGGGTCATAACGGAACGACGATTGGCGACCAGCGCCATGGCTTTCTCCCTACCCCGGTCCAACGGCACGCCGCGCCGGGCAGACGGTCAATAACACCGGCAGGCGCTCTTCCATAAGCGCCCGCCGGCGACGGTTCAGGCCGCCTAGTGTACGTCTTTCCAGTACTCCTTTTTCAAGAAGTAGGCCAGCACGGTAAACACGGCCAGGAAGATCAGAACGTACAGGCCAATGCGCTGACGGTCGAGCTGCATCGGCTCGCCCATGTACGAAAGGTAGGTGACCAGGTCACGCACCGCACGATCGTACTCGCTCTGGCTCATCGAACCGCTGCGCACGAGCTCCAGGCGCTCGTTGCCCTCGTCGTCCTCGACCAGCTCCTGCCAGCCCTGCAGTTCCCACAGCACGTGCGGCATGCCGACGTTGCTGAACTGGGTGTTGTTGGCACCCAGCGGACGATCCTCGTCGATGTAGAAGCTCTTGAGGAAGGTGTACACCCAGTCTTCGCCGTGGATACGGGTCGTCAGCGTCAGATCCGGCGGAGTCACGCCGAACGCCTCGTCGGCGTAGTCCTTGGTCATGGCGTTCTTCATCAGCGAACCCGGGTTGACCAGCTCGCCGTCCTCGTCGGTGACGAAGATGAAGTTCTGCTCTACCTGCTCCTCGGTCAGCCCGATGTCGCGACCCACACGGTTGTAGCGCATGTACTCGGTCGAATGGCAGGCCATGCAGTAGTTCATGTACAGCCGGGCGCCCCGCTGCAGCGACGCCTGGTTGCTCACGTCCACGTTGGCCTTTTGCAGGTCACCGGAACCGCCGGCGGCCAGGGCCGCCGGGGTTGCGAGCAGGGCCACGAGGGCCACGAATGTCGTTGCGATAAACGTTTTCATTACGAAGTCACCCTTTCCGGAACGGCGCGGTCACGACCCAGACCCCGGGCAAAGACCGGGACCACCATGCAGACGAACAGATGCGCGGTCGGGATCAGCCAGGACCACAGGATCATGCTCGCGTCACTCGGGTCGAAGCGCGAGATGTCGTACATGGTGTAGATACCCACGACCACGGCAAACGCGACCAGACTGAATACCGCGGACCGCTCCTTGCTGAGGAACCACAGCAGGAAGAAGAACGCGAAGTACACGATGGACCAGCGGAAGCTCATTTCGCTCACCATCGTGGTGGCCTGCTGCAGACCCAGCCAGCCGAGAACCACGAAGGCCACCACGAACGCCGCCAGGTTGAACTTGGCCGCGAACGAGCGATAGCGCATCGACAGAACCGGGTTGCGGTCCAGCCAGGGGATAAAGAACAGCATCATCACCGCGGCACCCATGGCCACCACGCCGAGGAACGGATCCGGCACGGAACGCAGCACCGAGTACATCGAGGTGAAGTACCAGACCGGCGGAATCAGCTCGGGCGTAACCAGCGGATCGGCCGGGATCATGTTGTCGGGCTTCAGGAACAGACCGCCGCCCATCGGGAAGAAGAACATGATCACCGCGAAGACCATCAGGAAGACGCCGACGCCGACGATGTCCTTCACGGTGTAGTACGGGTGGAACGGGATGCCGTCCTTCGGGATGCCGTTCTCGTCCTTGTTCTTCTTGATCTCGACGCCGTCCGGGTTGTTCGAGCCCACCTCGTGCAGCGCGATGATGTGCGCGGCCACCAGCAGGATCAGCACCAGCGGCAGGGCAATCACGTGCAGCGCGAAGAAGCGCGTCAGCGTGGCGTCGGACAGCAGGAAGTCACCGCGAATCCAGGTCACCAGGTCCGGCCCGATGTACGGGATGGTCTGGAACAGGTTCACGATCACCTGCGCGCCCCAGTAGGACATCTGGCCCCACGGCAGCAGGTAGCCGGCGAAGGCTTCGGCCATCAGCACCAGATAGATCAGCACACCGAAGATCCAGATCAGCTCGCGCGGCTTCTTGTAGGAGCCGTACAGCAGCGCCCGGAACATGTGCAGATAGACGACCACGAAGAACATCGAGGCGCCGGTGGAGTGCATGTAGCGAATCAGCCAGCCCCACTCCACGTCACGCATGATGTACTCGACCGACGCGAACGCGAGTTCCGCATCGGGCTTGTAGAACATGGTCAGGAAGATGCCGGAGACGATCTGGATGACCAGCACCAGCAGCGCCAGAGAGCCGAAGAAATACCAGAAGTTGAAGTTCTTCGGCGTGTAATACTGAGCCAGATGCTCATTCCACATCTGGGACAGGGGGAAGCGGGCATCGATCCAGCCCAGCAGACCACCCTGCCATTTTTCCGCGGGATTACCGGCCATCAGACAGTCCCTCCGTCTTCATCTTCACCCACGAGCAGCAGGTCATCCGTGATGTAGTGGTGCGGCGGAATCTCGAGGTTGTCGACCGCCGGCATGTTGCGGTAGACGCGACCGGCCATATCGAAGCGCGAACCGTGGCAGCCGCACAGCCAGCCGCCCTGCCAGTCGGAGCCCATGTCGGGATCGCCGATTTCCGGGCGGAAGGACGGGGAGCAGCCGAGGTGGGTGCAGATGCCGATCACCACCAGGACTTCCGGCTTGATCGAGCGGTGCTCGTTCTGCGCGTATTCCGGCTGCTGGGCCTCGTTCTCGGAGTCCGGGTCGCGCAGGCGATCGGTCACCTTGGACAAACCTTCCAGCATCTCGTCGGTACGCCGCACGATCCAGACCGGCTGGCCGCGCCACTCGATGCTGACGCGCTGACCGGGCTCGACCTCGCTCACATCGAACTCGACCGGAGCCCCTGCCGCCTGAGCGCGTGCGCTGGGCTGCAAGGACGCCAGGAACGGAGTCGCGACCGCTGCGACACCGGCACCGCCCACGACTGTCGTCGCGGCGACGAGGAACCGGCGACGGCCTCGATTTACGCCTTGGTTTGCCATGTTTGTCTCTCCAAACAACGTGTTGAAATCGTGTCCCGGCAGCCACTCGGTACATGAACGAGGGCGCGGAAGGACCCGCCGGCCACCCCGTCAGCGCGCCGCCTGGGGCGCGCTGACGGGCGAACGGGCAGACCGCCGCGGGCGGCCAGTAAAATCCCGATAGAATTCCCGAACACGCTAATAAGGTCAAGTAGCTGAATGCCTTAAGAACGGGCGCAGGCCGCCTCCCGAGGCGGCCGATAGATCATAAGTTGTTCATGATAAAGGCGGGATTGCGGCACCCCGAAGTGCGCACGAAATAGCGCGCCAAGGGGCACGCCGCGGCGCCACACTCAGGCGGGGTTGTCGATATCGATAAATCGGTGCTCCAGACCGAAGCGCTCGGCGCACCATTCCCCCAGGGCGGGCGCCCCGTAACGCTCGGTCGCGTGATGCCCGGCGGCAAAATAGTGCACGCCCGTCTCGCGCGCCTCGTGGGTGGTCTGTTCGGAGATCTCGCCACTGATATAGGCATCCACGCCCTGCGCCGCCGCTTCCATCAGCAACGACTGGGCCCCGCCGGTACACCAGGCGACACGCCGGATCGGCCGCTCGGCACCCGGCACCCACAGGCATTCCCGCCCCAGCACCGATGAGATGTGGTCGCGCAGGCCCTCTCCTGACACCTCGCTGGCGGGGCGTCCGTACTGACCCACGCCGTCCTCGCGCAACACGCCCTCGATCGCGAAATCGAGGCGACTGGCCAATTGTGCGTTATTGCCGAGCTCCGGGTGCGCATCCAGCGGCAGGTGGTAGGCCACAAGATTGATATCGTGCTCCAGCAGACGCCGCAGGCGCGCGCGCTTCATCCCGGTGATCACCTCCGGCTCGCCCTTCCAGAAATAGCCATGGTGAACCAGGATCGTGTCGGCCCCGTCCTCGATCGCAGCCTCGACCAGCGCCAGCGACGCCGTGACCCCACTGATGATGCGGCGCACCTCGGTTCGCCCCTCCACCTGGAGCCCGTTCGGACAATAGTCGCGAAAGCGCTCCGGCTGGAGCTCCTCGTTCAGGGCCTGCATCAACACGTCACGTTCGATCACGATCGAGTCTCCGGTTACCTGGAAAAACACTGAACAAGACCATCCCGGCCTTCCCAGCCGCACGCCGCGCTGCAACACGCGGTTTGCCAATTGCTTCACACAAGCCCCGTGCGGGGGATCAGTTCTCGCGGCAGGTCGATATACCACAGGGCAGGGCCGATAGATCAGGTGCCCTGCGGGTCCGGCGGCTGTGCAGCCCCTGCCATTTCGGTATATTCGCCCTATGGTGAATTTCTCGCGTTTCCTGCTGCAAGCAGCCCTGACCGGCGTGGCGATCGCCGTGGTCGTGGCCGTGTTCTTTCCGCATGTCCTCGATCGCGACGGGGAGGAACGGGCGCAGCTTCAGGTCGCCGAGCCCCTCCCCACCACGGCGGGCGAAGCCGCGGTCAGCTATGCAGACGGCGTCGAGCGAGCCGCGCCCGCCGTGGTCAACATCATGACCTCGCGCGTGCTCGACACCCCCGGCATCCTTGATCTGCACGAGTTCTTCGGCCAGCCGACGCCACCCCCTGGCGATACCGAGCAGGCCAGCCTGGGTTCCGGCGTGATCATGACCGATCAGGGGCATATCCTGACCAATCACCACGTAATCGAGGAGGCGGACGCGATCGCGGTAGTGCTTCCCGATGGCGAAGCACACCCGGCCGAGATTATTGGCATCGACCCCGACACCGACCTCGCCGTCTTGCGCATCCGCGCAGAGGATGTGGCAGTGGCCACGGCCGGCCATTCGCGCAACCTGCGCGTCGGCGATGTGGTGCTCGCCATCGGCAACCCCTTCGGGGTCGGCCAGACCGTGACCCAGGGGATTGTCTCCGCCACCGGGCGCAACCAGCTCGGCATCAACACCTTTGAAGATTTCATTCAGACCGACGCGGCAATCAACCCGGGCAACTCCGGCGGCGCCCTGATCAATGCACGGGGCGATGTCATCGGTATCAATACCGCGATTTTCTCGCGCTCCGGGGGCTCGCATGGCATCGGCTTCGCGATCCCGGTGGACCTCGCCCGCGAGGTAATGACCGAGATCATTGAACAGGGCTATGTCGCCCGCGGCTGGCTGGGCATTGAGGTCCAGGCGATGAACCGCGAGCTGGCCGACTCCTTCGGGCTGGATACCCCGCGCGGAGTCCTGGTCGCCGGCATCCTGCGCGACGGCCCGGCCCAGGAGGCCGGCATCGAGATCGGCGACGTGATTACCCACCTCAAGGGCGATGCGGTCAACAGCCCGCGCGAGGCCCTGAACATCATCGCCCGGACCGATCCGGGTTCCGCTCTGTCGATCAAGCTCCTGCGCGACGGCGAAGAAGTCGAACTCGAGGCCACCGTCGCCCAGCGGCCGATCTGATACCCAACGGCACCTCCCGGACGTCCGGGAGGTGCCTTTTCTCTACCCGTTGGCCGGGGAACTGACCGTGGTCAGTACGGCCGTAACCAGCAACACCAGCCCCACCAGCCCGATCTCCAGCGCGATGCTGCGCCGCAGGCGCTGCGAGGCCCGGGGTTCACCACGCTCGAAGGCCGGCACCAGGCGCCACTTGTTGGACGCCGCCAGCAGCAGGAGCAGGGCCACGATCAGCACTTTGCCGAGCAGGAACTGCCCGTAGCCGGTGGTGAACAGTGGCGCGACCCCCCCGAGCAGCAGCGCGGCCAGGGCCACCCCTGCCAGCACCAGCAGGCCCACGCCCCATACCGCCACCCGACCGAAGCGATCCAGGATACGAATGGCATCCGCCCCGCCGGGCGGATGCCCCGCCAGGCGATACAGGGGCCACAGCGAGCCGACCCAGAACGCAGCCGCCAGTACATGAAGCATCAGCAGGCCACCCAGCAACCACCGGGGTTCGTAGACCGTATGCCCGACCTGCACGAATGCGAGCAGGACCAGCAACACACCGGCAAGGCTGAGACCGTAACCCAGCCCCGGCAGCCGCCGGGCATCCAGCAGGATCGCCTGCACCAGCAGCAAACCGCTCACAGCCAGGATCAGCTGGGTTCCCTGCGCGCCCTCGAACACCATCCCGAGCAGCATCGGGTCGAACGCCGCGGCGCCATTGCCGCCCCCGAGATACCCGGCCTGAAGCGGCCACTCGATCAGGGCCAGCGCGATCGCGACCCAGGCCGCGATCGCGCCCGAACGACTGGCCGCCTGCCGCTCCGGATCAGGCAGATCCGGAAACGCCAGGCGAAACAGCACCGCCCCGGCCGCCAGCAAGGCACCGGCATAGAACCCGGTCGCCACCAGGATTATGGCAACCGTCCAGGCATCCACACCGACCAGTGCGGACAGCCAGGCCACGGCTCAGTCCTCCACCGTAAAGCGGAAGGTCCCCGACATCATGTGGCCGTCACGGGCCAGACCGCGCCAGCGCACCTCGTAATTGCCGGGCTCCATCGAGCCGGCCGGTTGCACATGGTATTCCTCGGTCGGGTCATTGCCCGGCTCGTTCTCGAGGGACACACGGCCCTGCGGGCCCACCACGTCGAACTGGGTAATGCGCATCGCGCCATCGAAGTGAATCCCGATCTCCTCCGGGGTGCCCTGCACCGTGGAACCGTCCTCCGGGACATGCCCCATCTCGCCCTCGTGGGCCAGCAGGGGCGCGGCGACAGCCAGCAGCAGGGCCGCAAGGGCGGAACGCAGGGTATTGCGGGTACGAATCGTCATCATGATTGAGTTTCCTCTTTCTTAAGTGCAGTCGTGTCGTGTCAGAGTCCGCCGGCCGCAGGCCACCGGGGGCCGCCTTGCGGCGGCCCCGGCACCCGCGCCGGTGGAAGCTCAGTGGTTATGGCCTTCGTGGCCGTTATGTCCTCCATGTCCACCATGGCCGTGATGCCCGTGGGCATCGCGGCTGGGGGTCGGGAGCCCGTCGGAATCCGCATCCGCGACCTTGCCGCGACGTACCGGATTGCCGAAATCGGGGTCACTGCTCACTCTCCAGGCGACCTCACCTTCCGGGTGCCAGTACCAACCCGGATCGCTGAAGTCCCCGGGCTCCTGGTCGTCACGCACCTTGACCAGGGTGAACATGCCGCCCATACCGATGTTGCCGAACGGTCCGTGCCCCATGCCCATCGGCAGGGTGTTCTCCGGCCCCGGCATGTGGCCCGCATCGGTGTGATCCTGGTGGTCCGCCATGCCGTGTTCACCCATCGCCATGTAGCCGGGCAGCAGGGTGCGGATCTCCTCCTCGAGGCCGGACTGGTCCACACCCAGGGTGTTGGCGATGCCGTGCCCCATCGGGTTCATCGTGTGGTGGGTCATGTGGCAGTGGAACGCCCAGTCACCGGGTGGCGCGATGAATTCGATATCCCGGGTCTGGCCGACCGCCACGATCTCGGTGGTCTCCTTGCGCCACTGCTCGCGCGGCCAGCGCCCGCCATCGGAGCCGGTCACCTCGAAGGACACCCCGTGCACGTGCATCGGGTGGTTCCACATCGACAGGTTGCCCATGCGGATGCGCACCCGCTCGCCGGTCTTCGCCACCAGCGAGTCGATGGCCGGGAACACCTTGGAGTTCATCGACCACAGGTCGAAGTCGACCATGATCGACGGGTCCGGCGTGCGGGTGCCGGGATGCAGCGCCCAGTTGTGCAGCAGGATCGCGTAGTCGCGGTCCACCGGCTCGATCTCGCCGTCCTTCGGGTGGATGATGAACATCCCCATCATCCCCATCGCCATCTGCACCATCTCGTCGGCATGCGGGTGGTACATGTGCGTGCCGTGCTGGTTCAGCTCGAACTCGTAGACGAAGGTCTCGCCCGGATGGATCGGCGGCTGGGTCACGCCCTTCACGCCGTCCATGCCCGAGGGCAGATGGATGCCGTGCCAGTGCACCGAGGTGTACTCCGGCAGGCGATTGGTCACGTAGATCCGGACCTTGTCGCCCTCCACCGCCTCGATGGTCGGCCCCGGCGTGGTGCCGTTGTAGCCCCAGCACCTGGCCACCGAACCGGGCGCGAACTCGTGCTCGATCTCTTCGGCAACCAAGTGGAACTCCTTCACGCCGTTGTTCATCTCGTACGGCAGGGTCCAGCCGTTCGGCGTGTGCACCGGCATGTAGCCCTGATCGGTGCGCTCGCCGGGCGTGGTTTCGCCCTCGTTGTGGTGCTCGTGACCCGTTTCGGCCATCACCCGGGTCAGGGTGGTTGCCGGCAGCATTGCCGCGCCGGCGGCCAGCAGGAAGTTACGCCGTTTCATCAGTGATGCCCTCCGTGACCGTCGTCGCCGTGGTCACCGTGATCGCCATGGTCATGATCTCCGTGATCTCCGTGATCTCCGTGATC
>NZ_ARQK01000034.1 GCF_000385215.1 Thioalkalivibrio thiocyanoxidans ARh2
CCCGGGCGGAATCCGGGTGCCCTTCTTTGGGTACTTTCTTGGGCAAGCAAGAAAGTACCTCGCGGCGCGCTGGCGAGACAGCGCAGGCAGGCGGCAGGCCGCAGCCACCGTAAACACCAGATGATGAACCATTCCCAGCCGGAACGAACGCAGAACGCTGGATAAAGCCTCGCAGCGTGGCTTGGAGCGAGGCGGTTACGAGTCGAGGCGCAGGGAGAAGTCGATGGCGCGGACATGCTTGGTCAGCGCACCGACCGAGATGTAGTCGACGCCGGTGGCCGCGATCTTGGCGAGGCTGTCCGGCGTGACCCCGCCCGAGGCCTCGGAGATGGCCCGCCCCCGGATGCGCCGCACAGCGGTGGCGAGGTCATCCCGCGAGAGTTCGTCCAGCATGATCACGTCGGCGCCCGCGGCCAAGGCCTGGTCGACTTCGTCCAGGTTCTCCGTTTCCACTTCCACCCAGCGGCCGGCCCCGAGCGTGCGGGCGCGCTCCACGGCAGCCGCGATGGAGCCACAGGCGGCGATGTGGTTCTCCTTGATCAGCACGGCGTCCCAGAGCCCGAGGCGGTGGTTGTGGCCGCCGCCGATGCGCACCGCGTACTTCTGCCCGTGACGCAGGCCCGGGAGTGTCTTGCGGGTATCCAGTATCCGGCTGTGGGTGTCGCCCAGGCGGGCGACCCAGCGCGCGGTTTCGGTTGCGGTTCCGGACAGCGTTTGCAGCAGGTTGAGCGCGGCACGCTCGGCGGCCAGCACGGCGCGGGCCGGGCCCTCGAGCGTGGCGACGGGCTGCGCTCCGTCCGGTTCAAGCACGGCGCCCTCGGCCACTTGCCAGTCGATGCGGGTCTCGGGCGCGAGGCTCGCAAACGCGCGGTCGAACCACGCCTGGCCGCACAGCACGGCGGGTTCTTTCAGCAGCAGGGTGGCGCGGGCGGCGCGATCCTCCGGGACCAGCGCCGCGGTAATGTCGCCGGCCAGGGCATCGGGGCCGAGGTCTTCGGTCAGCGCCATCTCGACCTCGCGCACCAGCATGGCCGTGTCCGGCCGGGCCGGGCCCTGGGCGAACGGGTCGTGCGGGCTGCGGTTGGTGTTGTCTGGAGTGTCAGCGGCCATGGTGAGGATTGTACGGTCGGTCGGAGAGATAGTCGTCGCGCAGCTTCTTCACCAGCCCGGCCAGCAGGATCAGCGCGATCAGGTTGGGTGCGGCCATCAGGATGTTGGCAATGTCGGAGAAGTTCCAGACCATGCCCAGCGGGATGGTCGCCCCGATCACAATCAGGATCACGAACACGATGCGATAGGGCATCACCGCGCGCTCGCCGAACAGGAAATACGCCGACCGGTCGCCGTAATAGGACCAGGCGATCATTGTGGAGAAGGCGAACAGCATCAGGCTGAAGCCCACGACCATCGCCCCGAACGGTCCCAGCGTGGCGCTGAAGGCCGTGGCGGTCAGCGAGGCACCGACCACGTCGTCGGCGCGGTCGATGTAGGCGCCGGTGACGACGATGGCGAGGCCGGTCAGGGTGCAGACGACGATGGTGTCGATGAACGGCTCAAGCATGGCGACTGAGCCCTCGCGGGGCGGGTTGGCGTTCTTGGCCGCGGCATGGGCCATGGCCGAGGAGCCCAGGCCCGCCTCGTTGGAGAACATGCCGCGCGCGACGCCGTACTGGATGGCGAGGCCAATCGCGCCGCCACCGGCGGCCCAGGGGTTCAGCGCCAGATTCAGGATGGTGGCCACGGCGGCCGGCACGGCCTCGATATTCGCGACGATCACGATGAATGCGCCGATCATGTACACCACCGCCATGAACGGCACGATGGCCGAGGCGATCATCGCGATGCGCCTGACCCCGCCGATGATGACCAGCGCCACGAGCACGGCCATGGTCAGGCCGATGATCAGGGCCATCCAGCCCATGATGTCGTCGTCCGCGCGCAGCGTGGGCACCATGAAGGTCAGGCCGTCGACCACGGAATTGGCCTGCACCATGTTGCCGATGCCAAACGAGGCGATCAGCGTGAAGGCGGCGAACAGGATGGCCATCTTCTTCATGTTCAGCCCGTTGAGCAGGGTGAACATCGGGCCACCGGCCACACTCCCGTCCGGGGCGATTTCGCGGTAGCGTACGGCTAGGGTGGTCTCCGCGAACTTGGTCGCCATGCCGAAGAAGGCGGTTACCCACATCCAGAAGAGGGCCCCGGGGCCACCGAGCGCAATGGCCGTGGCGACGCCGGCGATATTCCCGGTGCCGATGGTCCCGGACAGGGCCGTGGAGAGCGCCTGGAAGGGCGAGATCTGGCCCTGGCCGCCGGCTTTTCCGTCGGTGCCGCGCAGCGCGCGCCAGCCCTGGCGGAAGGCGACGATCTGCACCAGTCCCAGGCGGATGGTCAGGTAGAGCCCCGTGCCCAGCAGCAGGATCAGCGTGATCGGGTTGCCCCACAGGAGGCTGGCGGTATCGCCGAGGAACTGGTCGAGGGTCTCGAGCATTGCTTCGTCCTTGAGAACGGGGCGGAAGGCCGATGCGGCGACTCTACCGTTTGCCGGCACTCGACGGTAGCGCGGACGGACCGACGGCAGCGATCAATGTCACGGAATGCTTGCGGGAACCGTCGGCACAAAGCGGTTTCCGAATGGAAGTGGCCGGAAAAAGCCTCAGGGAGCGGGATGAACGAGACAGAATCGGAGGAGATGCAGCAGGACACCGGGCAGCGCCCGGTGCCCCGGCTGTTTCTGGTCGGCTCGCTGATTGCGCTGGCGGCGTTCATCTGGCTGGTCAGCCTGCTGTGGCCCACGCTGGAGGACCGGGCGGCCGAGCTCAGCACCCTGCAGATCGGCCTGCTGGCGAGCTTTATTGCCGGGCTGATGACCGCCGTGGGCGCGATTCCGATCTTTTTCCTGCGCCGGATCAGCCAGTCGGTCGAGGACGCGATGATGGGCTTCGGGGCCGGGGTGATGCTCGCGGCCACCGCCTTCGAACTGGTGCTGCCGTCGGTGGAGCATGCCGAGGCCCAGTACGGCGGGGTCGGCATGGCGATCCTGGTGCTGTCGGTGGGCATGGCCCTGGGTGGCGGGGCGCTGCTGGCGCTGCACAAGCTGGTCCCGCACGAGCACTTTCACATCGGCCCCCAAAGTGGAGCCGATCCGGCCAAGATCCGCCGCGTCTGGCTGTTCATCTTTGCGATTGCCCTGCACAACCTGCCGGAGGGGCTGGCCGTCGGCGTAGGCTTCGGTGGCGACGATGTGAGCGACGGCATCACCCTCGCGATCGCGATCGGTCTGCAGAACATGCCGGAGGGGCTGGTCGTGGCGATTGCGCTGCTGTCGCTGGGCTACAGCAAGTGGGCCGCGTTCGGCGTGACGCTGCTGACCGGGCTGGTGCAGCCGATCGGCGGGCTGGTCGGAGCCGGTGCGGTGACACTGATGGAGTTCCTGCTGCCCTGGGGCCTGGCCTTCGCCGCGGGGGCGATGCTGTTCGTGATCAGCCACGAGATCATCCCCGAGTCACACCGCAAGGGTCACGAGGCCCAGGCAACCGTCGGCGTGCTGGTCGGCTTCGTCGCGCTCCTGGCAATCGATCTGGCGCTCTAGTACTGGGCTGGCATTGAGCACCGTCATTGCAAGGGGCTCAGCGACGAAGCGCTTTCTTCCACGCCGCCTCGGGCTCCTCGCAAAGACGGGTGCGACAGGCGTGCGATCGAGGGGCACGGGCGGGGCGGCCGCCTTGCAACGAAAAGTCGCCGCCACCCGTCCGGGCTTTCGCGAAGGCGATATTTGGGTGTACAATTAGTTTCGTCTGCGGGTGCCCGACAGTGCCCGCACACCGTTCTGGAAGAGTTCTGCGATCGCGAGTCGATTGGCAGACGCCGAAGGCGCAACATCCGCCCGGAATCGCTCAGGCTACCGGACCGGAACGGTGCAGAAAGACACACTCTGGAGAGCGGCCGGCGACGGCCCACCGAAGGGGGCGGCCCTGCAGCGAGTGATCGCTGGCACGGCGCAAACTCTCAGGTTTCAGGACAGAGGGGCGGCTGGCAGGTAGACCCTGCTGGCCGCCCTTTTTTTATGCCCCGCGTACGCGCCGCGTGTATGGCAGGGGCCGCGTCGGGCCGGGAGGCGGCCCGTCTCACGAACACGGATGCAAGGCGACAAAAGATGAGTCTGAAGAAAACGCCGCTTCACGCCGCGCACCAGCGCGCCGGGGCCAAGCTGGTCGACTTCGCCGGCTGGGAGATGCCGCTGCACTATGGCTCCCAGATGGAGGAGCACAAGATGGTGCGCGCCGGGGCCGGCATGTTCGATGTCTCGCACATGCAGGTCGTCGATATCCACGGCCCGCAGGCGCAGCCCTTCCTGCGCTACCTGCTGGCCAACGATGTCGCCAAGCTGAAGACCGAGGGCCGCGCCCTGTACAGCTGCATGCTGAACGAGTCCGGCGGCGTGATCGACGACCTGATCATCTACTGGACCGGGGGCGACAGCTACCGCGCCGTGGTCAACGCCGCGACCGCCGAGGGCGACATCGCCCACATGCAGCAGGTGGCGAAGGACTTCGACGTGAATGTCGAGCCGCGCCCGGAGTTCGCGCTGATCGCGATCCAGGGCCCGCAAGCGGTGGAGAAGACGCTGCCGCTGCTGCCCGAAGACCTGCGCTCGGCGGCCGGCGATCTCAAGCCATTCTCCGCCGTCTGGAACGATGCCTGGTTTGTCGCCCGCACCGGCTACACCGGCGAGGACGGCTTCGAGGTGATGCTGCCGCAGGCGGAGGCCGACGGCTTCTGGGAAAAGCTGAAGGACGCCGGCGTCAATCCGATCGGCCTGGGCGCGCGTGACACGCTGCGCCTGGAGGCGGGTATGAACCTCTACGGCACGGACATGGACGACCGGACCAATCCGCTGACCGCGAATCTCGGCTGGACCATCGCCCTGAAGGACGCCGAACGCGACTTCATCGGCCGCAAGGCCATCGAGCAGTGGAAGGCCGAGGGCGTGAAGGAACGCATGGTCGGGTTGGTGCTGGAGGGTCGCGGCGTGCTGCGTGGCGGCACCCGGATCGAGACCCCGGCCGGCGACGGCGTGGTCACCTCCGGCAGCTTCTCCCCGAGCCTCGGTGTATCGATCGCGTTCGCGCGCATCCCGGCCGCGGTGGACGCCGAGGAGCTGCAGGCGGATATCCGCGGCCGCATGCTCCCGGTCCGGGTGGTCAAGCCCGTATTCGTGCGCAACGGCGAACCGCAGATCGAACTGAATCTCTAGCGATTTTATTGCCTCATGCCGCTTGCCACAGACTAAACTGCGCAGGCGGGATCCAAACGAAAAAGGAAGACGTCATGAGCGAAGCACCGAAGGACCTGAAGTACACCAAGAGCCACGAGTGGGTGCGCCAGGAGGCCGACGGCAGCGTGACCATCGGTATCACCGATCACGCGCAGGAACTGCTGGGCGATCTGGTGTTCGTGGAGGCCCCGGAGGCGGGCGCCTCGGTCGAGGCCGGTTCCGCCTGCGCGACGGTCGAGTCGGTCAAGGCCGCCTCGGACGTGTACGCCCCGCTGTCCGGCGAGGTGACCGAGGCCAATGAAGAGCTGGCCGACAGTCCCGAGAAGGTCAACGAGTCGCCGTTTGACGAGGGCTGGCTGTTCAAGATGAAGCCCTCCGATGCGAGCCAGCTCGATGCCCTGATGGACGCCGACGCCTACGCGGCGCACGTCGAGGCCGAGTCCTGATCCGACGTTCCCGACGGGGCGGTTCCTGACGGAACCGGCCCGGCAGGAACGAGAAGGCGCCCCGGGCATCCGGCCCGGGGTCCGATCCGAACTTCGCAGTAGCGAAAGCGAGTACGACATGCCCTTTATCCCGCATACCGAAGAAGACATCCGCGCGATGCTCGACCGCATCGGCGCCGATTCCATCGAGGATCTGTTCGACGAGATCCCGAAAGAACTGCGCGCGCCGGCGCTCGAAAAGGTCCCCGAGGGACTGAACGAGATGGCGATCGCGCGCCTGATGCAGGAGCGTGCGGCGCGGGACGGCATGGCATCCAATTTCATCGGTGCCGGGGCCTACGAGCACCATATCCCGGCGGCCGTGTGGCAGATCGCCACGCGTGGCGAGTTCTACAGTGCCTACACGCCGTACCAGGCGGAGGCCAGCCAGGGCACGCTGCAGCTGATCTATGAGTACCAAACGATGATCAGCCGCCTGACCGGCATGGAGGCCTCCAACGCCTCGCTGTACGACGGCGCCTCTGCGCTGGCCGAGGCCGTGCTGATGGCCGTACGCGTGAACCGCCGCTCGAAGAGCAAGAAGGTGCTGGTCCCGGGCGCGCTGCACCCGGACTACCGCCGCGTGATCCACACCCTGATCGGCAACCAGGGCATCGAGCTGGTCGAGATCCCGTTCGACGAGACCTCCGGCCAGACGCCGGTCGAGGCGCTGGCGCCGTTCGCGGACGACGACGTCACCGCGATGATCATCAGCCAGCCGAACTTCTTCGGGATCCTGGAAGATGTCGACGCACTCACCGGCTGGGCCGAGCAGCGCGAAATCCCGGTGATCGCCGTGGTCAACCCGGTCTCGCTGGCCCTGCTGAAGCCGCCGGGCGAGTGGGGCAGCAACGGTGTCGATATCGTGGTGGGCGAGGGCCAGCCGCTGGGAGCCCCGCTGTCCTCCGGCGGGCCGTACTTCGGCTTCATGACCACGCGCAAGAAGCATATCCGGCAGATGCCGGGGCGTATCGTCGGCCGCGCCGAGGACGCCGACGGCAAGCCGGGCTACGTGCTGACGCTGCAGGCGCGCGAGCAGCACATCCGCCGCTCCAAGGCGACCTCGAACATCTGCACCAACCAGGGCCTGGTGGTCACCGCCGCGACGATCCACATGTCGATGCTGGGTGACGAAGGCCTGACCCGGGTCGCCGAGGCCTGCTACGCCAATACCCACGCGCTGGTGGAGAAGCTGGCGGCCAAGGGCATCAAGCCGCGCTTTACCGGCGAGTACTTCCACGAGGTCGCGCTGGACTTCGGCGGGGACGCCGCGAGCCGCGTGCAGGCGATGGCCGACGCCGGCGTGCTGGCCGGCTACGAGCTGAGCCGCGACTATGCCCAGCTCGACGGCTGCGTGCTGGCCTGCGCGACCGAGACCAAGACGGATGCCGACCTGGAGCAGTATGTGACGACCTGCGAGCAGGCGAAGGCTGCCTGACGCGGGTCGCACGCGACGCGCCATACACCACAAGCCTGAGGAGGCACGCCATGGCCGAAGTCAAACTGAAGGGCAATCCGATCCATACCAACGGCGATCTTCCGCATGTCGGCTCGCCGGCCCCGGATTTCAAGCTGACGACCAAGGACCTCGAGGACGTCTCGCTCGCCAATTTTGGCGACAAGCGCAAGCTGATCTACATCGTGCCCAGTCTGGACACCCCGGTCTGCGCCGAGTCCACCAAGAAGTTCGAGGACCTCGTCAAGCAGCGCCCGGATCTGGAGATCCTGGTGGTCTCCGCCGACCTGCCGTTCGCGATGGGCCGCTTCTGCGCCGCCGAGAACCTCGAGCGCGTGACCGTGCTGTCGATGATGCGCGATCGCAACTTCGCCAAGGACTACGGCGTGCTGATCCAGGACGGCCCGCTGGAGGGCATCACCGCCCGCGGCGTCGCGCTGCTGGACACCGACAATCTGGTGATGCACGCGGAGCTGGTCTCCGAGATCGGCGACGAGCCGGACTACGACGCCATCTTCAAGGCCCTCGACGACCGGGCCGATCTGAGCCCGACGCAATAAGTCAGGAGCTACAGACGGCGGGGCCTGTTCGACCCGGGCCCCGCCGCCTTCCACGAATTCCTTAAGCGAGAAACCGCTATGAGCACCATGGAAAACCATCTGATCTTCGAACGTTCGCGTGCCGGTCGCTCGGCCGTGGCCCAGGCGCCGCGCGCGCATGCCGCGACCGCCATCCCCGCGAACCTGCGGCGCAAGTCGGCCCCCGGGCTGCCCGCGGCCTCGGAGCTGGATGTGGTGCGTCACTACACGCGGTTGTCGCAGAAGAACTTTTCCATCGACACCGAGTTCTACCCGCTGGGCTCGTGCACGATGAAGTACAACCCGCGCGCCTGTAACAGCCTGGCCATGCTGCCCGGCTTCCTGAACCGGCACCCGCATGCCCCGGCCAGCCACAGCCAGGGTTTCCTGCACACCATGTTCGAGTTGCAGGAGATGCTGAAGGACGTGACCGGCATGAAGGCCGTGTCGCTGGCGCCGATGGCCGGCGCGCAGGGCGAGTTCACCGGCGTGGCGATGATCCGCGCCTATCACGATGCGCGCGGCGACAGCGAGCGCCGCGAGATCATCGTCCCGGACGCCGCGCATGGCACCAATCCGGCGACCGCGATCATGTGCGGCTACGAGGTGCGCGAGATCCCCACCGACGAGAGTGGTGACGTGAACCTCGAGGCGCTGAAGGAGGCCGTGGGTCCGCAGACCGCCGGGATCATGCTGACCAATCCGTCCACCGTGGGCGTGTTCGAGCGCCGCATCTCCGAGATCGCGAAGATCGTCCACGACGCCGGTGGCCTGCTGTACTACGACGGCGCCAACCTGAACGCGATCCTCGGCAAGGTGCGCCCGGGCGACATGGGTTTCGACGTGATCCACATGAACCTGCACAAGACCTTCTCCACGCCGCACGGCGGGGGTGGTCCGGGTTCCGGTGCGGTTGGCGTCGGCGAGCGTCTGCTGCCGTACATGCCGGTGCCGCATGTGATCGAGAACGGCGAGGGCGGCTACCGCTTTGCCACCGAGACCGACTACCCGGAGACCATCGGCCGCCTGTCCGCGTTTGCCGGCAACGCCGGCGTGCTGCTGCGCGCCTATGTCTACATGCGCATGCTGGGCCGCGAGGGCATGCAGCGCGTGTCCGAATTCGCCACGCTGAACGCCAACTACCTGGCGCGGGAGCTGGAAAGCGCCGGCTTTGACCTGGCCTATCCCGAGCGCCGCGCGACCCACGAGTTCATCGTCACGCTCAAGAAGCAGGCGAAGGAGCTGGGGCTGACCGCGGGCGATGTCGCCAAGCGCCTGCTGGACCACGGGTACCACGCACCGACGACCTACTTCCCGCTGCTGGTGCCGGAGTGCCTGCTGGTCGAGCCGACCGAAACCGAGTCGAAGGAGACGCTGGACGGCTTCGTCGAGGCGATGGCCGCGATCCTGGAAGAGGCCGGACGCGACATCGACACCATCAAGGCCTCCCCGCACAACCTGCCGAACCGCCGCTTCAACGAGGTGGCCGCGGCCAAGGCCCTGGACGTGGTGTACCAGGAGCCCAGGGACGACGAGGGCGAACCCGCGCCGCGCACGGGTACCAGCGGTTAGTTGGCCGCGCGCGGGAATCCGCTTTTCCGTCAGCGCCCCCGGTTTTCCGGGGGCGTTTTTTTGCGCCCTGCGTTTCTCGAAATGGGCAGCCGTTGCGAAAAAACCCGATTTCTGTGGTAGGGTTTAGACCGATTATCGGGATCCATTATTACGTCCGTGGGCTCTCCCGGCAGGGGAGATAAAAGAGGTCAGGCAGACCTTTTTTTCGGGCAAGGACTAGGGAATGACACAGATCTGTGCGGCCCACGGGTACGCCGCGCTGTTCGAGCACGCCCCGGTGGGGCTGGCCGAAATGGACACGGAAGGGCGCATCCTGCGCGCGAACCCGCGCCTGGGCGATATGCTGGCCTGCGACCCCGGGGATCTGGTCGGGGGATGGCTGCGCGAGCGCCTGC
Source organism: Thioalkalivibrio thiocyanoxidans ARh2 (assembly GCF_000385215.1). Classification (GTDB taxonomy): domain Bacteria; phylum Pseudomonadota; class Gammaproteobacteria; order Ectothiorhodospirales; family Ectothiorhodospiraceae; genus Thioalkalivibrio; species Thioalkalivibrio thiocyanoxidans. The sequence goes on from NZ_ARQK01000034.1 coordinate 9,765, forward strand.
TCCCGGAGGATGTCGAACCCTGCGAGGCGCGGCGGCGCGAGCTGCTCGACGGGAGTTGCCCCAACTGCCGGGTAGAGGTTCGCCTGGTGGAGGCCACGGGCCTTGCCCGCTGGGTCGAGATCAGCATCAGCCGTATCCCCGCGACGAATGACGGCCCGGAGGTGCTGCTGGCGGCCGTTGCCGATATCGATGCGCGCAAGCAGGCCGAGCAGCGGATGGACAGCCTGCTGCGTGCCAGCCCGGCAGTCATCTACACCATGGATCCGGACAATCTGGGTACGATGACCTGGCTCAGCCGCAATGCCGTCTCGGTGACCGGCTGGACCCCGGAGCAGATCAGTTCGAATCCAGACTGGCTGGCAACCCATATCGCCTCGGAGGACTATCGCCGGTGTGTCAGTCAGGTTCGGCGCTGGATCGCCGACGGGGCCCATGGGTCCTGCCGACTGAATTACCGCCAGCGGATGCCCAACGGCCGCTGGCAGTGGCTGGAGGACCAGGTCACCGCTATCCGTGACAACACCGGTGCGGTGACCGAACTGGTGGGTGCCTTTCAGGACGTCGGCGCACGGGTCGCGACCGAACGCCACCTGGAAAAGATTGCCCGCAACCTGCCCGGCGCGATCTACCAGTACCGCCAGCACCCCGACGGGCGCGGCTGCTTCCCGTACGCCAGCGAGGGGATGAGCGATATATTCGGCATCACACCCGAGGAGGCGATGCGCGATGCCGAGGCAGTGTTTCGGGTGATCCATCCGGAGGACGTGGAGCGTATCCGGGCAAGCATCGAGGCGTCGATGCGATCGCTGGAGCCCTGGCTGCAGCGCTATCGCGTGCTGAGTCCCGAACGTGGCGAGATCTGGCTGGAGGGCCACTCAAGTCCGGAGGCCCTGGACGATGGCAGTGTGCTCTGGCACGGCGTGATCCTGGACATCACGCAGCGGGTGCGTGCCGAGCATGCGCTGCACCGCAGCGAGCAGGAACTGGCCCTGGCACAACGCATCGCGCATGTCGGCAATTGGGTCAGGGATTTCCGGAAACAGGAGATTCGCTGGTCGGACGAGGTCTATCGCATCTTCGGGATGGAACGATGCCGCTGGGAGGGCACGCACGGGGCGTTCATGCAGGCGGTCCACCCGGAGGATCGTGATCGTGTCCAGGCAGCCGTGGACCGCGCGCTGGCCGGGCTCGAGCAGTTCGATGTGATCCACCGCATCGTGCGACCGGATGGGACCGAGCGCGTGGTGCGCGAGCGTGCTTCCGTGGAGTTCGGCTCCTCGGGCGCGCCCGAGCGCATGGTGGGCACGGTGCAGGACATTACCGAACAGCACCACCTGGAGCAGGAACAGCGCCTGCTCGCGGCGACCTTCGAGACCAGCCAGGCCATCTTCATCTCGGACGTTGAAGGCACCATCCAGCGCGTGAACGCGACGTTTACGCAGCTCACGGGATACACCGAGGAGGAGGCCGTGGGGGCGAACCCGCGCATCCTGAATTCCGGGCGTCAGGATCGCGACTTCTACGAACAGATGTTCCGCACGGTGCGCGAGACAGGGCACTGGCAGGGCGAGATCTGGAACCGCCGGAAGAATGGCGAGATCTTCCCGCTGCACGAGATCGTTACCGCGATCCGCGACGATCAGGGCGAGATCGAGTACTACATCGCGATGTTCCACGACATCACGCGGCAGAAGGAACTCGAGGCCGCCCTGGAGCATCAGGCCTTCTACGACACGCTGACCGATGCCGCCAACCGCGGTTATTTCGAGAGCCTGCTGGAGCAGGAGGCGCGGCGCGCGCAGCGCTACGAGCACCCCTGTTCGCTACTGCTGCTCGATATTGACCATTTCAAGCGCATCAATGATACCTTCGGCCATGAAGTGGGCGATGAAGTCCTGCGCTGCCTGGTTCAAGCCCTGAAGGGGCGTCTGCGCGAGGCGGACATACTGGGGCGCTGGGGCGGCGAGGAATTTGTGGTCCTGCTGCCCGGAACGGACGCGGAGCGTGGTCAGCATGTGGCCGAACAGCTGCGCGAGCAGGTCACTACCACGACCTTCCCCTGTGTGGGCCTTGTCACGATCAGTCTGGGGGTGGCGGAGTACCGGCCCGGCGAACCCGTCAAGGACTGGGTGAAGCGCGCCGACGAGGCCATGTATGCTGCCAAGGAGGGCGGGCGCAACCGGGTCGTGCGACTGAGTACATAAGGATTCCATCGGGCCCCAGGCCCGGAGCAGGGTAAGCTGAATGGCGAGCACCGAAAACGCCGAGCCCATCCAACTCGAGCACATTGCGGTCGGTCTGGTCCAGCTGGATGCCGCGGGTTCCATCCGCACCGTCAATGGCCGCCTGGCGGAATGGCTCGACTGCTCGCCGGATGACCTGCGGGGCATTGCCCTCACCGACTGCGTCGCGCCCGGGCAGCGGCCATCGCTGGCGGACGCCTTGCAGCGTTCGGCCACAGCCGAGGTGCCCCTGAGCGTGGACATGCGCGCGCCGGCTGCGCCCGAAGGGGCCTCGCTCTCCTGTACGTTGACGCTGGTGCCGGATGACGACGGGCGCGTTGTGACCGTTCAGCGCATGCCCGGGGGCGATTCCGCCGCGCAGGTCTACGAGCAGACCTTTACCGCCAATACCGCACCCAAGCTGCTGATCGATCCGGCGGATGGCCGGATTGTCGATGCCAACCCCGCCGCGGTGAGCTTCTACGGATACACGGCCGACACCCTCAAGGCCATGCATATCCAGGACATCAACACGCTGTCGGCCGAAGACGTGCGGGTCGAGATGCAGCGTGCCAAGAGCGAGGAGCGCCGGTACTTCCGGTTCCGCCACCGCATCAAGGGGGGCGAGATCCGCGAGGTCGAGGTGTACTCGGGCCCGGTGGTGCTGGACGGCACCACCTACCTCTACTCGATTATTCACGATGTCTCCGAGGCCCGGCGCTACGAGCGCGAGCTGGAATTCTACGGGGCCGTGTTCCGGCGTCTGCCGGTGGGCGTTTACCGCAACACGGCCGGGCCGGAAGGCCGCTTTGTCTGGCTCAATCCGGCCATGGTGGCGCTCTTTGAAGCCGAGTCCGAGGTGCAGCTGTGCGCAACCCCGGTGCAGGCACTGTATCGTGACCCGGCCGCGCGCGAGGCATTCAGTCGCGATCTGGAGATGCACGGCCGCGTGGTCGGTCGTGAACTCGACCTGCAGACGCTGCGCGGTCGGGCCTTTCGGGCGCGCGTGACCGCCTATCGTACTCAGGACGAGGACGGCGAGCCCGTGTTCGATGGCGTGATCGAGGACGTCACCGAGGTGCGCGCGGCCGAGGCCTTTCAGACTCGCCTGCTGGCCAGCCTGGCGGAAGGCGTATTTGGCCTGGATCGTTACGGCCGCTACACCTTTCTTAACCCGGCGGCCTGCCGTCTGCTGGGGTTCAAGAACGAGGCCGAGGCACTCGGGCGCGATGCGCATTCGACCAACCATCACTCGTTGGTGGGCGGGGAGCCCTATCCCAAAGAAGCCTGCCCGATCCTCCGGGTCCTGGAGACGGGTCAGTCGGATGAACCCTGGGACGACTATTTTGTGCGGACCGATGGCTCCCATTTTCCGGTGAGCGTCTTCGCAGCGCCGACGTTTGATGCGGCCGGTCGGGTCGATGGTGTGGTGGTGTCGTTCCAGGACCAGACCGCCCGGATGGAAAGGGAGATTCAGCTGACCAAGGCCACCGCCCATTTGCCCGGGGCGATCTACCAGTACCATCTGTATCCCGATGGGCGGCACGCGTTTCCGTTCGTCAGTGATGGGGTGCGGCGCGTGTTCGGGCTCAGCCCGGGGCTGGTTCAGGACAGCGCGGATGCGGCCTTTGCACGGGTCTACCCGGAGGACCTGCCTCGCATCCAGGCGAGCATCGAGGAGTCGGCGCGGTCCATGGAGCCCTGGCGGGTTCGTTTCCGAGTCCGCCACCCGCTGCGCGGGACGATCTGGGTCGAGGGTCGTGCGACGCCCGAGACACGCCCGGATGGCGGTATCGCCTGGTACGGCATGATGATCGACATCAGCGAGCAGGTGGAGATGGAAGAGGCCCTGCGCGAGCGGGGCCGTGAACTGGCAGAGGCCCAGCGGATCGCCCATGTCGGGAGCTGGTACTGGGATGTGCGCACGGATCGCGCACGTGGCTCGGACGAGTTCTATCGGATAATGGGATTGGCTCTCAGTCAGGGCGAGGTCACCAGTGAGCGCTTTTTCAGCGTGGTCCACGCTGAGGACCGCTCTGCGGTTCGGGCCAAGCTGCAATCCGCCCTGGAGACGGGTGACTGCGATCTTCATTTTCGTATCGTGCGGCCGGATGGGGTGGAACGGATCGTGCATGTCCGGGGGGCACGCGAGACGGGTCAGGGAAAGGTGGAACAGTGTCTGGTGGGGACCGTGCAGGACGTGACCGAACGGCGCGCCCTGGAGGATAACCAGCGCCGTCTGGTCGGGATCCTGGAACATACGCCCGACGTGGTCGCCATGCACGGGCCTGCCGGTGACATGCAGTTCCTGAACGCTGCCGGCCGCCGCCTGTTGGGTCTGCCTCCTATGAAGGGCGAGCCGTGGACCGCTGCAGACGGCTGGAATACCTGGGGGTTCCCGTCCGAGGCCCGGTCCATCGAGACTGCCGTGCGGCGGTTCCATCCCCCGTGGGCGGCCGATCGCATCCTGAACGAGGCCACCCCGATTGCAATGCGAGAGGGTGCCTGGGAGGGCGAGACGGCCATGCTGGACGGTCAGGGACGCGAGGTCCCGGTGTCTCAGGTGATCATCGTGCGCCGCGACGACCGGGGCGAGATCCTGCAGGTGTCGACCATCCTGCGCGACCTGTCGCAACGCAAGGCGATGGAGGAAGCCCTGCGCGAGAGCGAGGCACGCTTTCGCCAGTTGGCGGGCAGCGTGAACGAGGTGTTCTGGCTCCAGGACGAAAGCGGGATCCTGTACGTGAATCCGGCCTTTGAACGGATCTGGGGGCAGAGCCGCGACCTCCTCTACCGTGATCCGCATTCAATACTGGAGGCCGTGCATCCTGAAGACCGCGAACGTGTGGAGCTCCGCTTCCTGGATCGCCCACTGGAGGGTGCCCACATCGAGGATGTCTTCCGTCTGCGTCGTGCGGACGGCACCGAGCGCTGGCTCCATGTGCATCGCTACCAGGTGCCCGACGAGGAAGGCCGCGTGAGCCGTGTGGCGGGGACTGCCGTGGATATCACCGAACTCAAGCAGGCGGAGCTGGAACTGCAGCGCGCCAATGCCGAGCTGAAGCGTCAGGCCTATTACGATCGCCTGACCGGTGTGGCCAACCGCCACCATTTCGAGACGCTGCTCAACCGGGAGCTCGCGCGCGCGGAACGTTATGGCTCGCGCTTTGCCCTGGTGATGTTCGATCTCGATCACTTCAAGCGGGTCAACGACACCTTCGGCCACGCGGTGGGGGATGTCGTGCTGCAGGAGGTCACACATGTGATCGCGGGGCGTCTGCGTGATGCCGACGTACTCGGCCGCTGGGGCGGAGAGGAGTTCATGGTCCTGCTGCCGGGGACGGAGGCGGCGGATGCGGCAACGCTCGCCGAGACGATGCGGCTGCGGGTGGCGGAGCATGACTTCCCGGAGGCCGGCCGGGTCACGATCAGCCTGGGCGTGGCGGCCTTTTGCCCGGGCGAGCCCCGTAGCGAATTGCTGCGGCGAGTCGACGAGGCGCTTTATCGAGCCAAGGGCGAGGGCCGCAATCGCGTGGCGGTGGCCGCCTTGCCCGAAGCGACTGCATGAACCCCGGCCTTGAACCAACCGCGTAGGGTGCGTTGAGCGCAGCGAAACGCACCGCTCGGGGTCGCCCGACGGCTTATTCCTTGCCCAGGCAGTCGGCAAACCCGTCCGCCATGTTCTGCATCAGCTCGAACCAGGCCTCCGGGCCAGCCTCCAGCTCGGCACCGACCGGATCCAGCACGCCCAGCCGTGTATCGGTGCCTTCGGCCACGGTCTCGGCCAGGGCCGGCCGGAACTGCGGCTCGGTGAACAGGCAGACCACGTCGCCATCCGCGACGCGTTCGCGCAGCTCGCTGATGCGCCGTGGGCCCGGGCTGCGCGAGGGATCGATGCTGATCGAGCCGGCGGCGTTCAGGCCGTAGTGCTGCTCGAAATACTGGTAGGCATCGTGGAACACGATGAAGGCCTGGTCGCGTACCGGCTCCAGCTGGCGGGCCAGGCGCCCGTCCAGATCGTCGATGCGTTCGAGCAGGGCGTCGCGGTTGGCCTCCACGGTCTCGGCGCGTTCCGGGTCCCACTGCGTCAGCCGTTCGGCGAGCTGCTCGGTGATCGCGCGCACAATCGCCGGCGAGAGCCAGATGTGGGCATCGTAGTCGCCATGATGGTGATCGTGCTCGTGTCCATGGGCCTCGTCGTGATGGCCATGATGGTCTTCCGAATGCCCGTGGTCGTCGTGGCCATGGCCATGGCCGTTGTGATCGTGGTCATGGTCGCCATGACCGTGACCATCGTTCCCGTGGTCATGGTGATGCTCCCAGACCCCCCCTTCGCGCGTGGGCTTCAGGTCCAGGTCGAGGTCGTCCATCAGACTGATGATTTCGCGGTCGCCGGCACGGCGGAGCGGGCGTTCCAGGAAGGTCTCCAGCTCCGGCCCGACCCAGACCACCATGTCCGCGTTCTGCAGGCGGCGGGCCTCGGACGGGCGCATGGAATAGCCGTGCGGAGATGCGCTCGCGGGCACCAGCAATTCCACCTCGAAGGCGTCCTCGCCCAGGGCGGCGACAATGCTGTGAATCGGTAGAATGGTCGCGACGATGCGTGGCTTGTCCGCGGCGGCCAGGCCCGGGAGAGCGAGGCCCAGGATGGCCAGCAGGCTGACCAGCAGTGGAATCCCGAACGGATGGCGCGGGCGCGAGTGCATGGCAGGGTCTCCAGGGTGTCGGATCGGAATTAGAGAACGTTATAGTATATCAGTCTGGAGAAGGGAAGCCCCGCCGCCATGCGCGTGTCTGAAGGCGGTCAAGGTCTGCTGCAGATGCTCGAGAGAGCGACTGGTAGGCAGGGAGGATTGCGGCCACGGAAACCCTGATTGCTGGGGCTTGCTCAGGCCAGGGCGGCGAACCAGAGACCCAGGTAGCGATCCACGAGCAGGGCCCCGAACAGGCCCAGCAGATAGACGATGGAGTACAGAAAGGTGCGGATGGCGCGCTGGCGGCTACGCGTGCGCAGGAGCATCACGGCGTGGTACAGAAAGGTACCCCCGAGGCCGAGGGCGGCCAGAAGATACAGCCAGCCGCTGATCCCCATGCCGAAAGGCAGCAGGGTCACCGCAAGCAGCAGGGCGGTGTACAGCAGGATCTGCAGTCGGGTGAAGTCTTCCCCGTGCGTGACCGGCAGCATGGGGGTGCCGACGCGGGCGTATTCGTCCTTTCGGTAGATCGCCAGTGCCCAGAAGTGCGGTGGTGTCCAGGTGAATACGATCAGAAACAGGACCAGGGCCATTGGCTCGATCTGGCCGGTGACGGCAGTCCAGCCGAGCAAGGGGGGCATGGCCCCGGCCGCACCGCCGATCACGATGTTCTGGGGCGTCGCACGCTTCAGAAAGACGGTGTAGACCACTGCATAACCGACCAGAGAGAGCAGGGTCAGCAGGGCGGTGAGCGGGTTCACCAGCAACAGCAGGATCACAAAGCCGGAAATGCCGAGCACACCCGTGAACACCAGGCTATGCCCCATGTCCAGTTTTCCGGACGGCAGCGGGCGCCGTCGGGTGCGCTGCATCAGGGCATCGGCATGACGGTCCAGCATGTGGTTCAGGGCGGCGGCCGAGCCGGCCATCAGGCTGATCCCGAGGGTGCCGAACAGCAACGCTTGCCAGGGCAAGGAGCCCGGTGCCGCGAGCAGCATGCCGACCCAGGCCGTAAACATCATCACGGCGACGACCTTTGGCTTGCACAGAGCGAGGTAGTCCCGCCAGTGGCCGCCCAGTCCATGCTGTGCGGTCACGCCGAGCGCCTTGAGGCTCATCTCGTCCACCCCCTGGTTTGTTTGTGCAGTGGAGGTGCCGAGCCGGCAGCCGGCACCTCCATGCGGGATTCCCGGCCCGAAGGCGGCAGGTCCGGTGTCGGCACGCTGGCGGCGGCCATGGACTCGGTCCGTTTCAGCTCGCGCCACAAGGTGAACATGGCGAGCAGTAGCAGCGCCGCCATCGCGTTGTGGGTGACGGCAACGGGCAATGGCACCTGGTACAGCACATTGGATATGCCGAGTCCCGCCTGGGCCAGCAGCAAGACCAGGGCCACACCGGCCAGGACGCGGGTACGGCGGTCACCACGCCAGAGAAGGAACACGGTCAGTCCTCCGAGCAGCGCCACGGTGGTCACGGCACCAATCCGGTGCGCCATGTGAATGGCGGTCCGGGCCGGTGCCTCCAGTACGCCGAATTCGTAATCCGTGTCCGTCCCCCTCCACAGCACGAAGGCTTCGCGAAAGTCCGCTTCAGGCCACCATTGTCCCTGGCACTGCGGCAGGTCCGGGCAGGCGAGCGCGGCGTAATTGGCGCTGGTCCAGCCCCCCAGTGCGATCTGCGCCACCAGGACCAGGGTGGCCAGGGCGGCGACATGGGGCAGCCAGCGACGCGGTGGCCGGCGCGTGGTCCGCGCTTGGGGCGCGGCCCATCGGGGCTCCGGTGTCGCCGCCGGGTGGCGACGGAGGTCCCGCGTCACCAGGATCAGGTGCCATAACAGGAGCAGGGTGGCGAATCCGCCGAAGAGGTGAGCCATGACCACGACCGGCTTCAGTTGCAGGGTTACGGTCCACATGCCCAACAGCGACTGGAACACGATCAATGCCAGTAGCAGGATCGGGCCGGCCACCGGCTGCCCGGGCCGATGTCGCGTCCGCCAGGCGAGTACCGCCAGGGCCAGGACCACGAGACCGAGAAGCCCTGCCGCATAGCGATGCACCATTTCCTTCCATGCCTTGGCAACATCGACAGGCCGTTCGGGGAAGGCGAGATTCGCTTGTTCGACCACTTCCGGCTGGGTCGGGGCGAGCAAGCGGCCGTAGCAGCCGGGCCAGTCCGGGCACCCCAGGCCCGCATCCGACAGGCGAACATAAACACCCAGCACGATCACCACCAGCGTGAGCACGAACGCGAACCGTACGCCGACGAAGAACAGCCTTGGTGTGTCCATGGTCACGCGATGCACCTGTTGCAGAGTCGGCTGCGTACCTGCGACAGCATGTGGCTGTGCTTCTGGGGGAGAGGGACCAGCAGACGCGCAATCTCGTGCCGGTATCCCACAGGGTGGAGAGCCTCGCAATGCGCCTCACTCATCAGCACCATCCCTTGTCATCGAGGCGAATGTTGTCCACCCCGGCGGAATCAACCGGCCCTGGCACGCCGGCTGCGTCGGCACTGTCCCGCCGGGCGTCGCGTTCGCAGACCAACCCCGGCACGGACGCCCCGGCGCGTTTGACCGCACGATCGGGCAGCCACCCGCGGCGGATCGGTTCGCTGGCCGTCCGCCAAATGGGTTTGGGCTGACCATTGGGGGTTGCCCTCGAGGTATCCACTGCGAGCGGGAAATGCTCCTCCTGGTCCTCGAGCTCGCGGAGCCGTTGCTGCGGAATCGCCGCATCGCCGACGACGCGCGCTGCCTGGTCGGACTGTTCGGCATGTCCGTTCAAGGGATCACCGGTGACCCCGACCGGCGTGGCGGGGCGCTCTTCCGGTGCAAGCAGCACGCGCATAGCAGGCATCGCCATGGCCACCACGATTGCGATCGGGATCAGCGTCCAGACGATTTCGACGGCGGCGTTGCTGTGGAACCTGGCGGCGTTGGCGCCGGCCGTTCGGTGGTGCCGAAGGACGGAATGGAGCATCACGGAAAACACCACCACGCCAGTTGCGACACAGACCACGAAGATCAGCATGGGCATGCCGTTCATCGGGAAGCGGATCCGGGCCGTGCTGGCTGGTGGTTCGGGAGTGGCGCGGCACGCCACCCGCATGCCGGGAAGCGTTGGGAGCGTAGTGCCGGGACAGGCGCCGAGCAGGTGGGCGGTATGGCTCGGACGTCATGACGTCCCCCCCCGTGCCGGCGTGCTTGACGTCCGCCGCGCCAGCCCTGCGATTCGCAGCCCGTTTCGGAGTCCACCACCTGCGGTGGCCGGTTGTGGCGGGTTGGCTTCATGCGCTGCCTCCCCTGCGGCGGGATGCCGGTGTTCGCTCGATCCGGTGGAAATACCCGGGTGTTTTTCTGAGTCTAGCAGCCTGTCGGATCAGGGGCGGATCTGCTGTTCGAGCGGGGAGCACCCCTGATCGGCGCGCGCTCACGTTGCGTTGCAGCCCGCTGAATCAGGCTATCCTGGCTTTCGCGGTACCCGCGGCGATCGATCCCGGTGACTCTGCCCGGTCTGCGTGTGCGATGGCGATCCATCCGCCTTTCCCTACGCCATGCGCCGGACCAGGCGCCGGTACCAGAGGTAGGCGACCCATGCCGTGGCCAGCAGGTAAGGAATGGCACCGGGCACCCACATGATCAGCCCGGCCAGTTGCTGATCCACCAGACTGCGGGCCTCGCCGTACAACGGAGCACGGGCGAAGGCCAGCACCGCCCCCAGGAACCCGGTGTGCATCAGTGTGAACAGGAGTGCCAGCAGGATCCAGGGCGCGTGACGGGGCGCGCCGCGCAGGACCGCCCACCAGAACACCCCGGCGGTGAGCAGGAAGCTGGCGTGTTCGAGCGCATGCCACCATGGGTCGTCGACCGCGATCATGTAGAAGCGCGGCGTGTGCCAGAACCAGATGGCAACGGCGTGCACCCAGGCGCAGGCCAGGGGATAGCGCACCATGCGCAACAACGGGCCCCACAGGATGTGGTACAGGCCCGGCGCGGCGGCAATCAGCTGCGGCAGGGGACGGCTGAGCACCCACAGCGGTGCGATGACTACCATCAGCAGCATGTGCTGGGCCATGTGCGGTGCGGTGCCCGTCTTTGCCCAGTCATCCAGCGGGCCCAGCAGCGTCAGTGCGCTCAGCAGCGCCACGGCATGAAACAGTACGTTCCGCCAGCGTTCCGGAGGGATGCGGCGCATCCCGACCACGTAAAGCAACCAGAAAACACCGAGCAGCGCGGCCGTCAGCCATGCCGCCAGCCGCTCCTGCGTGTCGCCCGTGAGCGGGCTGTGCGCCAGCGCGGGCCCGGCCATGGCCAGCAGGGTGATCCCGACGAGCAATGTAATGGTGGCCCGGCTCAGGGGCATGGCGGCAGGACGATCGTCGGGACACCAATCGCGAGCACGGCCATCGCTGCCGAGAGATGGACGGTGGCGGAGACAACGGGGATGAAGCGGGAGCGGGCATCACCGGAAACATCGTCTTCGGCCCTTGCCGCAAGCCAGCATCGCCATGCTGCGTAAAGGAGCGCGGCGGCGGTGAATGCCGTCAGCAGCAGGAGAAGGCCGTTGACCCAGGTGAGCGCGCCGTCTGCCACCGGTGGCGGCGCGACGGCGCAGGCGACGGACAGCCCCCCGTACATCGCCACGAACCAGACCGCCCACACGACCAGCCCGAGAACCAGGTGTGCGGGATGTACAGCCCGGTGCCTCATGGCGCCCAGCCCGCCGGCAGCAGTATGAATATCACCACGCCCAGCCAGAATATGCCGGTGGTGTAGATCCATAGCGGACGCAGGACGACGGGTTCATAGGGCAGGCGCACGCCGATGTATCCGCGCGCCACGCGCAGCGCCTGCATGGCGGTGAGGAGTGCCGCCAGGGCCCCGTGGAACAGCAGGTAGATGAGCAGCATCAGCAGCACGGCGTCATGGGAATTGCCGGTGGGTTCCAGGGGCGCCTCGAGGGTCAGCCACAGGAGTACGGCGAAATGGGCGGCGCCCAGTCCTGCCGCCTGCCACAGCCGAGCCTGCAGGCCCGCGGCGTTGCCGGCCGCCAGGCGCTTCGCCGCCCGGTGTTGCAGGAGCGCGGCGATCACCAGCAGACCGCCGCTGACCAGCATCCCCGACAACGGCAGGCGAGGATCCTCCGGAAACACCCACTCCGGGGCGACGGTCCAGAGATATACCCAGCCGAATATCAGGCAAAGGTACAGCGTGCCGTTTGCCATCAGCGTGACGACCATGCCCCACAGACCGGGGCCGTCCGTCGTGCGCGAGTGCAGCGGCGGGTCGGTCGGTTCGTCGTTGGAGAGCGGTGCCATGCCGGGGTGAGCGCCGTTGACCCAGCCCCAGCGCAGCAGGAAGACCGCCGCGGCCACCACGCCGACCAGTGCCACGTCATAGGTGCGCACCAGCAGGGCCACACAGACCACCGCCAGCGACAGCGCCGCCAGCAGTGGAAGCCAGGAATTGCTGGGTAGATGAAACACCTCCCGCACCTTGCCCGTTACCGCATCGGAACCATAGGTCTCGCGCCGGTCGTGTTCGGCACCGGCGAGGGCATGCTGGCCGGACGCGATAGACTCGGGCAACTCCGGATGCTCCCAGAGCGGATGACGGGTCCTGAATGTCGGCAGGCTGACGAAATTGTAGGTGGGCGGCGGTTTGTCCAGCGCCCATTCCAGGGTATCCGCCCGCCAGGGGTTGCGCGGGGCACGACGGCCGTAGCGCAGGTGCAGGATCACGTCGATGATGATCACCGCCACGCCGGCGGCGAGGATGAAGCCACCCACCGACGAGAGCAGGTTCAGCCAGTCCCAGCCCAGCCCGGCCTCATAGCTGTAGACGCGCCGCGGCATTCCCCGCAGGCCGGTCAGGTGCATCAGCAGGAAGGTCGCATTGAACCCGATGAAGAACAGCCAGAACCCGAGCCGCCCGAGCGACTCCGATGGCATCCTTCCGGTCAGAAGCGGCAGCCAGTAGTACAGGCCCGCCATCAACGGGAAGAGCATGCCGCCCACCAGCACGTAATGCAGATGGGCCACCACGAAATGGGTGTCGTGCACCTGCCAGTTGAAGGGGACCAGCGCCAGCATCACGCCGGTGAGGCCTCCGCCCACGAACACCACGAGGAAACCGAAGATCCAGAGCATGGGCAGACTGAAGATCACCCGGCCGGTCCACAGGGTCGCCAGCCAGGCGAATATCTGGATGCCGGTGGGCACCGCGACCAGCATGCTCGCCACCGAGAAGAACGCCTGGGCCAGCAGGGGGATGCCCACCGTGAACATGTGATGCACCCAGAGGCCGAAGCTGATGAACCCGGTGAGGATGATCGAGAGCACGATCCACCGATAGCCGACGATGGGTCGCTGTGCGAAGACCGGGATCAGCGTGGACACGATGCCCGCGGCCGGCAGGAAGATGATGTAGACCTCGGGGTGGCCGAACAGCCAGAACAGGTGCTGCCACAGGACCGGGTCCCCGCCGCCGGCAACGTCGAAGAACGGCAGTCCGGCGGCCCGCTCCACCTCCAGTAGCACGCTTGCCAGGATCAGCGGCGGAAAGCCGAACACGATCATCAGCGCCATCGCCAGGATGTACCAGCAAAACAGCGGCATCCGGCTCAGGGACATGCCGTTCGCCCGCTCGCGCAGTATCGACACCGTAAGCTCGATCCCCGCGGCCATCGCGGAGATCTCGACAAAGGTGATGCCCAGCAGCCAGAAGTCGGATCCCGGTCCCGGAGAGAACTCCTCGCCGCTCAGCGGCGTGTACATGAACCAGCCCGCATCGGGGGCGATGCCGAGAAACAGGCTGGAGAGGATGATCAGTCCGCCGAAAAGGTAGCAGTAGTATCCGAATGCGCTGATGCGCGGAAACACCAGATCCCGCGCTCCGATGAGCTTGGGGATCATGTACAGACCCAGGCCCTCGAGGATGGGAATGGCGAACAGGAACATCATCACCGTGCCGTGCATGGTGAAGAGCTGGCCGTAGATCTCCGGGGAGATGATGTCCTGTTCCGGCAGCGCCAGCTGGGTGCGCATCAGCATCGCCAGCAACCCGCCGACGAGGAAGAAGGCCGCGCCGGTCACCATGAAGCGCAGACCGACGGTGGTATGGTTTACGGCGGCCAGCGTGCCGAGCCCGGGCAGGTTCGCCCAGACCCGTTCCAGGCGGGTAACGCGGTCGGAGAAATCCGGGTCCCGGTCAGTCATCGCCCTGGGTTTCCTGCCGTTTCCACGCTTCGAAATCCTCCGGCGTGTGCGCGGTGACAGTGAATTTCATGTGTGCGTGACCGACGCCGCAGTACTCGGCACACTGGCCCCGGTAGCTGCCGGGTTCGTCGGCCTGGAGTCGCTGGACGTTGGTCCGACCCGGCACGGCATCCAGTTTGCCGCCCAGCCGGGGTACCCAGAAGGAATGGATCACATCGGCACTGCGCAGGTGCACATCCACGGGCTTTCCGGCGGGGATGTGAAGCTCATCGTCCAGCGCGATGCCGGATTCCGGATACATTACCTCCCAGTACCATTGATGCGCGGTCACGTGGATCTCCAGGGATTCGCCCTTGTCGAGTGGCAGTGGCAGCATCGAGTGGCCCGCGGGGATGCCGTAGGCGAGCAGCACCGTGATGCTGACAACCGGCAGGGCGACCCCCCCGCCGATGATCCATCGCTTCTCGATGCGCCGCGCCCGCGCCGGGTCATCGCTCGCCGGCTGGCGGAACATCGCATACAGCCACAGGCCCACCACGGCCAGCCAAACCAGCGAGAACGCGGCAAACATGCCCCACCAAAGCAACGCGGCGGTGGCGGCGGAAGGCCCCGCCGGATCGAGGGTCGAAAGCGGACCGCTGCAGCCGGCGAGTCCCAGGAGCGTGCCGAGAAGCATTGGGGCTGCTAGTCTTCGAAACATCATCGCTACTCCATTCCCGAACCCGCCCCCTTGCCGAGCGGAGACAGGCGTATGCCGAGTGAACCCATTCACAGCAGGGCAGCGATCCATGGCCATCCTTTGCACCCGGCCCTGGTCCATTTTCCGGTGGCGGCTCTCATCGGCCTGGTGGGCGCCGACGCAGGCTGGATCCTGACGGGGGATGCGTTCTGGGCCAGGGCGGGGCTCTGGCTCGCGGGGGTGGGGGCGTCCGTCGGGTGGCTGGCCGCACTCGCCGGTCTGGTGGATCTGGTCACCGTGCGGCGCATCCGCCACATGGTCATTGCCTGGTGCCATGCCATCCTTGCGGTGATGCTGCTGTCCCTCGCCTCGTTCAACTGGTTGCTGCGCCTGGGCGAACCGGAGGCCCACATCCTGCCCTGGGGAATCTACGTCTCGCTGCTGACCGCAGGCCTGCTCGCGGGCGCCGGCTATCTGGGTGGGCGCCTGGTGTACGAGAATGCGGTGGGCGTGGTCACACGGGAGGCGTCCGAGCGGCAAACCCGGCACTGACCCGGGCGCCCGCCGCCTGCCTAGAGAGCCCATGGTAGTGCCTCCGGGGCCGCGGGTTTGGCCAGCACGATCCAGACGATGGTGACCATCAGCAGGGCAAGCACCCCGGCTATCCACCAGTAGCCGCGCCACAGCGGTCCGGCCTCCGCGCGCTCGGTGCGCAGTACCAGCAACCCGGTCGCCACATGGGCCAGCACCAGCGGCGTGACCACGCTGAGCTTGGCCACCAGCCAGAATTCCGTGACGCGGAGCACAAGGAATACCCCCGTGCCCGTGGCGATCGCCAGCAGGGCCGCCGGTGTTGCGATGTGGGTGAAAACGAAGCGGCCCAGGGAGTCGTGTTGCTTCGGCTGCTCAATTAACTCCATGTGCCTGGCTCCGGTCCCCGTCAGCAGGCGCGACAGGTACAGCAGCCCTGCGGCCCAGAACAGCACGGCGATGATGTGGAGCACAAGGAGCCAAAGCATTCAGGATCGGCCGTGGGCAGGGGGCATGCCAAGGGCCGCCCGGCAACTGCCAATTGCGCAGGTTTGCGTCAGGAGCTGTCCGACCATTGGTATCCCTCGGGTCAGGCCGTACTGTCCCGCTGGAGCGCACGGTTCCGGCACTGCAGCGGCTCGGGGTGCTGTGTGCTTCCTCGTTGGCGGATAACCGTGTTTACTGTTGTAGATAGTCAATGGACCGGACGGCGTCAACGCGGGGAGGGGGGCAGGGGCTCCCGGACCCCGCCGGCGTGCGTGGGCAGCCGTTCGACCCGCGAAGGCGTGCCTGGACAGGGCGGTGAAGATGCTGTGAATCGGTAGAATGGTCGCGACGGTGTGTGGCTTGCCCCCAACGGCAGCGGTGGGGATCACAAGAGCCGGGAGACCCGGAAAGCTCACTGGAAAATAAACCCATCGGGCGGCGATGGCGCGAGCGATAGAGAGGACCCCAGGGGAAACACTGAGTTACTTCATCAGTGTTTCCCCTGGGGTGACGGAGCCGATTGGATGAACGTTATAGTATATCCATATGAACAAGGTAACCCCCGCCGCTATGCCCGCGTCTGAAGGCGATCCAGGCCCGTTGCTGGATGCCCGTGACATCTCCCTGGAGCGCGGGGGAAAGCTGATCCTCGACCGGGTCTCGGTGCAGATCCCGCCGGCCGAGGTCGCGGTGGTGATCGGCCCCAATGGTGCGGGCAAGACGTCCCTGCTGCGTGTGCTGCTGGGCCTGTGGCGGCCGACGCGGGGGCAGGTGAAGCGCCGGCGGGGGCTGCGCATCGGGTACATGCCGCAACGCATGCAGATCGAACCGGTGCTGCCGCTGTCGGTGCGTCGGTTTCTGACGCTGCGCCAGCGCGCGCCACGAGCCGAGCTGCTGGCGCACCTGGAGCGGGTGGGTGTCCCGCACCTGCTGGACAAGCCGGTGCAGTCCCTGTCCGGGGGCGAGATGCAGCGGGTGCTGCTGGCGCGGGCGCTGCTCAACCGGCCCAATCTGCTGGTGCTGGATGAGCCGGCGCAGGGCGTGGATATCGTCGGGCAGGGCGAGGTGTTTCGCCTGATCGATGACATCCGGCGCGAGACGGGCTGCGGGGTGCTGATGGTCTCGCATGACCTGCACCTGGTGATGGCGGGTGCGGATGCCGTGATCTGCCTGAACCAGCATGTCTGCTGTACCGGCCGGCCGGAAGAGGTCTCGCGCCACCCGGAATACCAGCGCCTGTTCCCCACCGCCGATGTCCAGGGGATCGGCATCTACACGCATGACCACAACCATGTCCACGACCTGCACGGCGAGGTGCATGACCTGGACGACAACGGCACGGGCGGTTCGCACGGCTGCGGTCACGCCCACCATCACGGACAGGGAACGCCGAAACGATGATCGAAGCCTGGCTGGACGACTTCCTGTTCCGCGCGGTACTGGCGGGGCTGATGGTGGCGGCCGTGGCCGGGCCGCTGGGTGCCTTCGTGGTCTGGCGGCGCATGGCCTATTTCGGCGACACGATCTCGCATTCCGCGCTGCTGGGGGTGGCGCTCGGCTTCCTGCTGGGGGCCAACCTCAATCTGATGGTGACCATCGTCTGTGTCGCCATCGCGGTGCTGCTGGTGATCCTCCAGCGCCGGCAGGAGCTGGCTTCCGACACCCTGCTGGGGATCCTCGCACACAGCGCGCTGTCGCTGGGGATCGTGGCGGTCACCTTTATTGAAGGCCTGCGGGTGGACCTGATGGCCTATCTGTTTGGCGACATCCTCGCGGTCGGCACGAGTGACCTTCTGGCGATCGCGATCGGGGGTGGCATTGCGCTGTTGCTGCTGGTGTTGCTCTGGCGGCCGCTGCTGGCGCTGACCGTGCATGAGGAGCTGGCGCGGGTCGAGGGCGTACCGGTGCTGGCCGTGCGTCTGGGGCTGATGCTGCTGATCGCGCTGGTCATCGCGGCGGCGATGCAGGTGGTGGGCGTACTGCTGATCACGGCGTTGATGATCATCCCGGCCGCGAGCGCCCGGCGCTTCGCGTCGACGCCGGAGCAGATGGCGCTGCTGGCGGGGTTAATCGGCATGCTCGCGGTGCTCGCCGGCGTCTGGGGTTCGTTCCAGTACGACACCCCGACTGGACCCACGATCGTCGTCGCCGCGATGCTGGGCTTCATCCTGGTCCACCTGCTGCCGGCGCGTCTGCTGCCCCAGTTCGGCGGGCGCTAGAGCGCCGGGGGCTCCGGATCAGTGTTTCCTAGTCGCGGATGTAGTCCAGCGGCAGCGAGGTACGGTCCACCACCCGGCGCAGCACGAAGCTCGAGTGCACCGAGTCCACTCCCTCCAGCCGGGTGACCCTTCGTAGCAGGAAGTCCTGATAGGCGTCCATGTCGGGGACCACGACCTGCAGCATGTAGTCCGCGGATTGCCCGGTAATCAGATACAGGCGCTGCACCTCGGGGTAGCTGGCGATCGCCTCCTCGAAGCGGGCGAAGCGCTCCGGGGTGTGGCGGTCCATGCCGATGTGGATCAGCGCGGTCAGCTCCAGCCCCAGCGCACGCCGGTCGAGCAGGGCCACGCGCCGGATCAGGATGCCGGCCTGTTCGAGTGCCCGAACCCGCCGCAGGCAGGGCGAGGGGCTCAGCCCCACGCGCTCGGCGAGTGCCTGGTTCGACAGGCTCGCGTCCTCCTGCAGGATCTCCAGGATGTGGCGGTCAAAGCGGTCGAGCTTGTGCGGTTGCGGTTCCATGGTGGAATATTGCGCTAGATTGGCTATTCAAAGCAATAAAACATCTTGAAATGCCGGCTTTGAATGAAAAAAGCAAGGTTCTGTCCGCGAAGATCCGTTAGGATAATGTGCAAGTGGACAAATCGCCGCGACGGAACGCCGCGGCCCGAGGAGAGAAGCAAGATGGCCTTCGATCACACCAAATATGCCCCGTTCCCGCCGATCGACAAGGCGGACCGCCGCTGGCCGGCCCGGCGCACCACAGTTGCGCCGCGCTTTTGTGCGGTGGACCTGCGCGACGGCAACCAGGCGCTGGTGCACCCGATGAGCGTCGAGCAGAAGATGCGCTTCTTCGAGGTGCTGGTGGATATCGGCCTGACCGAGATCGAGATCGGCTTCCCCTCCGCCTCGCAAATCGACTACGACTTCACCCGCCGCCTGATCGAGGAGGACCGCATCCCCGAGGGCGTCTACGTGCAGGTGCTGACGCAGGCCCGCGAGGACCTGATCCAGAAGACCTTCGCGGCACTGGAGGGCGCGCCGCGCGCGGTGGTGCACGTGTACAACTCCACCAACCCGGCGCAGCGCGAGCAGGTCTTCCGCATGGAC
Organism: Thioalkalivibrio thiocyanoxidans ARh2; assembly: GCF_000385215.1. Lineage (GTDB taxonomy): Bacteria > Pseudomonadota > Gammaproteobacteria > Ectothiorhodospirales > Ectothiorhodospiraceae > Thioalkalivibrio > Thioalkalivibrio thiocyanoxidans. Next base: position 28,919 of record NZ_ARQK01000034.1, read on the forward strand.
CGCGACGGCATCCGCGGGATCGCCGAGAACGGCGCGCGCTGGGTGCGCGACTACGCGGCAAAGTACCCGCAGACGGACTGGATCTTCCAGTACTCGCCGGAGAGCTTCTCCACCACCGAGCTGGACTACGCGGTCGAGGTCGTGGACGCGGTGAACGCGATCTGGCGCCCGGACCAGGGCCAGAAGGTGGTGATCAATCTGCCGGCCACGGTCGAATCGGCCACCCCGAACGTCTTCGCCGACCAGGTCGAGTGGTTCTGCGACCACGTGCAGTACCGCGAGCACTTCTGCGTGTCGCTGCATACGCACAACGACCGCGGTACCGGCGTGGCCGCGGCCGAGCTGGGCCTACTGGCCGGGGCCGACCGCCTGGAGGGCACGCTGTTCGGCAACGGCGAGCGCACCGGCAACATGGACCTGGTCACCGTCGGCATGAACCTGTACTCGCAGGGGATCGACCCGACCATCGACCTGTCCGACATGGAGCGGCTGATGGACGTGTACAAGGAGTGCACCGATATGCCGATCCACCCGCGTCACCCGTGGGCGGGCGAGCTGGTGTACACCGCGTTCTCCGGCAGCCATCAGGATGCGATCCGCAAGGGCCTGGCGCACTACAAGGAGAAGGGCGGCCACTGGAACGTGCCCTACCTGCCGATCGACCCGAGCGATCTGGGCCGGCGCTACGAAGAGGTCGTGCGCATCAACAGCCAGTCCGGCAAGGGCGGGGTGTCCCACGTGCTGGAGCGCGATTACGGCATCGAGCTGCCGCGCTGGCTGGCGATCGAGTTCGCCCGCATCGTGCAGAAGGACGCCGAGGCCACGCAGGTCGAGGTCTCCTCGCAGCGCATCCACGAGCTGTTCGAGCAGCACTACCTGACGCCGGTCGCCGGCTGGGATCTGGTGCGCTACGAGATCGAGAAGGAAGGCCCGGTGGTACGGCTGGATGCGACCATGGGCCCGCCGGGGCGCGAGTCGCGCCTGCAGGGAGAGGGTCACGGTGCGGTCGAGGCACTGGCCGCCGCGATGAAGGCCGAGCGGGGTGTGGAGGTCAAGGTTAGCCACTTTGACGAGCACGCGATGGAATCCGGCACCGAGGCGCGCGCCATGGCCGCGGTGGATGTGCAGGTCGACGGTGAACGCTCCGTCGGTGTCGCGCTGGGCGAGGACACGACCGCAGCCACGCTGCAGGCCGTGCTGAATGCCACCGGCCGGCGCCTGGGTGAACCCGCCGCCGAGCAGGCCGCCGCCAGCGCCTGATCTCATTGAGCCCCGGGGGGCCTCCCGGCCCCTGTGGGAGCGTGCTCGCACGCGAACGGTGCGCCCGTCGGCCGTCAGGCCGCTACTTCACCCGCTTCTCCAGCATGTTCTGCATGCGGATGAGGCGTTCCTGGAGCTTGACCGTTTCCTGCTGCAGCTCGTGAATCTCCGAATGCAGCGCCTTGTTCTCCTCGTGCACGCTGTCGTGGATCATCTGCTGCTCGATCTCCATCGCGCGGTCGTGCATGCGCTGCATCGCATCCACGATGATCGCGATGAACAGGTTCAGTACGGTGAACGTGGCAATCAGGATGAATGGCACGAAGAACGCCCAGGCCCAGGGGTAGATCCCCATCACCGGGCGTGCGATGTCTTCGGACCATCCTTCCAGGGTCATCACTTGGAACAGGCTGTACATCGAGGCCCCGAGCGTCCCGAATTTTTGCGGAAACGAGTCGCTGAACAGGCCTGTCGCGATGATCGCGAACACGTAGAAGATCAGAATCAGCAGGCCCATGATGGACAGGATCCCGGGAATGGCCCGCAACAGTGCCTCCACGATAAAGCGCAGTTTGGGCACCATCGACACCAGGCGCAGCAGTCGCAGCACGCGCAACACCTGGAACGGTCCGGTGGCCGGTATCAGGGCGATCGCCACCACGAAGAAATCAAAGACGTTCCACGGGTTGCGCCAGAAGCTGAAGCGATAGACGAACAGCTTGATCAGCACCTCGGCGGTGAAGATCGACAGAATGGTCACGTCCGCGGCGATGATCACCGGTCCCATCCAGCCCATCACCGTTTCCGAGGTCTCCAGACCCAGGGTGACGGCATTCAGCAGGATGATTGCGATGATCGTGCGCTGGGTCAGTCGCGCCTCGATAAAGTGTTCGAGGCGATGGCGTATCGAGGTCGGTGCGCTCATGGCAGTTCAGGAGTCTGGTGGTTCGCGGGTAACCCGGTGCTTCGGCGGCGCAGCGTGCGCCGGAACCGGTCCGGAAAGGCGTGCAAGAGTAGGCGAAACTCCGCTCCCCGGCAATCGGCAACCTGCTCCCAGCCCCTCCACAATGTGGGTGTCCCACAACGCGTGCCACGCCTCCACAAGGTGGGTGTCCCACAACACGCAACACGAGCCGGCATGCGTTCCTGTCAGAAGACCCGTCCATAATATGGGTGTCTCACATCTACCGGCATCTACAAAGTGGATGCCCTACACAAGGAAGTGCGACGTTATCGAGCACCGTACAAAGTGGGTGTCCTACACAGTGGGTGCAAAGTGGGTGTCCTACACAGTGGGTGGGCATCCACAAAGTGGGTGTCCTGCACAAGGAAAGTGGGGGGCATCCACAAAGTGGGTGTCCTGTGTAAGGAACGCGGAAGGCAGATGTCTACGGCCGCGGGTATCACTTCGAGGTGCGTGGTAGAAGGCATGAATCGACGTAAGCCCGTGAATGGAAGGAGATGACGGATGTGGGACGAGCGCTATGCCGCGGAAGAGTATGTCTACGGCACTAAACCGAATGATTTCTTGCGTATGGCGGTGGCCAGCGTGCCGTGCGGCCGCGCCCTGTGTCTGGGCGAGGGGGAGGGGCGGAACGCGGTATTTCTGGCGCAGCAGGGGTTCGATGTGCTGGCGGTGGACAGCTCCGCGGTCGGGCTGAGAAAGGCCCAGCGCCTGGCCGAGGACCGCGGTGTTCGGATCGAGACCCTGGTGGTCGATCTCGCGGACTATGCGATCGAACCGGACTCGTGGGATCTGATCGTCTCGATCTTCTGCCATGTTCCTCCGGAGATTCGGCGCCGCCTGCATGCCGAGACGGTCGCGGCCCTGCGACCCGGTGGGACGTTCATTCTGGAGGCCTATACCCCGGCGCAGCTGGAGCGGGGGACTGGTGGACCGCCGGTGGCGGACTTGATGATGACGCGAAGCGCGCTGATCGAGGAACTGGACGGGCTCGAGTTTCAAGAGGCCGTGGAGTGCGAACGCGACGTTATCGAGGGCCGCTTCCATACCGGGCGCGGGGCAGTCGTGCAGATCCTGGCGCACAAACCCCGGTAGGGCTGGTGACAAGACAACCTGGGTGTCCTCGAAGGGCAGAATAATCGTCAGTTTATTGGAGGAAATACCGCTCGTGGGGCAGATGAGACCGTTCGGTGAAAAATGAGGAATAGATCCACAAATCCTTAAACGATGTGCTACTTTTTAGCGCGAAGGCAGGGACGCCTTCACTAGAGCCGCCCAGGAATGGAAGCCCGGGGGGCTCTTCCTTTTTGCATCCTCGCCAACAAGCTACCCTGCTGACTGATCGCCCGGCACCGCCCGCCAGGACGAGCGTCGCTCGCCAGTTACCCCGGCAATGCTCGGAAGAAGCAAAGCGCAAGCAAGATGGGCGTCCGGCGCTGCCGGGCGGCGTTTCGACCCGCTGGGCAGCCCCTTAGGCAGCGGGCCGGGTGAACAGCGCCCGGGCCATGGATATTCCCCGCAAGTAGCGGCACTGTCGCTGCGCGGCCAGGTCCACCAAATGCTCGGGTGCGCCAATGGCCGAGCCGAACGCCCGCAATAGATGGCTGGATTGCTGGATGAAGGTCTCTGCATCCATACCCAGCTGGTCCAGCAGGCGGAGGCGGTGCGCAGGGATCGACCCCCGCTTCGCTGGATGTACGCAACGCCCCAGCGCATCGGTCAGCTCCAGATAATCCTCGAACGCAAACGGAATCGCCGGCTCGAACTGGCCGGTCGCATCGAATGGCATCAGTGGCGCGCGGGGAAGCGAGCGCAGCTCACACTCAGGGCGAAGTTCGTTCGGGGTTACGCTGGAGTGGTTTTGGCATGCGGATTCGATCGGCGCGTTCCCGTTTTCCTCCTTGGCCTCCGGGCGGATGCGCCGTTGTAGCGAGGTGTGGTCACTCTGCTCCAGTGTCTCGACCATGCCGGCCCGGACCGGGTTCAAGTCCACGTAGCTCATCGCCGCCAGGACGGCCGCGTCATCCAGCAGGGCCTGGCTCTTGAAGCGCCCCTCCCAGAACCTTCCTCTGACGCCATCCTCCTCGTTGGCTTGCCGGGCGATGGATTCATTCAGCACACGCATGAACCACGATAGATCGGCCAGTCGCGCCCGATAGGTTTGGGCATATTCCTCGACTCGCCGTACCTGTGCAGCGCACATCAACTTCCGCCGAGTGGACAGATATTGGCGAACCAGTTCCGGGCCGGAGAACAGACGCGTCCAGCGGCGCAGGACGGACTCGGTATCCAGCGAGGCTGCGCGTTCAGGATCCAGCCGTACCACCACATGGTAGTGATTGCTCATCACGGCATAGGCAGCCACATCGATCGTGAAGATCGCCGCCAGCTCCAGGATCCGCGTCTCGATCCATTGGCGGCGATGTTCGAAGTTGTGTCCGGACACGCGATCCTCGCCGCAGAGAAAGGCGCGCCGAACGCAGCGGGAGACGACGTGGTACCAGGGCGTGTCCTCAATGGACACGAGGGACGAGCGGGGTTGGGTCATCGTGGACTCCTTCCATGGAATCAGACATTTCGGAAGCTAGATGCTCTTGGGCGCGACCGCAAGGGATTCCCTCAGAAAGTGGGTGTCCTACGATGCCGCCGGTGTTCTACGATGCCGCAGTTTATTCCATCCAAAAGTACCGTCTATGGAGCAAAAACGACCGTTCAGTGGCCTCTTCGGTGTGCAGCTGGAAATCCACGAGGCTCGTGCTAGATTGTGCCCTGGGGCAAGGAAGCCCCTAAAGGGTCGTCCGGGAAGGGAATCCGCGGGCGGCCCTTTTGCGTTCTGTGCCCCGGCAATATCTGGTCACAAGCCTGGAGCCCCTGGGAGCGGTGTCGTCGTAGTCTCGGTGCCCCGCGAGCGATCGTCTCTGATCATTTCATGAAGGCGTTGCATCCAGTAGCCATGCCGGAAAGCGCGCAGCGGTTATCCGGGGCCTGAGCGAGGGGCCGTGTAGCGGTGGGGAGGAAAGTGGGTGTGCCGCAGATGCCACCGCGATGTCAGTTGGGCACACCATACCGCGGCCGGAGCCGCAGCCGGGCACTAACGACTATTAGACGTCGGGCTATGTTCCTTGAGCCAGTCCTTCAAAGCCGAGTCCATTCGCGTTTGCCAGCCCTTTCCTGTAGCGCGGAATGCCTCCACGACGTCGGGCGACAGACGGATCGTGATGCGCTCTTTAGTCACAGGTAGAGGCGGGCGACCCACGCGTCGCAGGGCTTTCGTCTCGTCTTCGGAAGGTTCCCGGGTCTCTGGGTCCGCATCGATTCCGGCCTGAATGGACGACTCTTCGTCGGCGTCGTTCAAGACGACCCGACGACCGCTACGTAGCGTTAGTGATTTCGACATAACGCACAATCTCCCGGTTGTTGGCTTTGCGTAGGCTGATGATCCGCCGCACGGATGATCGATCGGTGAATGCGACGCAATACAAGCGTTCGCCCATCAAGGCGTCCCCGAGCATTCGCCGTTCGCCGTAGCTTTTCCGTCGGTCTTCCATGGCCAGGAGCGTATCCCATTCGAGCCCGAGGGCATCGCCGAGTGAGACCCCGCGTTTCGCCAGGTTCGCAGCGTCCTTGTCTGCGTCAAACTCGATCCCCATCCAATTATTGTATGTACATTAACTGGTGAGTGCAGTTGGCGAGGTGGATTAGCCGCGGACCCTCGGGCCATCCCGGTCGTCTGGCAAGGCATAACACGCCACGGCGAACACACCGGCGGAAGGCTAGTGGCCCTGGGGGGAGGGGGCGGAGTGGGAGTGTGGAGCCTACCGCCAGTGAGTTGTGTCGCTGGTGTCGGCGAATCGGGCTTATGACAACTGGGAGGAAAGTGGGTGTCCCACAGATGGCAGATGCCACCAACTGGGAGGAAAGTGGGTGTCCTGCAGGTCCGGTGTCCTTAATGACAACTGGGAGGAAAGTGGGTGTCTCACAGATGCACCCTGAAAGAAAAAGCCCCGGCACAAGGCCGGGGCTCAGTACTAAGTGGGTGTCCTTACCCTACTTTTTCCGTTAGAAGTCGCGGCAGGTACCAGGCCGGAAACGCTCGGGGATGGAGCCGCCGCATTCCCAGTTGACCGTTCCATCACCAGGCGAATAGCCCGCGGGCCGAAGGATGATCGTTTCACCATCCACATCAGGATGGATACCAGTGCCGGCTGTGACTTGAATTTCCTGGTTGGTCCACGCCGAGTCGGCTACGAGGTCGGATTCCTGTTCTTCAATGCCGTATCCATCTGCTGGGAGATCGCCGTTCGAGGACACGTACTCCGCGATATCTGTCCGGCCGGCCGAAGCCGCTAGGATGATTTCGGACACTTGAGCGCGTACGGTGTAGTTCTGATAAGCCGGCAGCGCAATCGCCGCCAAAATCCCAATGATCGCCACAACGATCATCAGTTCGATAAGGGTGAAGCCCTGCTGGGCCTTCGGTTTGTTGATTCCTGCACGCATAACTTTATGCATCTTGTTACTCCCTGGTGTGTGACGGAAGACGGAGCGCCGCCCAGCGGCATCCGTCCTAGCCGATGCAAGGCGGGTGCCAACTCGTCCGATTGCGTGAAAAGCCCCGTAGTCAGGCGGATTTAGCTCGCCTGATGCTCGGTGCATGACGGCTTTGGTCACTTTGTGACAGGGTTCATGTGACCATTTTTGTCATGTGAGCTGACGCACATTGTCAGTTTCGGGGGCTTGTGTGGTGTTGTGCGGGGTGGGTTGCGCCAGGGGCTTCGGCTGGGGGCGGATATCCCGGCTCTTCGCTGCGCTGTGTCGGGATCACACTTTGGCGGGGGGCTTCGCGGGCAAGCCCGCTCCCACAAGGGGCCTCTCCCGCAAGGCTTGCTCCCACAGGGGCTGCTTCTACAGTGGGTCGGCGGTGGGGTCAGAGGCCGAGGACGGCGACGGCGACGCCGAAGTAGATCAGGATGCCGACGATGTCGATCACGGAGGTGATCAGCGGGGCGCTGGCCACGGCCGGGTCGAAGCCGAAGCGGGTCAGGGCGAATGGCAGGAGCATGCCGAACAGCGAGCCGAAGATGATCACGAAGAACATGCCCAGGGCGATCGCGTTGGCGACCTCGACGGTGCCCAGCCAGTTGCCGGAGACCCAGATGGCGGCGGCGAGGGTGACGCCCAGTGCGGTGGCGACCAGGACTTCCTTGCCGCCGAGGCGCCACCAGTCGCGTAGCTGTATGTCGTTCACCGCGAGTGATCGCACGACCAGTGTGGCGGCCTGGGCCCCGGCGTTGCCGCCGGAGGCGATGACCATGGGCAGGAAGAAGACCAGCGCGACCACGGCCTCGATCGCGGCCTCGTAGTAGCCGATGGCGATGCCGGCGAAGATGTTGACCGCGACCAGGATCAGCAGCCAGCCGATGCGCTTGCGGTACAGCAGGCTCATGCTGGCGTCGCGCAGCGAGAGCACCATGTCGCCGACCGCCGCCATGCGGTGGAAGTCCTCGGTGGTCTCCGCGCGCAGGACGTCCATCACGTCGTCGACGGTGATGATGCCGAGCAGGTGGCCGCTGTCGTCGACCACGGGGAGGACGTCCAGGTCGTAATGACCGATGCGGTGTGCGGCCTCTTCGCGATCTTCCTCGGCCGCGATGCTGACGACATCGGTATGCATGCGTTCGCGCACGCTGGTGGTGGGGCGCGACAGCAGCAGTTCCTTCAGGCGAACCCAGCCCAGCAGTTCGCCCTCCGGTGTGGTCACGAAGATGGTGTTTACCGTCTCCGCCAGTTCGTGGTGTTCGCGCAGGTGGTCCATCGCCTCGCCGACCGACCAGTCCGGCTGCACGGTGGCGTACTCGGGCGTCATCAGGCGCCCGGCGCTTTCCTCCGGGTAGCCGAGCAGGGTCTCCAGCGCCTCCTGGTCGTCGTCCGGCATGGTTTCGAGCAGGGATTCGGCGTGGTCGTCGTGCAGGCCTTCCAGGACCGAGGCGGCGTCGTCGTAGGACAGCGCCGACATCAGCTGGCTGGCATGGTCCTCGTCGAGCGCGTGCAGCACGCGCGTCTGGTGGTCGGGCTCCAGGTGCGCGTAGACATCGGCGGTGCAGGACACGTCGAGACGCCGGAAGAAGTCCAGCATCCGGTCCTCCGGCAGCGCCTCCAGCGCGTCCGACAGGTCGGCGCCCGCGTGGGCGTCGCAAAGCCCCTGGAGCGCGTCTTCCGTGGGCTGGTCCAGCGCGGTCTTGAGCGTCTGCGGCAGGGTCTGGATGTCGTCGTCGGTCGGGCTCATCGGTCAGTCCCCTACGGAGTCGCCAGGCCGAGCATCGCCACGGCCAGGGAGAAATAGATCATGATGCCACCGAGGTCCGCGATGGCGGTGATCAGCGGCACGCTGGCGGTCGCCGGGTCCAGCTTCAGACGGCTGAGGATGAACGGCAGCAGCATGCCGACCATGCTGGCGAACGCGACGATTAGCGTCATCGCGATCGCCACCAGCAGGGCGATATCGGCCCCGCCGCGCCACAGGCCGAGGACCGATACGGCCAGGCCCATGGTCACGCCGATCCCGACGGCCACGCCGAGTTCCTTGCCCCACAGCCGCAGCCAGTCCTTGGACGTGACCTCGCCGGTGGCCAGGGCGCGCACCATCAGCGTGGCGCTCTGGGCGCCAGCGTTGCCGCCCGAGTCGATGATCAGCGGCAGGAAGAACACCAGCACCACCAGCGCCTCGATGGCCTCCTCGTACTGCGAGATCATCAGCGCGCCGATGGTGTTGAACGCGACCAGACCGATCAGCCAGCCCACGCGCTTGCGATACAGGAGAAAGGGGCTCGCATCCTGTGGCGAGAGCGGGAGCGTTCCGACCGCCCCGATCTTGTGGAAGTCCTCGGTGGATTCGGCCTCCAGCACGTCCATTACGTCGTCGACCGTGATCACCCCCAGCAGCTCGCCGGTCTCGCCGACCACAGGCAGGGTTTCCAGGTCGTAGTGCTGGATCTTGCGCGCGGCCTCGACGGCGGTGGCGGAGACCGGGATGGTGATCGGATCGGATTCGCCCAGCAGCTCGCGCACCGGGCTGTCCGCCGAGGCGCGCAGGAAGTGCCGGATCGGCACGGCGGCGAGCAGCACGCGGTCCTGATCGACCACGAAGATCACGTTGTTCGAGTGTTCGTCCGCGTTGCGACGGATGAAGGCCAGCGCGCGCTTGAGCGTCCAGTCGGGGTCCACCGCGACGACATCCGGGGACATCACGCGACCGGCGGAGTCCTCCGGGTAGTTCAGCTGCTTGAGGGCGCGGCGGATGGCACGAAACGGCAGCAGCCGCAGGTAGCCGCGCAGTGTCTCCGGGTCCAGGGTCTGGAGCAGGCCGGTGAGGTCGTCGGCCTCCATCTCGGAGAGGATGAAACGGGCGTCGTCCTTCGGCGAGGCCTCGAGCAGCCGGATCTGGTGCGGGGTGTCGAGGTAGGAGAAGACATCCGCCTTGCGCCCGGGCTCCAGCAGGTTGAACACCGCGCACAGGTCGTCGTCGCCCAGCTCCATCAGCGCATGCGCGATATCCTGCACGCGCGTGTAGTCGAGCAGTTCCTGGATGCCTTCGCGGTCATCCAGACGCAGCAGCTCCTTCAGCTCGATGATGGATTGTTCCAGATGCAAATCCATGCCCTACTCCCGGCTGTCATCCGCGGGCCAGGGGGGCTGGATACACAGCCTCACAAGGCGCCGCACGGATGCGGTGTCTTGGTCCGGTCGGGATCGGGCTGGGGCCCGGCCGCTCCCGGCGCTCTAGTACTTAGAGGCCCAGCGGGAAGCGTCCGGTTCGGGAAGGAGGCGCTTACCGCGAGGCGCAGATAGATCGACTGCGTGATCGGCGTTTCAAGGCGCGTTCCCGTGTGTGGATATGCGACTTATTCTAACGGATGTCGGGCCGCAATCAACCGCTTGGGGGCTGTTTTGAAACATTCCTCTCCCGTCAGGGGTCTGTTTCGACAGGATGCGGCTTTCGCGTTGCAGCGATATGAAGGGGCACATGGAGCAGCCGTTCCGACACGGTTCGACCGGCCAGGCAGGGGCTATGCGATGACAGAACGAGACAATCCCGGGGCGCCGGTGCTGGGCATGCGCGGGGTGGCCTTCGGCTATCCCGGCGAGGGGCGCGTGCTGCATGACGTGGATCTGGCGCTGGCGCCCGGTGAACGCGTGGCGATCGTCGGCGAGAGTGGCTCCGGCAAGTCCACGCTGCTGCATCTGGCCGCCGGGCTGGAGCCGGTCGACGCCGGCACGGTGGAATTGGCCGGTCAGGCGCTGGCGGGGCTGGACGAGGCGGCGCGTACGCGGCTGCGCCGAGCGCAGGTTGGGATCGTGTTCCAGTCGTTTCATCTGATCCCGACACTCACGGCGCAGGAGAACGTAATGCTGCCGCTGGAGCTGGCGACGGATCTGGATGCCGCGCAGCGTCGTGAGCGGGCCGCGGCGCAACTGGTGGCTGTGGGCCTGGGGGACAAGGGCGGGCGCGAGCCGGAGCAGCTCTCCGGTGGCGAGCAGCAGCGCGTGGCGATCGCGCGGGCGCTGGTGCACCGGCCGGCGCTGATCCTGGCCGACGAGCCGACCGGCAACCTCGACTCGCGCACCGGCGAGGCGGTGTTCGGCCTGCTGCTGGAGCAGGTGCGCGCGACCGGCTGCGCGCTGTTGCTGGTTACGCATAGCGATGACCTGGCCGGGCGTCTGGACCGAGTGCTGCGTATGCAGGACGGTCATTTGCAGGATCGCGCCGCGGAAGCCTCGGCGACGTGAGCTCGCTGCTGGTAAAGGCCTGGCTGCGCGACTGGCGCAGGCGTCCGCTGCAGCGGTTGCTGACGCTGGTGGGGGTGGTGATCGCCGTGGCCGTCGTGCTGGCGGTGGATCTGGCCAACCAGTCGGCGCAGCGCGCGTTCGACCGTTCCATGGACGAGGTGGCGGGAACGGCCACCCACCAGATCCTGGGCCCGGCCCGCGGTTTCGACGAGGCGCATTATCGCGATCTGCGGCTGTCCGGCTGGCGCGATGCCGCGCCGATCGTGGAGGGGCCTGCGCGGTTGCCGGACGGGCGCACGATCTATGTACTGGGCGTCGATCCGCTGGCCGAGGGCCCGTTCCGTGGGGCGGCCTCGGATATCGGGGATGCCCCGGTTCAGCGGCTGGTCACCGAGCCGGGCACGATCCTGCCGCCGAGTGGCTGGTGGGCGGATGCCGGAATGACGCACGAGGACCGCCTGGAACTCGAGACCGCCGCCGGGCGCTTCGATGTCACGCTGCTCGAACGCGAGGCGGAGCGTGACGAACCGGCGGTCGAGGCAGACGACGAGGGCGGTTCACTGTGGGTCACGGACATCGCGACTGCACAGACGCTGCTCGGTCGGCCGGGGCGGCTCGATCGTATCGACGTACGCCTCGATGATGCCGCAGTCGACGCCTTCGCGGAACGGTTACCGGATGGCCTGGAACTCGTGCCGGTCGCGGCGCGCGACCAGGCCTCGCGCGAGCTGGCGCAGGCCTTTCGCATCAACCTGACGGCGATGAGCCTGCTGGCGCTGCTGATTGCGGCCTTCCTGATCTACAACACGCAGACCTTCGCGGTACTGCGCAGGCGCGAGGTGCTGGCGAGCCTGCGCCTGGTAGGGGCCGGTCGGCGGGCGCTGTTCGGCGTGGTGATGCTGGAGGCCTTTGTGGTCGGTGTGATCGGCACGTTGCTGGGTGTGCTGGTCGGGATCGGCCTCGCGCAGGTGCTGGTCGGCCAGGTCGCGCAGACGGTGACGGATCATTTCTTTGTGGTGGCGGTGACGGAGGTGACGCCGCGTCCGCTGGCGCTGCTGGCGGTGATCGCGCTGGGGGTGGGGCTGTCGCTGCTGGCGGCGCTGGCCCCGGCCTGGGAGGCGGCGCGGGCGGCCAGCCCCGGCAGCCTTGGGCGCGGGCGGCTGGAGCGCCGGGCGCGCCGGGGCCTGCGCGGTCTGGCCTTGGCGGCGATCGTGCTGCTGGCGGCGGGTGGCGTGATGCTGCTGCTTGGGGCCGGGGGGCTGGTGGGCAGCTTCGTCGCGCTGTTCCTGCTGATTACTGGCTTTGTGCTGCTGCTTCCGCTGGTGCTGGCCGGAGTGCTGCGTGGTCTGGCGCGGCTCGGTCGCGGGCAGACGCTCCCGCGCATCGGGGTGCGCAGTCTGGAACGGAGTCTTTCGCGCAGCGCGCCGGCGACCTCGGCGCTGACGCTGGCCCTGGCGGCCGCGATCAGCGTGTCGGTGATGGTCGGGAGTTTTCGCGACAGCGTGGAGCAGTGGCTGGGCCAGGCGCTGACATCGGATCTGTACGTGGTGCCGGCGGCCCCGGCCGCGGCGCGCAGCGGGGCGCGCCTGCCCGCGGACTGGGGGGAGACGCTCGCCCGGATCGCGGAGGCGGAGTCGGTCAGCACCGGCTCCAGCCAGGACACGCCGAGCGATGTCGGGATGATCGATCTCTACGTGGTCGAGCCACATCCGGTCTGGCTGGACTACCTGCCGCTGCTGCGGGCCGAAGCGACGGGCGAAGCACTCGACCGGCGCCTGCGCGAGACCGATGCGGTACTGGTCACCGAGCCCTTTGCGGCGCATCACGACGTGGGTGTGGGCGACCGGCTGGAGATCCGCGTGGAGGACGGCCGGCGGGTGTTCGAGGTGGCGGGCGTGTATCGCGACTACGGCAGCCCGCAGGGCACGGTTCTGATGCTGGGCGAGCGGTTCTACACGGGCACGGCCGGCGCCGAGGAGGTGGGGTCGTTTGGACTGCGTCTGCCCGAGGGCACAGATGCCGACGCGGTGGTCGAGCGCCTGGAGACGTGGCTGGCCGAGCGCGAGACGGCGGCCATGGTCACGCGCCCCGGCGATATCGAGCAGGAGTCGATGGCGATCTTCGACCGCACCTTTGCGATCACGCACCTGCTGCGGGTGATCACACTGCTGGTCGCGTTCATCGCGATCCTCGGGGCGCTGATGGCCCTGCAGATGGAACGGGCGCGCGAGTTCGCCACGCTGCGCAGCCTTGGCCTGCTGCCCGGCGGGGTGCGCGGGCTGGTGGTGTGTCAGGGCGCGGTACTGGGTGCCTTCGCCGCGCTGGCCGCGATCCCGCTGGGGCTGGGCATGGGCTGGCTGCTGATCGAGGTGATCAACCGCGAGGCCTTCGGCTGGGGCATGGACCTGCGTTGGGCAGGCCGCGAGATTGCCGAGACCGTCGCCCTGGGCGTGGGGGCGGCGCTGCTGGCGGCGCTGATCCCGGCCTGGCGCATGGCGCGCATGCGGCTGGTGCCGGCGTTGCGAGAGGTGCCGTGATGGTTAGGTTGCAGCATGTGGGAATGGGTTTTGTGGGAGCGGGCTCTGTGGGAGCGGGCTTGCCCGCGAAGCCCCTGCCTGCGCCAGGCCCTGGCAAGGCCCCTTCGCGGGCAAGCCCGCTCCCACAGGCACTCTTATGCCAGGTCCTGCGCCTGTTGGTGCTGGTTGTGCTCGTGGTGCTCCTGGCGGCCTGTGATGGAGCGGAGCCGCCGGATGCGCGCGACGCTGAAGTGTCCGGGCTGCGGGTGGGCGAGGCCCTGGGCGGCGAGGAGACGGAAGGGTTCCGGCGTGCGGATGCGCCGCGGGTGTTCGAGTTTCCGCGTGACCACGGGCCGCACCCGGGGTTTCGCAACGAGTGGTGGTATGTGACCGGCAATCTCGACGGGCCGGAGGGCGAGCGGCTGGGCTTCCACATCACCTTCTTCCGCGTCGGGCTGGCGCCGGAATTGGCGGGGGATGCGCGCTGGCACGATTCGGCCTGGGCCAGCCCGGATATCTGGATGGCACATACGGCAGTGATCGATCGCGAGGCCGGGCACCATGCCTCCGAGGAGCGCTTCGTGCGCGACGGGGCGGGGCTGGCGGGCGCCACGGAGCCGGTCGGCCGGGTCTGGGCCGAGGACTGGCAGCTGGCGGATCTGGACCAGGATCGCTGGACGCTGGACTTCAGCGTGGACGACTACCGGCTGGCGCTGGAACTGGAGCCCCTGCGCGGCCCGGTCCTCCAGGGTGAGGCGGGGCTCAGCCAGAAGGGTCCGGAGCCGGGCAATGCCTCCTATTACTACTCCATGCCCCGCCTCAAAGTGAGCGGTGAGGTCGAGCGCGCGGAGCACGGGCGCCTGGCGGTGACCGGTCAGGCCTGGATGGACCGCGAGTGGAGCACCAGTGCGCTGTCCGAGGATCAGGTGGGTTGGGACTGGTTCGCGTTGCAGTTCGACGACGGGCTGGACGTGATGTACTACCAGCTGCGCACGGAGGGCGGGGAGCCGCACCCGCTGTCCAAGGGCCGCTGGATGCCGCCGGATGCCGACGACCGTCTGCTGGAGCCGGATCAGGTCGAACTGGAGCCCCGGCGCTGGGCCACGCAGCCCTCCGGCAACCGCTATCCGGTGGAATGGGCCATGCGCATCGAGCCGCCGGACGGCTCGGCGCCACGCGAATTCACCGTGCGCGCCATCCGCGACGAACAGGAGATGGACACCGTGATCCGCTACTGGGAAGGCGCGGTGGATATCCTGGATGCTGACGGACAGCCCGTCGGGCGCGGGTTCGTGGAGCTGACGGGCTACGACGACGAGTAGGCGGGGGCTTGGGCGGCGTCGTGCATTGATGCGATTCGCGGGGCTCATCGCATCGTTGACAAACGCCGGGTGGCCCATATCGGCCACCCCTCTTTCGGCTACCAGTCCAGCGGGTCGCTGGCGTGGCCGAGGTCGAAGTCGTCCTGCAGGCGGGCGCGCAGGGCGCGTTCTTCCATCATGCGTTCGAGTGTGCGGCGGGCGGCGTGTTTGTTCGGGCTTCGGTCGTTGACGAGCGGGTTCTCGAACAGGCCGGCGAGGTCTTCGGTGTTGTCAAAACCGGTATCGAGGTTGAGGTCCATGTGGGGTCTCCAGGGATGCCGGCCGGGCCACCCCGGTAACTGCGGCATCAGGAAAGCCTTATATAGCGGCGAGGCCTGTACGCAAGCAGAAAATTCTTATGCCTGATAGTGGTTTCCTTATCGTTGGCGAAGGGCGGGACCGCGGGGTAAGAGCGCGGGGCAAGAGTGCGAGGAATATCGAACTTGGGAGCGGCGTCCGGGTCCACCCAACAGAGAAGGGTTCGGGGCTGCCTGGCACGCGATGGACGGGTAGCCCCGGTTGCCACAACGAGAGGCGAGGTATTCCATGCTGATTCGTACGCGGCGTCGTTCCGAGCCCGCCCGCAGCGAAATCACCCCAAAGGCGATCTACCAGCGACGGCGGGAATTCCTGCGCGCGGGTGTTGGACTGGGTGCCGGTCTGGCCCTGGGCGGGCTGGGTATGGCGGTCCCGGCGTCGGCCGCCTTGCGCGGCTATGAGCTCGACTTCGAGCCCAGCGATTTCTCCACCGACGAGTCGAAGACGCCGTACGAGGAGATCACCAGCTACAACAACTTCTTCGAGATGGGCCCGGGCAAGAGCGATCCCAAGACCTACGCCGACCAGCTGAAGACCGACCCGTGGACCATCAAGGTGGACGGGCTGTGCGACAACCCGGGCGAGTACGCGGTGGAGGACTTCATCAGCCCCTGGTCGCTAGAGGAGCGGATCTACCGCATGCGCTGCGTCGAGGGCTGGTCGATGGTGATCCCGTGGATCGGCTTCGAGCTGAACCGCATCATCGACAAGGCCGAGCCCCGGGGCGATGCCCGCTATGTGGCCTTTGAGAGCATTTACGACCCGGACAACCTGCGCGGCCAGCGGCGTCGGCCGGCCACCTCCGGCGGGCTGCAGTGGCCCTATACCGAGGGCCTGCGCATGGACGAGGCGATGCACCCGCTGACGATCCTTGCCGTGGGGCTGTACGACGAGGTGCTGCCGAACCAGAACGGGGCGCCGATTCGCCTGGTCGTGCCCTGGAAGTACGGCTTCAAGAGCATCAAATCCATTAAACACATCCGCTTCGTCGAGGACGAGCCGCCGACCCTGTGGAATCAGGCGCAGCCCGATGAATACGGCTTCTACAGCAACGTGAACCCGGACGTGGATCACCCGCGCTGGTCGCAGCGCACCGAGCGGCGCATTGGCGAGTTTCGCCGTCGGCGTACGGAGATGTTCAACGGGTATGGGGATGAAGTCGCCTCGATGTACGAGGGGATGGACCTGACCGAGTACTTCTGACGGGTTCGGCGTGGCGACGACTCAACGCCGCAGAGGGCAGCCCCCGCGAGGCGTCTGGACGGGCGTGCTGCTGCTCTCGCTCGTGCCCGCGGTCTGGATCGGTCTGCGTACGCTCGGATGGTTCGGCGGGCTGGGGGCGAACCCGATCGAGAAGCTGCTGGAGCTCTCCGGCACGCACGCGATGATCGCCCTGCTGATCGCACTCGCCGTGACCCCGCTGCGGCAGATGACGGGGCTTGCCTGGATCACTCGGCTGCGCCGGATGCTGGGGCTGGTGGCCTTTGGCTACGTGACCGCGCATGCCCTGACCTGGCTGGGGCTGGATCTGTTCTTCGACTGGGAACTGGTGTTCTACGACCTGACCGAGCGCCCGTTCGTGATGGTCGGCTTTGCCGCCTGGGTGATCCTGCTCGCCCTGGCGGTGACCTCCACCGACGGGGCGCAGCGCTGGCTCCGGAAGAAATGGGTCTGGCTGCACCGCGGGGTATACGTGGCCGGGGTGCTGGCGATCCTGCATTTCCTCTGGCTGGCGCGGGCGGACTACGGCGAGGTCGCGCTGTATGCCGCGATCCTGGCCTTCCTGCTCGGCTGGCGGGTGGTCTATTCCTGGATCTCGGCGCGAAGGGTGCGGGCACGCAGGGCGGCCACTGCCTCCTGAATCGCTATCCTCAAGTCTGCTGCGGGGCCATTAGGGAGACGCTGATCCAATAGCACATCCGCGTTGGTACCCCCTGTTTTCCGAGACAAGGCGCGTCGTGCAGCGGGTAGTGGTTCTACCCGCAAGCGGCGCAACGCAGGATCGGGGAACAGGGGGTACCAACCCCAAAGGGGCTCGGCCGCTTTTGCGTGGGAACGGCGTTGCGGCTCCTTTGTGCAGAATGACTGCACGGCAGTCACCGCGCCTTGTTCGCACGCAAAAGCGACTCGAGCGCGAACGTGCAATTGGATCAGCGTCTCCCTAGGCGCGCCGCGATGCTACACTACGCAGTTTGCGGGCCGCATGGCCCGTCCCATTCCGACCGGAACCACATCATGCACGAGATCGAGACCCTGGAAGGCGAGTTCACGGATGCTGCCAACCATCGCTACGGCCTGCTGCTGGCGCGCTTCAACAGCCTGATCGTCGAGCGCCTGCTGGAAGGCGCGGTCGACACCCTGAAGCGCCACGGCGTGGCGGAGAAGAACCTGACCATCGCGCGCGTGCCCGGCGCCTACGAGCTGCCGCTGGCGGCCCAGGCGATGGCGCGTTCCGGCCGTTATGACGCGGTGATCGCGCTGGGCTGTGTGATCCGGGGCTCGACGCCGCATTTCGACTATGTAGCGGGTGAGGCCGCCAAGGGCCTGGCCCAGGTGCAGATGGCCGAGGACCTGCCGATCAGCTTTGGCGTGCTGACGACCGACTCCATCGAGCAGGCGATCGAACGCGCCGGCACCAAGGCCGGCAACAAGGGTGCAGATGCCGCGATGGGCGCGATCGAGATGGTCAGCTTGATGCGCAAGCTGCGCGCCGACTCCTAAGGGAAACACTGATCCATGGACACACTCGCGTTGACACCCCAGGTTTTCCGAGACAAGGCGCGTCGTGCAGCGGGTAGTGTTTCTACCCGCAAGCGGCGCAACGCAAGATCGGGGAACCTGGGGTGCCAACCCCGAAGGGGCTCGGCCGCTTTTGCGCGCGCACGGCGTTGCGGCTCCCTTGTGCAGAATGACTGCACGGCAGTCACCGCGCCTTGTTCGCACGCAAAAGCGACTCGAGCGCGAGCGTGT